>DASYBB010000117.1:0-4269 GCA_036501025.1 Streptosporangiaceae bacterium
ATCGAGCCGGCCGAGCCTTGACCATCCCCCGGGATAACCCGGCCAGGCCGCTCGGGCCGGCGGCTGTTCATCCCGGATTAACCGGTCCGTCCCTCCAGGTCCGGCGCCGCGGCTGCGAGGATGCTGTCATGCCGTGGATTGATCTTGAGGGTGCCGTGAACGTGCGCGACCTGGGCGGGCTGCCCACCACCGACGGCGGCGCGACCGTCGGCGGCCGCCTGCTGCGCGCTGACAACCTGCAGGAACTGTCGCCCGCCGATGTCGCCGCGCTGGTCGGCGACATCGGCCTGACCACCGTGGTCGACCTGCGCAGCTCGCACGAGCGGGCCGCCGCGGGGCCCGCGCCGCTGGACGCCGTGGACAGCGTGCGCAACGTTCATCATCCGGTGCTGCCCGAGCTGGGCGCGGCCACCGACGTGGTGGCGGCCGCGCTGCTGACCCGCGCCGAGCAGGACCGGTCGCGCTACCCGGCCGACCCCGCCGCCGGTCATTACCTGGGCTACCTGGAGGACCGTCCCGACCAGGTCACGGGCGCGCTGCGGACGATCGCGCACGCGCCGGGGCCGGCCCTGGTGCACTGCGCCGCGGGCAAGGACCGCACCGGCGTGGTCGCCGCCCTCGCGCTCAGCGTGGCCAGCGTCCGCCGCGAGGCCATCGTCGCGGACTACGCCGCCACCGGCGAGCGGGTCGAGGCCATCCTGCGCCGCCTGCGCAGCTCGGCGATCTACCGGGCCGACCTCGACGGCAAGCCGGCCATCGTGCACGAGGCCCGGCCCGAGACGATGGCCGCGTTCCTGGCGCAGCTCGACGAGCGCTACGGCGGCGCCGAGGCGTGGCTCGCCGGGCACGACTTCAGCGACGAGGACCAGGCGCTGCTCCGCGCCCGCCTCCGTGAGCCCTGACGACTGGCGTCCGCGCCCGTCCCGCGGCCCCGCCGCTTACGCCCGCTGCGAAAGCGCTTCGGGGACCGGGCCGGCCGCCAGTACCGTGACCTCACCGGCATCAGGGCGGCGCCCGCCGCCAGCACGACGGGTCCCGCAGCGGCCCGGAAGGGACGGCGACCATGGGCTCAGTCGTAAGCTTCCCCAGCCGGGAGTCGCACCCCCCGCGGCCGCTGCTGCGGACGACGATCGGTGACGTGCTGCGCCGGACCCGCCGCGCGCAGCGCCGGACCCTGGCCGACGTCGCCGAGCAGGCCAAGGTCTCGCTGCCGTACCTGTCCGAGCTGGAGCGCGGCCTGAAGGAGGCCTCCTCCGAGGTGCTGGCCGCCATCTGCGACGCCCTGGGCATCGAGCTGTCCGAGCTGCTGGTCCAGGCCGGGCGCGACCTGTTCCGCGAGGCGGCCCGGCGCGAGCAGGTCATCCGGCTGGACGCCATCGCCGCCCGCCGGGCCGGGCCGCCCGCCGGCGGCGCGGGTCACCTCCCGGCCGCCCCGACCATGCTCGCGGCCTGAGCCTGCGGCGCCGCCTTGCGGCTGGTGATGACGTGATCGGCCAGCCCGTAGGCGACCGCCTCGGGGGCCGTGAACGACTTGTTCCGGTCGGTGTCGCTGCGGATCTTGGACACCGGGTGGCCGGTGTGCCGGCTGAGGATCTCGTCCATCTCGGCCCGCACCTGGGCCACCTCCTTGGCCTGGACGGCCAGGTCCGGGAGGGTGCCCTGGGCCTGGCTGGACGGCTGGTGGAGCAGCACCTTGGCGTGCTCCAGGACCGATCGCCGGCCCGGTGCCCCGGCGGCCAGCAGCACGGCGGCCGCCGATGACGCCTGGCCCATGCAGATGGTGGCGACCTGCGGCCGGATGAACTGCATCGTGTCGTAGATCGCCGTCAGCGCGCTGTACGTGCCGCCCGGCGAGTTGATGTAGAGCCCGACCTCCAGGTCCGGGCTGGCGAACTCGAGGTGCAGCAGCTGGGCCATGACCACGTTGGCCACGCCGTCGTCGATCTCGGTGCCGATGAAGATGATCCGGTCCGACAGCAGCCGGGAGTAGATGTCGAAGGCGCGCTCGCCGGTCGGGGTCTTCTCCACCACGGTGGGAATCGTGTACTGGCTCATGGCCTACAGCCCCGCCCCGCGGCTGACGACATCCGGGCGGATGTCGTCGACGCGCTCCAGGATGTGGTCGACGAGCCCGTAGTCGCGGGCCTCCTCGGCGCTGAACCAGCGGTCCCGCTGGCTGTCGTCCCGCACCTTGTCCTCCTTCTGCCCGGTGTGCCTGGCGATGAGCCCGGTCATGATGTCGCTGGTCCGCTCGAGCTGGCGGGCGTAGATCTCCACGTCGGCCGCGGTGCCGCCGAAGCCGGCCGACCCCTGGTGCATCAGCACCTGGGCGTGCGGGAGGCTGTAGCGCTTGCCCGGCGTGCCGGCGCACAGCAGGAACTGGCCCATGCTGGCGGCCAGGCCCATGGCCAGCGTGCTGACGTCGTTGGGGATCAGCTGCATGGTGTCGTAGATGGCCAGCCCGGCGGTGACCGAGCCGCCGGGGGAGTTGATGTAGAGGCTGATGTCCCGGCGCGGGTCCTCGGCCGAGAGCAGCAGCAGCTGGGCGCACAGCCGGCCCGCGACCGCGTCGTTGACCTCGGTGCCGAGGACGACGATGCGCTGGAACAGCAGCCGGGTCGCCAGCTGGTCCTCCAGGTTCCCCGATGGTCCGCCCACCTCAACCGCCTGCATGGTTTCTCCCTGCTTCTCCTGGCGCCGGGAGCCCGGCGTCACGCTCCACGATGGTTCGCGGCGCGGCGCCGGGCCAACTTAATCTGCTGCCAGCAGAGCGGCCGGGGCTAGGCCGGCAGCAGCTCGTAGTGCAGCGTCCGGTAGCCCTTCAGCTTGTGGAATCGCGGCACGAAGAGCCCCTGCAGCACGCGGTGCCGCCGGGCCAGCGCGCGGGCCGCGACCGCGGCCGGGCCGTCCTCCAGCAGCACGGCGCGGGCCGGGGCGCCCGGCCCGGTGGCCCGGCCGCGCAGGGTGCCGGGCGCGATCTCCACGTGCGGATCGCGCCGCAGCCGCTTGACCTTCCCGGCCTGGTCGTAGGTGCGGAAGTAGGCACGGCCGCCGTCGAACGCGACGCTGACCGGGGTGGGCACCGGCGTGCCGTCGCGCTTGTAGGTGGTCAGCAGGATCGTCTTCACGCCGGTGATGGCGTCGAGCGAGGTGTCCATCGTTTCTCCAGGTTGTTGACTTGCTATCGGAGACGAATGAGGGGGCCGCGCTGTGACAGGGCCTGCGGTGACCGGGGCGATAAATTGAGCCCGGCCGCGGCGTCATAACCCGGACAGGCGCACGCCGACCCCGAAGGAGAACGCCGATGAGCCTCCCCAGGATCGCCAGCCGTGACGACTGGCGGGCCGCCCGCATCGAGCTGCTGGCCAGGGAGAAGGAGCTGACCCGGCAGCGGGACGCGCTCAGCGCCGAGCGGCGCAACCTGCCGATGGTCGAGATCGAGAAGGACCACGTGCTCGACGGGCCGGCCGGGCCGGCCCGCCTGCCGGACCTGTTCGAGGGCCGGGCGCAGCTGATCATCTACCACTTCATGTACGACCCGGAGTGGGAGGTGGGCTGCTCGAGCTGCACCGCGGGCACCGACGAGCTGTTGGCCGGGTTCCTCGACCGCCTGCACACGCGCGACACCACCTACGCCATGGTCTCGCGCGCGCCGCTGGCCAAGCTGGAGGCGTGGAAGGCCGAGCGCGGCTGGGACGTGCCCTGGTACTCCTCCTACGGCACGGACTTCAACTACGACTTCGGGGTGCCGATGTGGGCAGATTGCGTATTAGCCGTCTTGGGCGTGCAGGTGATGGCCGCGCCAGGCCGTCAGGGTCGGCTTGCGTGCCAGCCTCGGCTTGCCGGGTATTGTCCTCGGGCTCGGCGGCAGTGGCGGGCGGTGTCCAGGCGGCGAGCGTGGGCAAGCTGCAGAATGCGGGTCAGGGGCGGACAGCCCGGTCCTGCCGGGTCTGCTAGCGCCGAACGCGCCGAACGGCCCGAACGGCGCGCTGCCGAATTGAGCCTTTCAAGATCAAGGCGGCGCCGCTCCGCAGCACCGCGGCGCCACCCGCTACCGGGCTCTGCCTCTCCGAGGCCGCCCGGCGCGGGCGCGCCATGCCCTGTGGTGGAGCGCTTTCACCGCTTGGGAGGTTCAATCCGATCACGTCTCCCCCTCTCGACAAGTTCTCTTAGGTGAGAACACCCTGCGTGACCTGCGGCTCTCGTGAGCCTTGTCGACCTGAAGTCTGCTCCGAGTGGCGCAGCAAGCGTACGATGACCGGCGCAGTC
>DASYBB010000118.1:0-67758 GCA_036501025.1 Streptosporangiaceae bacterium
GTCGCGGCGCTTGTCCTTGCCCGGGCGCTTGCTGCTGTCGCTGTGGGCGAGCAGCTCATAGGCCGGGTTGATCATCACGGGTGAGCCCTCGCGGATGCCGACCGGACCGCGCAGCCGGATCTTGGACCCCGGCCGGAGGCCGGGGATGTTGGAGCGGCCGTAGAACAGCGCGGTCAACTCGCCGGTGGAGTCGGCCACGTCGCAGGCGAGCACCGTGTTCTGCTCCACCGGCCGGATCTCCACAGTGTGCACCCGGCCCTCAACCACCGCGCGCCCCGGCTTGGTCAGCGACCCGATGGGGCTGACGCCCGCCGGCGGGACAGGCCGGTCGTAGTCGCTGCCGTCGGAGGCCCGCATGTTGTGCTGGTCCTGGTCCCGGCTGGCCTGGCCCCGGTCGGGCACGGTCACCGGCTCGGCGGCCGCATCCTCGGCTCCGGCCGGCGTGGTCGCCTCGACCGAGGTCCCCGGCGCGCCCGCCGCCTCCCGGCCGCCGTCCGGTTCCGGCGCCGACGGCGATGCCACCGCCGTCGACGGCATTACCTTCGCGGCCGGCGCGGTCCGGCCGAGTTCCTGGCCCGCCGCGAGGCTCTCGACCCGGCTCCGGACGTCGAACGGCACGATGGTCGCGACGGCGTGCGGGATGCGGCTGATCAGCCCGGCCATCCGGTCCGCCGTCCGGTCGTGCAGCACCCGGCCCACCAGGGCGGCGTAGCTGCGCCGCGGCAGGATCGCGGTGACGCCGACGCCGGGCAGCGCCGACTCGGCGGCCACCATCGCGGCCGCGGCCGCGGCCAGCCGCCGGTCCGGGCAGTCCACGAAGTCCAGGATGAGCCCGGTGCTGGCCCGGACCCAGTCCTGCCGCAGCCGGTCGGCCTGCACGTTGTCGATGACGAAGTGGACGGCGCGCAGCGTCGTCGGCCGCAGGCTCCGGGCGTAGCGCAGGCCGGCGATCGTGGCCAGGTCGAAGTCGTCGATGAACACGAACACGGTCCGGCGGGAGTAGGTCGGCGGCTCGGCGGGCCGGCTCTTGGTCCGGGTGCCGATGTCGGCCAGGACCCGGGCCTCCAGCCCGTACTGCCGGTTCAGCCAGATGAGCGCCGGGACGCCCAGCGCGAACAGGATGATGACCAGCCAGGCGCCTTCCTTGAACTTCACCACGGCGAAGATCAGCACGACGACCAGCGAGGTCAGCCCGGCGGCGAAGGTGACGATCCGCTTGTACTGCCAGCCGCGGCCCCGGTGCTGGCCGAAGAACCGGGCCATCCCGAAGCCGGCCAGCGTGAACGCGGTGAAGACCCCGAGCGCGTAGAACGGGACCAGGCTGTTGACGTTGGATCCGGCCCCGGCCAGCAGGGCGCAGGACAGCACGGCCAGCACGATGATGCCGTTGGAGAAGACCAGCCGGTGACCGCGCTTGGTCAGCCAGCGGGGCAGGAACGCGTCCTCGGCGACGAAGCTGGCCAGGAACGGGAACCCGTTGAAGCTGGTGTTCCCGCCCGTGTAGAGGATCAGCGCGGTGGCCGCCTGGACCAGGACGAACAGGATGTTTCCGATCAGCCCGGTCCCGAACACGAGCCGGGCCTCCTGGGAGATCACGGTCGGGACGCCCGAGGTGTAGGGCCGGGCGTGCGTCACGTGGGCCAGCCAGGAAATCCCGGCCACCAGGGTGCCGAGGATGGCGCCCTCGATGACCAGCACCCGCCGGGCGTTCAGGCCCTCGGGCGGCTGGAACGCGCTGACCGCGTTGGAGACCGCCTCGATGCCGGTCAGCGACGAGCCGCCGTTGGCGAAGGCGCGGAGCAGGACGAAGATCATGCCGAACGTGATCAGGCTGCTGTGGCTCGTCGCGCCCGTCACCACGCCCGCGCCGTGGTGGTAGAGGGGCAGCGCCCCGAAGGCCTCGCGGAGCAGGCCGGTGATGATGACCAGGATCATCAGGCCCGAGAACAGGTAGGTCGGCACCGCGAAGGCCTGGCCCGCCTCGCGGATGCCGCGCAGGTTGCCGTAGCACATCAGCACGACGACGCCGATCGAGATGGCCGTCAGCAGCTCGGGGTGGTTGAGTGCGGGGATGGCCGAGGCCACCGCGGCGGTGCCGGCCGCCGTCTGCACCGCGACCGTCACCACGTAGTCGATGAGCAGGGCGATGGCCGCCACCTGGGCCACCCGGGGGCCGAAGTTCTCCCGGGCCACGACGTACGAGCCGCCGGCCCGGGTGTAGACCGTGACGACCTCGCGGTAGGCGAGGACAACCAGGATCATGACGAACAGGACCACGCCGGTCAGGGGCAGGATCAGCGTGAAGGCCGCCGCGCCGAGGCCGCCCTTGAACAGCTCGATCAGGATTTCCTCGGTGCCGTAGGCCGACGAGGAGATGCCGTCCGGGGACAGGACGCCGAGGGCGAGGCGCTTGGACAGGCGCTGCTCGCCCAGCTGCTCGTTGATCAGCGGGCGGCCGAGGAGCCGGCGCTTCACGGCGTAGCCCAGGCTCTCGGCCACGTCGTTACGGCGGGCCAGCGAGCCCGCCGCCCTGCGCACTGCCACCTGTGTCTCCTGCCGTCGCTGCTGTCGCAGACTTCATACCATTGCGCAAGAGTGCTAGGGCGGCCGGCACAGGAACCCCGGCCCACGGCCCGCTGGAAGGCATCTGACCATGACGACCACACCGGCCGCCGCGCTCCACCTCTCCGGCCTGATCCGGCAGCCGATCACGGGCCGGGGCGGGGAGTCGATCGGGCGTCTGTCTGACGTCATCGTCCGGCTCCGCGGCGCCGACCTCCCGGTGGTGACCGGCCTGGTCGCGGCCGTCGGCGGCCGCAAGGTCTTCGTCCCGATCGAGCAGGTAGCCAGCCTGGCGGCGCCCGGCGGCCAGCTCCGGCTCACCAGCGCCCGCCTTGACCTGCGCCAGTTCGACCGGCGCGCCGGCGAGGTGCTGCTGCGGGCCGACGTGCTCGGCCACCGGCTGATCGACGTCGAGAGCGCGCACCTGATCCGGGCCGGCGACCTGGAGCTGGCCCGGCGGGACGGCGCCTGGGTGGTCACCGGGGTGGACAGCCACCGCCGGCGCCGGGTCCGGCCCGGCCGCGGCACCGGGCACGCATTCCGTGAATGGGGCCAGTTCGAGCCCCTGATCGGCCACTCGGGCACGGCCCTGCTGCGCGGCCCGTTCGGGCGGGTCCGCCGGCTCAAGCCGGCCCAGATCGCCGACCTGCTGGAGGACGCCTCCAAGGACGAGGAGACCGAGATCCTCGGCCTGGTGCACGCCGATCCCGAGCTGGAGGCGGACGTCTTCGAGGAACTGGAGGAGGACCTGGCCACCCGGCTGCTCGGCGCCCGCACTGACGGCGACATCGCGGCCGTGCTGGCCCGGATGCGGGCCGACGACGCGGCCGACGCCATCTCCGAGCTGCCCCAGCGGCGGCGGCAGCCGGTGCTCGACCTGCTCCCGCCAGGCCCGCGGGCCAAGGTGCTGACCCTGATGGGCTACAACCCGACCAGCGCCGGCGGCCTGATGGCGATGGACTTCATCGCGGTCCCGGCCACGGCCTCGGTGGCCGACGCCATCACCGCCGTGGCCGGGGCGGCGGCCCTCCAGCCCGAGGCGCTGACCAGCGTGCACGCCCTGGACGCCCGCGGCCGCCTGTGCGGCGTGGCCCGGCTGGTGACGCTCCTGCAGGCCGACCCGGCCGCGATCCTGACCCAGGTCTGCGACGGCGACCCGGTCCGGGTCGGCACCGACACCGACGTCGTCGACGTGGCCGTGCTGATGAGCGACTACAACCTCATCACCGTCCCGGTCGTCGACGAGCACCGGGAGATGCTCGGCGTGATCACCGTGGATGACGTGCTGGAGGTGACCCTGCCCGAGGACTGGCGGCGGCGGGAGGCGGCCCAGCCGCCCGATGCCCATCGCGGCGAGCAGGAGTGACGAACCGCACTCCGATAACGCGCGATGAATATCAGGCGCCGGAATACCGCGGGCGCCGCGTCAGCTTGACACTGATGCGGTGCCACGGGCATCCTCGGTTAGGTTGCGCGCCCGGCGCTCATGTCTTGCGCGGGCGACTGCACGCGGGCGAAGGGAGGCGAGCAATGGACCACGATAGTCCGGGCCGAAAATGGGCCCTCATTGCCGCTTCCCTGTCTCCTGCGGGCGCGCGCTGACGCCGTCACGGCACCGGCCCCCGGATTCTCCAGCTTGACTCGCTGAACTCCCGCGCGTGCCCCCCCATCCCGCCTGCGCTCTGGCGGTGAAAGGGGTGCTTGACCATGAGCTCCACTGCGTCCGACCTGCCCGCCGTGCCCAGCCTCAACCGGGGCGCCACGCTGGACTCCGCGCACGTCGGCGATATCCGCGGGGCGCTCGGCACGATCTCGCTGGACGACCTCGCGCCGCGCCGGGGGATGCCGGCCAAGCTGAAGACGCTGCTGGCCATCGTCGGGCCGGGGCTCATTGTCATGGTCGGCGACAACGACGCCGGCGCGTTCTCCGTCTATGGCCAGGCCGGCCAGGATTACGGAACCCGGCTGCTGTGGACGTTCCTCCTGCTGATTCCCGTGCTGTACGTCAACCAGGAAATGGTGCTGCGCCTCGGTGCCGTCACCGGAGTCGGCCACGCGCGGCTGATCCTGGAGCGCTTCGGCCGTTTCTGGGGCGCGTTCAGCGTTATTGATCTCTTCATCTTGAACGCCCTCACGATCATCACTGAATTCATTGGCATCACGCTCGCGGCCGGCTATCTCGGGATCCCGAAGGTGATCGCCGTCGGGCTGGCCGCCGTGGTGATCGTGGCCTCCGCGCTCACCGGCAGCTTCCGCCGGTTCGAACGGATCGCGATGGGGTTCTGCGCCGGGTCGCTGCTGCTCATCCCGGTCTACGTGCTGTCCCACCCGAACGCCGGCCAGATCGGGCGCGGCTTCCTGGTGCCGTCGGTGCCGGGCGGCGGCGGCCAGCTGGCCACGGTCATGCTGCTGATCATCGGCATCGTGGGCACCACGGTGGCTCCGTGGCAGCTGTTCTTCCAGCAGTCGTACGTCATTGACAAGCGGATCACCCCGCGGTTCATCCGCTACGAGAAGGTCGACCTGGTGATCGGCATCGGCGTCGTGATCCTCGGCGGCGCGGCCATCATGGGGGCGATGACTGCGGCGTTCGCCGGCACCGCCGCCGCCGGTCACTACACCGACGCGGCCGGCCTCGCCTCCGGGCTGGCCGCCTACGCCGGAAAGACGGCCGGCGCGCTGTTCGCGGTCGCGCTGCTGGACGCGGCGATGATCGGGGCCTTCGCGGTCTCGCTGTCCACCGCCTACGCGCTCGGTGACGTGCTCGGCCTCAAGCACTCGCTGCACCGCGGCGCCCGGCAGGCCAAGGGCTTCTACGTGGTCTACGCCGCGCTGATCGCCGGCGCGGCCGCCATCGTGCTCATCCCCGGCTCGCCGCTGGGCCTGCTGATCGAGGGCGTGCAGGTGCTGGCCGGCGTGCTGCTGCCCAGCGCCACGGTGTTCCTGCTGCTGCTGTGCAACGACAAGGCCGTCCTGGGCCCGTGGGTGAACGGCCGCTGGACCAACGCCATCACCGGCGTGGTCATCTCGCTGCTGATCACGCTGTCGCTGGTGCTCACCGCCTCGGTGGCCATCCCGCACATCACCGCGGGCCAGATCGGCGCCATCCTGGCCGGGTGCGCGGCCGTCGCCGCGGCGGCCGGCGGGTGGCTGCTGCTGCGCCGCGGGCGGCGCGGCGCCGCCGAGCCGGTCGACCGGTCCGGGCGCGAGAACTGGCGGATGCCCCGCCTGGTCACGCTGACCGCCCCGCCGATCTCATCGGCCCGCAAGATCGGCATGACGGCGCTGCGCGTCTACCTCGGCGTGGCCATGGTCGTGGTGGTCATCCGGATCATCCAGGTCGCCGCGGCTCACTGACGAGCCCCAAGATCCTGGCGAAACGGTGGCGACCCCGGAAGTCTCGCCCGGCGCGGCCGGCCTGCTCGCCCGGGCTACAGGTGGAGGACGCCCTCGGCGCTGATCAGGCCCGAGCCGCTGACTGTGACGGACGGCCCGGACACCTGGACCTGGATGCGGCTGGGCCGGCCGAGGGCGCGGCCTTGCTCGATGACGGCGGGGCCGGCGTCGAGCTGGCCACGGTGGACCAGGAGCGCGGCCAGCGGGCCGGCCGCGGTCCCGGTGGCCGGGTCCTCGGCGATGCCCATCGCGGGGTTGAAGAACCGCGCGTAGGCGGCGGCGTCGTCGGCGGCGATGCTCCCGAACTGGGGCGGTGACTGGTGCATCGACACCACGACCGCGCCGCCGGGCGGCCGGCGGACGCGGACGGGGAGCACGTCGTCGCCGATCTGCTGGGCCAGGGGCGAGGCGGCGCCCGCGGCGGGGAGGCGGCCGGCCAGGGCCAGCCACAGCCAGCAGCCCAGGGCGTTGTGGGCGGCCCCGAATACCTCGGCGCCGATCGGCGTGAACGACCGCAGCCGGACGGTGGCGCCGGGCCGCTGCGGGGCCAGCACGAACGCCGTCTCGGACTGGTTGAACTCCCGGGCGATGGCCTGCATCTGCGCGTCGCTCAGGCCGTCGGCGTCGGGCACCACGGCGACCGGGTTGCCGGTGAGCGGGGTCACCGCGAACACGTCAACGAAGTAGAACGGCACCGCGCCCCGGCTCATCTCGGTCACCCCTGTCTGCGTCCGCCTCCCATTGATGATGGCTCTCAGCGGGTCCAGGCCGGGTCGCGGCCCAGGTAGCGCAGCAGCGCGGCCGCGTCGTCGTCGCCGGGCTCAGGATCGAGGGCCGCGGCGTAGGCGCCGTAGGCGCGCAGCGGCTCGACGATGGCGGTGGCCACGGGCATCAGCTTCGCGGCGAGCCCGGCGGGCAGCGGGGAGGGCTGGCCGGCTGCGGCGGCGATGTCCCAGGCGTGGACGGCCATGTCGAGGGCGGCCGCGGCCGCCGCGTCGTCGGCGCTCATGGCCCCCTGGGGCAGCGGGGTCGGCAGGCTGGCGGTGCCGGGGACGACCGCCGACCAGGCCGCGCCGGCGGTCCGCAGCGCGTCCTCGAGGAAGGCCCGCGGCTCCTGCGGGCTGGCCGCCGACGGCTCGAACGGGTTCTCGGCCGGGCCGCCCGAGCCGGTGATCGCGGCGGCGAAGGCGAGCTGGTCGCCGGCCGCATGCCGCAGGACCTGGGCGGCGTTCCACTGCTGGCACGGCGTGGACCGCGCCCAGCCCTCGTCGCTGACACTCGCGACAACGGCGCGCATCGCCCGGTGGGACTCGTCCAGGACGGTGAAGGGGGTCGCGACAGACATCTGGTCTCCCTGTGGGCCGGTGGCCGGGCGGAGCGGCCACGTTCAGGATGGAAGGGCTCGAAACGGAACTGACTGTTCCGTTCCAATATAACGGAACGGAACGTTCCGTTCAAGTGCTAGGCTGACGGCATGTCGGAGCAGTCGGCCGGCCTGCCCGGCCGCAAGGCGGAGGCCGCGAGGAATGACCGCGCGATCCTGGACGCCGCGCGCGAGGTGTTCATGCGAGAGCCCGGCGCGCCGATCCTGGCCGTCGCCCTGCGGGCCGGCGTCGGGGTGGGGGCGCTGTACCGGCGCTACGCCAGCAAGGAGGTGCTGCTGCAGAGACTGTGCGCCGACGGCCTGCACCAGTTCATCGTCATCGCGGAGGGCGCGCTGGCGGCGGACGTCTCCCCGGCGGCGGCCTTCACGCAGTTCCTCGAGGGCATCATCGACTCCGACGTGCACGCCCTGACCGTGGCGCTGGCCGGCACGTTCACCCCGACCGGGGAACTGCACGCGCTCGCGGCGCGGGCCGGCGCTCTGGGGGAGCGGGTCTTCGCCCGCGCGCAGGCGGCCGGGGCGCTGCGCGACGACCTGGAGGCGACCGACCTGCCGATGCTGTTCGAGCAGGTGACAGCGATCCGGCTGGGCGGACCTCAGCGCACGGCGGCTCTGCGGCGCCGGTACCTGGCCCTGCTGCTGGACGCGCTGCGCCCGGCGGCGGCCGTGGCGCCGCTGCCGGGCTCGCCGCCGACCGCTGCCGAGCTCGCGCAGCGCTGGCGGCCCGGCGGCTAGCGCGGTGCGGGTAAGCCGCGGACCGCCCCGGTCACCAGCCAGCGGGAACTGCGGGCGCGCAGGGCCAGGGTGACGAGCCGGGCCAGCATCCAGGCGCTGAACGCGGCCCACAGCGCGAGCAGCCCGCGGCCGGGGACCAGCGCGGCCACGGCCACCCCGAACACGGCCAGGGTGGCCAGCCCGGCCAGGGCGAGGTAGTCCTGGTCGCCCGCGCCGATCAGCACGCCGTCCAGGACGAAGACGACGCCGGAGGCCGGCTGCAGCACGGCCACGACGAGGAGGATCTCGAGCAGCAGCCGCCGCACGTCGGGGGCCACGGCGAACAGGCCCGGCAGGAACGGCCGGACGGCCACCACGGCCAGCCCGAACGCGACGCCGTAGGCCGCGCCCCAGGCGATCATGCGGCTGGTCGCGGCGCGGGCCGCGGCCACGTTCCCGCCGCCGAGGTGGCGGCCGGTGATGGCCTGGCCGGCGATGGCGATGGCGTCGAGGGCCAGGGTCAGCAGGTTCCAGATCCGGAAGGCGACCTGGTTGGCGGCAATGGCGGCATTGCCCTGCCGGGCGGCGATGGCGGTGACCACGACCAGCGTGGCCTGCAGGGCCAGCGTGCGGATGACCAGCGAGCCGCCCGCGGAGGCGGCCGCCCGGAGCCCGGCCCGGGAGGGGGTGGCGCGGACCCCGGCGCGCCGGGCGCCCCGGCCCACGACGGCCAGGTAGGCGAGGGCGGCGGCGTTCTGCGCGATCACCGTGCCCCACGCCGAGCCCGCGATCCCCCAGTGCAGGCCGAGCACGAAGGTGGCGTTCAGGACGACGTTCACGAGGTTCGCGGCGACCGCCACGGCGAGCGGCGTCCGGGTGTCCTGCAGCCCGCGCAGGACCCCGGTCCCGGCCAGGACGGCCAGCATGGCCGGGGCACCGAGCAGGCTGATCCGCAGGTAGATGGCGGCCTGCGCGGTGACCGCCGCCGACCCGCCGAAGGCGCCCGCGATGGCCGGGGCGAGCGGCCAGCCGGCCGCCAGGACCACGGCGCCGATGACCGCGGCCAGCCACAGGCCGTCGATGCCCTGCGCGATGGCCGCGCGCTGGTTCCCGGCGCCCAGCTGCCGGGCGACCGCGGCCGTCGTCCCGTAGGCCAGGAAGATCGAGATGCCGACGAGCGTCGTCAGCGCCTGGCTGGCCACGCCCAGGCCGCCGAGCGGCACGGTGCCGATGCGGCCCACGATGGCCGCGTCGGCCAGCAGGAACAGCGGCTCGGCCACCAGCGCCCCGAACGCCGGGACGGCCAGCCGCAGGATCTCGGCGTCCTGCGGGCTGCGGACGGCCGCCCGCAGCCGCCCCGCCCGGCCGGGGCCGGGACCTGGAGCGCGGTCAGCCAATCACGCCGCCGGCCCGGAGCGCGGCGATCTGCGCGGCGCTCAGGCCCAGGCCGCCCAGCACGGTGTCGGTGTCCGCGCCCGGCGCCGGCGGGGCCGTCGGCGGGCGCGTCCCGGACCGCCCGAAGCGCGGCGCGGGCGCGGGCTGGGTGACCCCGGCGACCTCGGTGAACGCCGACCGGGCGCGCGCGTGCGGGTGGCCGGGGGCCTCGCCCATCCCGAGCACCGGGGCGACGCACGCGTCGGTGCCCGCGAAAACCTCGGCCCACTCGTCGCGGCTGCGGCTGGCGAAGGCGGCCGCGAACCGGCGCCGCAGCTCCGGCCAGCCGGACCGGTCGTGCTGGGCCGGCAAGCCGGCGTCGGCCAGCCCGAGGCCGTCGAGCAGCGCGGCGTAGAACTGGGGCTCGAGGGCGCCGACGCCGACGTAGCCGCCGTCGGCCGTCGCGTAGGTGTCGTAGAACGGGGCGCCGCCGTCGAGCAGGTTGACGCCGCGCTCGTCCTGCCAGGTCCCGTTGGCCCGCATGCCGTAGATGAACGTGGTCAGCAGCGCGGACCCGTCCACCATGGCCACGTCCAGCACCTGGCCGCGGCCGGACTGCGCCCGCTCGACCAGGGCGGCCAGCACCCCGAGGGCCAGCAGCATGCCGCCGCCGCCGAAGTCGCCGAGCAGGTTGACCGGCGGGACCGGCCGCTCGCCCGCGCGCCCGATCGGGGACAGCGCGCCCGAGATCGAGATGTAGTCGATGTCGTGCCCGGCCGTCGGGGCCAGCGGGCCATCCTGGCCCCAGCCGGTCATCCGCCCGTAGATGAGCCGCGGGTTGCGCTGCTCGCATTCGGCCGGCCCGAACCCGAGCCGTTCCGCGACGCCGGGCCGGAATCCCTCGACCAGGACGTCGGCCCCGTCGGCCAGCCGGAGCAGCAGGTCGACCCCGGCGGGGTCCTTGAGGTTGATCCCGACCGAGCGGCGGCTGCGCTGCAGCGGGTCCCGGGGCGGCCGGGCCTGCGGTCCGGCCCGCTCGGCCCGCTCCACGCGCAGCACGTCGGCGCCCAGGTCGGCCAGGATCATGCAGCCGAATGGCCCCGGCGCCAGGCTGGCCACCTCGATCACCCGGATTCCGTCCAGCGGCCCCATCGTGCCTCCCAGCGCTCGGCCCCGGGCCGCTCCGGCGGACGCAGCCCCTGTCAACCTAGCCAGCGCCGGGCGCGGTGACCAGATCGGGTCCCGGGCTGCGCAGCAGGAGCGCCATGGTCGGGCAGGCGGCGACGGCGCGGCGGGCCAGCGGCAGAAGCTCGGCGGGCACCGGCCCGGGCGCGATCAGCGGGTAGCCCCACGGGTCGGCCGTGATGAGCTCGGGCAGCAGCTCGACGCACATGCCGTGGGCCTGGCAGGCGATGGGGTTCACGGCGAGCTGGGCCGGCTGGGCGCGGCGGGTCATCCGCCGCTCCCAAGCTGGGCCGGCAGCGGCAGGACCGGCGGCCGTGCGGCTCGGCCGCACGGGCCGCGCTCGGCGTGCTGGCGCAGGTCATCGGCGAAGACCTGCAAGGTGCTGGCGACCAGCCCGGCCGCGCCGTCGGGCAGGTGGCAGGCACCCCGGCCGCGGACCAGGGCCAGCAGGTCCCGGGTCCAGCCCAGCACCTCCGGCCCCGGCTGCCCGAACGCGACGTGGCCCAGCGCCGCCGCCAGGGCGGGCAGGCCCTGGGTGCACGGCCCGCACTGGCCGGCGCTCTGCCCGGCCAGGTAGCGCACCACCCGCGCGGTCTCGGCCAGCGGGCACGAGGCGGCCGGGAGCACGACCAGGACGCCGGGGCCGAGCGCGGCCCCGGCGGCCGCCAGCGACCGGGGGCTGAGGGGCACCGAGCCGGCCCCGGGCAGCGGCAGCCAGCCGCCGAAGTAGCCGCCCGCCAGCACCGCCTGGGCCGGCTCGGCCGGGCCGCCGGCCTGCTCCAGCAGCGCCCCGACCGGCGTGCCCAGCGCGGCCTCGTAGACGCCCGGCGCCGTCACCGCGCCGCCCACCGTGACCAGGACCGAGCCGGGCTCCGCGGCCGTGCCGACGCCGCGGAACCAGGCCGGGCCGTGCCGTGCGATCAGGGCGATGTTGGCCAGCGTCTCCACGTTCAGGACCAGGGTGGGATGACGGTGCAGGCCGCGCTGCGCCGGGCGGGGCGGGACGAACGAGGGCACCGCGCCGGCGCCGTTCAGGAACGAGATCAGCGCCGTCTCCTGGCTCGCGACGTACCCGGCCGGAACGGCGGCGACCTGGATCGGGACCCGGTTGAGGCCGGCCCGTTCCCGGCTGGTCACGGCGGCGCGCAGCGGGGCCGGGTCGCCGTGCAGGCACAGGTAGGCGCGCGTCGCCCCGACGGCCTGGGCGGCCAGCGCGATGCCGTCCAGGACCAGGTGCGGAGCCCGGCTCAGCAGCAGCGCGTCCTTGGTGCTGGCGGGCTCGGACTCGCCGCCGTTGGCGATGATCACCGTCCCGGCCGGGCTCCGCAGCGGCCCGGCCCGGCGGCCCGCCACGGCGACGGCGCGCATCTTGCGCCCGGCCGGGAACCCGGCGCCGCCGCGGCCAGTCAGCCCGGACTCCTCGATCGCGGTGATCAGCGCCTCGTGCTCCGCGCGGGCGCCGCCGGCCGGGCTGAACGGGGGCGGGCCGTAGGCGCTGAGGTGGCCCGCGAGATCCGGCCGGGCGGCCCCGGCCAGCAGCCGGGCGGCGGGCGGGGCGTCGGCCGCGCTCACCCGG
Source organism: Streptosporangiaceae bacterium (assembly GCA_036501025.1). GTDB lineage: Bacteria > Actinomycetota > Actinomycetes > Streptosporangiales > Streptosporangiaceae > DASUBV01. The sequence continues at coordinate 12,192 of DASYBB010000118.1, forward strand.
ACTGCGCCTGGTCGCGGCTCGGGTCGCGGCCGGGCCAGCTGGCCGACACGCGCCACGCGGTGAGCACGGCCACGACCGCGATGCACGCCACCGTCAGCGCCAGGACCCAGTGCACGCTCGTGTCGGTCCCGGTGCCCAGCCCGTGCGCGAGCGCGACCGGCCAGCAGGCGTAGGAGGTCCAGTGCAGGGCGCGCCAGGCCCGGTAGCTCATCCGCGACCGCAGCAGGCTGCTGAGGGCCAGGGCCAGCATCAGGTCGGACGCGATCGTGCCCAGGCTGAGCCACAGCGGACGGTAGCTGGCGATGAACGGGATGAACGCGTCCTGGACCGGGATGTGGACGAAGCCGTCGGTCACCGTGGTGATCACGTGCACGGCCGTGAACGCCACCGCCAGCAGCGCCCAGTTGCGGTGCAGCCCGACGGTGACAAAGCGGGGCAGGCCCGGCCGCTGGTAGCCGCCCGCGGACAGCAGCCCGCAGGCCATGCTCCCGGTCAGCAGCACCATCGCGACCAGGCCCGTGGCCCGGGTGGTGTACCACAGCGGGGTCGCGGAGTTGACGACCAGCGCCGGCGAGGCCACGGCCGGGGTCACGGTCAGGCCGCCGCGGTCTCGGCCGGCCAGCCCGCCGTCGTCACGGCGGTGCCGTCCGGCCGGACCAGGCGGGCCGGGAGTCCCGCCCCGGCCAGCCAGGCGGGCGCCGCCGCGCCGCGGACGATGGCGGCGGTGCTGGCCGTGTTGGCGTCCACGCAGGTCCCGGCCACGACGCTGACGGTGCGCCAGCAGGTCGCGGCCGGGCCGCCGGTCGCCGGGTCGATGATGTGATGGACCGGCTCGCCGCCGCTGCGCCAGGCCCGCACGGTGATGCTGGAGGTGGCCAGGCCGCCGCCGGTGATCGCCACCGTCTGGCCGGGCGCGTCCGGGCCGGCCGCGTGGTCGTCGGTGACCCGGATCTGCCAGCCGCCGTCCGGCGGCGTCCCGGCGACCGCGATGTCGCCGCCCAGGCTGACCAGGACGCCGCCGCCCACCCGGCCGGCGATCAGCTCCGCGCACCGGTCAGCGGCCCACGCCTTGGCCGTGGCGCCGAGGTCCAGCAGCGCGCCGTCCCGCAGCCGGGCCTGCCCGGCGGCCAGCTCGACGCTGGCCCAGCCCGCCACCCGGCCGCCTCCGCGTGCGGCGGGCGTGCCCGCCCGGACCTGCTCGAAGTCGCGGTCGTAGCCCAGGTCGGCCAGGGCCGCGGCGCAGGTCGGGTCCACGGCGCCGTCAGTCACCTCGGCGGCCCGCAGCGCGGCCGCGAGGAGGTCGGCGAACAGCGGGCTGACCGGCCGCGCCGCGCCGCCCGCCCGGTTCAGCTCGGTGAGCTCGGAGTCGGCCCGGAACCGGCTCGCCGCCCGGTCGACCGCCGCCAGCTCGCGATCCGCGATGGCCCGGGCCTCGGCCAGCGCCGCGGGGTCGGTGACCAGCAGCACCGCCGTGGTGCCGAACACGCCGAAGCTGTCCCCCGCGACCGGCCCCGCGACCGGCCCCGCGGTCATGACCCGCCTGAGGTCACGTGCCCGGCGCCCGGCACGGGCGCGGGCGGCTGGTTCGGGACCGCGATGGTGCCGGGCGGGGGACCCGGCTTGGCCGCGGCGGCCTGGGCGTGATGGCCCAGCGCGAGCGCGATCACGGCCGAGCCGATGACCGCGGCCGCGCCGGCCCGCCAGGTCAGGGTGGCGACCTTCCGGACGCCCTCGTCGCGCCGGGCCGCGGCGGAGCGCAGGTCGTCTCCGGGCATGGCACCTCCCTGCGTGGCCCCGCAAGCTGTGTCCCCTTCTTTCTACCGCAGTGGGCGGCCCGGCCAGGCCGGTGTACCTTCGGGAACATGCGCGGATATACGCAGGACAAGGATGCTTACCTCAAGCGCCTGCGCCGGATCGAGGGTCAGGTGCGCGGCCTGCAGCGGATGGTCGAGGACGACACCTACTGCGTTGACGTGCTGACTCAGATCTCGGCGGCGACGCGGGCCCTGCAGGCGGTGGCGATCGGGCTGCTCGAGGACCACCTCGGGCACTGCGTGACGCAGGCCATCGAGCAGGGCGGCCCGGACGCCGAGGAGAAGGTCAAGGAGGCGGCCCAGGCCATCTCCCGCCTGGTCCGGTCCTGAGCGGTCCGCCCGGGGAAGTCAGTCCGTGGCCTCGCCGGTGACCGGGGTGCTTCCGGTGATCCGGGCGAACGGCCGCAGGTTGGCCAGGCTCTCGCCGCGCTTGACCCGCCAGGCGTATTCCTTGCGGATGGACGAGGCGAAGCCGAGCATCAGCGCCTGGTCGAAGTTCTCGTCCGAGTAGCTGAGCACGCAGCCCAGCAGCCGGTCGATCTCGTGCGGGCTGATGGCCTCCAGGGGCAGCCGCCCGACCAGGTACACGTCGCCGGCCGGGTCCAGGGTGAAGTGGACCCCGTACATCCGGCCGCCGCGCAGCAGCAGGAAGCGGTAGAACTCGGCCTGGTTCTCGTCCGGCTGGCGGCAGAAGAACGCCTCGACGTGCAGGCTGTGGGTGCCCGCGGTGAGCCAGGTCATGGTCGCCAGCTTGTGCTCGCCCCGGAGCGCGACCAGGAACGAGCCCTGGCCCTCCTCGGAGAACTCGACGCCGAGGCCGGCCAGGGCGTCGCGGAGCGCGGTGGCGCTGGTGTCGCTCACCCGGCTAGCGGGCCGCGTCTACGGCACTGGGCGTCTGCGTCATGACGTCACTGTAGAGCTCCAGCAGCCGGTCCACGGTCACCGACCACCCGAAGCGGGACGCATGGGCGCGCGCGCCGGCCGACAGCCGGCCCAGCGTCGCCGGGTCGGCGATCAGCCCCGCCGCCGCGTGAGCGTAGGCGGCCGGGTCCCGCGAGTCGACCAGCACCCCGGAGACGCCGTGCCGGACCGCGGTCCGCAGGCCGCCGACGGCCGCGGCCACGACGGGCGTGCCGCACGCCTGGGCCTCCATGGCGACCAGGCCGAACGACTCGGAGTAGGACGGCACCATGACCAGGCTGGCGGCCCGGTACCAGCGGGCCAGCTCGGGCTGCGGGCAGGGCGGCTCGAGCCGGACCAGGCCGGCCAGCCCGAGCCGGCCGGCCAGCTCGACCAGCCCGTCCGGGTCGGCGCGGCCGGCGCCGCTCGGGCCGCCCACGAACGCGATGGTGAGCCGGCCGGCCAGGGCCGGATCGCGGTCGATCATCGCGGCGGCCGCGTGCAGCACGACGTCCGGCGCCTTGAGCGGCTGGACCCGGCCGGCGAAGACCAGGACGACGCCGTCCTGCGGCAGGCCCAGCTGCTGGCGGGCCAGCTGCTGCGAGCCCGGCTGGAAGACCTGGAGGTTGACGCCGGGGTTGACCACGGCCACCCGGGCCGGGTCGGCGTCGTACCCGGCGACCAGCTGCCCGGCCTCGTCGTCGGTGTTCGCGATGAGGCGGTCCGCGGCCGCGATGACCTCGGCCTCGCCGCGGAGCCGGGTGGCCGGCTCGAGGGCGTCGCCGGCCGCCAGGGCCGCGTTCTTCACCTTCGCGAGCGTGTGCATGGACTGGACCAGCGGTACGCCCCACCGTTCCTTGGCCACCGCGCCCACCTGCCCGGAGAGCCAGTAATGCCCGTGGATCAGGTCGTAGCGGCCGGGCGCGTGGGCGGCCTCGGTGCGCAGCAGCTCGAAGGTGAACTGGCACAGCTGGCCCGGAAGGTCGGACTTGTCCAGGTCCTCGAACGGGCCCGCGGTGAGATGGCGGACCACCACGCCGGGCGCGAGCTGCGCCACCGGGGGCTGCTCGCGGGAGACCGCGCGGGTGAAGATGTCCACCTCCACGCCGCGCTCGGCCAGCAGCCGGGCCACCTCGACCACGTAGACGTTCAGGCCGCCGGCGTCGCCGGTCCCCGGCTGCTCCAGCGGCGATGTGTGAACGCTGACAGTTGCGATCCGCCGGGGAAAGCATCGCGGCACGGGCATCCACCTCCGGACGCGCCAACTCCGCGCCGCCCGCGCATGTTCCCGGAATGTTTCGTCAACAGTATTTTCGCCCCGGTCGGCGGGCCGGCCCCCGGGCACTACGCTGGGATCCCATGAGTGCGGTGGTGCTGCTCCGGCACGGCGAGAGCGAGTGGAACGCCAAGGGCCTGTTCACGGGCTGGGTGGACGTCGGGCTGTCCGCCGGCGGCGTGGCCGAGGCGCAGCGCGGCGGGAACATGCTGGCCGGCTCTGGCCTGCGCCCCGACGTGGTGCACACCTCGGTGCTGACCCGGGCGATCCAGACGGCCCATGTCGCGCTGGAGGCGGCGGGCCTGCTGTGGCTGCCGGTGCACCGGTCGTGGCGGCTGAACGAGCGTCATTACGGCGCCCTGCAGGGCCAGGACAAGGCGCAGACACGGGAGCAGTACGGGGACGAGCAGTTCATGCTCTGGCGCCGTTCCTACGACGTGCCGCCGCCGCCGCTGCCCGACGACGACCCGCTGTCGGCCACGGCTGACCCGCGGTACGCCCTGCTCCCCGACGACCTGATGCCGCGCACCGAGTGCCTGCGGGACGTGGTGGACCGGCTGCTGCCGTACTGGCAGGACGCGATCATCCCGGCGCTGGCGGCCGGCCAGACCGTGCTGATCGTGGCCCACGGCAACTCGCTGCGCGCCCTGGTCAAGCACCTGGACGGGATCGGGGACGCCGAGATCGCCGAGCTCAACATCCCGACCGGCATCCCGCTCGTCTACGAGCTGGACGAGCGGTTCCGGCCGACGGTGCCCGGTGGCCGCTACCTGGACCCGGAGGCGGCCGCGGCCGCGGCCGCGGCCGTCGCCGCCCAGGGGCGCTGATCGGCGCCCGGTCATCCGAGAACCGGGATTACCGGGATTACCGGGATTCGGGCGGCGGTAATCCCGGTAGATATCGCCACATATGGGCGAACCGGCGTCCCGCCAGGTGGCGTGTCGGCTGCCCCCACATGGACGCCAGTCGTCGTGACTGTGAACATTGCGCGAAGAACCCCTGGTCGGCCGGGCTCCGGCCGTGTGCTTTCACGGTCCCCCGCATACGATCAAGCATGTGGACATGACGGTGGATACGGAGCCGCCTGGCCTGCCAGCGGGGATTGACTCCGTGCTCTCTGTGCTCTCCTCGTCGGCCGTGGTGCTCGACGGCGACGACCGGGTGCTGCGGGCCAGTGCCGCCGCCCGCTCGTTCGGGCTGGTGGACGGTGACCGCCTGGTAGTCAGCGAGCTGGTCGCCCTGGCCCGCAAGGTGCGGCGCGACGGGGAGATCCGCGAGGGCGAGATCGACCTGGCGACCAGCCGGTTCAACGGCCGCACCACCAGCTTCGCCGTCCGGGTCGGCCTGCTCGGCTCGACCCCGGCCGAGGACGGGCTCGTGCTCCTGCTGGCCGAGGACCAGACCGAGAGCCGCCGGGTGGACGAGGTCCGCCGCGACTTCGTCGCCAACATCAGCCACGAGCTCAAGACGCCGGTCGGCGCCCTGGCCCTGCTGGCCGAGACGGTGGAGGACGCCGCGCACGACCCGGAGGCGGTGCTGCGCTTCGCGGGGCGGATGCGCCAGGAGGCCACGCGGCTGACCGACCTGGTCCAGGACCTGATCATGCTGTCCCGGATCCAGGCCGCCGAGCCGGTGCCCGACCCGACGCCGCTCGGCATCGACACCGTGGTGGCCGAGGCCCTGGACCGCTGCCGGCTGCGGGCGGCCGCGCACGGCATCGAGCTGGCCGCCAGCGGCGAGGCCGGCATGACCATCGACGGGGACGAGGACCTCATGGTCACGGCCCTGCGGAACCTGCTGGAGAACGCGGTCGCCTACAGCCCGGAGAAGACCCGGGTCCTCATCTCCACCCGGCGGGCCGGCGGGCGCGCGGCGGAGATCAGCGTGGCCGACCAGGGCATCGGCATCCCCGAGCGTGACCTCGAGCGGATCTTCGAGCGGTTCTACCGGGTGGACCCCGCCCGGTCCAGGGCGACCGGCGGGACCGGCCTGGGCCTGGCCATCGCCAAGCATGTCATCGCCGCGCACGGCGGCACCATCACGGTGTGGAGCAAGGAAGGGGCCGGGTCCACCTTCACCATCCGGCTGCCCCTCAGCAGCGCGGACGCGCTGCCCGCCGGCCGCCCGGAGCCGGGCGGCTCCGGGCGGAATGGCCTCATCGACTACGAAACGGCGCGACCTGCCAGGGAGACAGTCAAGTGACACGGGTGCTCGTGGTCGAGGACGAGGAATCGTTCAGCGACGCGCTGTCCTACATGCTGCGCAAGGAAGGGTTCGAGGTCGCCATCTGCCCCACGGGCCCCGATGCGATCGAGACCTTCGACCGGACCGGCGCCGACCTGGTGCTGCTCGACCTCATGCTGCCCGGCCTGCCCGGCAGCGAGGTGTGCCGGAGCCTGCGCGAGCGGTCGAACGTCCCGGTGATCATGCTGACCGCCAAGGACAGCGAGATCGACAAGGTGGTGGGCCTGGAGCTCGGCGCCGATGACTACGTGACCAAGCCGTTCTCCTCCCGCGAGCTGGTCGCCCGGATCCGGGCCGTGCTGCGGCGCCGGGGCGAGACCGAGGAGCCGGTGACCTCGGTCATGGAGTCGGGGCCGGTCCGGATGGACGTCGACCGGCACGTCGTCACAGTCCGCAACGCCCAGGTCCAGCTGCCGCTCAAGGAGTTCGAGCTGCTGGAGTTCCTGCTTCGCAACGCGGGCCGGGTGCTGACCCGGATGCAGCTCATCGACCGGGTCTGGGGGTCGGACTACGTGGGCGACACTAAGACCCTGGACGTGCACGTCAAGCGGCTGCGGGCCAAGGTCGAGAGCGACCCGGCCAACCCGGCCCATATCGTCACGGTCCGGGGCCTGGGATACAAGTTCGAGCCGGTGGGCTAGGGCGGATCCGGGTCGCCGCGCTCCAGCGCGTCCTTGAGGTCGATCAGCGCGGCGGCCGGCCCCTCGGTGAACTTGTCGATCCACCGGTCGTGAATCATCCGGATGGGCACCGGGTTGAGGAAGTGCAGCTTCTCGCGGCCCGACCGGCGGGTGACGACGAGCCCGGCCTCCTCCAGCACCCGCAGGTGCTTCATCACCCCGAACCGGGTCAGGTCGATGCCCGATTCCAGCTCGGTCAGGCTGCGGCCGTCCCGCTCGAACAGCCGGTCCAGGAGGCGGCGGCGGGTCGGGTCCGCGAGTGCCTTGAACACGCGGTCGTCGTCCACGCCGCCCACGTTACGTGACCCTGAGGTCACCAGTCGACGGCGGGCGGCCGGGGATCAGGGGGTGGTGCTGACCGACGGGGTCGGGGTAAGCGACGCGGGCGCCGACGCCGACCGGCCCGGCTTGCGGGGGTGCGCCGTCGGCGTCGGGGCCGGCGGCGAGAGCGTGGCGTAGTACTGGGTCCGGGCCACGACCGGGATCCGCATCGTCACGGCGCCGCGCCGCTGGAAGTTGAGCACGATGGTGACGACCGGACCGCTCCGCAGCCGGCGCGTCAGCCCGGTCAGCACCGCGTCCGGCGTCGGGCCGGTCAGCAGCGCCTTGGAATTCGTGCCGAGCTGGATGCCGCCGCCGGCCAGGGTGACCGCCGTGGCGGTGCCCGGAGCCTCGATGCTGACCAGCCGGTCCGGGCTGCCGGTGTTGACCAGGGCCAGGAACAGGCCGGCCGAGCCGCCGGCCGGCAGGGCCGCGTTGCCCTGGCCGCCGAGCACGAACACATTGCGGATGGCCATGCCCTGGATGTCCGTCCCCGTGCCCACCGTCGGCTGGTGCCAGGCCAGGGTGGGCGCACTGTCGCCCGCCTCGCAGCCGGCCACGGCGGGGATCAGCGCGACGGCCGCCACGATCAGCAGCCGGCGCGGCAGGCCGCCAGCCGAACTGCGCCAGGACGCCTTGCTCCAGACCACGTTGCTCCTCAACACGGTAAAAACGGCGCTTGTGACCACGGACAGCCTCATCGGCCCGGCGCCGCACGGGCACCTGCGCGGGCGGATGCCGCCGGGACTCGACAAAGCGTAGTAGCCACCGGGATCCGGGCGCGCGCCGGCCCGCAAGTTCGGCGCGTCCGCGCCCGGCCCGGGCGGCCGCTCAGCTCGTCGGGGCGCTGAGGGCGGCCAGGGCATGCCCCAGCCGGAACCCGTCAGTCAGCAGCGCGCCCTTCGACACGGTGCCGTCTGTCGCCACCAGCAGGGCGCTCGGCGCGCTGCCGGCCGAAGCCTGGCCGCTGGTCAGGAAGGTGCGGGCCAGGGTGCCGTGGACGTCGTCGGCGACCGGGAGGGACTGCTGGGCCTGCTGCTCTCCGGCCAGGCCCGCCACGTCCGTGACCGGGGCCAGCCCGGCCCCGCCCACCAGGTACAGCGGCACGTCCGCCGCCGCGGCCTGGTCGGCCAGCTCCATCAGCACCTTGCCGCAGCTGCAGTTCGCCGGGACGAGGGCGAAGACCCGGTCGGTCAGCAGATTGGCCGGGACGGTCTGCCCGTCGACCTTGAGATCCAGGCGGTCCGGGAAGCGCCGGGTGCTGGTCGTGACCGCCGGCGAGTCCGCCGGGCCGGACGGACTCGGGTGGGCCGAGGTCGGCGGCGCCGGGGCCGGCGGCACCCGCCCGGCGGCCGGCTCGCCGCCGGGCCGGGCGGTGAAGAACGTCAGCAGCGTGCCCGCGATGAGGGCCAGCACCAGGCAGCTGGCCAGCAGGGGCAGGATGACGCCATCGCGGGTGAGCGGCCCGTGCCACCGCAGGCGGCGCTGGTGACGCCGCAGCGCCCGCAGCTCGCGGCGGTAGGCCTGCACGTCGCGATCGAGTTCCCTGGCATCGTCGGGAACGACAATGTCGACCGGCGGGAGACCGGAGTCATCCCGTTCCGGTTCGCCGCCAAGGTTCACTAGCACCTCTCCGGCAAGAGCGATCGTTCCCCTCAGTATGAGCCCCCGACCGGCCCGGCGGGACCGCCCGGGCTGGGTGAACACAAGCCTTCCCGGGTGCCGTGCCGCCTCCCGATCAGGCGGCCCCGGAGCCGCCGGCCGGGGCCGGCGCGCCGCCCCTCATCAGCCTGACCGTAATCCGGTCCGTTGAATCGGCCCATTGACCTGCATCTTTGCCGCCAACGGGGGCCAATCGCCCCTCCTGCACGTGGTAAGATAGCTCCAGCGGAAGGGGTACATGCCACATGTCATTCAAGGTCGGCGACACCGTCGTCTACCCCCATCATGGGGCTGCTCGGATCGAGGAGATCGAGACCCGTTCGATCAAAGGTGAGGATAGAACTTACCTCGTGCTCAAGGTCGACAAGGGCGACCTGACTGTGCGTGTCCCCGCGGACAATGCCGAGCTTGTCGGTGTCCGGGACGTGGTCGGGCAGGAAGGGCTGGAGCGCGTGTTCGAAGTGCTGCGCGCCCCGTACACAGAGGAGCCGACCAACTGGTCCCGGCGCTACAAGGCGAATCTGGAAAAGCTCGCGTCGGGCGACGTCAACAAGGTTGCGGAGGTAGTTCGCGATCTCTGGCGGCGGGACCGTGAGCGCGGGCTCTCCGCGGGCGAGAAGCGGATGCTGGCCAAGGCCCGGCAGATCCTGGTGAGCGAGCTGGCACTGGCCGAGAAGACCAACGAGGACAAGGCCGAGGCCCTGCTCGACGAGATTCTGGCTAGCTGAGCGCGCATCTGGCGAACGGGCTCCCGAGGGTGGGCATCGGTACCGATGTCCACCCTCTGGACGTTCATCGCCCGCTCTACCTGGCTGGCCTGCTGTGGCCGGACGAGCCCGGCCTGGCCGGGCATTCCGACGGCGACGTGGCGGCCCATGCCGTCTGTGACGCGCTGCTGTCAGCGGCCGGCCTCGGCGACCTGGGCGGGCACTTCGGCACCGCCCGGCCCGAGTGGGCGGGCGCCAGCGGCATCCGGCTCCTCGGCGAGACGGGCCGGATCCTGGACAGGGCCGGATTTTTCGTGGGAAACGTGGCCGTTCAGGTAATCGGCAACCGCCCGCGGGTGTCGTCCCGGCAGATCGAGGCCCAGGCCGCCCTGTCGGCCGCCCTGGGCGGCGTGCCGGTCGCCATCTCCGGGACGACCACCGACGGCCTCGGCCTGACCGGCCGCGGCGAGGGCATCGCCGCCATCGCGACCGCGCTGGTCGTCGCGCGGGCGCCCGCCTAGTCCTCGTCCTCGTCGCCCGGCGGGGTGGGCGAGCTCCACATCCGGTGAAACGCGGGCTGCGGCCCGGGCGGCCGGGCGGCCGGGGGCTCCTCGCCGGAGCCGTGGCCCGTCGCACTGCTGCCTGCGGCGGCGGTGCCTGCTGCGGCGTCGGCTGCTCCGGCGTCGGCTGCTCCGGCGGCGTTCGCGCCGGCCTCGGGCGGGGGCGCGGCGAAGATCTCCTCGGGCGCGGGCTCCTCGGCCGTGCCAGCCAGGTCCTCGGTCCCGGCGTCCCCGGGGCCGGCCGGGGCCGCCGCCGGGATCGGCTCCGCCCGCTCGCTGGGCGCCTGCGGCGGAACCGGCAGCGGCGGAACCGGCAGCGGCGGCGGGGCCGCGGCGGGCGGCGGCAGGGCGGCCGGGCCGGCCGGGCGGCGGGCCTCCGGCGCCGTCGCGGGCGCGGGCGGCGCGGCGCGGTGCAGGCGGAAGTGCCGCATCATGGCCAGGAGCAGCCCGAAGCCGATCAGCAGCAGGATCCAGGGAATGATCGCCGCGGCCAGCGCCGCGGCCTTGTGCGGCACGGTCGTCCCGGTGGAGTGCAGCGCGTCGGCGCCGGCGGTCGCGCCGAGCAGGACCACCAGGGACAGCCAGGCGTAGAACCGGCTCACGGCGCCCGCGCCGCGCAGTGACAGGACCGCCGCGCAGGCAATGACCAGCAGGGCGTCAAAGATGACGGGGTAGCCGCGGGCCAGGGTGGCCGAGACCCCGGCCTGCCGGGCGACGGCATGGATGCCGGAGTACGACAGCACGAAGGCGGCCGCGGCCAGGACGAGCACGCCGACGCTGACCGCCGTCAGCGCGACGGCGCGCACGACCCGGCCCGGCTGATGCGCCGGTGGCTGCGGCGGGAGTGGGGGCGGTGGTGAGTACCGGGGCACGATGGTCCTTCCTCGCGCGAGCTGCGGCCGTACCCAGGGGCCTGCATTCCTGGGATTGGGTAACTGCCCAGCCGGGAGCAGCCTATGGCTGCGGGCGGGGCGCCGAATACGCGGAGCGTCCGGTGGCCAGCATCCCGTAGCCTTGGCAGGTGACTCTCCGCCTCTATGACACCGCCACGCGCGCGGTCCGCGAGTTCTCCCCGCTGCATCCCGGGCAGGCCTCGCTGTACCTGTGTGGCGCCACCGTGCAGGCGGCCCCGCATATCGGTCACATCCGGTCCGGCGTCAACTTCGACATCCTGATCCGGTGGATGCGGGCGGCCGGCCTCGCCGCCACGTTCTGCCGGAACGTGACCGACATCGACGACAAGATCCTGCGCGTGGCCGCGGACGAGGGCGTGGCCTGGTGGGCCGTGGCCGAGCGCAACCAGCGTGCCTTCACCCGGGCCTACGCCGCGCTCGGCTGCCTGCCGCCCGACGTCGAGCCGCGGGCGACCGGGCACGTGCCGGAGATGATCGTCTTGATGCGGCGGCTCATCGACTCCGGTCACGCTTACGCGGCCGGCGGCGACGTCTACTTCGACGTGCGCTCCTGGCCCCACTACGGCGAGCTGTCCGGGCAGCGGCTGGACCACATGATGGCGGCCAGCGACACCGATGCCGACGACGCCAAGCGCGACCCGCGGGACTTCGCGCTGTGGAAGGGCGTCAAGCCGGGCGAGCCGTTCTGGGAGACGCCCTGGGGCCCCGGGCGGCCCGGCTGGCACCTGGAGTGCTCGGCGATGTCCACGAAGTACCTCGGCCCGACCTTCGACATCCACGGCGGCGGCCTGGACCTGCTGTTCCCGCATCACGAGAACGAGCAGGCCCAGTCCCGGTCGGCCGGCGACGGGTTCGCCCGCTACTGGCTGCACAACGGCCTGGTCCGGGTGGGCGGCGAGAAGATGAGCAAGTCACTCGGCAACTCGCTGCTGATCGACAACCTGATCCTGGCCACCCGGCCGGTGGAGCTGCGGTACTACCTCGGCCAGGTGCACTACCGGTCCGAGATCGACTACTCGCCCGAGGCGCTGGGCGAGGCGGCGACGGCGTACCGGCGCATCGAGGGCTTCGTGACGCGGGCCATGCAACTGCTGGAGGCCGGCCCGGACGCGGTCCCGCCGGAGCCGTCGGCGGGCAGCCTGCCGGGGCCGTTCGCCGCGGCCATGGACGATGATCTGGGCGTGCCGCAAGCCCTGGCGGTGGTGCACGAGACGGTCCGGCAGGGCAACAGCGCGCTCGCGGCGGGCGACCGCGCGGATGTCGAGAAGAAGCTGGCCGAGGTCCGGGGCATGCTGGCCGTCCTCGGCCTGGACCCGCTGGCCCCGCCGTGGGCGGCCGGACCGGGCGGGTCATCCGCGGCGGACCTGACGCCGGTCGTCGACGCGCTGGTCGGCGTCGCGCTCGAGCAGCGCCAGTCGGCCCGGCAGCGCCAGGACTATGCCGCCGCGGACGCGATCCGGGACCGGCTGCAGGACGCGGGCATCCTCGTCGAGGACACCCCGCGCGGCCCGCGATGGGAGCTGAAGCGATGAGCAGTCGGGATTCCCGGCCGGGGCCAGGCAATCGGACCAAGTCCGGCAAGCCGCGGCCGGGCACCGGCGGGTACGGCAAGCGCAAGCTGGAGGGCAAGGGCCCGACGCCGCCCGCCTCCGCGCGGCCCGGCCACCCGGCGCAGAAGCGCGCCGCCGCGCAGGCGCGGTCGGCGGCCCAGCCGGCCGCCCGGCCGGGCGCGCGCGCCGAGGGACGGCGCCCCGACGCGTGGCGCTCCGACGACCGCCGGGCCAGCGTGCGCCCGTCCCGCGGCGCCGGCACCGCCGCCGAGATCATCGCCGGCCGCAACGCCGTGCTGGAGTCGCTGCGCGCCCGCGTGCCAGCCAGCGCCCTGCACGTCGGGCCGCGGCTGGACGCCGACGAGCGCATCGGCGAGGCCGTCATGCTGGCCGCCGACACCGGCATCCCGGTCGTCGAGGCGGGCCGGGCCGAGCTGGACCGGATGACCGGCGGCGCCATCCACCAGGGCCTGGCGCTGAAGGTGGCCCCGTACGCCTACGCGGCCCCCGCCGACCTGGTCGACGTGGCCCGCGACGCCGCGGCCCAGCCGCTTATCGTCGCGTTGGACGGCGTCACTGACCCGCGCAACCTCGGCGCGATCTCGCGCTCGGTGGCCGCGTTCGGCGGGCACGGCATCCTGGTCCCGGTGCGCCGCTCGGCCGGCGTCACCGCGGGGGCGTGGAAGGCCTCGGCCGGCGCACTGGCCCGGGTACGGGTCGCCCAGGCCTCCAACCTGGCCCAGGCCCTCGTCGCCTATCAGGAGGCCGGGCTGTTCGTGGTGGGCCTGGACTCCGGCGGCGCCGCCGAGATCGGGGACCTCGCGCTGGCCGACTCACCCCTGGTGCTGGTCGTCGGCGGCGAGGGCAAGGGCCTGTCCCGGCTGATTACCGAGCGCTGCGACGTGGTGGCCCGGATCCCGATCACCGGGGCCGAGTCGCTCAACGCCAGCGTGGCGGCCAGCATCGCCCTGTACGCGGTGTCCCGCCTGCGGACCTGACATGAGCGGGTCCGGCGCGGGCGGCGACAGCCCGGGTGGGCCCGAGGTAGCGCGTGCCCGGCTGGCGCGCAGCCTGCACGACAGTGGCCGGACGCCGAGCCCGGCGGTCGCGGCCGCGTTCGCGTCGGTGCCGCGGCACCTGTTCGTGCCGGAGCTCACCCCGGCGGCCGCTTACGCGGACGACGCCCTGGTGATCAAGTACGACCCGGACGGCCTGCCGGTCAGCTCCTCGTCGCAGCCCGCCATGATGGCGATCATGCTCGAGCAGCTCGGGCTGGAGCCCGGGCACCGGGTGCTCGAGATCGGTACCGGCAGCGGCTACAACGCGGCGGTGCTGGCCCATATCGTCGGCCCCCGCGGGGGCGTGGTCACCATCGACATCGACCCCGGCCTGATCGCCCGGGCGCAGGCCAGCCTCACCGCCGCGGGCTGCGCGTCGGTCCAGGCCCGCTGCGCGGACGGCGGCTTCGGCGATCCCGGCGGCGCCCCGTTCGACCGGGTCATCGTCACCGCCGGGGCGTGGGACATCGCGCCGGCCTGGCTCGACCAGCTCGGCCCGGCCGGGCGGCTGGTCCTGCCGCTGTCGGTCCGCGGCGTCCAGCTGTCCGTCGCCCTCCAGCGCCAGGGGGACCACTGGGCGGCCGCCTCGGCGTTCCGCTGCGGGTTCGTCCGGATGGCCGGGGCCTTCGCCGACCCCGAGCCGCTGCGGTCGCTCGGGTCCGCCCGGTACGCCCACGTCGGCGGCCCGCCGGTGGACGCCGGGGCCCTCGCCGCCGCGCTCGCGGCGGGCCCGGCCGCGGAGGTCGGGACGGCTGTCGGGGCCGCCGGGCTGGACCAGCTGAGCGACCTTGACCTGTGGCTGACCCTCACCCAGCCGGAGCTGGGCCGGCTCACCGTCATCAGCACCGCGCCCGGCGGCCCGCTGCCCTTCGGCGGCCTGACCCGCGGCCAGGTCAGCGGGGACCTGGGCGTGGCCGCGCTGGCCAGCGCGCAGGGCGAGATCGTCGTCCGCGGCTACGGCACCGGCGGGCCGCAGCTCGCCGCCGACCTGGCCGGCCTGGCGCCGGCCTGGATCCGGCGGGACCGGCCCGGCGCGGCCAGCCTGCGGCTGACGGCCTGGCGGGCCGGGACGCCGCCGGCCGGGACGGAGGGCCAGCTGATCCTGAGCCGCCCGCACATTCAGCTGGCGGCCGGCTGGCCCGCGGCCTGAGGCCGGCGGAGCCGCTCGGCGCTCTCGTACAGCGACGGCGGCGGGCCGACGATCAGCGGGTCGGGACGGCCGACGACCTCCTCATCGCGGTCCGCGTACGGAATCCGCGACAGCACGTAACGCATCGCCTCGAGCCGCGCCCGCTTCTTGTCGTTGCTCTTCACGACCGTCCACGGGGCGTCCGCGAGGTCGGTGAAGAAGAACATCGACTCCTTGGCCTCGGTGTACTCGTCCCACTTGTCCAGCGAGGCCATGTCCACCGGGCTCAGCTTCCACTGCTTGACTGGATCGGTCTGCCGGTTCACGAACCGCCGCAGCTGCTCCATGCGGGACACCGAGAACCAGAACTTGATCAGGGTGATGCCGTCGCGGGCCAGCATCCGCTCGAACTCCGGCGCCTCCCGCAGGAACTCCATGCACTCGTCGGGCCGGCAGAACCCCATCACCCGCTCCACGCCGGCGCGGTTGTACCAGGACCGGTCGAACATCACGATCTCGCCCGCGGCCGGCAGGTGGCTGACGTACCGCTGCAGGTACCACTCGGTCTGCTCTTTCTCGGTCGGCTTCTCCAGCGCGACCACCCGGGCACCGCGCGGGTTCAGGTTCTCGGTGAACCGCTTGATCGTCCCGCCCTTGCCCGCCGCGTCCCGGCCCTCGAAGACGACCATGAGCCGCCCGCCCGACTCCTTGATCCAGTGCTGCATCTTGAGCAGCTCGATCTGCAGGCCGCGCTTCTGCTTCAGGTACTCCGCCCGGCGCAGCCGGCGGTCGTAGGGGTAGTCCTCGCACCAGGCCTTGACCGGGGTTCCGTCGGGCCGGACCAGGGTGGCCCGGTCGCCGCGCCGGTGCACCTGCAGTCCCAGTTGCCCGGCAAGCTCGTCGAGCAGCTTGCCGACCTGCTCACTCCCCGACATCGGCCTTCGCGACGGTCGTCATCACGGACCTCCCCTGGTCACGGCCTGCAGGACGAAGCGTTGATACCCCCCGTAAGCGGTCGCACACTTAGGGTTACTGGCCCGCCGCCCGGCCCCGGCGCGCGCCCAGGGTGGCCACGATCAGGCCGATGATGGCGATCACCGGGCCGAGCACGGCCCAGATCGTGTGACCGGACATCGCGCTGTTACCCATGACATTCAGCCCCTGCAGGGTAAAGACCGCGCCGGCCAGGGCGACCAGCACCCCGACCGCGATGAGCAGGCCCTTTTTCATAGCGGCGGCATCCTCTCCCGTTCCGGTCGCCCGGCGGTCCGGCCCGGCGCTCACTACCGGAACGGCCGTCCCGGCCGGCCGGTTCAGCCGGGCGGGTGCGCCCGCCTCGGCCCGGCGCGCGGCCGGGGCCAGGCGGCGCCAACCTTTCTCCCCTGGCAAACGTCTAGAAATGCGAACAAGCTTTGACTTGGCCGCTCGTGCCGGGTCGGCGTGTATTCGCACGCTGCCGGGCGGGTACTTACAGGGGAGTGCGAATGACGCGGTTGTTCCGGGGATCGGCGACCTTCCGGCGCGTGCTGGCGGGCGCGGGCGCGACCATGGCGGTGAGCGCCGCGCTGCTCAGCCAGGCCGGCATGGCGCAGGCCGCGACCGCCGCGCCGGCCTACGTCCCGTACGGCTCGGTGATCCACTTCGGCGCCCGCGGTCCCGCGGTCAAGGCGCTGCAGCAGCGGCTCAACCAGCTGGACTACTACGCGGGCCCGGCCGACGGCCAGTACGGCACGGCCACCGTGGAGGCCGTCTGGGCCTTCAAGGAGGTCCAGGGCCTCGGCACCCGGTCCAACCCCGACGACGTCGGCATCGCCATGCAGCACGCGCTCGTGCACCCCAAGGCGCCGAAGGTGCTGGTGCCGCACGGCGGCAGCACCCGGATCGAGGTCAACCAGAGCAGCCTGGTCCTGGTCCTGTACAAGAACAACGTGCCCCAGCTGATCAGCCACGTGTCCACGGGCGGCGGCTACTCCTACTGCGACCCGGGCGGCGGCTGCGGCAACATCGCGCACACCCCGGACGGAAACTACAAGGCGCTGTCATTCCTGCCGGGCTGGGTGAAGGTCCCGCTGGGCGAGATGTATAACCCGGTGTTCTTCATCGGGCGCGCCTACGCCATTCACGGGGATACCTCGGTGCCGTTGTACGCCGCCTCCCACGGCTGCGTGCGCATCCCGATGGACATCGCGAACTTCTTCCACACCAAGGTGGCGCTCGGCGGCCGCACGCCGGTCTATATCCGCGGCGCGGTCTGACCGGCCGGATCCGCGCGAGTAAGCTGTCGCGCAGTCACGAGCTGAACGGGGCGGGGCGATGCGAGCAGTGGTTCTGGCGGGTCCGCGGCGGCCGGCGGCAGCGCCCCGGCGGCCAGTTGCTCGAAATCCGCCATTCAGGGTGAGCTCTATTCCCCGGGGACGCTGACCGTCGCCACGGACAAGCCGGCCTACCCGCCGTGGTTCCAGGGCAACAATCCCTGGAACGGCAAGGGCTATGAAACGTCCAGCAGGCCATCGTGGCACTGAAGGGGATGCCGATCGTCACCCGGCATACCCCGGCGGACCTCAAGGGCTACGTGTTCGGCGACCAGATCGGGACCACCAGCCTGGCCTTCATCACCAGCCAGATCCAGCCGACGCACCAGCCGAAGGTCTTCCAGACGCTCAACGTCGCCAAGGAAGCACTCCAGACGCACCAGATCGCCGCGCTCATCGCTGACACGCCGACGGCGCAGTTCATCTCGTCCTCGGAGATCCCGCACTCGCTCATGGTGGGCCAGTTCCGCAGCACCGGCGAGCACTTCGGGCTGCTCTTCCGCAAGGGCAACCCGCTTGTGACCTGCGTCAACAAGGCACTGGCGACCCTCAAGGCGAACGGCACGCTGGCCGCCCTGCAAAAGCAGTACCTGCAGATCTTCCTGACCGTGCCGACCATCAAGCCGTAGCGGCCGGAGCGGCCCGGGCGACGATGACAGACAACCTGGACTCCCTGGGGACCGCCGGGTCGCCGTTCAGCGGGACCGGGCGCGGGCCGCGGCTGCTGTCGGGCGGCGGCCGCCGCGCGACGGTCGTGTCGACCGTCAGCACCGTGGTCGTGCTGGCGGCGCTGGCCGCCGGATTCCTGCTGGCGCCGGGCAGCAGCGAGGTGCGGCACACCTTCTTCGACCCGCATGACCTGTGGCAGTCCTTCATCGGCAACCCGAAGCAGGGCTATTACTCCATCGGCGCGGCCATCTGGCTGAACATCAGGATGTTCCTGGCCGCCGAGGTCCTCATCCTGATCCTGGCCCTCGTGCTGGCCCTGATCCGGCAGTCCGCCAGCCCGGTCCTGTTTCCGCTGCGGGTACTCGGCCTGGCCTACGTCGACTTCTTCCGCGGCGTGCCCACCCTGCTCGTCATCCTCGCCGTCGGCCTGGGCGTGCCCGCCCTGCGGCTCGCGGGCCTGTCGAGCCAGCCGGCCGCGGTCTACGGGGTGGCCGCGCTGGTGCTGTCCTATACCGCCTACGTCAGCGAGGTCTACCGGGCCGGCCTGGGCTCCGTGCATCAGAGCCAGCTCGCCGCGGCCCGCTCCCTCGGCCTGTCCCAGGGGACGGCGCTGCGCTACGTGGTTCTCCCCCAGGCCGTGCGCAACATCATCCCGCCGCTGCTCAACGACTTCATCAGCCTGCAGAAGGACACGGCTCTGGTCGGTGTGCTGGGCGCGATCGAGGCCAACCAGGCGGCCGAGATCTACAGCAGCACCGTGTTCAACTTCTCCAGCTTCACCGTGGCCGCCATTCTGTTCCTGATCCTGACCATCCCGCTGGCCCGCTTCACCGACCACCTGATCGACCGGGACCGACGCCGGCGGCTGGCCGGGACGGCGCGGTGAGCGCTCCCGGTCCGGGCGGCGTGGCCGGCGGCCCGGAGGCCGCCGATGCGGTCGTCGTCGAGGGCGTGTCGAAGTCGTTCGGGGCCAACGCGGTGCTGCGCGACATCAGCCTGGCCGTACCCGCGCACCAGGTGATCTGCCTGATCGGCGCGTCCGGATCGGGAAAGTCGACCCTGCTGCGCTGCATCAACCTGCGGAGCCGATCGACAGCGGATCGATCAGCGTACTCGGGCACCGGATCACCGGAGCCGGGGTCGACCAGAACCTGGTCCGCCGCGCCGTTGGCATCGTCTTCCAGTCCTACAACCTGTTCCCGCACATGAACGTCCTGCAGAACGTGACGCTGGCGCCGGTCAAGGCGCTGGGTACCCCGCGGGCGGCAGCGGTGGCGGAGGCCAGGGACCTGCTGCGCCGGTTCGGCCTGCTCGACAAGGAATCCGAGTACCCGGACCGGCTGTCCGGCGGCCAGCAGCAGCGGGTGGCCATCGTCCGGGCGCTGGCCGTGCGCCCGCAGATCATGCTGCTCGACGAGGTGACCAGCGCGCTGGACCCCGAACTGGTCGCCGAGGTGCTCGAGGTGATCCGGGAACTGGCCGCCGACGGGATGACCATGCTGATCGCCACGCACGAGATGAGCTTCGCCCGCGATATCGCCAGCCGGGTGTGCTTCCTGGCCGACGGCGCGATCGTCGAGGACGCCCCGCCCGCCGAGCTGTTCACCAGCCCCAGGAACGAGCGCACGCAGCACTTCCTGCGCAGCATCATCGCCGCCGGCCGGCTCTAGCCGAGAGCCGGCCGGGATCCGGCTACTGGCGCCGGCCGGGCTTGATCTTTACCAGCCGCCACCAGGTCAGCGCCGAGAACAGCAGCCCGAGGACCAGCATCAGGCCGACATCCTTGAGCCACGTGCTCGCCTGGTGCGCCCAGAGCGGATCAGTCGGCGCGGCGGGCACGCCGCCGCCCGCCCCGGCCGACGCCGAGCCGCCGCTCGGGCTGGCCGTGGCCTTGCCGCTGGCGGTGGCGGTGGGCTTGCCGCTGGCGCTCGCCGACCCGCTGGCCGTGGGCGACCCGCTGGCGCCCGACCCGCCCCCGCCGGGCACCCTGGTCTGCTGGATCACGTTCAGGTTTACCGTCGACGCGACCGCCGCGAAGCCCCAGCGGGACGGCGAGATCCACGAGACTTGCTCCAGCCCGACCGAGCCTGCCACCGGGAAGATGCCGCCGGTCAGCACCACCTGGAACATGACGGCGACAACCAGCAGCGGCATCGTCTTGTCCGAGCTGTTGACCAGGGCCGAGATGAGCAGGCCGACCGTCATCGAGACGATGGCCAGCACGAGGATCGCCAGCAGCAGCTCGACCGACGGCAGGTGATGCAGGAAGGAGCCGGTGGCCGGCATCTTCCGGAGCAGGGCGCCGATCCCCACCAGGATCAGGGCCTGGACCCCGGTGATCACCGAGAGGATCAGGAGCTTGGAGATCAGGTAGGCGCCGGCCGACAGGCCGGCCGCCCGTTCTCGGGTGTAGATGGCCCGTTCCTTGACCAGCTCGCGCA
Organism: Streptosporangiaceae bacterium; assembly: GCA_036501025.1. Taxonomy (GTDB): domain Bacteria; phylum Actinomycetota; class Actinomycetes; order Streptosporangiales; family Streptosporangiaceae; genus DASUBV01. Next base: position 32,429 of record DASYBB010000118.1, read on the forward strand.
CGGAATTCGCGGCCCCGGTAAAGCACGCGCCGATGACCAGGATCAGCAGCACGGTCTCCGCGCTGGTGTTGCCGTGTCCCGTCAGTCCCTGCTTGGACGGGATCAGGAAGGCGAGCACGCCCAGGAAGACCGGCATCGCCGCCAGGAAGCCCAGGTAGCCCCGGTCCGAGGCGATGACCGCCAGGTAACGGCGGCACAGCGTGCTGAGCTGGCCGAGCCGGTTGCGGCTCTTGGGCGCCTCGACCGCCGCCTGTGGCGGCCCGGCCACCGGGGCGGGCGCGTCCATCTCGCTGGCGATGTAGCGCTGATAGTACGGCGACCGGCGGTAGTGGGTGGCCCAGTCGCGGTCGGGCTCGGCCTCGAAGGCCTGGAACACCTCGGCCCAGCCCGGCTTGCCGAAGTGGCGCAGGCCCTCCTCGGGCGGCCCGAAGTAGGCGATCTTGCCGCCGGGCACCAGGACCAGGAGGCGGTCGCACAGGTTCAGGTTGGCCACGCTGTGGGTGACCACGATGATCGTGCGGCCGTCATGGGCGAGCTCGGCCATCTGCTCCATGACCGACTTGTCCAGGCCGGGGTCCAGCCCGGAGGTCGGCTCGTCCAGGTACAGCAGCGACGGCTTGGTCAGCAGCTCGAGGGCCACGTTGACCCGCTTCTGCTGGCCGCCGGACATGGCCGAGACGCGCGTCTTGGCGTGCCGGGTCAGCGCCAGCTCCTCCAGGACCTCGGTAATCCGGCGCTGGCGCTCGCCCTTGCTGGTGTCGGACGGGAACCTGAGCTCGGCCGCGAAGCCGAGCGCGCGATCAGCCGTCAGCTGCGTGTGCAGGATGTTGTCCTGCGGGACCAGCCCGATCCGGTGCCGCAGTTCGGCGTAGTGGGTGTAGAGATCGCGGTTGTCGTACAGCACGCCGCCGCTGTTGGCCGGCGACATCCCGGTGAGCGCCCCGAGCAGGGTGGACTTGCCGGCGCCGCTCGGTCCGATCACGCCGAGCAGGCAGCGCTCGCCGAGCGGGAAGCTCACGTGGTCCAGCAGCACCCGCCCGCTGGACAGCGTCACCGTCAGCTCGCGGGCCGACAGCGAGACGTCACCGGTGTCGATGAACTCCTGGAGCTCGTCCCCGACCAGCTGGAACGTGGCGGGCCCGACGCCGACAATGTCGATCTCGGTCACCGGCGCCGCGGTGATCCGCTGGCCGTTGAGGTAGGTGCCGTTGTGGCTGCCGAGGTCGACGATCTCGTAGCTGCCACGCAGGCTCCGGCGCAGCTCGGCGTGATACCGGGACACGCTCAGGTCGGCCACCACGACGTCGTTGTCCGCCGCCCGGCCGATCCGCAGGACGGTGGACCGCACGCTCATCACGGCGCTGGGCGGCCGGTTGGGGACCATCGAGCCCATCGAGCTCACGGGCCGGCCCGGCGCCTGCGGCAGCGGCGACCTCGGCTGCGCCGGCCGGTCCCACTGCTGCTGGGGCTGCTCGGGCTGGCCCCGCTGCTGCTGCTCCTGGGGCGGCGGTGGCTGCTGCTGCTGCTGCTGAGGACGCGGCTGCTGCTGGGGTTGCTGCTGAGGCGGTGCCTCCTGGGGCGCCCGGTACTGGGGCGGAGGCGCCAGAGGCGGAGGCGCCTGAGGCGGAGCCGGCGGCTGGGGCGCCGGCCGCGGCGGGGCCGGCGGGTCGGGGTAGTCGGCGATCGCCGTTCCGTGCCCGGCTGGCGGCACCACGCCGAGCGAGCACGACACGGCGGGGCCGTCCTGGGGATGGCCCAGCCGGATCATGCAGTCCCCGGTGATCGGGACCTGCTGGACTCGCTGCGGGCCGAGGAAGATCCCGTTGGTGCTGCCGGAGTCCTCCAGCAGCCATCCGCCGGGGTCGCGCCGCAGCACGGCATGGAGCCACGAGACCCGCGGGTCCACCACGACAATGTCTGACTCCGGGTCCCGGCCGATGCGGTAGCTGGGACCGGCCTGGAGCATCCGGTCTGATCCCTGCGCACTCACATGGAGCGGCAGGTCCCCCGGCGGTATTGGCCGCTCGATCTTCACCTGCCAAGAGTAAGGCGATTCGCCCCGCAGGAGAATTGGGTCTGCTCGACGCGGCCGGCTTTGCCGGGCAGAAAGGGCGGCTGCACACGAAAAACAGCTCAACGTCCGGTTCGCGTTCCGTCTCCGCAGGCCGGGCAGGCCGGACGTCCTAGCGAGGGGTTGACGGCCCCAGCCTCGGGAAAGGACGAAAAGGGGAATTGGCCAGCTCGGCGCGAGCTGGGAAGGCCGGCATCCGGTTACGATCTCCGCTATCACCGTTGTTCGCCGGGAGGGGTGTTGAGCGAGGGATCGGGCGGGGGGCCCGGCGGGTTCGCCGTGAGCGTGGGATCCCTGGTCGCGGGGTACCGGCTGGACCAGCAGATCGGCCAGGGCGGCATGGCCGTCGTTTACCGTGCCCACGACTCCCGGCTGGACCGGGACGTGGCGCTGAAGGTCCTCGCCCCGGCCCTGGCCGAGGACGACTCGTTCCGGCAGCGCTTCATCCGGGAGTCGCGAGCGGCGGCCGCGGTGGACGACGCGCACATTATCCCGGTCTACGAGGCGGGCGAAGAGCACGGCGTGCTGTTCATCGCGATGCGTTTCGTGCGGGGCGGCGACGTCCGGACGCTGCTGGACGCCGAGGGCCCGCTGTCGGCGGAGCGGGCGACCGAGATCCTGTCCCAGGCCGCGTCCGCGCTGGACGCGGCGCACGCCCGGGGCCTGGTCCACCGGGACGTCAAGCCGGCCAACATGCTGCTGGAGGCCAGCTCCGACCGGGACCGCCCCGATCACGTTTACCTGTCCGACTTCGGGCTGGCCAAGGGATCGCTGGCCATCAGCGGGCTGACCTCCACCGGCCAGTTCCTGGGCACGCTGGACTATGTCGCCCCCGAGCAGGTCGAGGGGCGCCCGGTGGACGGGCGCGCGGACCAGTACGCGCTCGGGTGCGTGGCGTTCGAGCTGCTCACCGGCATGCCGCCGTTCCAGCGCGACCAGGGCATGGCAGTGATGTACGCGCAGGTCTCCGAGGCGCCGCCGCTGCTCAGCTCGCGCCGCGCTGGCCTGCCGGCCGGGGTGGACGAGATCCTCAACCGGACCCTGGCCAAGGGCCCGGGCGACCGGTACCAGAGCTGCCGGGAGTTCACCGCCGAGCTGCGCCGGGCCTTCCGGCTCAACACGACCCCGCCGTCGCCCGGCCCGGCCTACCGGGCGCCGACGCAGCTGGCCGAGCCCTCCCACCCGTCGGCGGCCGCGCCCAGCGAGCCAGGCGGGGCCACCCGTCCCGGCAGCGGACCGCGGCCCGGCAGCGCCCCGCGCCCCGGCAGCAACCCGCGCCCCGGAGACCCGGGCGCGGCGCGTGACCCGGTGGTGCCCGACGCCTGGTTCCGGCCGTCCAGCGGCGGCCGCGCCTCCGCCCCCGGCTCGGCCGACCCGCCGACCTCGGCCCCCGGTGCGGCCGACCCGCCGACCTCGGCCCCCGGCGCGGCCTACCCGCGGGCCTCGGCCCCCAGCGCGGCCGACCCGCCCACCCGGGGCTACACGTCCGAACCGCGGCGGCCCACTACGCCGGGCCCGCCCAGTACGCCGGGCCGGTACGGCGTGCCCGGCGGCGGGTCCGGCGGGACGGCGCCCGGCGCGGTTCCGCGCCGCCCCTGGTGGCGGTCGCCGGTCCCGCTCGGGCTGCTCGCGGCCGTCGTGGTCGTGGCCGGCGGTGGCGGCTACGTATTCGCCAGCCACAGCAGCGGCGGCTCGAGCCCGACCAAGGGGAAGAACGTGGCGGCCGGCCCGGTGATCCCGCCGCCGGGCTGCACGACCTCGACGCCGCACCTGAAGCCGCTCACGAACGTCAGCCTGCACACCGCCTTCATCGGCGGCACGCCCTTCGCCGTGCAGCCGAGCCCGGATGGCAAGTTCACGTTCGTGACCGTCGACAACGGGCTCGCGCTGCTGCAGAACAACGGGTCCGGGTCGGCGCCCAGCTTCATCCGCACGGTGCCGGCCAAGGGAGCGGACAAGGGCCTGACCATCACCCCGGATGGCCGCTACCTGCTGGCCGCCGGGAACGACGACATCATCGTCATCAGCGTCCAGCAGGCCGAGCAGGGCGGGGGCAACCCGGTAGTCGGCGTCATGGACAGCCCGTCCGGGAGCGGCGCCGTCGGCGTGGCGGCCTCCCCGGACGGCAAGTTCGCGTTCCTCACCCTGCAGAACACCACCCACATGGCCGTCTTCAACCTGGCCAAGGCGCTGTCGAGCGGCTTCAACCCCGGCGACTTCGTCGGCTTCGTCCCGCTCGGCGTGCAGCCCGTCGGCATCGGCACCTCCCCGGACGGGAAGTGGCTGTACGTCACCAGCTTCCAGAAGGCCCCGGGGCCGTCGCCCGCCCCCGGCACGCTCAGCGTGGTCAGCCTGCCGGGTGCGGAGACCAAGCCGGCCACGTCGGTGAAGGCCGTGGTGGACGCCGGATGCAGCCCGGCCCGGGTGATCAGCGACAAGAGCACCGTCTGGGTGACCGCGCGCGACAGCAACACCCTGCTTGCGTTCTCGGCCGCCCGGCTGATCAGCGATCCGAAGCATGCCCTGGTGAGTAAGGTGCCCGTCGGCCTGTCGCCCATCGGGCTGACGTTCGCGGACGGCGGCAAGAGGATCGTGGTGGCCGACACCAACCTCAACACCAATCCCAAGATGAGCGGTGACCTGGCCGTCGTCAGCACCGCCAGCGCGCAAGCCGGCAAGCCCGCGCTGCTCGGCATCATCCCGGCCAACGGGCAGCCCCGGCAGCTCGCCCTGGGCGACCACGGCACCAGCGTGCTGATGGCGAACCAGGTGTCGCGGGACTTGCAGACCCTGCAGGTTTCGGACCTTCCGTGAAAGGCAGGCCGACGGGGCATTCACGGAGCTTCCCGTCGCCTAGCATCATGACAATGACGCACAGTCCGGCCAGCGGTCGGGGGCCTCGGCAGTGACCTATAACCCGTACGCCTCGGAGGGACCGGCGCCCCGGCGCCGCCGCGGGGGGTGTCTGCGAACCGCGATCATCGGCGTGGTTGTGCTGGTGATCCTGCTGGTCGCGGCTGACTTCATCGCCAAGGCCGTGGCCCAGAACGTGGCCGCCTCGCAGATCCAGAAGGACGGCTTCCCGAAGAAGCCGTCGGTGACCTTCGAGGGATTCCCGTTCCTCACCCAGGTCGCCGCCCACGATTTCCACCAGGTCCGGTTCAGCTCGGCCGACGTTCCGGCCGGGCCGGTGCAGATCACGAAGGTCAACGCCGTCGCGAACGGCGTGCACCTGAAAGGCAATTTCCAGAGCGGCACCATCGACCAGGTCTCCGGCACCGTCCTGATTTCCTTCGGCTCGCTCGACTCAGCGCTGACCAACGCGCTCGGCCCGGCCGGCTCGCTGGTCGGCTCCGTCGGCCTCAAGCTGTCGGCCGCGGGCCCGGACGAGGTCAAGGCCAGCCTGGACCTGGTCGTCGCCTCGGGGTCGGCGACCTGGCGGGTGACCCGGCCGAATCCGCAGGAGCTCAGCGTCACGCTGGTCAGCAGCAGCGGCGTCCCGTCCTCGCTGCTGCAGCCGATCAGGAACTTCAGCTTCACCATCCCGAAGCTCCCGTTCGGCCTGACGATCCAGCACGTGCTGGTCACGCCGTCCGGCATCATCGGCCAGATCAGCGCGACCCAGGTGTCGTTCAGTCAGTAACCGGGCCGGTCGGCGCCTGCCCGCCGGCGGCTGAGCGCGGTTCAATTATTTTGTCCGCATACTTGCACATCTGGACGTTACGCGGCACGCTTAACTTAACTGACAAGTAAAGCTTCTGGCGGCAGGCTCCGGCCGGCGGTCAGGGGCGGCACCCGCAAAGACGCAGGCAGGCCGAATATGTCTCAGGTTGAGCACGCTGCTCTGATCGGTGACGGGTTTCTCGGTGCTCCGCTGCGGATGCGCTTCCAGCCCCGCGCGCAGGACGTCGGCCGGGCGCGGCACTGGTTCCGCAGCTGCCTGCGCCAGCTGCCCACCATCGATGCCGATGCCGCCGAGGCCGTGTTCGCCGAGGTCGCGGCCAACGCCGTCCGGCACGGGCGGGGCCGGGTCACCGTCACCGTGGAGTTCGGGAGCACCGCGGTGCGCTGCGCCATCCGGGACAGCGGCTGGCACGTGCCGCAGCTGACGACCGTCTGGCGGCCCGACCTGGAGGACGGCCGGGGAATGGTGATCATCGAGGCGCTGGCCGACCAGTGGGGCGTCCGGCGCCACCTGCTGGGAAAGACCGTGTGGTTCGAGATCCGGATTCCCGCCCGCCCGCGCCCCGTCCGCCCCGGCCCGGGCCTGCGCAGCCCGGCGGGCGCCGGCCCGGCCCGGCCCGCCCCGGGCCTGACCAGCGCGGCGTTCGCGAAGACGGCGTTACCGCCAAGGTAATCGCCGGCCGCCACCGCGCCACCCGCTAGCCTCGGGCCCATGCGGGTGACGAGCCGGGGCGCCCGGTTCCAGGAGTGGTCCGCGCTGCTGGGCAACCGGACTAAGCGCCAGCGCCGGGGCGAGTTCATCGTCCAGGGCGTCCGGCCCATCACGCTCGCCGTCCGGCACGGCTGGCCGGTCCGGGAACTGCTGTACAACGCCGACGCCGCGCTGTCCCGCTGGGCCCGCGAGACGCAGGCCGCCGCCCGCGCGCCCGACGTCGCCGTGTCCGCCGACCTGATGGCGGAGCTGGGCGGCAAGGGCGACGGCGTCCCGGAACTGCTGGCTGTGGTCGAACTGCCCGCCGACGCGCTGAGCCGGATTCCGGCCGGGCCGGGCCTGCTGGCCGTGGTGTTCGACCGCCCGGCCAGCCCCGGCAACATCGGCACCCTGATCCGGTCGGCCGACGCATTCGGCGCGTCGGGCGTCGTCGTCACCGGGCATGCCGCCGACGTCTACGACCCCCGGTCGGTGCGGGCCAGCACCGGCTCCCTGTTCGCCCTGCCGGTAGTCCGGGCACCGTCGCACCGGCCCGTCCTGGACTGGGCGGCGGCGCTGCGCGCGGGCGGCGCCGGCGTCGCCGTGGTCGGGGCCGACGAGCACGGCGCGCGGGACGCGGCCGACGTCGACCTCACCGGGCCGACGCTGCTGCTGATCGGCAACGAGGCCACCGGGCTCGCGGCGGGGTGGCGCGACGCCTGCGACGAGCTCGCCCGGATCCCCATGCTCGGGGCGGCCAGCTCGCTGAACGCCGCCACCGCCGCCTCGGTCCTGCTGTACGAGTCAGCCCGCCAGCGCCTCGCCGCCGGGCACGCCCAGCCGCCGGCCTCCTAGGTGAATTGGCGGACCTTACTGGGCGCCGAGGCCGAGCAGGAGGCCGCCGTCGGCGACGGCGGGGGAGCTGGTCAGGAAGATGATCACGCCGTCGGCCGGGGCGGTGATGGCCTCCTGCTCGACCGAGCCGTCGAGGCTCGACACGGTGCCGAGGACCTGGCCCTCGGTGACCTGGTCGCCGGCGGCCACCGTCGGCGCCCACCAGCCGGCCCGGGCGCAGCGCAGCCACAGGAACCGGTCGAGCAGGGTGGGCTCCGCCCCGGCGGCCGGGGGCGCGTCGGCCGGCGCGGTCATGCCGAGATGCGCCAGGACTGCGTTGAGGCCGCGCAGGTGCGCGTCCACGGCGTGCCGCTCGACCAGGCCGCAGCCGCCCGCCTCGGCCGTGATGCCGGGGATGCCGGCCTGGGCGGCGGCGCCGCTGGAGGTCCCGGAGACGGCCCGGTCGGGGCCGGCCTCCTGCCGGATGACGTAGCCCAGCCCGTAGGCCAGCGCCAGGTCCCGGGCCGCGGCCTCGGCCGGCCCGGCCTCGTACAGCGCGAACGGCTCCAGTGCCTCCACCATGTCGCCGCAGTGCGCGTCGATGTAGGCGTCCGACCCGGTGATCAGCTCGGTGAACGCCGCGTGCGCCAGCCGCGGGGCCAGGGTCCCGGCCGGGTCGCCGGGGAAGCACCGGTTCAGGTTCTTGCCGTCCTCCGGGACGACGAACGGGCTGCGCGCCCGGAACGCGGTGACGTTGAGCACCGGCACCGCCCGGATGCGGCCGCTGATCTCGCGCTGCTCCAGGTCGCGGGTCCACTCCCGGACCGCGGCCATGGGCACGTACTCGCAGCCGTGCACGCCGGCGATCACGGTCAGCAGCGGGCCGTCGCTGGCCCCGGCCAGTTCCACGACGGGGACATCCAGGCCGGCCAGGTCCAGGTGGCGGCGGGTGACGGTGGTCGGCATAGGAAGCTCACTTTCGGTTGGGGGAGGACAACAGGGCTTCGGCTGCGGCCGCGACCCGCAGCAGGTCGGCGTCGCGGCCGAGGCGGCCCGCGAGCTGGAGGCTGGCCGGCAGGCCGGCCGCCGGGACCGGGATCGCGATGGCGGGCTGCCCGGTCAGGTTGTAGGGCCCGGTGAACCGGCCTTCGCCGCTGTCCTCGCCGACCCCGAATGGCGGGTCCTGCTCGGGGGCCACGAAGCCGACCGTCGGGCCGGCCAGCGCGTCCAGGCCGGCCATGCTCGCGTTCACGGCCGCGATCAGCTCATCCCGGCGGCCCAGGGCCGCGGCGTACTCCTCCTGGGTGACCGCCGCCCCGAACTCCAGCAGCGCCCGGGTGCCCTCGGCGTACCCGCTGGTGTCCCGCAGGTGGTGCACCTGATGGGCCTCGCGGGCGACGATCACGCTCAGCACGCGTTCCCATTCGGGCAGGTCATCGAGCCAGGGCGCGGTCACCTCGCGGAGGTCCCAGCCCGCCTCGGCGAGCGCGCCGAGCGCCCCGGTGACGGCGGCGTGCACCTCCGGCGTCACCGACGGATCGGTGAGCTGGCCGGCCAGCACCCCGAGCGTGAACACACCGGGCGCACCGGAGGCCGGCGCACCCGAGGCCAGCGCGCCGGCGTCGGCCAGGGCGGCGAGCAGGTCCGCGGTGCCGGCCACCGTCGCGGTCAGCGTGCCGGCGTGGTCGCAGCTCGGCGCGAGCGGGAAGACGCCGTCCAGCGGGACCAGGCCGTAGCTGGGCTTGAGCCCGACGATGCCGCAGTACGCGGCCGGGATCCGGATCGACCCGCCGGTGTCGGTGCCGATGGCCAGCTCGCACACGCCGGCCGCCACCACGGCGGCCGACCCGCCGGACGAGCCGCCCGAGGTGCGGGACGGGTCGCGCGGGTTGCGGGTGTCCCCGACGGCCGGGTGCGCGAACCCGGCCGCGTACTCCAGGCACTGGGTGGTGGCGAACACCTCCGCGCCGGCCGCCCGCAGCCGGACCACCAGCGCCGCGTCGAAGGCGGCCGGGGCCGGGTCGCTGACCGGGCTGCCGCAGCGGGTCGGCACGCCCGCGACGGCCACGATGTCCTTGACCGCGACCGGCCGGTCCCGCACCGGGCCCGGCTCGCCCTCGTGGGCGCGTGCGGGGTCGCCGAGGACTGAGACGACGGCGTTCACCGGCCGCCCGAGGCGGTCCAGCCGCTCGTAGGCGGCGAGCAGGTCGAGGTTGGCCCGGGTGCAGCGGCGCCGGCCCTGCTCGATGGCGGCGACCAGCTCAGCCACCCGGCGGACCAGCGGGCCCGTCAGCGGGCCGAGGATGGCGGCGGCCTCGGTGGGCCGGTGCAAGACGGCCAGGTCCCGGTACACGCCGGAGTGAGTCTTGGCCGAGCCGCGGTTGAAGGCGGCCAGCCGGGCCAGCGAGCCGGCCAGGTCGGCTGGGTCGAAGCCGTCGAACGGCATCGGGGTGACCGGCGCCTGGGCCAGGACCTGGCGGGCCAGCTCCAGCAGCAGGTCGCGGTAGGCGGGGTCCTCGAAGACGGCGTAGATCGGCAGGTCGCTGACGGCCGTGGCGAACAGCTGCGTGCCGTAGGCCTGCTTGGCCCACAGGTAGCCGAGTACCGAGGTCGTTGGCTCGGCGTCGGCGATGTCGGCGGTCAGGGCGGCGACGCGGTCGCTCGGCCGCCCGTCCGGCTCCCCGATCACGAAGGTGGCCCGGTTGCCGCGCAGCACCACGCCCGGCTCCGTCATGTCCGCGCCGAAGTTGACGAACGCCTCGACGACTCGGTCCGCGCCTACCGCATCGGCGATGACCTGCGTGTTCAGGCCGTTCTGGAGCGAGACCACGTAGCCGTCCGGGCCCAGCCGGCCAGCCAGGGCGGCCATCGCGGCCGCGGTGTGGTGGGACTTGACCGCGAGCAGCACCGGCCCGTCGATCCGGGCGGGCAGGCCGGCCGGGAGCACCGCGGGGAGCCGGGCCGTGTACTGCTCGACCGGTCCCTCGATGCGGAGGCCGCGGCCGCTGACCGCAGTGACGATCGCCGGATCGGCGTCGCAGACGAGGATTTCGTGACCGTCACGGGCCAGACCTGCGGCAACAGTGCCGCCGATGGCCCCACAGCCAACCAAGAGGTAGCGCACGGCGCGCAACGTTACAACACGGTAAAAGCTATGGTCTAGTTACTAAACCACTATTTACATCTTGCGAACTTGCCGTCACCCTAGGTCGGACAAAGGTTTGCGTACCGGTCGTACCCCGGCGCAAGACTCCCCCAGTCCCCCGAACCCCGGGAGATCGTAGTGACACACCGAATCACGATGCTGGGTACCCGGCGTACCCGGCGCGGCATGATCGCCGGCGTCGCCGTCGCAGGCCTCGTCGCCCTGGCCGGCTGCGGGTCGTCCTCGTCTGGCGGCACCTCATCCAGCGGCTCCGGCGGCTCGAGCGGGGCTCCGGTCCACGGGGGCAACCTCGTCATCGCGAACAACGCCGACGCCCAGTCCATGAACAACACCACCGTGTTCGACAACGACTCGATCTGGATCTTCGAGCAGATCTTCCAGCCGCTGTACACGGTCTCCAAGGACGGCAAGAGCACCGTCCCGAATCTGGCCACCGGCTACACCATGTCGGCGGACAAGAAGACCTACACCTTCACGCTGCGCTCGGGGGTGAAGTTCTCCAACGGCAAGCCGATGACCTCGGCCGACGTGAAGTTCTCCATCGAGCAGAACATCAAGGAGACCAAGGGCTGGGGCTACATCGACACGGCTATCAAGTCCGTGGACGACCCCACGCCCAGCACCGTGGTAATCAACCTCAAGTTCCCGTGGGCGCCGCTCATCGCCGACCTGTCGCTGTTCGCCAACGACGTCGTGCCGAACAACTACGGCGGCGAGACCGAGGACGCGTTCTACCAGCACCCGATCGGGACCGGCCCGTTCAAGTGGGACTACTGGCACAAGGGCCAGGCCCTCAAGCTGGTCAAGAACACGAACTACTGGCAGAAGGGCCTGCCGTACCTGAACAGCGTCACCTTCACCGACGTGCCCAGCGATAACACCCGCGAGCTCCAGCTCAAGGGCGGCCAGGCGTCGATCGATGAGTTCCCGGCCTGGTCGACGGTGTCGACCCTCAAGGCCACGACCGGCGTGCAGATGGACCTGTTCAACTCGACCCAGACCAACTACCTGGCCTTCAACGAGAAGGTCAAGCCGTTCCAGGACGTCCACGTGCGCCGCGCCATCTCGCTCGCGATTGACCGGAACGCGCTGGTCAAGGCCGTCCTGTTCGGCAACGGCAAGCCGGCCAACTCGCTGTTCCCGCCGCAGGTGCCGTACTACGACCCCAACACCCCGGGCCTCCAGCTGAACATCGCGCAGGCCAAGAAGGAGATGTCGGAGTCCAGCGTCCCGCACGGGTTCACCACGACAATGCTGCTCCCGTCCGGCAACTCGGACTACGCGACCATCTCCACGATCGTGCAGTCCGAGCTCAAGCCGCTGGGCATCACCGTCAAGATCCAGACGCTCGACCCGAACACCGCCAACACCAACCAGCAGTCGCTGAAGTACGACATGACGCTGACGCTGTGGACGATGGACATCCCCGACCCGGACGAGCTGGCGACCTTCGCCGTCGACCCGACCTCGGGTGCCCAGTCGTTCTTCACCACCTACAACAACGCCACGGTCGTGAAGGACACCCACACGGCGGAGCAGACCACGACGCCCTCCGCACGGCAGTCGCTCTACAACATCATCCAGACCGACTCCGCGAACGACGCGTTCATGGCCTATCTCTACTACTCGCCCTACCCGTACGCGACGTCGACCAAGGTGAAGGGCTTCTTCGTCACGCCGCTCGGCAACTACCCGCTCCAGAACGTCTGGCTCAGCAAGTAGCCAGCGCGTTTCATAGCACGCATAGTCAGTAAAACTGGCAAACCCGCCCCGGGCAGGCAACTCCTGCCCGGGGCGGGCTCCCGAGGAAGGTGAGGCTCCGTGGGTCGGATGACCTTCGTGGTCAGGCGGCTGCTCCTGCTCATCCCGGTCGCCATCGGCGTCACCATCATCGTTTTCTTCATGATCCACCTGATCCCGGGCGACCCGGCACGCACCATCCTGGGCATCCACGCGACGCCCAAGGCGATCGCGATCCTGCACCAGGAGTGGGGCCTGAACCGGCCGCTGGCCAGCCAGTACTGGCTCTTCCTGGACCGGCTGCTGCACGGCAACCTGGGCACCAGCCTGTTCTACGGCCAGTCCGCCGCCAGCCTCATCGCCGGGCGGCTGGCCCCGACCATCTGGCTGATCGTCTACGCGGCCGTGCTGGCCATCGCCGTCAGCGTGCCGCTGGCCATGATCGCGGCCAGCCGCAAGGACGGCATCCGCGACCAGCTGGTCCGCGCCGTCCCGCTGTTCGGCCTGGGCATGCCGCCCTTCTGGGTCGGGCTGCTGCTCCAGTACGCGCTGGCCCTGAGCCTGCACGCGTTCCCGGTCACCGGCTACGGCACGGGCTTCGTGGGCCACCTGCACTCGATGTTCCTGCCCAGCCTGACCGTGGCCATCGGGCTCTCGCCGGTGGTCATCCGCAGCCTGCGGGCCAGCATGCTGAACGTGCTGGGGGCTGACTACATCACCACGGCCCGGTCCAAGGGCGTGCCCAACGGCCGGGTGTTCGTCCGGCACGTGCTGCGCAACGCGGTCATCCCCGCGGTCACCGTGCTCGGCATCAACATCGGGTTCCTGATCGGCAGCACGCTGATCGTCGAGAACGTCTTCGCCATCCCGGGCATCGGCAGCCTGATGATCCAGTCCATCTTCAACCGGGACTTCCCGGTCGTGCAGGGGGTGACCCTCGTCTTCGGCGTCATGGTGGTCCTGGTCAACCTGCTGACCGACGTGGCCTACGCGTCCCTCGACCCGAGAGTGCGGTTCGACCGGTGACCGCCGCCGCCCTGGTCACGGTGGCCCCCGAGCGGGCCCAGGCGCGCAAGCGGGGCTGGTACCGGCAGCCCGCGCTGCTGGCCGGCCTGATCCTGCTGGCCATCATCCTGTTCATGGTCATCGGCGCCCCGCTGCTGACCTCCTATAACCCGGTGACCCAGGACCTGGGCGCCACGCTGAGCGGCCCGTCCGCGCATCACCTGCTCGGCACCGACCAGCTGGGCCGGGACACCTGGTCGCGGCTGCTGTACGGCGGCCGCGTCGACCTGCAGGTCGCGTTCATCGCGGTGCTGTTCCCGTTCGCCCTGGGCACGATCCTGGGCAGTGTGGCCGGGTACTTCGGCGGCTGGGTTGACCTGGTCATCATGCGGATCGTCGACATCGTCGTCGCGTTCCCGTTCTACGTGCTGATCATCGCCCTGGTCTTCGTGCTCGGGCCGGGCGAGAGCAGCATCTACATCGCCATCACCGTCGTCGGCTGGGTGTCCTACGCGCGGATCATCCGCGGCGAGATCCTCGTGGCCAAGCGCCAGGAGTACGTCCTGGCCGCCCAGTCGGGCGGCCTGTCGAACCTGCGCATCATGGGCCGCCACCTGCTGCCCAACGTCATCACCCAGGCGATCATCTACGCGATGTCGGACATCGTCCAGGACATCCTGGCCATCGTCACGCTGAGCTACCTGGGCCTGGGCATCCAGCCGCCGACTCCGGACTGGGGGAGCATGATCGCCAACGGGCAGAACTTCCTGACCACGCACTGGCAGCTGACCACCCTCCCCGGCCTGGCCGTGGTGATCACCGGCCTGGCCCTGTCCCTGATCGGCGACGGCCTCGCCGACCTGCTCCGGCCGGGCCAGTCATGACCGCCGCACCGATCGGCAGCACCAGCGCCAACGTCCTCGAGGTCAGCGACCTGCACGTGGAGATCGCGACCCGCCGCGGCGTGGTCCACGCCGTCGACGGCGTGTCCCTGGAGGTGCCCCGCGGCGAGGCCGTGGGCCTGGTCGGCGAGTCCGGCTCGGGCAAGAGCATGTCGCTGAAGGCGATCCTCGGCGTCCTGCCCCCCGAGGCCAAGGTCACGGCCGGGAAGATCATGCTCGACGGGGTGGACCTGGTGCCCCAGCCCACGTCGGCACTGAACCGGATCCGCGGGCCGAAGCTGGCCATGATCTTCCAGGAGCCGATGAGCGCCCTCAACCCGGTGATGCGGGTCGGCTGGCAGATCGCTGAGGGACCCCGCGTGCACCTGGGCTACAGCCGGGCCAAGGCCGCCGAGCGGGCCGTCGAGCTGATGCGCAAGGTCGGCATCCCCGACCCCGAGCGCCGGTTCAAGGCCTACCCGCATGAGTTCTCGGGCGGCATGCGGCAGCGGGTGATGATCGCCATCGCGCTGTCCTGCGATCCCGAGGTCATCTTGTGCGACGAGCCGACCACCGCGCTCGACGTCACCATCCAGGACCAGATTCTGCGGCTGCTGGCCAAGCTGTGCCGGGAGTCCGGGGCGAGCCTGCTGTTCGTCACCCACGACCTGCCCGTGGTCGCCCAGCTGTGCCAGTCCGTGGCCGTCATGTACGGCGGGCAGATCGTCGAGCGGGGCGCGGTGGAGCAGGTCTTCGCCCAGCCCTTCCACCCCTATACCCTCGGCCTGCTGCGCTCGGCCCCGGACGTCGAGCAGGTCCGCGCCTCGCTGGTGCCGATCCCCGGCTCGCCGCCGAGCCTGATCAGCCCGCCCGAGGGCTGCCGGTTCCACCCGCGCTGCGGGTTCGCCGAGGCGGACTGCACCGGGCAGATGCCGGAGCTGCGGCTCCTGCCCGCGGGCCGGTCGACCCGCTGCCTGCACTACGAGCGGTGCCTGGAGCCGCTGACCGCTGAGGGAGCCGCCCGATGACCGGCCCGGAGCCGTCGATGCCGACCGAGGGCGTGACCCTGGCCGGCCCCGTTTCGAATGATGAAACCGATACCGGGCCGCTGCTGGTCGCGACGGGACTGAGAGTCGGGTTCCCGATCGGCGGCTCGATCGCCGCCCGGCTGCGCCACGAGCAGCGGGTGCTGCGCGCCGTCGACGGGGTGGACCTGGAGATCGAGCGCGGCGAGGCGCTGGCCCTGGTGGGGGAGTCCGGCTCGGGCAAGTCCACGCTGGCCCGCGCGCTGACCGGGCTGGTGCCGCTGGACGCGGGCGAGGTCAAGCTGGGCGGGCGGGTCCTGCGCGGCGGCCGGCGTTCGCGGGCCGACCAGCGGCGGGTCCAGATGGTGTTCCAGGACCCGTACTCGTCGCTGAACCCGCGGCTGACGGTGGGCGGCATGCTGCACGAGCTGCTGCGCGTGCACCACATCGTGCCCCGGTCAGAGGTGGAGGCGTACAGCAAGGAACTGATCCGCCTGGTCGGGCTGGATCCCGACTCGCTGCAGGCCTACCCGCGCCAGTTCTCCGGGGGGCAGCGGCAGCGCGTCGCGATCGCGCGGGCGCTGGCCCTGTCGCCCGGCCTGCTGGTAGCCGACGAGCCGGTGTCGGCACTGGACGTCAGCGTGCAGGCCACGATCTTGAACCTACTGCAGGACCTGCAGGCCAGCCTGGGCCTCACCCTGCTGCTCATCTCGCACAACCTGGCCGTGGTCCGGCACCTGTGCGACCGGGTCGCGGTCATGTACCTGGGCCGGATCATCGAGGTGGCGCCGACCGAGGAGCTGTACGCCGCGCCCCGCCACCCCTACACCAGCGGACTGCTGGCCGCCATCCCGCGGATGACCCCGAGCGCCACAGGCGAGGCCCCGGCCGTCGAGGGCGACCCGCCCAGCCCGCTGCGGATCCCGGCGGGCTGCCGGTTCCGCACCCGCTGCCCGATCGCCCGGGAGCGCTGCGAGCACGAGGACCCCGAGCTGACCGCCGCGCCGGGCCAGCCCGCCCACCTGGCGGCGTGCCACTTCCCGCTGGAACGCGCCGCGTCCGCCACCGCGCCTGCCGGCGCCACGACAAAGGAGCAGACATCACCGAGCCAATCATGATCGCTAGCGAGCGCGGCGAGGTCGGCCTCGCCGCGGGAGTCGCCCGGCTGCGCGATGGCGGCGGCGCCATGGACGCGGTCGAGGCCGCCATCCGGGTTGTGGAGGCCAACGAGGCCGATCACTACGTGGGGGTCGGCGGCCTGCCCAACCTGGTCGGGGAGGTCGAGCTGGACGCCTCGATGATGGACGGCGCGACCCGCCGGGCGGGGGCGGTCGCGGCCGTCACCGGCTTTCCGCACCCGATCACCATCGCCCGGGCCGTCCTCGAGCAGCTGCCCCAGCACGTGCTCCTGGTCGGCCGCGGCGCCGAGCGGTTCGCCGACGAGACCGGGATCAAGCGCGGCGAGACGCTGACCGACGAGGCCGCCAAGCTGTGGCGGGAGGGCCTGGGCGGCGACGCCCTCACCCCGGCCGGCGACGGCGCGGGCGCGGGTGAGATCGCCTACCGGCAGGACATGCTGCGCCGGATCCAGGCCATGACGCCGCCGCCGGGCCTGTGGGGGACGGTGAACGTGCTGGCCCTGGACGCCGCCGGGAACCTGTGCGTGGGCGTGAGCACCAGCGGCTACCCCTGGAAGTACCCCGGCCGGGTCGGCGACTCCGCGCTGATCGGCTCGGGCAACTACTGCGACAACCGGGTCGGCGGCGCGGCCTGCACGGGCCGCGGCGAGCTGGCCATCCGGGGCAACACCGCCCGGTCGGTGCTGCTGGCCCTGGCCGGCGGCGCGGACCCGGCCGCCGCCTGCGCGACGGCCCTGCGCGAGACGCTCGAACTGCCCGACGAGTACCGGTCCGGCCTCCAGGCCCTGTGCCTGACCCCCGACGGCCGCCACGGCGGCGCGTCGACCCGCCCGACCGCCACCTACGCCGTGCAGGCCGTCAGCGACGAGAGCTACCGGATCGAGAAGCGGAGCCAGGTATGAAGGTCTACCTTTCCAGCGACATGGAGGGCACGGCCGGGGTTGTCGACTGGGCGCAGTGCGTCGGCGACAGCCCGGAGGCGGTGGCCGGCCGCGGGCTCCTGCTGGCTGAGGTGAACGCGGCCATCGAGGGGGCGCTGGCCGGCGGCGCGACGGAGATCGTGGTCAACGACTCGCACTCCACGATGCGCAACCTGCCCGCCGACCAGCTGGCCGGCGGGGCGTCCTACATCTCCGGCAGCCACAAGCCGCTGTACATGATGCAGGGGCTGGACGACAGCTTCGACGCCGTCCTGTTCGTCTCCTATCACGGCTCGGTGGGCGCGCCGGCCGGGCTCTCGCACACCTACAGCCCGCGCGTCGTCGTGGAGGCCCGGCTGGACGGCCGGGTGACCGGCGAGGCGGGCATCAACGCGCTGGTCGCGGCGCACTACGGCGTGCCGGTGGTGCTGGTCACCGGCGACCGGGTGGCCTGCGAGGAGACCGCCGCCCTCATCCCCGGCGTGCAGTGCGCCGTGGTCAAGGAGCACGTCAGCCGCCTGGCCGCGCACAGCCTGCACCCCGACCGGGCGCGCGAGCTGATCCGCGAGCAGGCCGAGGTGGCCGTCCGCGGCGCGGCCGCCGCGGCGCCGCCGCCGCTGGAGCCGGGGGTGCTGGAGATCTCCGTCCGGACCACCGACATCGCCGAGGCGGCCACCTGGGCCCGCGGCGTGGAGCGGACCGGCGACCGGGAACTGCGATTCCACGGGCCCGACCGGCTGGCCACGTTCCGGTCGTTCTGCGCCGCGATCCTGCTGACTCGGACCGTCGCGGAGGCCGTGTGACGGCCGGCCGCGTCGCGGTGGTCACCGGCGCGGCGGGCGGCATCGGGTCCGCGGTGAGCGCCGCCCTGGCCGCCGCCGGGTTCGCCGTCGCCTGCCTGGACGCCCGCGCGGCCGGGGCGCGTGACGTCGCCGCGGCCCTGCCCGGTGCCCGGGGCTACGGCGCGGACGTGTCGGACGCGTCGTCGGTCCGGGCCGCGGCCGAGGCCATCCGGTCTGACCTGGGCGATCCGTGGCTCCTGGTCAACGCCGCGGGCGTGTTCAGCATCCAGCGGCTGCCCGACCTGGCCGAGGCCGAGTGGGACAAGATCATAGACACGAACCTGAAGGGGCCGTTCCTCACCTGCCGGGAATTCCTGCCGGCGATGATCGCGGCCCGGGACGGCTGTATCGTCAACATCGCGTCGACCGCGGGCGTGCGCGGCGGCCGGGAGCGGGCGGCGTACTGCGCGTCCAAGGGCGGGCTGGTGCAGCTCACCCGCAGCCTGGCCATCGACCACGGCCGCGACGGGGTGCGGGTCAACTGCGTGTGCCCGGGCCTGATCGACACCGAGATGGCCGACTGGATCCGGGCGGATCCGCAGGCCCTGGACCGGTGGGCGGCCACCGTTCCCGCCGGCCGGATGGGCACCGCGGGCGAGATCGCCGACACCGTGGCCTACCTGGCCTCGGACGCGGCGAGCTACTTGCACGGCAGCGTCCTGATGGCCGATGGCGGGGTAACGGCCTGACCCCGGGCGGGCGGCCAGCATTTCGAGGCAGGGACATGAGCGGGCGGACGGTACGGTACTCCCAGGAGCGGGGCCGCCAGGAGAAGAACCGGGCATGACGAAACCGAGCGAACCGTCCGCGCTGGCTGACCAGGAGAGTTGCGCTGGCCAGCCGGTGCCGCCGGCCGCCGAGGGCAGTCCGCCGCCGGGACCCGACGCGCCGCCCCGGCGCCGGGCGTCCCGGCTGATCGACATCGCCGCCGAGGCGGGCGTGCACGTCTCCACGGTGTCCCGGGTGCTCAACGGCGACCCGGCCCTGTCCATCCGGCCCGAGACCTACGAGCGGGTGCTCAGCGCCGCCCGCGCGCAGGGCTACCGGCCCAATGCCCTGGCCCGGGCCCTGAAGCAGCGGCGGACCGGCGCCATGGCGCTGGTCGTGCCGCTGCTGCGCAACCCGATCTGGACCCGGCTGCAGCGGGGCGCGCTGCAGCAGGCCCGCGAGCGGGGCTACGTGGTCATGATCATGGAGGAGCCGACCGAGGAGCCGCGCCCGCCGGGCGACTACCGCTACCTGGTCGAGGAGAGCCGGGTCGACGGGCTGCTGCTGGCCACCGCGCTCCGGGTGCCCGAGCACCACACCGGCATGCCGGCCATCCCGCACGTCTACGTCAACCGGCGCGGCCCGGACCCGGGCAATGACGTGATCATGGACGAGGCCGGCGCGATGCGGCTGTTCGTGGAGTACCTGGCCGACCAGGGGCACGAGCGGATCGCCCTGATCGACGGCCCGGCCGAGGTCGACACGGTGCACCGGCGGGTGGCCGCCGCCCGGCGGTTCTGCACCGCCCGGGGCATCGCCCTGAGCGTCCGGCACGCGGCCGCCACCGAGGAGGGCGGCTGGGACGCCGGCCAGCGGATGCTGCGCCGCGACCCGCGCCCGACCGCGTGCGGCGTGGGCAGCCTCAACCAGCTGTTCGGCCTGATGAGCGCCCTGCGCACGGCCGGGGTCGGCGTTCCCGGCGAGATGTCGGTGGTGAGCTTCGACGAGGACGAGTGCCTGGCTTTCATGGACGTGCCGGTGACCAGCGTGTGCATGCCGCTGTCGGATCTCGGCCAGGCCGCGGTGGACGCGCTGGTCGCCCGCATCGACGGCCAGCCCGCCGCCGACGTGCTGATCCGCGAGCCCATCCGGCTGCTGCTGCGCGACTCCGTGGCGGCCCCGCCCGGCCTCCGCCCGGCTCGCGCGGTCCCGCTGCCGCGGGCACCGGGCGGCGCCACCGGGTAGCGGACCGGGCATACGAAACGGGGCGCTGCCCCGGCCGCCCGCTCCGGCTATCGCGGCCGCGGCGCCGGGCTGCCCTCGGTGGCGGCGCGCATGGCGTCGGCCAGTTCCTCGAGCGCGGGCAGCGCGGCGGTCAGGGCCGACTCCTGGTCCCCGCTCAGGGCTTCCATGCAGCGGGAGACGGCCGCCGCTCGTCCGGCCTTGACCTGCTCGTCGATGCGGCGGCCCGGCCCCGTGGCCGCCACCGAGGCGCTGCGCAGGTCGGCCGGATCGGGGATGCGGTCGATCAGGCCCATCGACTGCAGCTTGCTGACCACCCGCGACAGCATCGTCGGGTTCAGGCCCTCGAGGTCGGCCAGGTCGGCCAGGCTCAGCGGCCCGCGGGCCACGATGACACTGAGCACGGAGGCCTGCGACGGGGTGAGGCCCGCGCCGGTCGATGACGCGTTGAGCTGCCGCGCGAGCTTGCTGATGACCCGGCGCAGCCGGATCACCCCGTCATCGTCCATCTGGGCGCTCCTTCAGCGGCACTGGGGCATATCCAAGGGTAGTTGCCTGCCGGCAAGCAGAGTAGTGTCTAAGCGTGGTGGCCGAACAAAACATTAAGCCGGCAACGTCGCCGAGCCCGGTCGGGGCCGCCCAGCCGCGGCGATTCCTGGTGTTCGCCATAGTGTCCCTGGCGCTGATGATGGCCTCAGTAGACCAGACCATTGTCGCCACCGCGCTGCCCACTCTCCAGCGCGATCTGCATACCCAGGTCAACTGGAGCACGTGGACCATCACCATCTACGCGCTGGGCCAGATCCTGATGATGCCGCTGGCCGGGAAGCTCGGCGATCAGTTCGGCCGCAAGCGGGTGTTCCTGACCGCGGTGGTGGTGTTCACCGTGGCGTCGCTGTCCTGCGGCCTGGCCGGCAACATCTACCTGCTGATCGCGCTGCGGTTCATCCAGGCCCTGGGCGGCGGGGCGTTCATGCCGTCGGCGACCGGGATCGTGGCCCAGATGTTCGGGCCGGACCGGGACCGCGCGCTCGGGCTGTTCTCCAGCATCTTCCCGATCGGCGGGATCATCGGCCCGGTCCTCGGCGGCGTGTTCGTGACCTACTGGACCTGGCGCGGGATCTTCCTGGTCAACGTCCCGGCCGGGCTCTTGCTGCTGGTCCTCGGCGCCCTGTTCATCCCGGCCAGCGTGCGCCGGGCGGACCAGGCGCTCGACCTCCGCGGGGTGCTGCTGCTGGGCGCGACGCTGCTGTCGGCCATGCTCGGCATCGCCTACCTGGGCAGCGCGGAGAGCGGGCCGGGGGTCGCGATCACCCGCACGTCCCCGGCCTCGCCGGAGTTCCTGGTCCCCGAGCTGGTCGCCGTCGTCGCCCTGGTCGCCTTCGTCCGGCACTCGGCCCGGGCGCCGCGGCCGTTCATCCCGCTCCGGTTCCTGGCCGGCAAGGGCTTCGGCGTCATGAACCTGCTCAACTTCCTGTTCGGCAGCTCGGCGCTGGGCTTCGCCGCCCTGGTGCCGCTGTACGCGCACGACCGCTACGGGCTGCGATCGCTGGAGGCGGGCACCCTGCTCACCGCCCGGGCCGTCGGGATGATCGCGATCGCCGGGCTGGCCGTGTTCATGCTCCGGCGCACCGGCTACCGGTGGCCCATGGTGGTGGGCTTCGGCCTGACCGCGGCCGGGCTGATCGGCATGGCCGTCGCCCCTCCCGTGCTGTCCCCGTACGCGTGGCTGGCGCTGGCCGCGGCGGTCTGCGGCATCGGGATGGGCGTGTGCACCCCGGCCGCCAACAACGCCACCATGCAGCTCGCGCCCGAGCAGACCGCGGCCGTGGCCGGGCTGCGGGGCATGTTCCGGCAGTCGGGGGCCATCACCGCCGTGTCGGTCACGGCCGCGGTCCTGGCCCGCAGCTCCGATCCCGGCCTGGCCCAGGCCCATGTGTTCGAGGTATTCGCCGCGATCTTGATCCTGTCCCTGGTACTGATCCCGATGGTCCCCGAGCACCGCGGCAGCTGGTAGCCGGCCGCGCCGGCCGCGCGTGGAGCGCCCTCGAATGGAGACAGGCCCCTCGCCAGCCCAGTCCTGGCGAGGGGCCTGCCGTCTGTGGTGCCGCCGGGTCAGTCTCTGACCGGCTCCGGCGGCAGCGGATCCGTGGCCACGCTCTCGTCGCCCTCAAGCAGCGCCGGAGCGTTTTCCAGCGCCCTCGGCCGGACGGCGCCGAGGACCAGGGCGTAGATCACGCCGACCGCGATCAGGCCTAGGGTGAGCCAGGGCAGGACGTTGAACGGGCTCGCCTGGCCGGGATGCAAGTCGCCGTAGATGGGGATCGCCAGGATAACGATGCCGATGACCGGCGTGACGACCCACAGCAACGGGTTCTTGGCGACCCCGCGGCGCCGGAACTTCACCCATTCAATGATAAGCGCGAGGTTCGCCACCAGGTACATGATGATGAGACCAAGAATCCCGTACGTGCCGAGAAAGCCGGACGCGGTCCCCGGGTCGGTGAACGCCGTCGACACGCAGCCGATCACGATGCTGGGCGCGACGAACGCGATCGCTGCCCAGGCCGGCGTGCGGAACCGCGGCGAGACGCTGGCCAGGGCCTTGCTCCACAGGCCGCCGCGGGCGCCGGCGAAGATGACCCGGGAGGTCTGGGTGTTGGCGGCCACGTACGAGCTGGTCACGCTGGACAGGAAGACCCAGGTGATCAGCGGGGCCACGAACGGCAGGAAGGCCTTCGCGGCGGTGTGGAACGGGTTGGCGTCACCGGACAGCGCGCCGGCGTGACCCACGCCGAACGCCGTGACCAGGGCGTAGGACCCGACGACGTAAATGATGCCGCTGACCACCACCGCGCCGACGACGGCCAGCGGGACCAGCCGCCGCGGGTTGCGGGTCTCCTCGGCCAGCGGCGCCGCGGCCTCGAACCCGCCGAAGGCCAGCACGGCCAGGCTGAACGCCAGCAGCACGTCCTTGGAGCCGCCCCCCGGCCAGTGGAACGGCGTCGCCGACAGGCCCGAGGCTCCGCCCTTGACCAGGATCGTCACGCTGAGCGCGAGCAGCAGGACGACCTCGAACACGTACAGGGCCACGGTAATCCGGACGCCGAACTTGAGGCCGACGATCACCGGCGCCACGACCAGGATGCCGTAAACGATCGTCACGATCGGCGTGATGCCCCAGATGTGCGGGTTATTGAACACGTTCTGCACGATGTAGCTGCCGACGAAGATGTAGATCCCGCCGAAGGCAATGATGTAGCCGACCAGCGTGATCACGCCGACGCCGACGGCGACCCTGGTGCCGATGGCCCGGGTGATGTAGGTGATGAACGAGCCCGCGCTCGGGTAGACGCCCGCGAACTGGGCCAGGCTGCTCGCCGTGGCCAGCATCCCGACCATGCTGATCAGGAAGATCAGCGGTGCGGAGGCGCCGGCCAGGCCGACCATGACGCCGGTGGTGAAGAACAGGTTGAAGGCGGGGGCGACCTGGGCCAGGCCCGGCATGATAACGCCGAACAGGCCCAGCTGGCCGCGCTGCAGGCTGCCGTGCTCCGTGGACCGGTGGGAGTGGTGCGCAGCGGCCATGGCTTATCCCTTTCCGTGCCGCTTGATAAACGCGAGGAAGGCCTCGTTGAACGGGGCCGGGTGCTCCCACAGGCAGGCATGACCGCCCGGCGTGGTGGCGAACTCCGATCCGGCGACTCCATCGGCCAGCCGCCGGGACAGCGCGACCGGGATGAGGATGTCCTCCGCCCCGGCCAGCACCAGGGACGGCGTGGTGATCTCCCCGAGCCGCGCCGTGGTGTCGTGATCCTGGATCACCGCGAGCTGGGCCAGGTAGGCGTGCAGCGGCTGGTCCAGGTACCGCATCCCGGTCTCGAACTCGGCCAGCTCGGCCTCCCGCTGCTCGAAGAACGGGACCGTGAAGGCCCACAGCGTCACGTCGCGCATGACGAACGGCACCCCCATCACCGGCGCGAGGTCGGCCCACATGGAAAACATCCGGGAGCAGAACGGGCCGGGCGCGGCGTAAGTGCAGCCGAGGGTGACCGAGCGCAGGTCCGAGCCGTAGGCCAGAGCGTATTCCTGCGCGATCATCCCGCCCATGGACACGCCCATCAGGTGGAAGTCGGTGATGCCCAGGTGGTCGACGAGGCCCTTGGCGTCATCGGCGAGCATCCGGCTGGAGTACGGTCCGGCCGGCTTGCCGGAGCCGCCCACGCCCCGGTTGTCGAACCGGAGCACCCGGTATCCCGCGGCCAGGAAGTCGTCCATCTGGAACGCCCACGTCTCCAGGTCGTCGGCCAGGCCGTTGACCAGCACGATGGTCTCGTCACCCGCCCCTTCCAGCCGGTAGTGGACGGTGCGGCCGTCAATCGTGGCTACGGGCATGGAGTTCCCCTTCGGTCCGGAGCCGGATGCGGGCGTGCAGTTCCCGGAGCAGGTCCTCCGTCAGGGAGAAGTGCTGGGCCGCCACCCGGGCGGCCGTCTCCGGGTCGCCGGCGATGATCGCCTCGGCCAGTTCCGGGTGCTGGTGCATGGCCCGGCGCCGGACCTCGGGCGAGTACGGCTCGGCGTCGAACCCGAAGCTCACCTCGCGGCGGATCCGCAGGCTCAGCGAGGTCAGCCGGGCGTTGTGCGCGGCCTGCGAGATGGCGGAGTGCATGGCGCCGTCGGCCAGCCGGGATGCCTCGCGGTCGGGAGCGTGCTCGTAGGCCTCCACTGCGGCGCGGATGACCTCGATGTCATGGGCGTCCCGCCGCTCGGCCGCGGTCCGGGCGATCTGCTGCTCGATGAGCTGCCGGAAGTCGAGGATCTCGCTCAGCTCTTCCCAGGCGGGCAGCAGCGTGCGGCGGATCATGTCGTCGGACTGGGGGCCGACGCCGGTCTGGACGAAGGTGCCGCCGCCGCGGCCGCGCCGGGTCGTGACGTACCCGGCCGCGTGCAGTCGCTGCAGCGCTTCCCGGACCGTGGTGCGGCTGACCTCCAGCATCGCCGCCAGCTCGCGCTCGGACGGCAGCGCCTGGCCGGGGACGAACTCGCCCAGCGCGATCGCGGTCACGAACCGCTCGGCGATCCGCTCGCCGGCCGTCCGCAGCGTGAGCGGGGCCAGCAGCGGGCCGAACGGGTCGGCCGCCGGCGCCTCGTCGGGGGCCGGCGCTCCGCTGCCGGGCGTTCCGCTGGCCGGCGCCGGGCCCGCCTCGCTGCGTCCGGGCTGCCCCTCGCCGACCTCGGTCATTCGCCGGCTCCGGATGCGCTCGCGGGCCGGATGACGTCCGGCTCGCCGGGCAGGCCGCCTGCGGCGAAGTAGCGGGCGATGAAGCGGGCCAGCGTGCGGGCCCCGCCGACGATGCTGGCCAGCTCGACCGCCTCGTTCGCGCCGTGGATGTTGCGGACCCGCGGGCCGTAGGCCAGGGCGGGCCGGCCGAACTGGTTCACGTAATACCGGGCGTCGGTCGTGGAGCCGACGACATGCCGCCGCGGCGAGACGCCGTGCGCCCAGCCGTGGGCGTCGGCTATCGCCGTGGCCAGCGGGTGGTCGCTGCTCAGCAGGTAGCCCTCGGCCCGGTAGCCGGCCTCGCGGACCTGCGGCGGGTGCTCGGCCAGCCACGGGTCCTGCGCGGCGGCGTCCAGGACCGCGTCGCGGACCCGGCCGAGCGCCTCCTCCGGCGTCCGGTCCCGCGGGTAGCCGACCCGGACGCCCAGCCGGGCCTGGCCCGGCACGCACGAGGACCAGTCGCCCGCCGCCACCGTCCCGACGTTCACGTTGTACGGGCTGGCCACGTCGCTGAAGGCCGGGTCTCGCGCGCCGGCTCGCATTTTTTCCTCCAGGCCGGCGAGGGCGCCCAGGATGGCGGGCAGGTACCGCACGGGATTCACCGCCCGGTCGGCTGCTTCCGCATGGGCCGGGACGCCGTCGATGATGATCTCTGCCCACAGCACCCCGACCCCGCCCAGCAAGACGTCCAGGTCGGTCGGCTCGACCAGCACCACCGAGTCGGCCAGGACGCCCGCCCGGCAGGCGGCCAGCGTGCCATTGCCCGTGCACTCTTCCTCGATCACGCTGAGGAACGATAGCTCGCCAGTCAGCGCACCCGGCATCGCCGCGCGCAGCGCGCCGACGGCCAGCAGCGCCATCGCGAAGCCGCCCTTCATGTCCCCGGCGCCGCGGCCGGCCATCCAGCCGCCGGAGACCACGGGAATGAAGGGGTCGGTGGACCACAGCGCGGCTTCCGCCGGGACGACATCGACGTGCCCGTTGACCAGCAGGGACGGCCCGGCACCGGGATTGATCCGACCGAGGACGTCATACCGCCCGTCGTAGGACAGCTGCGCCACCCCGCCGGGGGATTGGGCGGCCGTCTCAGGCGGTATAGCTACCTGGGAGACGCCGAAGCCCAGCCGGGCCAGCTCGGCGGCGACGATCTCCTGGGCCTGAGCCTCATGCCCGACGACGCTGGGGGCCGCGACGAGCTTCTCCAGGAACCCGAATGCCGCGCTGGCCCCGGCCTCGATAGCCTGGTCTACGGCCTCGAAGCTGCCTGGAGCGTAGCGGGCCGCGTCGGGGTCGGCGGACGCGAAGCCGGTAGCCACACCGCCCCCCTGGTTTCGTGTCGCACCACGCCAGTGGTCTAAAGGACTGGACTTTAGACATTTAAGCCTGGCGCGCGTCGTCACGTCAATACATCATGCCCGGGAAGTCGCAGGTTATTGCCTGGTCAGCCCGCCGGCTCGCCGGGAACGGTGAACAGCGGCCGCCACGGGGAGCTGCTCGGATCGGCGGCCTGCCCGGCCGGCGAGACTCCCTGGTTCGCCCATTTCGATGCATACGGCAGGCCGCCGAACAGTACCCTGGCCCCCGCCCGGTAGGACATGAGCAGTGACCACGCCGGGTAGGTGCCCGGCGGCAGCTTCGGCAGCACCGGCGCGCGATCGCCGGGCAGCACCGGGCCGAGCAGCTCCCACGGCGTCTGGTAGGAGTACTGCACCGGGGCGGCCGGATCGTCCCCGGTGTTGTAGTACCTGGCCTGGTAAATCTCGCCGTTCTCGGTCACCTTGTAGCCCGCGGCGTAGGCGTCGGCCGGCGACCACGGGGGGTACGGGGCGTCGGCCGGCCGGGTGTCGGGGCGCGGCGGAAGCACGTTTCCGCCCGCGGACCGGGTCAGCCGGGCCTGGCCCTGCAGCTGGCCGAAGACGGCGGCGAACTGCAGGCTGGACTGGCTCGTGCCGCTGCAGGTGTTGGACTCCAGGCCGACCTCGGCGAAGGACGAGCCGCACTGGCTGTCTCGGTTGAGTGACCACATGGAGACCCGGCCCAGGTGCTCGCGGCGGGCGAAGGCGGCCAGCCCGCGGGCGTCGGCCACGGTGAACCGCTCACCCGTCACGTTGTTCTGGCCGATCATCACGGTTGCGCCCAGCCGCTGCCAGATCTGCGCCGAGCGCAGGTGCAGCCCGTAGCGGGGGAGCAGCGAGGCGAGCTGGCCGTGCGCGGCCGAGAGTGCGGCCTCGGCGCCGGTGAGCATGCTCGTCCCGGCCGCCGGGGGCCGGGCGAAGTCCATCGTCATGAGGTTGATCCCGGCGATGGAGACCCCGTCGCGCAGCATTGACGTCACCACCGACAGCGCGCTGTCCTGCAGGCCGGATGGCTCGGACGGCAGGGTCAGCCACACGCTCAGCGGCTGGCCCGCGGCCAGGGCGCTGCGCTCCAGCGCGGCCACGGCGGCGGCCCGGCGCTGCTGGGCCGCGAAGCTGGTCAGCGCGGCGCCCTCGACGTCCAGGTCGATCGTGGTCAGGTGGTACGTGCTGATCACCGACTCGTAGGCCCGGGTCAGCGCCGCGGTGCTGGTGCAGGCGACGTCCAGGCTGGTGTGGGCCTGGCCGCCGAAGGACACGATGGCCTGCGCCCCGTCCTGCTGCAGCTGCGCGATCCGGGCGCCCAGCGCCAGCGACTGGCTGGCCTGGCCGGTCGTGTACGCGTTCCCCCAGCTCGGCGTGCAGCGGGCGGCCGAGTCGGCGACCACGAAGCCGAGCACGGACTGCCGCGCCGGGTCGGCCGATGTGCTCTGGAACTGATAGGTCGGAGTCAGGGTGACGTCCACGTAGGGCGCGAACCACGTCGTCCGGACCGGCGGCACCGGCGCCAGGTGTTCCCTGGCGGCCAGGTACCCGCCGCCGCCGGCCGCCGCCAGCAGGACGAGCGCGGTGAGGCAGCGCAGCGCGGACAGCCGGCGCCGCGGTTCCCCGGTCGGCAGCATCGGGTCCGCCGGGCCGGGCAGCCCGCGGCCCGGGGCCGGCCCGGTCCCGGCCGCCGGGCGGTGCGGGCCAGACCGCAGCGCCGGGAACTGGCCCGTCTCGGCGAAGCTCACCTCCAGGACGGACTGCCAGTTCGGCGCACGGGGCGCGGCGATCCGGCGCTCGGCACGCCGGCCGCGCCGGGCCAGCTTCCGGCCCCGGCGCGGCTCGGCTGGCTTGAGGAGCAGGGATGTCCCGTGGATCCAGGCGTCCACGATGGAATTGCGGATCCCGATGAACGCCACCGTGGCGTAGCACGCCAGCACGATGTTGATCCCGGCGTAGACCATGTTCTCCATGCGCAGGTGCCGGTAGGCGACGTAGAAGGTGCCGCCGGCCAGCGCGATCAGCAGGTAGGGCGCGACCACGAAGAACGGCGGCGCGACCGTCCGGTTGCTGACCTTGGGCGTCCGCGCGAACGCCGCCTTGGACGCCGTGATCCCCTGCACCAGCGAGGAGACCGTCCCGACCAGGTTGACCGGCAGCAGGATCAGGTTGAAGCCGTAGATCCGGAAGACGTCGAGCCGCTTGTAGCCGCAGTACCGCAGGTCGCTGGCCATGGCCAGGAAGTACGGCAGCGCGACCAGCCCCAGCAGCGGGCTGATCAGCGCGGCGCTGAACGGGAAGGCCAGCAGCACGAGCAGGCTGACCGAGCTCCAGCAGATGGAGGCCATGTAATTCCAGCGCAGGAACAGCTCGCCGAACCGGGTCCGCTCGCCGCGCCCGCGGCGCGCCTTCGACTGGCGGCGCAGCTTGGGCAGGATCAGCAGCCCGCCGTTGGCCCACCGGCTCCGCTGGATGCACAGCGAGCCGAAGTCGGGCGGGGTGGCGCTGTAGCTCAGGCGCTCGGGGCAGTTGAACAGCTTCCAGCCGTGAATGCCCATGTCAATGGTGGACTCGGTGTCCTCGATGACGGTGCGGTCCCGGATGTAGTGCCGGATCTCCCAGTCGCCGCGGTATGAGGTTTCCGCGATGTCGTCCAGGGCCTGCTTGCGGATGACCGCGTTCGCGCCGACCCAGAACGTCGCGTCGTAGTAGCACAGGCCCTGGTGCACGATGTGCTGCAGGTCGGTGGTGGCCCCGGCGATCCGCTCCAGCCGCGTGGCCGAGCCGGGGAACGCGCTGTAAGGCGTCTGGGCGATGGCCATGTCCCGGTGCTCGCTCTGCTCGAGCAGGTGGACCAGCCGCAGGCAGTACTCGGGCAGCAGCACGCTGTCGGCGTCCAGCGTCACGACATAGTCCGGGTCCGGGACGCTCAGCTGGGCCGCCTGCGGGGGGCACCGCTTCAGGGCCGGCCCGGCCGGGGTGCGTGCCTCCTGGTAGGTCCCGCCCATGAGGCCCAGGTAGCTGTTCAGGTTCATGGCCTTGTTGGCCTCGTGCGAGAGCGAGACGTAGCGCTTGCGCTCGAAGCTGGTGATCTCGGCCCGGAAGGTCCAGACCAGGCGCCGGTAGAACCGGCGCACCTGCGACCGGCCGAGGAGGGCGCCGTCCTGCGCCGACTGGCGGAGCGCCACCGCGATCGCGCTGAGCGAGTTGGCCAGCGGCGTGATGACCTCGTCGGCGAAGAAGTCGTCGGTGTGATCGAGGCGGGGGTGCCGCGCCGCCAGGTCGTCCAGCCAGGCCACGGCCGCGTCGTAGTGACTGGCCAGGACGGACATCTCCGCCGGGCCGACCCGCCGGCCGCGGCGGCAGTCCGCCTCGAACGATTCGAGGGCGCGGGCGAAGCTGGCGGCCGGCCCGGCCAGCAGCGCGCTGACCTGCCGGGGGAGCGCCCGAGCCTCCATCAGCAGCTGCCGGGCCCGCTCGCTGCGGGGCTGGACCGGGTCGTCAATCAGCAGCACGATCCGCTGGCTCGGGTACTCCTGCAGCGCCGCGGACAGCAGCGTCTTGCGGATAACGTCGGCATTCTCCTGGTACGACGGGATGATGGTCGTCAGCGTCGGCGCGGCCGTGTCGTAGAACTGGTCGAGGGTCGCCCGGCCGGCCCGGTGGTGGCTGCGCGTCCGGTAGAAGTAGCCGAGCCGGCAGAGCAGGTAGGCCAGCGCGGACGCCGTCAGCAGGGTGACGATCAGCAGGTAGCTGATCGTCTCCGTTCGGGCCACGGCGCTCGAGTAGCGCGGGTTGAGCAGGTCCCGCAGCAGCCAGTCGAAGAAGTACCCGAGCCAGGCCGTGACCGTGACGATGACGGCCAGCCGGCCGAGGGCGATCCGCCGGTCGCTGACGGGCGCGGGCACGATCGGCAGCGACTGGGTCCGCCGGTCCCGGCCCCACTGCGTGCGCGGCTTCCGGGGGGCCGCGGCGGGCTTGTGCTTCTGCTTGCCGGGCGCCTGGCCCGGACGCGACTGAGGGGCGATCGGGGCAGTGGTGGACACGCACTCATGACGCGGGTCATGTCTGCGCGGTTGACGGGCATGCGCGCGGAGAAAACAGGGATCGCGCCCTATATGCCAATTGTCCGAAAACTGAATCGTGTAAGAAAAATCACTCCCAGCCAGCTTGCTGGCCGGGGCAAATGATGCATGGGCCGGGCGGCTAAGCGGGGGAAGCCGCCCGGCGTAGGGCATGTTATCCAGCCGGAGGCTGGACGATAAACTTATTGTTCGTCCGAACTCGTGCTTTACGCCCAACGGTCATCAGGCGGTCAGTTGTCAGTGGTTTTCTCCCGATCGCCCGCGTGAGGCACTTCCCGGCGCTGCGCGTCCGCGACTACCGGCACTGGTGGCTGGCCCTCCTGGCGATGCAGCTCGGCCTCCAGATGCTCGAGGTGGCGATCGGCTGGGAGGTCTACGCCCAGCACGGCAGCCCGCTGGATCTGGGCTGGATCGGGCTGGCCGAGTTCGTCCCGATGTTCGTCCTCGCCCTCCCGGCCGGCCACCTGGCGGACCGGCTGCCGCGGCGGCTGGTGTTCAGCGCGGCGCTGCTGCTCGGCATGGCCGTCGGCATCGGCCTGGCGCTGCTGAGCCGGTCGGGCGATACCTCGGTGATCCCGTACCTGGCCCTGGCGACTGGGGCCGGGGCGACGATGGCGCTCGGCAACCCGGCCGCTCGGGCCATGGCGCCGACCCTGGTGCCCGCCGAGGTGCTGCCGAACGCGATGACGCTGCGCTCCGTCGCGACCCAGGCCGGCATGGTGGCCGGCCCGGCGCTCGGCGGGCTGATCTACGGGGTATCGCCGTCCGTGGTGTACCTGCTCACCGCCCTCATGTGCCTGCTCGCCGCGCTGTCCGTCCTGTCCATGAGCAGCCGCCCGGCAGCCGAGAGCGCCGCGGCCGGGGCGGCGGGCGCGGCTTCGCCGCCCGGCCTGGCCCGCGTGCTGGAGGGCCTGCGCTTCGTCCGGCGGACCCAGATCCTGCTCGGCGCGATCCTGCTGGACCTGATGGCGGTGCTGTTCGGCGGGGCGGTGGCCCTGCTCCCCGTGTTCGCCCGGTCGGTCCTGCACACCGGCCCGGCCGGGCTGGGCGTCCTGCGGGCCGCGCCAGCCGTGGGCGCGCTCCTGGCCGCCGCCGCGCTGACCGGCCGCCCGATGGCCCGCCACGCGGGGCGCACCCTGCTGCTCGTGGTGGGGCTGTACGGGGCGAGCATCATCGTGTTCGGGCTGTCCCGCTTCTACGTGCTGTCGCTGCTCGCGCTGGCCGTCAGCGGGTTCGTCGACATGTTCAGCATGAACATCCGGTCCACCACGGTGGCCCTGGCCACGCCGGACCGGCTGCGCGGCCGGGTGGCCGCCGTCGAGATGGTGTTCATCAGCGCCTCGAACCAGCTGGGCGCGTTCGAGTCGGGCCTGGCCGCCTTCCTGGTGGGCACGGTCCCGGCCGTGGTCGGCGGGGGCGCCATCACGGTGCTCATCGCCGTGTCCTGGAGCCGCTTCTTCCCGGAGCTGGCCCGGGTCGACCGGATGCAGGACCTCCGGCCGTCGGCCGAGCCGCCGGCCGGGGTCCAGCCCGCCTGACGCCGTTCCGCTAGCTCGCGCGGAGCGGCCGGAAGAAGGCCCGCAGGTCGTCCACGAGCAGCCCCGGCTCCTCCAGCGCGGCGAAGTGGCCGCCGCGGGGCTGCGGTGACCAGTGCACGATGTGGCCGGCCTGCTCGGCCAGGGCGCGGACCGGCGGCGCCAGCTCGTGGGGGAAGATCGCGATGCCGGTCGGCGCGCGGGACGGCAGCGGCGCGCTGCCGTCCCGCGCGTGATAGTGCTCCCAGTACATCCGGATCGAGGAGTTCACGGTGCCGGTGAGCCAGTACAGCATCACGTCCGTGAGCACGTCATCGCGGCTGATCTGGCTGGCCGGGTCGCTCCACTCGGTGAACTTCTCGCCGATCCAGGCGGCCAGGCCGGCCGGCGAGTCGGTCAGCGCGTAGGCCAGGGTCTGCGGCCGGGTGGACTGCTGGCGGAAGTAGCCCGACAGCTCGCGGTCGTAGCGGGCCAGCCCCGCGGCCGCCGCGCGCTCCTCGGCGCTGAAGTCCGCCGGATTTCCCGTCGGCGGCGTGAACAGGAAGTTGAGGTGCACGCCGGCCACCTGCTCGGGCGCGATCCGGCCCAGCTCGCGGGAGACCCGCGCGCCGATGTCACCACCCTGCGCGCCATACCGGTGGTAGCCCAGGGCCGGCATCAGCTCGGCCCAGGCGCGGGCGACGCGCTGCCCCGTCCAGCCGGGCTCCGACGTCGGGCCCGAGAAGCCGAAGCCGGGCATCGACGGCACCACGACATGGAACGCGTCGGCCGGGTCGCCGCCGTGCGCGGCCGGGTCCGTCAGCGGGCCGATCACGCCGAGGAACTCCAAGACCGAGCCGGGCCAGCCGTGCGTGAGGATCAGCGGCAGGGCGTCGGGCCGGGCCGACCGGACATGCAGGAAATGGACCAGCTGGCCGTCGATGCGGGTGGTGAACTGCGGCACGGCGTTCAGCCGCCGCTCCTGCCGCCGCCAGTCGTAGCCATCCCGCCAGTAGGCCACCAGGTCGCGCAGCTCGCCGAGCGGGACGCCGTACTGGCGCCCGGCGCCCGGCAGCTCATCCGGCCAGCGGGTCGCGGCCAGGCGGCGGTCCAGGTCGTCCAGCTGGGCCTGCGGGATGTCGATGCGGAACGGCTCGATGCTGAGCACGGAGTCGGGCACGGCGGCTGATCCTCTCCTCCGGCGGCGGGGCCGCACCGGCGTTATGGCCAATTTAGCTCCGGTCGGTGCGGTCCGGGCCCGGTGGCGGCGGGTTGGGCTGCGAGGGCGTACCGCCCAGCCAGTCCTCCCAGTCGGTCAGGGCCGGCTTCCACCGGCGGTCGAACCGGGCCGCCCGGCGCGCGGCCCGCTCCAGGCGCGCGCCGTGGTACCGGTGCCGGGCCCAGACCGACGTGGGCCGGGCCAGGCGCAGCGCGCCGGCCAGGCCCACCGGCGGCAGGAACAGGCCGAACAGGGCGGCGCGGTACTTGCCCTTGAGCACGCAGATGACGGCCAGCACCCCGTCCGCGGCCACGACGCCGGACGCGGTCAGGCGCAGCGAGACCTCGATGCTGTCCGCGTTCTCCACGCCGAACGGGCTGAACCCGACCAGGGCCAGGCCGAGGCAGGCGGCGGTGAGGCTGACGGCCTCGACCGACAACTGGCCCTCGCCGCTCCAGTAGACGTCCTGCAGGTGCAGGATCAGCGCGAACTCGTCGAGGACCAGGGACGTGCCGATGCCGACCGTTACCCCGGCGAACGAGAGCCAGCCCAGCGAGCCAGCCGGCCCGCCGATGGCGGTGAACGCGCCGACCATGAGCAGGATGAGGCCGGGCACGGCGTGGTGGATGTGCGTCCCGCTGGCCGTGACCTGGTTGCGGAACGGGCCGCGGCCGTCGCGGATCAGGCGGGTGATGGTCCGCGTGGTCGCGAACGTGATGACGAAGGCCAGGAAGCAGAGCATCAGGGGCAGCTTGCCGGCCGCGATCACGTCGCGGTGCCACCACGAGAGCATGCCGCCACAGTAGAAGGCCGGCGCCCGGCCCGGCGGCGCCTCGAGCCGTGTCGGCCACGCTGTCCCGTCCGGGCGTCCCGTCCCGGTGCCCTTCACACCGCGCAAGGATGACGGCGGATGCAAGATTGACCGTGCCGCAATGTTACACTGACTGCATCATGACAGCCGCGCCCGAAATAGTCGCTTCTGCGGAGCCGCGCGCCGCGCGCCCGTCGCTCCGCGAGCGCAAGAAGCTGGCCACCCGCCGCGCCCTGCGCCGGGCGGCCCTCGATCTCGTCGCCGAGCGGGGCTTCGCCCACGTCACGGTCGAGGACATCGCCGAGGCGGCCGACGTCTCGCCGCGGACCTTCTTTAACTACTTCCCGTCGAAGGAAGCAGCACTGTTCGGCGCCGACACCGGCCGGACCGAGGCGCTGCGCCTGCGCCTGATCCAGCAGTCACCGGGCGAGACCGCCCTGCAGGCGCTGCGCGTCGTGCTGATCGAGGAGGCGCGGGCCCGGATCGAGGAACTGCGAGAGCTGGGCGGTGATCCGGCCAGCCAGCTGCAGCGGATGAAGGCGTCGCACCTCGACCCGCACCTGGGCGCGGCCCGGGCCGCGCACATGGCGATGCTCGAGTGCGTCGTCGCCGAGGCCCTCGCCGAGCGCCTCGGCGCCGATCCCGAGCGCGACCCCTACCCGCTGCTGCTGGCCACCGCGGCGATGGGCGTGATGCGCGCCGCCATGTCGTTCTGGGCCAGCTCCGGCGGCGCCGTGCCGCTGGACCAGCTGGTCGACGGCGCGTCGAGAGCGCTGGCCGACGGCCTGCCGGAAGACTGCGCCTTGCGCACCATCGTCGCCACGGCCCCGGCCGCTGCGACCCGCCTGGAAAACCGAAAGGACCCTGAATGAGTACCGCCCGTCCCGCTGCGGCTGATGCCGGCGCGGTCAAGCCCGGAAGCGCACTGCCGGGGCTCAGCCGCCGCGCCATCCTCCTGATTATCGGCGCGCTGATGCTGGGGATGCTGCTAGCGGCGCTGGATCAGACGATCGTGTCGACGGCGCTGCCGACGATCGTGGGTGACCTGCAGGGCGGGTCGCATATTGCCTGGGTGATCACGTCCTACCTGCTGGCGACGACGGTGTCGACGCCGCTGTGGGGCAAGCTGGGC
>DASYBB010000119.1:0-2857 GCA_036501025.1 Streptosporangiaceae bacterium
GCCGTAACCCTGCCAGTAGATGCCGACGAACACGTCCGACTGCTCCAGGTAAGCCCGGTACAGGTCCTGGGCCGGATGGGGCCGCGCGCCGGCCTCGAACATGACCGGGGCGAGCCGCAGCTGCTCGATAGCGCTGCGGGCGGCCTCCCGCTCCTCCGTCAGGTCACCCAGCGTGGACGACACGAATACGCGCAGGCGCTGGTCCGGCGTCCGGATGGCCGCCCGTGGCGCCTGCTTGCTTTTCGGCATCGGCCTCCCCCTGGCGCGCCTCCCGGACAGTCCGGCCTCGGGCCGCAGACCCCGCCGCACTGGCCAGGATAGGCCGTGGGCACTACGGTGCGCAAAGTTCTGATGACAGACCGTCGCCATCGGGAGTGGGCTGGCGGCTCCGGGGCGGGGCGGGCTCGCCTACAGGTCGGGGATCGGCTGCTGGGTGCTCGGCGCCTGCAGGCCGCCGTGGACCTCCAGGACGGCGCCGGTGAGGTACGCGCCGGCGGGCGAGGCCAGGTAGACGACCGCGGCGGCCACATCGTCGGTGGTGCCCAGCCGGCGCAGCGGGGTGGCGGCCTCGACGCGGGACCGGAACTCGGCGTCACTCGTGATCACCTCGGTCGCCGCGGTGGCGATCGTCCCGGCGGCGATCGCGTTGACCCGGATGCGCGGGGCGAGATCCTGGGCCGCGAGTTCGGTGTAGTGGGCGAGGGCTCCCTTGGCGGTGCCGTACGACAGGAACCCCCGGCCGGAGATCAGCGCCATCACGCTGGAGATGTTGACCACCGACCCGCCGCCGTGCTCGAGCATCAGCGGCACCGCCGACCGCACCAGGGCATGCGCGGTGGAGACATTGAAATGGAACGCTTCCTCGAGCTGCCCGGGCGAGGTCTGCAGGAACGGCTGCGGCATGGCCCCGCCGACATTGTTGACCACGATGTCCAGCCGGCCGAACGCGTCCCCGGCGACCGCGGCGAGGCCGGCGGCCTGCCCGACATCACTGAGATCGGCCTGCACCGCGCGTGCCTTCCGCCCGGCCGCCTCGATCGCGTCAGTCGTGCGCCGCAGCTCGCCGGGGGTGCGCGCGGCGACTACCACGTCCGCGCCCGCCTCGGCCAGCGCCACCGCGGCCGCCGCGCCGATACCCCGGCCGGCCCCGGTCACTACCGCCACCCGGCCCTCAAGCCGGAACAGGTCCAGTACGCTCATCCGGCTACGCTACCCAGCGTCCGCGCTTTCACCGGGAATCAGCCGGGATGCGGGCCTGACCCGGTTCAGGAAGCGGGACGCGGATGCTCCTCGAAGGCCCTGGCCAGCTCCTCGTGCAGCCCGGGGTCGGCCAGGACCAGGACCTCGTCGCCGGCGCGCATGCGGGTGCCGGGCCGGATCGGGACCAGCTGGCCGTCCCGCACGACGAAGCTGACCCACGCGCCGCCCGGCAGCCCGGCCAGGTCACCGATGGTGTGCCCGTCGGCCGGCGATCCGGCCCGGATCGTCAGGCGGTGCACGCCGCTCGGCTCGTCCCGCAGCCGCACGCCCAGCGCCCACGGCTCGGGCTCGACCGGGTACATCGGCACATGCAGCACTCGGGCCGCGGCGGGTACCAGGCTGCCCTGCACGACCACTGAGAAGACCACGACCACGGCGACGATGCCGTACAGCCGGCGGGAGTCGGAGACATGGGCCGCGACCAGGAAGATGCCCAGCAGAATGGGCACCGCCCCCTTGAGCCCGGCGAACAGGACGAAGCCGCGCTCGCCGGCGGCCAGCCGGGCCGGGGCCAGGCACAGCCCAACCGCCAGCGGCCGGATGACGAAGGCCAGTGCCGCGCCGAGGATCAGCCCCGGAATCCAGACGTCCGGGCGGGCCAGCACCGCGAGGTTCACGGTCAGGCCGAGGACGACGAACGCGACGATCTCGGCCAGGCTGGCCAGCGCGCCGTGGAATCGCTCGATCTCCCGCTTGTAGGGAGCCGGCTCGTCGCCGATGACGATCCCGGCGACGAACACGGCCAGGAACCCCGATCCCCGGGCCAGCGTGGCCAGCGCGAACACCAGCAGCGCGCAGGCCAGGGTCCGCAGCGGGTACAGTCCCTCGCCCGGCAGCGCGACGCGCCGGGTGAACCACAGCAGGGCCCGCCCGCCCGCGACCCCGATGACGGCGCCGACCGCCATCTGGACCAGGAACTGCGTCCCGACGTGCGCGAACGCCCCCGCGGTCAGGCCGCCCGCGGAGATGAGGCTGGCCAGCAGCGCGATCCCGACCGGGTCGTTCGCGCCGGACTCCCCTTCCAGGATGGTGCCGCTGCGGCCGGACACTTCCCGCTGGCCGAGGACGGAGAACACGACCGCCGGGTCCGTCGGGGCCACGGCGGTGGCCAGCAGCACCGCCGCGTACCCGGGGAGCCCGAACCCGCGCCAGGCCAGCACCGCGGCCAGGGCCACGGTCAGGACCGTGCCGATCACCCCGGCCGTGACGATGGGGGCGGCGGCCGACCGGAACCGGGTCCAGCCGATGTCCATGCCCCCGGCGAACAGGATGCAGACCAGGGCGACGGTGACGACCCGTTCCACGGCCAGCCGCGGCGGCGCGTGCAGCGCGGGAATGACCTGGACGGCGACCGCGGCCCCGATCAGGACCAGCGCCGGCGTGGGAATCCGCAGCCGCTGCGTCAGCCGGCTCGACAGGACGGCGGCCAGGCCCACGGCCGCCGCCAGCAGAACGAGCAGCGCGAACGGCTCAGCATCGATCACCACGCCAGCTTCCCAGGCTGGGGCGCCGCACGTCCGGGCCGGCCGGCCGCTACTCCTCCACCAGGCGCTTGTGCCGAGCCAGATCCCGCTGGCTGGCGCACCGCGTCAGGACA
>DASYBB010000120.1:0-40322 GCA_036501025.1 Streptosporangiaceae bacterium
CCGTCCAGGTAGAAGTACCAGTAGAAGCCGTAGTCGTAGTTGCCGACGGTGGTGAAGAAGGACACGACCAGGCGGCGCTGGCGCCGGGACTGGGCCGAGCCGTTGAAGATGTCGGTGTGCTTCCACAGGATGCCGTAGTCCTCCTCGTGGATGCA
Organism: Streptosporangiaceae bacterium; assembly: GCA_036501025.1. Classification (GTDB taxonomy): domain Bacteria; phylum Actinomycetota; class Actinomycetes; order Streptosporangiales; family Streptosporangiaceae; genus DASUBV01. The sequence continues at coordinate 156 of DASYBB010000120.1, forward strand.
GATCGCGTTGCGGATGACCCGCGGCTCGCCGAAGTCGTCGGCCACCGTGGCGTCCAGGTAGGTGATGTCGCCCAGGCAGTCGCAGCCCAGCTCCAGCGAGTTCGCGAACTTGCCCACCAGGTACTCGCCCGAGTCGAAGTAGGCCTGCCAGTACCGGAACCGGGGGTCCCCGTACGGCACCACCATCTCGGGCACCGCCGCCCGGTACAGGACGGGTCGGCCGGCGATGCTGACCTGGTGCAGGGTCAGCCCCTCGCGGGCGTCGAACCCGATCCGCATCGACCAGCCCTGCCAGTCCAGCCGGTGCCCGTCCACGGTGAAGCTCGGCCCGTCGGGCTGGGTGATCTCGATCGGCCGCAGCGTGTCCCGGTGCGGCCCGCGCACCGCGGGGTCGTCGTAGTCGCCCGACTCGGCGGGCACGTCCGCCTCGAACTCATCGACCAGCCGGAACACGCGCCGCTCGACCAGGTCCACGTAGGCCGACAGCCCGTCCACCGGATGGGCCCAGGCCAGGTCGTGCTCCCGGGCCTGGACGAAGGCCAGCACCCGGACCATCCGCCGGCCCTCCTCCTCCGCCACCCCGAACCAGCCCGCCGTCAGCGGGCAGGCCCGGATCTTCGCGACGTCGGTGAGCCCGCGACGGGCCATCGCGGCCCGCCAGCCCGGGTCGGCCCGGACGATCTCCTCGGCCGCCGCGAAGTCGCCGTCGATGATCGGCAGCTGCCCGTCGGCCCGCGGGTCCAGGACGCGCCGGCTGACCACCGCGCCGGTAGTCAGCGACAGCACCACGTCGCTCGACTCGCCGGTCGAGATGTCGATGAGGAACGCCCGCAGCCGCCGCTCCGGCGCGCCCCCGGCCGCGAGCACCTCGCCCTTGGGCGGCTCCTCCAGCCCGTAGTACGCGAACCGGACCGGCTCGGCCAGCAGCCCGGCCGCGGCCAGGACCTGCCGTCCGGCCCGGAACTCGGCCCCGGTGACCGGGGCCAGGGGATGTGCCGGGAGCGCGCCCGGCGCAGGCGCCGCGCTGACCGCCGTGTCCGTCATGAAAACTCCCACCATTCGAAACGGATTGCTCCCGGCGCACCCTCATGCGCCAGGGCTGGCCCGGCCCGGCCTACTCGTCGGCCACGATCGAGCCGGCCCGGTCCGCCAGCGACGGGTCGCGCCGGTTCAGGATGTAGGCGTAGATCACCGCGATGATCACGATGGCCAGCGCCGCGTACGGGAACCAGTCGTAGGGCGCGGCCTGGCCGGGCTTGGCCAGGTAGTACACGGGCACCGCGATGGCGATCAGCCCGAGGACCGGCAGGATGAGGTGCTTGAGGACGTTGAACTCCTGCGGCCGGAACTTGCGGTAGTAGAACGGCAGGGCCAGGTTCGACAGGAAGTAGACGACCAGGATCAGGATCGTCCCCATCGTCGACGACTCCACGAAGAAGTTGACCGGGTCCATGCTCCCGGTGGTGCCGCCGATCAGGTGGGCGAGCGCCCAGATGGCAATGATCAGCCCGGCGAAGGCGATGAACGCGAAGATGGCGTTGACCGGAGTCCGGCGGGTGGGGTGCACCTTGCCGAGCCAGCGCGGCAGCAGCCCCTCGCGGCCGGCGTTGAAGATCAGCCGGGACTGGGAGTTAGCGGCCGAGATGAGCACGCCGAGGGTGGAGGTCATGCCCGCGAAGTACCCGCAGACGGCCAGGAAGGCCGCGACGTTGTGGGCCATCGTCAGGAACGGGATCTCCGCCGCGCCGACCTTGCCCGCGTTGTAGCCGAAGCTGCTGACCGTGGCGTAGGAAAGCAGCACGTAGCTGGCCACCATCAGGGCGACGGACAGGAACACGGCCCGCGGGACGTTGCGTCGCGGGTTACCGGTCTCCTCGGCCAGCGCCGCCGAGTTCTCCCAGCCGATGAACAGGTAGATGGCCAGAGGGAAGCCCGCCGCCAGACCGCTGAAGCCGTTGGTGATGTGACTGGGCTCGAACGGGATGAAGCTCAGGTGCCCGCCGTTCTTGATCAGCGCGGCGACCGACACGACCAGCAGCACCAGCATCTCGAAGCCGAAGAACAGGCCGGCCAGCCGGGTGGAGACGCCGACGCCGCGGATCATCATCAGCACGCACAGCACGACCAGGATGACCGACAGGATGCCCCACGGGACGTTCCATCCGAAGTAGTACTTCAAGGTGATGGACAGGAAGCCGCCGCAGATGGCCAGCACCGACGAGATCGCGACGATGTAGCCGATCCCGCACAGCAGGGCGGTGGTCACCGCGCTGGTGCCGCCGAACGTCTTGCCCACGAACGTGATGAAACCGCCGGTCGACGGCTGGGCCCGGGAGAACTGGGCCAGGGTGTTGCCCAGCAGCGCGATCGCGATGCCCGCCACGATGATCGTCAGCGGCGCGGCGATGCCCGCGGTGAGCACCAGGAACCCGATGCCGAAGAAAAAGCTGTAGGCGGGGCCGATGTTGGCCATGGTCGAGGCTGAGATGTCCACCAGTCCGAGCGCACCGCGATGCAGCCGGTCCGCCGATTCAGGCGCCTTCGTTTCCGAGAACGGAACGGAAGCCGCTTCGCTCATATGTCACTCCCTCAGATGTGCCGCCCGGACTGCGACGGTGGTAACAACGGGGCTGCCCTGAATTGTGAGACATGACCTGGCCGGGCGGAAGGTACCGCCGCGTAAAAGGTCAGTACGGATAGTGGGCCGGGCCGGGATTGACGGTGAGCCAGCGGCGCTCGGTGAACTCCTCGAGGTTGGCGTCGCCGCCCGACCGGCCGCCCAGCCCGGACTGCCCCACCCCGCCGAACGGGGCCAGCGCCTCGTCCTGCGGGGTCGCGTCGTTGACGTGCACCATCCCGGCCCGCAGCTGGCGGGCGACCTGCACGCCCCGGTACGGGTCACCGGTCAGGACCGAGTCGACCAGCCCGTAGGGGGTGTCGTTGGCGACCCGCACCGCTTCCTCGTCGCCGTCCACGACCAGCACGGGCGCGATCGGCGCGAAGATCTCCTCGGCCCACAGCCGCGAGTCGGGGCGCACCCCGGTCACCACCGTCGGCCGGAAGAACGGCCCGTCGGTGCCGCCCCCGGCCACGATCGTGGCCCCGCCCGCCACGGCCTCGTCCAGCATGGCCTTGGCCCGGTCCAGCTGCCGGGAGTTGATCATCGGCCCCAGCCCGACCTCCCGCGTGCCGTGTTGCAAACAGAATGGATCGCCCACGGTGATCGACTCGGCCCGGGCGGCCAGGCCGGCGACATAGCCGTCGGCCACGGCGCGCTGGACGATGTGCCGCCCGGCGGTGATGCAGGTCTGGCCCTGGTAGTGGAACGCCGACCAGGCGCCGATCATGGTGGCCTGGTCCAGGTCGGCGTCGTCCAGGACCAGGAGCGCGTTGTTGCCGCCCAGCTCGAGCGAGACCTTCTTGAGCAGGCCGCCGGCCGTGGCCGCGATCTGCCGGCCCACGGCCGTGGACCCGGTGAAGTGGATCATCGCGATGTCGGGGTGGGTGACCAGCCGCTCTCCCACCTCGACGTCGCCGGGCAGGACACCGAAGATCCCCGGCGGGGCCCCCGCCGCCTCGAACAGCTCGGCGATGGCCAGGCCGCCGGAGACGGGCGTCTCGGGCGACGGCTTGATCAGCACCGCGTTGCCCAGCGCGATGGCCGGCGCGATGACCCGCATGCCCAGCACGAGCGGGAAGTTCCACGGGGTGATGGCGCCGACCACGCCCAGCGGCAGCCGCTCGGAGAGGGAGAACCGCCCCGGGTGGCCGGTGGGCAGCACCTCGCCGGTGGCCCGGGAGGCCAGCGCCGCGGCCTCGGTCAGCTCGCTGGCCGCGGCGCCGATCTCGTAGTCGGCCTTGCCCCCGATGCAGCCGGTCTCCCGGATGATCAGGTCGCGCATCGGCTTGGCCTGCTCGGCCAGGACCGCGGCCACGGCGCGCAGCAGGGCCGCCCGCTCGGCGTAGGTCCGCGCGGCCCAGCCCGGCTGGGCCGCCCGGGCGGCGGCGACCGCGGCGTCCACGTCGGCCGCGGTGGCCCGCCCGCCGGTGGCGAAGATCTCGCCCGAGGCCTTGTCGCGCACGTCGATGGTCCCGCCCGCGGCCGGCGGCCGGAACGCCCCGTCGGCGAAGATGGCCCCGTGCCACGCGTGCTGGACAGATCCCACGAGTTTCTCCGCATCTTGGCAAGCGCTTTCCAGTCTGCGGCGAAAGTACCTGATCACGCCGAGCCAGCGCAAGGGAGAAGCGGGCCTCATGACCGCGCGGGGGCCGGCCGCGGAGGCCGGCCGCGGAGGCCCCGGCGTCAGGGGCGGGCCGGGTGGCGGGGCAGGGTGCTGTCGCGCAGGATGACCTCGCCGGGGACCGGGACGACGCGCGGGCCGGCCGCCGGGCTGTCGCTCAGGACCAGGCTGGCGGCCATCTCGCCCATCCGCTTGAGCGGGAGGGCGACCGTGGTCAGGGGCGGGTAGACATCCCGGAGGGTCGAGATGTCATCGAAGCCGGCCACGGCCACGTCGCCGGGCACCGACAGGCCCGCGGCCCGCAGCCGGGCCAGGGCGCCCAGGGCCATGACGTCGTTGACCGCGAACACGCAGTCCGGCACGAACCCGCCCGCCAGCAGCCCGCTCATCGCCTCGTAGCCGCCGTCCCTGGTGAACTCGCCGTGCACCACGCCGCGCGGGTCCAGTTCCACCGACCAGGCGGCCAGCCCGGCGGCGAAGCCGGCCAGCCGGTCCCGCGCGGTGAGCAGCCCCCGCGGGCCGGCCAGCACCGCGAACCGCCGGTGCCCGAGCGCGGCCAGGGCGCCGGCCAGTGCCTCGGCGCCGGCCGCGTTCCCCGGCGTGATCGCGTCCACGCCGAGCAGGTCCTGGCCGACGCAGACGGCCCGGCCGCCGGACCGGGCGAAGGCACTGAGCTCCTCGGCCAGCTCGGCGCGGGCGGCGGTGTCGTCGGAGCGGCTGCCGATGAGGATCACCGCGCGGGCGCGCTGGGCGCGCATGAGCGACACGTACTCGCGCTCGCCGGCCTCCCGGGCCGCCGTGCTGGACATGCAGACCAGCAGGCCCCGGGCGTAGGCGACCTCGATGAGCCCGGCCGCGATCGAGGAGAAGTACGGGTCCGAGATGTCGTGCACGACCACGCCGACGGTGCTGCTCTGGCCGGTGGCCACCGCCCTGGCCTGCAGGTTGGCCAGGTAGCCCAGCTCCGCGACGGCCTGGTTGACGCGGGCGGTGAGGGCCGGCCCGACCCGCCGCGAGCCCTCGTTGACGACCCGCGACGCGGTCGTCAGCGACACCCCGGCCCGGTCGGCGACATCCTGCAGCGTCACCCCGGCCACGCCACCTCCGCTGCTCGCCGCTTGACCCCCTATTTCCGCTCAGCCTATCTTGGAAAGCACTTTCCCACAGTCGCAGTCACAGTCACACTCAGCTCGTTTCGATGAGGATGGTCTATGTCACGCAAGGTCGTCCCCGTGGCCGTCAACGGCGTCACCGGCCGGATGGGCTACCGGCAGCACCTGGTCCGGTCCCTGCTCAGCATCCGCGACCAGGGCGGCGTGCCGCTGGACGACGGGACGGTCATCTACCCCGAGCCCATCCTGGTCGGGCGCAGCGAGCAGCGGCTCCGGGCCATCGCCGAGCGGCACGGCCTGGAGCGCTGGACCACCAGCCTGGACGAGGTCCTGTCCGACCCGGCGGTACCGGTGTACTTCGACGCGCAGGTCACCTCGGCGCGGGAGCCGAGCCTGGCCGCGGCCATCGCGGCCGGCAAGCACGTCTACACCGAGAAGCCGGTGGCGGACTCGCTGGCGGGCGCGCTGCGGCTGGCCGCCGCCGCCCGGGCCGCGGGCATCACCCACGGGGTGGTGCAGGACAAGCTGTTCCTGCCGGGCATGCTCAAGCTGAAGCGGCTGATCCGGGAGGGCTTCCTCGGCCGGGTGCTGTCGATCCGGCTGGAGTTCGGCTACTGGGTCTTCGAGGGCGACTCCATCGCCGCCCAGCGGCCGTCCTGGAACTACCGCAAGGAGGACGGCGGCGGCATCGTCCTGGACATGTTCCCGCACTGGCAGTACCTGCTCGAGGACCTGTTCGGGCCGATCACCGCGCTGTACGCGCGGCAGGCGACGCACCTGCCCCGGCGCTGGGACGAGTCCGGGGTCCCCTACGACGTCACCGCCGACGACGCCGCCTACGCGCTGCTGGAGTTCGCCAGCGGCGCGTTCGCCTCGGTGAACTCGTCCTGGGCGGTCCGGGTCAACCGCCGCGAGCTGGTCGAGCTGCACGTCGACGGCACCCACGGCAGCGCGGTGGCGGGGCTGCGGAACTGCGCCGTGCAGCACCGGGTGTCCACCCCGATGCCGGTGTGGAACCCGGACCTGCCCGACCCGAACGACTACCTGGCCCAGTGGACCGACATCCCGGACAACGTCCCGCCCGAGAACGGCTTCAAGGTCCAGTGGGAGCTGTTCCTCTCCGCCGCCGCCCAGGGCCGGCCGTTCGCATGGGACCTGACCGAGGGAGCCAAGGGCGTCCAGCTGGCCCAGCTCGCCCTGGAGTCGTCGCAGGCCGGTCAGCGTGTCGAGGTGCCCCGCCTGTGACCGCGTCCATCACCCTGCCGGGCCGGCCGGAGCCGCTGGCGGTCGCGGCGCCGGGCTGGGCGGCGGCCTACCCGCCGCCCGCGTCGCGGCGGGCCTACGCGGCCGCGCACGTGGCCGCCACCGCGGGCGGCGAGATCGACTGGGCCGCGACGATCGCGTTCCGCGAGCACCTGTGGGCGCACGGGTTCGGCGTGGCCGAGGCGATGGACACCGCGCAGCGCGGCATGGGGCTGTCCTGGCCGCAGGCCCGGGAGCTGATCGCCCGGTCGGCGGCGCGGGCGGCCGAGCTCGGCGGGCTGATCGCGTGCGGCGCCGGGACCGACCAGCTGCCCGACGGCGCGCACGCGCTGCCCGTCATCATCGCGGCCTACGCCGAGCAGGCCGAGGCCGTCGAGGCGGCCGGCGGGCGGGTCATCCTGATGGCCAGCCGGGCGCTGGCCGCCAGCGCCCGGTCGGCCCGGGACTACCTGGACGTGTACGGGGAGCTGCTCAAGCAGGCCCGGCAGCCGGTCATCCTGCACTGGCTCGGCGAGGCCTTCGACCCGGCCCTGCGCGGCTACTGGGGCCGCCCCGACCCCGCGGCCGCGGCCGATATCGTCCTGGAGCTGATCGAGCGGTCCGGCGGCCAGGTCGACGGCGTCAAGCTGTCCCTGCTCGACGCGGGGCAGGAGATCGCGCTGCGGCGGCGGCTGCCGCCCGGCGTCCGCCTCTACACCGGGGACGACTTCCACTACGACGAGCTGATCCGGGGCGACGACCACGGGCACAGCGACGCGCTGCTGGGCGCGTTCGCGGCGGCCACGGCCCCGGCAGCGGCCGCGCTGCACGCCCTGGACGCCGGCGACGTAACGGGGTATCGGGCCGCGATCGGCCCGACCGTGGCGCTGAGTCGGCTGATCTTCGAGTCGCCAACGTTCTATTACAAGGTCGGAGTCGCCTTCCTGGCCTGGCTCAACGGCCTGCAGCCGGAGTTCGCGATGGTCGGCGGGCTGCAGCGGCACCGGTCGGCGGAGCATCTGACCCGGGTGTTCGAGCTGGCCGCGGCCGCGGGCGCGCTGCGCGACCCGGAGCTGGCGGTGGCCCGGATGACGGCGTACCTGGCCGGCCGGCCGTGACGGGGCGCGCGTGACCGGGCGGCTGTCGCTCAACCAGGCGACGGTCCACCACCTGAGCCTGGTGCAGGCCGCTGACCTGTGTGTCCGGCACGAGATCCCGGCCATCGGGCTGTGGCGTGACCGGGTCGGCGAGCTCGGCGCGGACCGGGCCGCGGCGACCGTACGGGCCGCCGGGCTGCACGTGTCGAGCCTGTGCCGGGGCGGCTTCTTCACCCACGCCGACGCGGACGCGCGGGCCGCGGCGCGGGCCGACAACCGGGCGGCCATCGAGGACGCGGCGCGGCTGGAGGCCGACACGCTGTGCCTGGTCTCGGGCGGGCTGGTGCCGGGCAGCAGGGACCTGGGCCGGGCCCGGCGGATGATCGCCGACGCCATCGGCGAGCTGGTCCCGCACGCTCAGCGGCACGGCGTCCGGCTCGGGATCGAGGCCCTGCACCCGATGTTCTGCGCGGACCGGTGCGCCATCTCCCGGCTGGCCGACGCCCTCGAGCTGGCCGAGCTGTTCCCGGCCGACGCGGTCGGGGTGGTGATCGACACCTATCACGTGTGGTGGGACGCCGGCCTGGCCGCCGGGATCGCCCGGGCCGCAGGCCGGATCGCCAGCTACCAGCTGTGCGACTGGGTCCTGCCGCTGCCAGCCGACATGCTGCTCGGCCGCGGCCATGTCGGCGACGGGCACATCGACTTCCCGCCAATCTCCGCGCAGGTCCGGGCGGCCGGGTACCTCGGGTACGCGGAGGTGGAGATCTTCAGCCAGGAGGTGTGGGACGCGCCCGCCGACCAGACCGCCGCGACGGTGAAGGACCGCTACGAGCGGCTGGCCGGCGACTCTCCGGCGGGGCCAGCCGGTGGCCGATCGTCCGCGAGCCCGCCTGCTTGACGCGCCGCCGCACGGGCGAGACCTCGAGCTGCCGGACGCCCGCCGTGGCGGCGATCCTCGTGGTCACGTACTGGTACAGCGCCTCGGTGCTGCGGCAGGTGATGGTGGCGACCAGGTTGGCCGACCCCGTCACCGCGGCCGCGAACGGCACCTCGTCGTGCTGCGCCAGCTCGGTGCCGACGGCGACCAGGCTGGCCGGCTCGACCGTCAGCCACAGGTAGGCCGAGGTCGGGAAGCCCAGCAGCGGCATGGCCAGGTCGAGGTCGAGGTACACCAGGCCCGCGCGGCGCAGCGCGGCCAGCCGGCGGGTGGCCCGGCCCTGGCTCCAGCCCGTGGCGGCGGCCAGCGCGGCGTAGCTGCACCGGCCATCGCGGGCCAGCTCGTCCAGCAGCGGCCCGTCCTCGGGCACCAGCGTCACCGGCTCGCTGCCGTCCCCGGCCGGCAGGCGCAGGGCCGCCACCTGGGCGGGCGTCAGCCGCTCGCCGGTGAAGCCGGCCCAGTCGTCGGAGGAGGCGCCGACGTAGCGGTGCAGCAGCGCGTGCGCGGTCAGGCCGAGCACCCGGCTGGTGGCCGGGAGCCGCTGCAGCAGGTCGTCGCGCTGCTCGTCGCTGCGCGACTGGACGCTGCACACGATCTCCGAGCCGCCCGCGGTCAGCGTCACCCAGGCCACGTCCTCGCGCCGGGCCAGCGCGTCGGCCAGCGGCCCGGTCCCGCCGGGCTGGCAGGTGACCCGGACGACCCACTCCGACTGCCCCAGGTGCCGCAGGCTGACCAGGCCGATGACCCGGATGAGCCCGGCTGAGCGCAGCCGCCGGAAGCGCCGGGCGACGGTCTGCTCGGACACCCCGAGCACGTCCCCGATGGCGCTGAAGCCGGCCCGCGGGTCGACCTGGAGTGCCTGGATTATTTTACCGTCGAGGTCATCCAGAGCATCAGTTTCACTCACCAGAACGCTGCTCACGGAGGAAATCTACATCCCATGGCGTCGGAATGGCCATAGGCCGTCTCGAGCGCGAGAGTCACGGGGTGAGCCGGCACGTGGCCGGCCGGCCGGAGAGGACAACCCCGATGCGCAAGTGGATGCCGCTGCTCGCGGTGTGCCTGGGCACTTTCATGCTGCTCGTCGACGTGACCATCGTGACGGTCGCGCTGCCCGACATGGCCGTCGACCTGAGGACCTCGTTCTCGGCCCTGGAGTGGGTCGTGGACATCTACGCGCTGATCCTGGCCGCGCTGCTGCTGGCCATGGGCGCGCTCGGCGACCTGTACGGCCGGCGGCGGCTCTACCTCGGCGGCCTGGCCCTGTTCGCGCTGGCCTCACTTGGCAGCGGCCTGGCCCGCAGCACGGCCGAGCTGATCGCCGCCCGCGGCGTGCAGGGGATCGGCGGCGCCGCCATGTACGCCACCACCATCGCGCTGCTCAACTCGGCCTACCGGGGCCGGGACCGCGGCGTGGCGTTCGGGATCTGGGGCGCGGTGTCGGGCGCGGCCGCGGCCGCGGGCCCCATCCTGGGCGGCGTGCTGACGCAGGGCCTGTCCTGGCGCTGGATCTTCTTCGTCAACCTGCCGGTCTGCGTCGCGGCGCTCGTCGCGACCGGGCGCGCGTTCGGCGCCGACCGGGTGCAGCGCGGCTCCCGGCTGGACGTTCCGGGCCTGGTCACGTTCACGGTCGGTGCGGCGGCCGTGACCTACGCGCTCATCCGCGTCTCGGCCGTCGGCTGGACCGCGGGCCAGACCCTCGGCCTGCTCGGCACCGGGCTGGCCGCCTGGGCCGGGTTCGCCGTGCTCGAGCACCGGTCGGCGGCGCCGCTGCTGGACCTGGCCCTGCTGCGCCGCCCGGCGTTCGCCGGGGTGCTGGCGGCCGCGCTGCTGCTCAACCTGGCCGCGTTCGCCTACTTCCCGTACAGCTCGCTGTGGCTCCAGTCGGTGCTCGGGCTGAGCCCGATCCGGGCCGGCCTGCTGGGCTCGGCCCCGCTGTCGGTGGCCGCCTTCGCGGTCAGCGCGCTGGCGGGCCGGTTCCTGCACACCGCGAACCCGAGGTGGGTCGTCGGCGGCGGGCTCGCCCTCATCGGCGCGGGCGCGCTGGCCCAGGGCACGCTGAGCGCCGGCTCCGGCCCGGTGGCCCTGCTGCCGGGCCTGATCGCGGCCGGCGTCGGCGTCGGGCTGGCTACGCCCACGCTGGTCTCCAACGCCATGTCGGCGGTGCCGCAGCGCAGCGGCGGGATGGCCGCCGGCGCGGTGAACACGGCCCGCCAGCTCGGCTTCACCATCGGCGTGGCCCTGCTCGGCAGCATCTTCGCGGCCCGGGCGGCGACGGTGCTGGCCGCGCGCGGGGCCGGGCGCGCGGTGGCCCCGGCGGTCACCGGCGGCCAGGCCGGGGCGGTGCTGGCCCACGCGCCGGCGGCCCAGCGGGCCGGGCTGGACGTTGTCATCCACGCCGCCGCGGCGGCCGGCCTGAACCTGTCGTTCCTGGTGGCCGGGCTGCTCGGGCTGGCCGGAGCGGTCGTCGCGGCGGTGACCCTGCGCCGGCCCGCTCAGCCGGGCGGGCCGGAGGCGGGCGTCGCGAACGGGCCGGGGGCGGGCGTCGCGAACGGGCCAGAGGCGGGCGTCGGGAACGGGCCGGAGGCCGGCCCCGCGGCCGGGTCGCCCAGGCTGGACCAGGCCGGCTCCCCCGCGGCCCAGGCCAGCAGGAGCGGGCCGTCGGCGCCGAGGTGACCGGCGGCGCCCAGGTCCCGCAGCCGGCGCAGCGGCGTGACGCCCGTCGGCCAGTGGGCCAGCGAGCGGCGGTAGCAGTCGGCCGCCTCCTGGAAGTCGCCGAGCTGCTCGTGACACTGGCCGGCGTTGAACCAGGACAGGCGCCCGTAGGGGAACTCCAGGTGGGCGGCGCGCAGGTAGGCGTCGCGCGCGCCGGTCACGTCGCCGGCCCGGAACCGCAGCTCGCCGGCGGTGAGCCAGGCCTTCGGGTCGATCGGGTCGACCTCGCGGGCCAGCCGGTCCGCCAGCTGCCGGGCGGTGTCGCGGTCGCCCAGGACCACGTGCGCCCGGATCGCCGTCTCGACCGCGGGGACGTAGTTGTCCGCGGCGATGATCTGCGTCTGGTCGTCGTCGCCGGCCAGGTCCGCGGCGATGCCCAGCCACTGGTCCAGGTCGGCGCGCAGCTGGTCGCGATCACCGGCCAGCAGGGGCAGGAAGCTCATCGCGCGATACCACCGGCTCGTCATCACAGCCGCGCTGAAGTCGCTGACCTCGGGCTGGGCAACGTACCGGGCCAGCGCCCGCTCGCCCGCCGATCGCCAGTACGCGATCGTGCCGGGCTCGCGCCGGCCGGCCGCGCTGACCGCGGCGTCGATGGTGGTGACGACCCTGGTCCGGGCGTTCCGCGGGTCGTCGCTGAGCTGGGCGAAGAGCGTGCGGAAGCTCGGGTCGAGCGCGACCCCGAGGCCGGCCGTGTGCAGCTGCTCGGCCGCCAGCCAGGTCGCCAGCGCGTAGCCGCCCTCGGGGCTGCTCACCGGCGTCTCCGGGCCCGGCAGCATGTCCCGGGCCGCGGCGTGGAAGCCGACCGCGCCGACCAGCCGGGCCAGCAGCGCCCGGTCCAGCAGCGGCAGGTCGGCCGCGCCGAGCAGCAGCTCCCGCACGTCCGGGGGGCATCCGTCGGGCGCGTCGAGCCACCGGCCGTAGTCCGCGCCGGCCGCGTCGGAGTGATAGCCGTACAGGCTGGCCGTCTGGGCCAGCTCGCGGCGGAACAGCTCGCCGGTGGCCCGCTGCGGATGGATCTCCTCGAACCAGGGCTCGCGCCGGTGCCGCACGGCCGCCAGCGACATCAGCGGCGCGTGGATCGCGACCGGCGGCCAGTCCCGCGGATCGAGGTCCTCCGGCGGCCGCAGGTCGAGGAACGACCGGTACCGCTCCAGCGGCAGTGGGCGCCGCAGCGCGCGGGCCGTGCGCGAGCCGGGGGAGGCCGGGGGCGCGGCGCGCAGGGCCGCGATGGCCCAGCGGACGCTGTCCGCGGCGATGCTCGCGTCCAGCGGTCCGGCCCGGCTGGCCAGCGCCCGGAGCCGGTCGGCCTCCGGCGCGGGGTCGTGGCTGAGCAGGTCGGCCACGATGCCCGGCAGCGCGAGGCCGGCCTCCGGGTCGGCCCCCGGCCCGGCCGGCCCGGCGGCCAGGTCGGCCAGCCCGCACAGGGCGGCATGCCGCTCGGACAGGCCCAGCCGGGCGGCGCTGCGATAGCGCCGCCCGGCCTCGGCCGGGTAGTCGGCCGCGAGCGCGACCCGGGCCGCCAGGAGGTGGCTGGCCGCGCCCGCCGGGTCCAGGGCCAGCACGGCCTGCGCGTGGCGGTGGGCGCCGGCCGCGTCGCCGGCCGACAGGCAGCTCCCGGCGGCGGCCCGCCGCAGGGCGAGCTCGCCCTCGCGGAGCAGGAAGCCGCCCGGCTCGGCCGCGCGATAGCCGGCCAGGTCAGCGCACAGCCCGTCGGGATCCCCGTGCCCGCCGCTGGCCAGCACGATGGTCAGGATCCGGGCGCGGGCCAGCGCCCGCTGCCACTCGTCCGGCAGCTGGTCGGCCCGGGTCCGGGCCACGGCGTACCGCTCGGTCGACGGCGACAACGTGAGCCAGGCCAGGTCCGCGGCCAGGCCGAGCAGCCCGGCGGGGTCACCCGGCAGCTCGGCCAGCCCGCCGTCGCACTCCGCGAGCAGCAGGTCGCGCCAGCCCCGCACCGGCGGCGGGGCGTCCCCGGTGATCCCGCGCAGCACGGCCGCGCACTGCCGGTACCGGCCGAGCTGGCGATACAGCCGCGCGGCCCACAGCAGCCGGAGCGGGTCGGTGTCCGCCCCCATCGCCCGGGCCACCCGCTGCAGCACCGGCTGGGGCCCGGTGAGCGGGTCATCGGGCCCGACCAGCCCGGCCCGGGCCAGCAGCGACCGCAGCTCGCGGCCCGGCCGGTACCAGGGCAGCCAGCCGGCCGGATCGTCCTGAGCGGCGCCGAATAACGCCGCTTCAGCCATCATGCTGGGCGCGACCTGCGCGTCGGCGGTCAGGTCGATCAGCGGTCGCAGCGCGACCGCCGCAGTGTCGGTACGAGGCATCGCAGGCCGTCCTGCCGGGGTCTGGCACCGGACGCAAGCGGCCGACGGCCGGGCAAAACGGGCGGTGCACCGGTGGCGTCACCGTATGCCGGCGCGGCCGGAGGATCAACGCTTGACTACGCCGCGACCGCGGGGTAGCGCAGCCGGGCCTAGGCGTCGAAGTCGTAGCGGAATACGTAGGACGAAGCGTCCGCGATCATCTCGCTGACCTCCACGACCTGCCGGTCCGCCCCGTAGGCGGTCCGCACGATGTCCACCACCGGCGTGCCCGGCGGCAGGCCGAGCGCGGCGGCCTCGCCGGGCTCGGGCATCCGCGCGCGCAGGTCCTCGCGGAACCGGGCAGGCGCGTGCCCGAGTTCCCGCAGCCGCGCGTAGACCCCGCCCGGCCCGGCGTCCTGGTACTCCATCATCGTGCCGGCGGCCAGGCCGCCCGGCAGGTAGGAGACCGACAGCAGCACCGGCTTGCCGTCCAGCACGTACCGGCGGCTGCGCACGACGACCTGGGCGTCCGGGTCGTCGGTCAGGTCCAGCAGGAGCCGGATGTGCGCGGGCGGCGCGGCCCGGCGCACCTCGAGCTGGTCGACGCTGAGCTCGCGGGAGCCGGCGTCCGCCGACCAGATGGACCGCCCCGACCCCCAGCCGCGCGCCGACAGCCGGTCCGCGCCCGCCCGGACCACCGGCCGGAAGTCACGGACGTAGACGCCCGAGCCCTTGCGCGCCACGGCCAGGCCCTCGTTGATGAGCTGGGCCAGCGCCTGCCGGGCCGTCATCCGGGCCACCTGGTACTGGCGCATGAGGTCGTTCTCGCCCGGCAGCCGGGCGTCGGCCGGATACTCGCCGCGCCCGATGGCGGCGCGCAGGTCGCCGGCGATCACCCGGTACTTCCGCTCGCCCGTCAGGCCCTGTGGGTCTGCCATTGTCCGGCCTCCTAGCGGCCCCCGGCCACTGGCCCAGCGAAGGCGCCGCCCGTGCCCCGGCGAAGGCACGGATCACCGGCCGCCCGAGAAGCCCGGCCACCGGCCTCTCTAGAGAGACACATTAGCAGGGATCCGGCTCATTTGGCCGTTCTGTAAAGGAATGAGGGACCCGGCGAAACCGCCCCGGGGACCTGGATATCTCTAGAGATCTGAGCTAGCGTTTCTGGAGGAAGCCGGGGTCTCCGCGGCGACGGGGACCCGCCTTCCGCATGGGTGGCCCGACCCCGGCCGGGCCCTTCCGACGCAGGCGCACCGGGACCCGCCGCCCGAGGGGGGCGGCGGGACTCGGGCAGAGGGGCGGCACATGAGCGCGGTATCCGGCACGGCCCGATCGCAGGCCGGAACGGACCCCCGCCCGCCTGGACCGCCGACCGGCGGCCCCGCCGCTGACTCGCCGCCGGGCGGCTTACCGACCGCCGGTGCCGTCCCGCCCGGCGCCGAGGAGAACGCGAGCTTACGGGCGGCCGCACGGCCGCGGCCGACCATGGCCGACGCCTGCCGGGTCTTTACTGCCCAGCCGATGCAGATCCCGCACGCGCGCCGGTTCATCGCGGGCGTGCTCTCCGGCTTCCGCGCCGCCGACGACATCGTCCTGTGCGTCTGCGAGCTGGCCAGCAACGCGGTCCTGCACAGCTGCTCGCGCGAGCCCGGCGGCCAGTTCATGGTCCGGGTCAGCGTCAGCCGGAGCGGCCGGATCCGGGCCGAGGTCGTCGATCGCGGCGGGCCATGGCAGCCCGAGGCCGCGCCGGACGAGGAGCGCGGCCGCGGCCTGCTCATCGTGGCCGCGCTCGCCACGCGGTGGGGCGTCACCGGCAGCGAGACGGGCCGGTCGGCGTGGCTGGAACTCGACCCGCCGCCGGGCCCGGTCATTTCCTGACCCTATTCTCACCGGCCCTACTGGGTCCTTACCGGCCGGGAAATTGATCACCGCGAGCTGATTCTTCCCTTTACGCCGGAGCCGATTCTCGACATATTGAGTACCTATCTATCGGCTTACCTAGATACTGATGCCTCTGCATCCTGCATCTGGTGGTTGGGGGTCCGATGTCGGCCATCGGCCTGCGGCGCTCGGCGGCCGCCGGGCATCCGACCGCACACGGTGGCCCGTCCGACCGCGCGCTCGACAAGCTGGCGGGCCGCGCCGCCATCGCGCTGCGCCTCAGCAGCGCTGTGACCTGCGCGGTCGTCGGCCCGCTGGCCGCGACCGCGGGCGTGTCCCCCGGCTGGCTGGCCGCCGTGCTCACGGTGCTGTGCGGCTGGTCGGCGGCCTTCGCCTGGCGGGTGTACCGGAGCGGGCTCAGCCGGGTCCTGGTCGTGGCCGACATCGTGGTCATCGCGGCCATCGTCGCCACGCAAGGGCACGTGGCTCCGGCCGGCATGACCGCGGCCGGCACGTCCTGGATCCTCCCGCTGGCCAGCACCGCGATTTACATCTCGCTGCTGGCGCTGCGGCCCGCCATCGGCCTGCCCGCCCTGCTCCTGGTGGCCGCCGCCTACGTGGCGACCGTCCCGCACCCGGCGGACGCCTGGTTCCTGGTCGTCCAGGCGGCGGTCACGGCCATCCTGGTCGGCCTCATCCGCCGCGGCGGCCGGAAGGCCGACGCCGTCGTCGCGGTCAGCCTGCAGGCCGAGCAGGAGCGGCAGGCCGAGGCGGCCGGCCGCGCGGACGAGCGCGAGCACCACCGCCAGCTGCACGACACCATGCTCTCCACCCTGACCATGGTCGCGGCCGGGGCGTTCGCCGGCCCGTCCGCCACGCTGTCGGCCCAGGCCGCCCGCGACCTCGGCGCCGCCGCGGGCGTCCCGGCCGGGGCGCCGGGCGATGCGGCGCGTCCCGCCGACCTGTGCGCCCGGCTCGAGCAGGTCGCGGCGGCGACGCCGCTGCGAACCCGGCTCACCGCCGCTGCGGTCAGCCTGCCGCACTCGGTGACCGAGGGCATCGCCGCGAGCGTCGCCGAGGCGCTGCGCAACGTGGCCCGGCACGCCGGCGTGGACGAGGCCCACGTCAGCGTCGAGGGCGGCCCGGGCTGGGCCACCATCGAGGTCAGCGACCGGGGCTGCGGATTCGATCCCCGGTCGGTCTCCCCGGCCCCGCGGGGCATCCGGGAGTCCATCTCCGGGCGGATGACCGCCGCGGGCGGGACCGGCGTGGTGCACAGCACCCCCGGCCACGGCACGACGGTCGTCCTGCGGTGGCCCGGATGAGAGCCGCCCCGGCCCGCGCCGCCCCGGCCCGCGCCGCGGTCCGCGCCACCCCGGTCCAGGCCGGACTGCCGCCGGCGGTGGCCCCGACGGCCGTGCTGTCGGCGCGTTTTGCCCGGTCATTCGACATCGCCGTGGTGGTCGTGGTGGCGGGCTGGCACATCGCCGGGGCCGGCAGTGAGCTGTTCCCCTACCGGGGCCTGTACCGCTCCTTCCCGGTCCAGTTCGCGCTGTGGCTGGTCATCGCCCTGGCGATCGCCGCCGGGGCGCTGCGCCTGCTCGGCGGCCGGTCCCGCCCGGCCTGGAGTTACGCGCTGGCCGCCGTGGCCCTGGCGGTCACCGTCGCGGGCGCCGTCGGCTGCCCGGCCGGCCAGCTGCTCCGGATCGACTGGGCGTGGGGCACGGCCGGCTGGGTCGGGCTCCTGGTCCTGCTCCGGCGGCCCGTGCGCGAGCTGGTCGTATTCCTGATGCTGAACGGGCTGGCCACCTTCGCGGTGCTGGCTCACGACGGGCTGCACCGCGCCGATGTCGCGGGGTTCATCACGATCCTGGCCGAGACCACCGCCATCCAGCTCGTGGTCGCGGTGGCAGCCCGCCAGATGGGCGCCACCGCCCGCGAGGCCGCGGAGGTCACCCGGGTCGAGGCCGCGGCCCGGCAGGACGAGCTGATCGCGGAGCGGCTGCGAGTCGCCCGGCAGGCCCGCTGGCTGGCCCTGCAGGAGACCGCCGGACCTCTGCTGCGCGAGCTCGCGGCCGGGTCGGCCGACCCGGCCGACCCCGAGGTCCGCCGCTCGTGCGCGGTGGAGGCAGCCCGGCTGCGCCGGCTGATGGCCGAGAGCGACGACGCGGCGGGGCCGCTCGTCCACGAACTGCACGCGTGCGCGGATGTCGCCGAGCGCCGGGGCGTCGCGGTGGACATCGAGACGGTCGGCGCGCTGCCGAGCGTGCCGGCCGAGGTCCGCCGGGTCATCACCGACACCGCCATCGCCATCCTGACCACGGCCGTCAGCCAGGTGCGGGTCACCCTGACGGCCCTGCGCGAGGGCATCGCGGTCAGCCTCGTCGCGGACTCCCCGGCGCCCCCGCCGCCCCAGCCGGCCGCGGCCCTCGGGGTGGTCATCGACCACGACCGTGACCGTCACAGCCTGTGGGTGGAGGCCCGGTGGACCAGGTAGTCACGGCGGGCATCGTCGAGGACCATCCGGTGGTCATCGAGGGCATTACCTCGTGGATCGCCGCCGACCCGGAGCACCGGATCCAGGTCGTCCTGGTCGCGCATGACCTGATGGCCCTGGAGCCGGTGACCGGGCCGGTCGCGGACGTGCTCATCCTGGACCTGGAGCTCAACGGCCAGCTCGTCACGGCCCAGGTGCCCCGGCTGGTCGCCGCGGGCAACCGGATCGTGGCCTTCTCCGCCCACTCCGGTCCCGGTCTCGTCCGCGACGTCCTCGACAGCGGCGCCTACGCCTACGTGGCCAAGGACGAGGGCCGGGACTACCTGGTCGAGGCCGTCCTGGCCGCGGCCGCCGACCGCCCGTGCGTCACCCGGTCCCAGGCCAAGGCGTTCCTCGGCGATGACGGCCCCGGGCGCCCGTCGCTGTCCAACCAGGAGCGCCAGGCCCTGCTGCTGTGGTTCCAGGGCATGTCCAAGGCGTCCGTCGGCCGGCGCATGTCCATCACCGAGAACACCGTCCGCCAGTACATCGACCGCGCCCGGATGAAGTACGCCGCCCTGGGCCGTCCCGCGCTCAGCAAGGACGCCCTGCTGGCCCGCGCCATCGAGGACGGCATCATCACCCCGCGCGAGGTGGCCACCTACACCTCCCAGGCCAGCCGGCCGGCCTAGCCGCCGGCGATCTTCCGGAGCTCGGCCAGCGCATCGCGGGCAATCCGCTGAAACGGCGCCTGGCCCGGGTCGGTGACCCACTGCTCGAAGGCGACGTGCATGACGGTCGTGCCGGTCCAGGCGGCGAGCGCCGCGGCGGTCTCGCCGACTCCCCGGGCGCGCAGCGCCCCGGCCATGGCGGCGGCCAGTGACGCGGCCTTGATCAGCTCGCGCTCCTGCAGCTCCTTGCTGGAGGCGATGATCCGGTGCCGAGGCCCGGCGAAGTCCCGGACCTCCTCGAACCGGACCGCGGCGGCATCCAGCGCCGCGCCGATCATGGCGAGCGCCGGGGCCGGCCCGGGGGCGGCCTCGATGGCGGCCACCATCTGCTGCTCGAGCAGCTCCGAGCCCCAGAACAGGACCTCGCGCTTGTCGCTGAAGTAGCGGAAGAAGGTCCGCTTGGTGAGCCCCGCGCGCTCGGCGATCTCCGCGACGGTCGTCTGCTCGTACCCGCGCTCGCCGTACAGGGCCAGGGCCGCCGCCTGGAGCCGCGCACGCGCGTCCGGCTGCCATCTGCCCATGCGGCCAGACTAGTCGATGTCACCCGGTGTCATGAGCGTGCTATCGTGATGGCACCAGGTGACATCACTTCTTCCGGAGGTTTCCATGCGTGTTTTCGTGACCGGCGCGTCCGGGCACATCGGCTCGGCCGTCGTGCCCGAGTTGCTGCAGGCCGGGCATCGGGTCGTCGGACTGGCGCGCTCGGACCGCGCGGCCGCTGCGCTCGCGGCCGCTGGCGCGGAGGTCCAGCGCGGCGACCTGGACGATCTCGACGGGCTGCGCGCGGCCGCCGCGGCCGCGGACGGCGTCATCCACCTCGCCTTCAAGCACGACCTGATGGGTGCCGGCGACTTCGCCGGCGCGGCCGCCGCCGACCTCGCCGCGACCGAGGCGCTGGCCGGCGTGCTGCACGGGACGGGCCGACCGCTCGTCACCACCTCCGGCACGCTCCTGCTCGCCGGCATCGCCGGCATCGCCGGACGGCCGGGCACGGAGGCCGATGCCGCTCCCGGCGGCCCGCGGGTCGAGGCGGAGAACCTCGTGATCTCGCTCGCCGGGCACGGCGTGCGGTCGTCGGCCGTCCGGCTGCCGCCGATCGTGCACAGCCCGCTCGACCACCACGGCTTCGCCCACATCCTGATCGGCATCGCCCGGCAGACGGGCCGGTCGGGGTACGTGGCGGACGGGGCCAACCGGTGGCCCTCCGTGCACACGCTCGACGCGGCGCGGCTATACCGGCTGGCCCTGGAGGGCGCCCCGGCCGGAAGCCGGCTGCACGCGGTCGCCGACGAGGGCATCCCGTTCCGCGACCTCGCCGCCGCTATCGGCCGCGGGGCCGGCGTGCCGACGGCCAGCATCTCCGCCGCCGACGCCGCCGAGCGCTTCGCCTTCCTCGGCCCGCTCGTCGGCGTGGACAACCCGGTCTCCAGTGCGGCGACGCGGACGCTGCTCGGCTGGGAGCCGACGCATCCCGGCCTCCTCGAAGACCTGGCCCGCGGGCACTACTTCGAGCCGGCCGAGACCAATCAGTTGACATCTAATCCTTAGATCTCTAATATATTGCCATGACGGCGGTCGTGACCGGAACCGGGACTGGAGCCGCGCGGTGTGACGGAGACGGGCAGCAGGAGCAGGAGGGTGCCAGCAATGGCCACTGAACTCAGCCGGGCCGCGATGCAGCGGCGCGCGCGGATCATGCGCGCGGTCAACGTGCCCATGCGGGCCGTGCTCGGCCTGCCGTTCCCGACGCCGCTCGGCGGGAACCTGATGCTCGTCTCCTTCACCGGCCGCACGAGCGGCAAGGCCTACCGGCAGCCGGTCAGCTACGTCCGTGACGGAGACGTGCTGCTCACCCCCGGCGGTGGCCGCTGGACGCTCAACCTGGCCGGCGGCCGGCCGGCCCGGCTCCGGGTCCGGGGCCGCGATGTGCCCGCCCGGCCGGAACTGGTGACCGATCCCGCCGAGCTCGAGCGGCTGCTCGGCGTGATCGCCGCTAAGAACCCGCGGGCGGCCCGGTTCATCCCCATCCCGCGCGGCCCCGACGGGCGACTCGACCCGGACGCCCTCGGCGCCGCCCTGCGGCACGGCTTCTGCATCGTCCGCTGGCACCTGGCCCAGCACCCCTGACGGCGAGCCGGCGGCGAGTCCCCCGGCTGGCCGCCCCCGGCCAGTCAGGGCACCCGCTCGGTGCGGCATGGAATGCTGCTGGGATGACGGATCTGGGTGAGTTGCGGGAGCGGATGCGGCAGTTCAGCGCGGAACGGGACTGGGGCCAGTTCCACGACCCCAAGTCGGTGCTCCTGGCGCTAGTCGGGGAGGTCGGCGAGCTGGCGGAGCTGTTCCAGTGGCTGCCGGCGGCCGACGCCGGCCGCCTGGCGCAGGCCGAGCCGCTGCGCACCCGGGCGGGCGAGGAGATGGCCGACGTGCTGCTCTACCTGGTGCTGCTGGCCGACGTGCTGGACATCGACCTGGCCGACGCGGCGCGCCGGAAGCTGGCCGCCGCACAGCTCCGGTTTCCGCCGGCGGCGGTGAGCGGAAGAGCGCCCGAGCCCGGCTGACCGGCAGGCCGCCCGCGGCGATCGGGTGCCGCCGCTCAGCGCGCACGCCACCCCGTCACCCGGAACAGCGTGTCACTCCGCGGGCGCTTCGTGCGGCTGCGCCGGACGCAGGAGGCCAGCGCCGAGCACCGCGGCCACGGCCGCGAACAGGGCACCGGCCAGGAAGGCGGCGTGATAGCCGCCGGTCAGGGCGACGAGCTGGCCGTGGCGGGCGCCCAGCAGGTGCTGGGTGCGCGATGCCGCGACGCTGGCCAGGACGGCCAGGCCGAGCGCTCCGCCCATCATGAGGGAGGTGTTGAGGACACCCGAGGCCAGGCCGGACTCGCTCGGCTCGGCGTCGCCCACGGCCGCGAGCATGACCGGGTTGAACGCCATGCCGGTGCCCACGCCGAGCAAGACGATGGCCGGGAGGACGTCGAGCGCGAACTGGCCGCCGACCGGGGCCCGCGCGAACAGCAGGAGGCCGGCCGCGGCGAGCAGCAGGCCGGCGCTCAGGGGCCGCCTGATGCCGAAGCGGCCCACGAGCCGGGCCGACAGGCCGACCGAGAACGCGCCCATGATCACGTTGGCCGGGAGGAAGGCCAGCCCGACCTGCAGCGGGCTGTAGTGCAGCACCAGCTGGAGGTAGAGCGTGGTCAGGAAGAACCACGCGAACATGGCCGCCGCCCACAGGACGCCGATGGCGTTGGCCGCCGCCAGGTTGGGCACGCGGAACACCCGCAGCGGCATCAGGGGCGAGCTGACCCGCGTCTCGGCCAGAGCGAACACCGCGAGCAGCAGCGCGGACAGGCCGAGCACGCCCACCGTCCGGCCGGCCAGCCAGCCCGCGCGGCTCGCGTTCACGACGGCGTACACCGCGAGCATCAGGGCGGCGGTCACGAGAACCGCTCCGATGATGTCCAGGCGGCGGCCGTCGCCGTCAGCGCCCCGCCCGGCCGGGAGCACGCGCAGCGATGCGGCACAGACGGCCACGCCGATCGGGACGTTGACGAGGAAGATCCAGTGCCAGCTGAGCCATTCGGTGAGCACCCCGCCGAGCAGGACGCCGATGCTGCCGCCGCCCGCGGCGATGAACCCGAACACGCCCATCGCCTTCGCCCGCTCCGCGGGCTCGGTGAACATGGAGACGACCAGCGACAGGGCCACCGCGGACGCGACGGCGCCGCCGAACCCCTGCACGGCCCGCGCGGCGATGAGATAGCCCTGCGCGGGAGCCAGGCCGCAGGCCAGCGAGGACAGCGTGAACAGGGCCGTCCCGGCGACGAACAGCCGGCGGTACCCGAACAGGTCGCCCAGCCGGCCGCCGAGCAGCAGGAACCCGCCGTAGGTGAGCAGGTAGGCGTTCACCACCCAGGCCAGCGAGACCGGCGAGAAGCCCAGGTCCTGCCGGATGGACGGCAGCGCGACACTGACGATCGTGTTGTCGAGCACGTTCATCAGCGAGCCCGTGCAGACCACCGCCAGCGCCAGCCACCGCGCCGGGCCCGGCACGTTCATCGTCACGGCCGTGGGCCGCCCCGCGGGGGCGGACCGCGCAGCCGTCGGGCGGGTGGCAGTCATCGGCATTCTCCTTGTCGCTCCGGGATGGTCCCGGATAGGCGGACGCCTGACGGCCGGGAAATCCATCGCCGCCGTGGCATGCCATAACGATCGCGGGCCGGGCCGGCGGGGCACCAGAACACGATGTGGTCGGCTGGCGATGATGAACGTCACGAGCGCGGCACCGCCGCAGGCACGCGCGGTCCGCCCGGCAGGCGACAATGGTGGCATGAACCCCTCCTATAGCTATGGCGGGTTCGCGGCCGACACCGCCGACCGCACTCGCACGCTGTTCGGCCAGGTCATGTGGTACGTGGCCGCGACGGCCGGGGTCTTCGCGCTGGGCAGCTATCTCGGCCGCGATCTCAGTCACGGGGTGGCGATCGTCGCGTACATCGCGGCGTTCGCGTGCCTGATCGGGATGAACTTCGCCGTGCGGCGGTCGGCCGGGCTGACCACCGGGCTCTTGCTCGCCTTCGGCGTCCTGCTCGGGCTGGCGCTGTCCCCGACCCTGACGTTCTACGCCGCGGCTGATCCCCGGGTGCTGTGGCAGGCCGGCGGGGCGACGGCGTTGTTCATCGCGGGTTTCGGCGCGGCCGGGTACGCCACCCGGCGGGACCTGTCGGGCCTCGGCCGGGTGTGCTTCTGGGCGCTGCTGGCCCTGATCGTGTTCGGCATCGTGCTGATCTTCGTGCACGTGCCCGGCGGCTCGCTGATCTACTCGATCCTGGGCCTGGTCATCTTCGCGGGCCTGACCATGTTCGACTTCCAGCGGCTGCGCCGCTCGAAGAACATGGACTCGGCGCCGCTCATCGCGGCCTCGATCTTCCTCGACGCCCTCAACGTCTTCCTGTTCTTCCTGCGGATCTTCTCCCGGAGCAGCTGAGGCCATGGCCACCGCCGCGGAACGGTCCCGCTCGTTCGGCGCGATCGCCGAGGACTACGACCGGCTGCGGCCGGGGCCGCCGGACGAGGCGGTGGACTGGCTGCTGCCCGCCGACTGCCAGGTGGCGGTGGACGTGGGCGCGGGCACCGGGCTGCTGACCCGGGCGCTGGCCCGCAAGGTCCCGCGGGTGGTCGCGGTCGAGCCCGACGGGCGGATGCGGGCCGTGCTGAGCGCCCGCTCGCCGGGCATCGAAGCCCTGGACGGCCGGGGCGAGGCCATCCCGCTGCCCGACGCCAGCGCCGATGGCGTGTTCATCTCCTCGGCCTGGCACTGGATGGACCCGGAGCGGGCGATCACCGAGGTCACCCGGGTGCTGCGGGACGGCGGGCGATTCGGGCTGATCTGGACGCGCCGGGACAGCGACACGGGCTGGCTGCACGAGATCAGCCTGCGCGAGCCGCGGGCCCGGCCGGGCGGCGCGGATGGCCCGCGGCGGCGCTCCGTCGCCCTGCCCGCCGACGCCCAGCTGGGCAGCATCACGACCCGGTCGTTCTCGTTCGCGCTCCGGATGAGCGCCGATGCCCTGATCGACATGCTCGGCACCTACAGCGGCGTCATCACCGCCAGCCCGGCCGACCGGGCGGCGGGCCTGGCCCGGGCCCGGGCCGCGCTGGACGAGCTGTTTCCCGGCGCCAGCGAGATCGACGTGCCGATGCGGGCGGGCTGCTGGCGCGCGGACCGGATCGCCCGCGCCCGGTAAAGCCGCAGGTCACACCATTCGCCGACCGAGCCCGGCGGCTGGCCGGCGCGCCGGCCGGGCGTTAGGACGCGCCGAAACCGGGCACTGATGCAGGCACCAACGGCCGCCTGAGCGCGGCCGGTCTCAGGGCCGAGTCAGGAGGCGCCGCAATGGCGACATACCGGATGGTGCACGGCGAGGCGGACGGCGCGGTCCGCGCAGCATCCGCGCCGGCCCGGACGGGAATCGAGGCCGCATGACCGCCACCGGCCAGCCCGCGCCGCCGCCGGGCGAGCTGTCCACCGGGACGATCCGCCGCCACGTCCTGTGGGGCGCCGCCATCACGGCGCTCGGCGGCCTGCTGTTCGGCTACGACACCGGAGTCATCTCCGGTGCGCTGCTGTTCATCGGCAAGGACTTCCACGGCCTGACGTCGTTCGACAAGGAACTGCTGACCAGCATCCTGCTGGTCGGTGCGGTGATCGGGGCGCAGATCGCGGGCCGGGTCGCCGACCGGATCGGCCGCCGGCCCACCGTGCTCGGCACCGCCGCGCTGTTCGTCGTCGGCGTAGCGCTGGCCGCGTTCTCGCCCACCTTCGGCGTCCTGGTCGCGGCCCGGATCGTGATCGGCCTGGCCGTCGGGTCGGCGTCGATGGTGGTGCCGCTGTACATCGGCGAGATCGCCCCGCCAAAGGTCCGCGGCGCCCTGGTCAGCTTCAACCAGCTGGCCATCACCATGGGCATCCTGGTGTCCTACCTGGTCGATTACGGGCTGGCCTCGACGGCCAACTGGCGGCTCATGTTCGGGCTGGCCGCGATCCCGGCCATCCTGATGTTCATCGGGATGCTGTTCCAGCACGAGAGCCCGCACTGGCTGGTCGCCCACGGCCGTGAGGACGAGGCCCGGCAGGTGCTGCACCGGGTCCGCACGGATGCCGAGATCGAACCCGAGATCGCCGAGGTCCGCGAGCTGTCCGGGCGCAAGTCGAGCTTCCGCGAGGTGTTCAGCCCGACGGTCCGGAAGGTCGTGACCATCGGCGTCGCACTGGCCATCTTCCAGCAGATCACCGGCATCAACACGATCATCTATTACGCGCCCACGCTGCTTAAGGGCGCTGGGCTGGGCAGCTCGGCGGCGCTGCTGGCCAATGTCGTCAACGGCGCAGTCAACGTCGGCATGACGATCGTCGCGATCCGGCTGCTGGACCGCACGGGCCGGCGCCCGCTGTTGCTGAGCGGCACCACGGGAATGGTCGTCGGCATGCTCGTCGTCGCCCTGACCTTCCTCATCGGCGGGGACAGCCTGCACGGCGGCACCACCTATATCGCGATCGCCGGGCTGCTGATCTACACCGGGTCGTTCGCCATCGGCCTGGGGCCGGTGTTCTGGCTGCTGATCGCCGAGATCTACCCGGTCAAGATCCGCGGCCAGGCGATGAGCCTGGCGACCATGGCCAACTGGGGCGCGAACTTCGTGGTCACGATCTCGTTCCTGACCCTGCTCAGCGCGATCGGCAACGCCGGGACGTTCTTCCTGTTCGGCGGCCTGTCCCTGGTGGCCCTGCTCTACTTCTGGTCGCAGGTCCCGGAGACCAAGAACCGCAGCCTGCAGGAGATCGAGCGCGATCTCGACCTGCCCCACGGCGCCATGGAGGAGACGGGGTCGGCTCCCGCCGGCCCGGCCACCTGAGCCCGCGGGCCCGGCCGGGCCTACGCGGCGCTGGAGGCGGCCCAGATGTTGATGCCCGCCTCGACCGCGTCGCGGTCGATCTCGGCCAGCTCGCCGTCGGTGAAGCTGTCGCGCCCGACGGCGGCGAGGTTCTCCTCGAGCTGGGCCACGCTGCTGGCGCCGATGAGCACGGAGGTCACCCGCGGGTCCCGCAGCGCCCACGACAGGGCCAGCTGGGCCAGCGACTGGCCGCGGGCCTGGGCGATCTTGCCCAGCGCCGCGATGTGCCCGAGGGCCTGCGGCGTGAGCTGGTCGGGGGACAGCGAGTCGTCCCGGCTGGCCCGCGAGCCGTCGGGGATGCCGTTGGCGTACTTGCCGGTCAGCATGCCCTGGGCCAAGGGCGAGAAGGCGATGCAGCCCGCGCCCTCCCGGGCCAGCACGTCGAGCAGGCCGCCCTCGATCCAGCGGTTCAGCAGCGAGTACGACGGCTGGTGAATCAGCAGGGGCGTGCCCAGCTCCCGGAGAAGGGCGGCGGCCTGAGCGGTCCGTTCTGGCGAGTACGAGGAGATCCCGGCGTACAGGGCCCGCCCGGAGCGGACAGCGGTGTCCAGCGCCCCCATGGTCTCCTCGAGGGGCGTATCCGGGTCGAACCGGTGGCTGTAGAAGATGTCGACGTAGTCCAGGCCCATCCGGCCCAGCGACTGGTCGAGGCTGGCCAGCAGGTACTTGCGGGAGCCGCGGTCCCCGTACGGGCCGGGCCACATGTCATAGCCGGCCTTGGTGGAGATGATCAGCTCGTCGCGGTAGGGCCGCAGGTCCTGGCGCATGAGCGTGCCGAAGTTCTGCTCTGCCGTGCCATAGGGCGGCCCGTAGTTGTTGGCCAGGTCAAAGTGGGTGACGCCCAGATCGAACGCGCGCCGCAGGATGGCGCGCTGGGTCTCGAGCGGGCGGTCCGTGCCGAAGTTGTGCCAGAGCCCGAGCGAGATCTCGGGCAGGTCGATGCCGCTGCGCCCGCAGCGGCGGTAGCTCATCTGCTCGTACCGGTCCTCAGCCGCAACGTAGGTCATGAGCCGAGTCTCCCACTGCCGGTTACCCGGCCTACGGCGGGCTCAGGGGTGCCACTTGCCCACGGTGAACGTGGGCTGCCAGAAGCTCAGCGGCCACAGGAAGACCGAGACGAAGTACTGCACCCAGCTGTGGAACAGCGAGATATTGCCCGCCGTCGTCGGCAGGTGCGGGGACGCGGTGTTGACGAACACGCCGATCACGATATAGATCACGATCAAGAGGCCGGTGGTGCTGAAAAGGGTCCTGATGAAAGCCGTCATCTCAGTTCACCCTCCTCGCGCCGATACCCGGCCAGCCGGACATGACCCGACACTTCGACCAACGTAGTTCATACCTGGCGGCCCGCCCGGTTGACACACCGGGTGATCGCCCCAGTTCCGCCGCCCTCCATCCGACGCACACATGCCGACCACGTGACGCGCACCCGGGAGTGTTCGCGTGAAGTTAATGCACGCAAAGGGAGCCGCCCGGTCGGCCCTGAACCCGCCGGATCCGCAGCGGACCCCCTAGTGCCAGCTGGCCCAGCCCGACCCTGACCCCGTCCGGCCGGGTTCAGCCGAACTTATCCGGCGGCCGCGTCCAGCGCGGCCGCGAACGTCTCGGCGATCTGCCCGATCTCCGCCTCGGTGATGACGAACGGCGGGGAGACCTGCAGGGCCACGCCGCGCAGCAGCCGGGTGATCACGCCCCGCTCGCGGATGGCGGCCACCAGCCGCGGGCCGAGGCCGGGATCGGCCGCCCGGGCCTGCGCCGAGATCTCGACCGCGCCCAGCAGCCCGGCGCCGGTCCGGACCTCGTCGACCAGCTGGTGGCCGGCCAGCGGGGACAGCTGCGCGGCCAGCACCCGCTCCAGCTCGCGGACCCGCGGGACCAGCTGCTCGCGCTCCAGGACGTCCAGGTTGGCCAGGCCGACGGCGCACGCCGTGGGGTGGGCCTGGTAGGTGTAGCCGTGCCGGAACACCTCCGCCGACCCCGGCCGCCAGAACGGCTCGGCCACCCGCGGCCCGGCCAGCACGGCGCCGAGCGGCGCGTAGCCCGAGGTGAGGCCCTTGGCCACGGTCATGAGGTCGGGCTCCAGCCCGAAGCGCTCGCTCCCGAACCAGCTGCCCGCCCGGCCGAACCCGGTGATCACCTCGTCGGCGACGAACAGCACGTCGTGCTCCCGGCAGATCTCCTGGACCCGGCTCAGGTAGCCCTCCGGCGGGAAGTACACGCCGCCGGCGCCGACGACCGGCTCGCAGAAGAAGGCGGCCACCCGCCCGGCGCCGGCCTGGCTGATCTGCTTGTCCAGGGCCGCCGCGTCATCCCAGGGCACCCGCTCGACCTGCGGGACCAGCGGGCTGAACGCCTCGGCGTTGGCCGGGATCCCGCCCAGCGAGGTGCCGTAGGCGTTGACCCCGTGGTAGGCGTGGGTGCGGCCGATGATGACCTGCTTGTCCGGCTGGCCGACGGCCCGCCAGTACGCGCGGACCAGCTTGGCCGCCGTGTCGATGGCGTCCGACCCGCCGCCGGGCGTGAAGAACACCTTGGCGCCGCTGATCGGCGACAGGTCAGACACCCGGCGGGCCAGCGCCTCGGCCGGCCGGTTGGAGAACGTCTCGAACACCTGGTAGGCCGCGAGCTGGTGCAGCTGCGCCGCGGCCGCGTCGGCCACCTCGGCCCGGCCGTGCCCGATGTTGCAGTACCAGAGGCTGGCCAGCGCGTCGAGGTAGGAGCGGCCGGCGGTGTCGACGACGGTCGAGCCCGCGCCGCCGGCAATCGTCACGATGCCGCCCGCGGACAGGCTGGCCATGTTCGCGAACCCGTTCCACATGGCGGGCGGGCGCCCCGCGCCGCCGTTCTGATCAGTCACAGCCCATTCCCTTCAGCTCGCCAGCCGCGGACGTGGCGGCAGCGGTCAACAATCTACTGCTCCCATCCGTAACGCCGGCTGTCCCCCGTCTCAGCTCTCCAGGACGGCCAGTGCGGCTCCGGGCATCGTGACCCCGGTGTCGCCGCACCGCACGCCCGGCCGGGAGGCGGCCAGGACCGCGGTCGGCGGCTCGGGCAGCGGCACCAGCAGCGGCACGCCGCCCAGGCTGGCCACGATCAGCAGGCGGCCCCGCGTGATGACCAGCCAGCGCGCGTCCTCGTCGAAGCGGACGGCGACCCGGTCCAGCCGCGGGTCGGTCAGCTCGGGGCGGGCGCGACGCAGCGCGATCAGCTCCCGGTACCAGGCCAGCAGCCCGGCGTGCGGCTCGCTGCCCGGCTGCGACCAGTCCAGCCGGGACCGCCGGAACGTCTCCGGGCCCTGCGGGTCGGGCACCTGCGACACGGCCCAGCCGTGGGCCGCGAACTCGCTGCGCCGCCCCTCGCGCACCGCCGTCGCCAGCCACTCCTCCTCATGGTCGGTGAAGTACTGCCAGGGCGTGTCCGCCCCCCACTCCTCGCCCATGAACAGCATCGGCGTGAACGGGGCGGTCAGGACCAGCCCGGCGCCGACCCGCAGCAGCCCGTCCGGGACGAGGTCCGCGATCCGGTCGCCGACCGCCCGGTTGCCGATCTGGTCGTGGTCCTGGAGGTAGCCCAGGAACCGGTGCGCCGGGGTCCGCGTCGTATCCACCGGGCGGCCGTGCGACCGGCCCCGGAACGACGACCACGACCCGTCGTGGCGGAACACCCGGGTCAGGGTCTGGGCCAGCACCTGCAGCGAGCCGAAGTCCGCGTAGTAGCCCTGCCGCTCGCCGGTCAGGGCGGCGTGCAGCGCGTGGTGGAAGTCGTCGCTCCACTGCGCGGCCAGCCCGGTGCCGCCCGCCTCCCGGGGCGTCACCAGGCGCGGGTCGTTCAGGTCAGACTCGGCGATGAGGACCAGCTCCCGGCCCAGCCGCGCGGCGAGCGCGTCCACCTCGGCGGCGAGTTCCTCCAGGAGCGGCAGCGCCCGCTGGTCGGCGAGGGCGTGCACGGCGTCCAGCCGCAGCCCGTCGAGGTGATAGTCGCGCAGCCACATCAGCGCGTTGCCGATCAGGAACGCGCGGACCTGGTCCGATCCCGGCTGGTCCAGGTTCACCGCCGGGCCCCAGGGCGTGGTGTGCGCGTCGGTGAAGTACGGCCCGAAGTCGCCGAGCCGGTTGCCGATGCCGACATGGTTGTAGACCACGTCCAGCAGGACGCCCAGGCCGCGGGCGTGACAGGCGTCGACCAGCCGCTTCAGCCCGTCCGGGCCGCCGTACGGCGCGTGCACCGCCCACAGCGCGATCCCGTCATACCCCCAGCCGTGCGCGCCGGGGAAGGCGGCCACCGGCATCAGCTCCACGGCGTCCACCCCGAGGGCGGCCAGGTGATCCAGCCGCTCGATGGCCGCGTCGAACGTGCCCGCCGGGGTGAACGTCCCCACGTGCAGCTCGTAGATCACCGCGCCGGGCAGCGGGACCCCGCGCCAGCCGGCGTCGGTCCAGGTGAAGCGGCCGTGGTCATACCGCCGGCTCGGCCCGCGCACCCCGTGCGGCTGCCACGCCGAGCGGGGGTCGGCCAGCAGGTCACCGCCATCCAGCCGGAACGAATAGTCCGTGCCGTCCCCCGCACCGGGCAGGTCGGCCGCCCACCAGTCGTCATCCTGGGGCGCCATGGCGTGGCTGGCGCCGTCCGCGACCACCTCGACGCGGCCGGCCGCCGGCGCCCACACCCGAAACTCGCTCACCCCGGCACCCTAAGCGCTGCGGCTAGGCCGGGATGAGGAGGGCGACGGGAAGGAGCTCGGTGAGCTGGGCGAGCGGGAGGCGCGCGCCCAGGTGGACGGTCCCGGTGAGCACGTCGCGCCAGGCGGGCTCGTCCGGGGCGTCGGACGGGTGGGTCAGCAGCAGGGTGGTGTCGGCCCAGCCGCCGCGGTCGCGGAGGGTGGCCGGGAGGCGGGTCGCGACGGTGACGGCGTGGCGGCCGCGGACGAACGCGACCGCGTGGTCGGCGGCGGGACCGCGGGCGGCGAGCGGGTCGTAGGCGGCCAGCGGGTCGCTGGCCGCCGCGAACCAGGCCGGGTGATCGCGGCGCACGCGCAGCGTGCGCGAGGTGACCAGGAGCTTCTGCCAGTCCAGCAGCGTGGCGTCTTCGCCTGCGGCGGCCAGCCCGGGGCCGGCCAGGGCCGGGTTGTCGGCGGCCGGGTCATCCAGGGTGGCCAGCATGGCCCGGCGGCGGCCGAAGTGGACCGGGCGGCGGTTGTCCGGGTCGACCAGGGGCAGCCAGCTCAGCTCGGCGCCCTGGTAGACGTCGGGGACACCGGGCATCGTGAGCTGCACGAGCTTGGCCCCGAGCGCGTTCGCGCGCGCGTCGGGCTCGAGCCGGGCGGCGAACGCGGCGAGCTGGCCGGACAGCCGGGCATCGGCGATGACGGCGCGGGCCAGGCCGCAGACGGCGTCCTCGTAGGCGGTGTCCGGGTCGGTCCACGACGTCGCGGTCTTCGCCTCCCGCATGGCCTTGGTCAGGTACGCGGTGATCCGGCCGGGGTCGGCCGGCCAGGTGGCGGCCAGCGTCTGCCACAGCAGGTACTCGGTGTCCGCCTCGGGCCAGCGCCCGCCGTCGCCCTGCGCCGATGTGGACAGCGCGGCGGCCAGGTCGTGCCAGCGCGCGACCTCGGCGCCCCACTCGGCGGGCCGCTCGGCCAGGACGGCCAGCCGGGCGCGGACGTCCTCGCCGCGCTTGGCGTCGTGGGTCGACAGGGTGGTCATGGTCGCGGGCCAGTCGCGGGCCAGCCGGGCCGCGAACGCGTGGAAGGCGGCCGGGCTGACGCCCAGCCGCCCCGGGTCCCCGCCGACCTCGTTCAGCCCGGTCAGCCGCGACCAGCGGTAGAACGCGGTGTCCTCCACGCCCTTGGCCATCACCGCGCCGCAGGTCTGCTGGAACCGGACGGCCAGCTCGGCCCGGGCGGCCCGGATGTCGGCCCGGTCCTGCGTCCCGCCCGGCAGCGGGTTCGAGATGACGGCGGCCAGCGCGGCGAGCGCCGGGTGCAGGTGGCCGGGCAGCCGCTCGCGGGCCTGCTGGGCGGCCGTCGTCAGCACGGCGAGCGACGCGGCCGGCGGCGGCTCGCCCGGCACCACGTAGGCGCGGTAGACGCTGACCGCGCTGACCAGTTCCGCGATCACCGACCGCAGGTCGCCGGCGGCGGCGCCGGCCAGGTCCGGGTGGGCGGTGCCGGGGGCGATCCGGGCCAGGCGGCTGATCTCGGCGGCCAGGCTGCCGGCCGCGACCTGGCGCTTGGCCGCCGCCGCGACCGGGGCGAACCCGGGCGGCCCGTCGGTGAAGCTGACGTACTCGCTGGTCAGCGGGCCGGCTCCGGACGAGTCGGTGAACAGGCCGCCGACCATGGCCAGGCTGTCGTAGCCGGTCGTCCCCGCGCACCGCCAGTCGGCCGGCAACTGCTCGGCCCCCTCCAGGATCTTCTCGGTCACCACCCAGCAGCCGCTCGTCGCGGTCGCCAGCCGCCGCAGGTAGCCGCGCGGGTCGGCCAGGCCGTCGGGATGATCGATGCGCAGGCCGTCGACGAGGCCCTCGGCGACCAGGCCCAGCAGCACCTCGTGGGTGGCGGCGAAGACGTCCGCCTCCTGGACCTGGACGCCGATGAGCGTGGTCACGTCGAAGAACCGCCGCCAGTTGAGGTCGGTGGCGGCGGTGCGCCAGTCGGCCAGCTCGTAGTGCTGCAGCTCGAGGAGCTCGGCCAGCGGGAGGTCGGCCGTTCCGGGCCGGAGCGGCAGCACGTGGTCGAAGTACCGCAGCACCGGGCCGGTGCCGGGGTGCCGGGGATCGCCGCCGGGGTCGATCGTCAGGTCATCGGCGCACTTGGCCGGCGGGCCGCCGAGAACCGGCAGCAGCAGCCGGCCGCCGCGGGCCGCCCAGTCGATGTCGAACCAGTGCGCGGCCGGCGAGTCCGGCCCGCCCGCCAGCACCGACCAGAACTGGTGGTTCAGCGACTCGGGCGCGCCGATGCTCATGTGGTTGGGCACGACGTCCACGATCACGCCCAGGCCCAGCCGCCGCAGCTGCGCCACCAGGTCCCGGAACCCGGCCTCGCCGCCCAGGTCGGCCGAGATCACGGAGTGGTCGACCACGTCGTAGCCGTGCATCGAGCCGGGCGCGGCCTGCAGGATCGGGGACAGGTACAGGTGGGTCACGCCGAGGCCGGCCAGGTAGGGCGCCGTGGCCGCCGCCTCCGCGAACCCGAACCCGGCGTGCAGCTGCAGCCGGTAGGTCGCCGCGGGCGGCTCATTCACGACGCAGCACCTGCAGCGAGCGGTTGCACACGTCGACGGTGTCCCCCGGCCGGGCCGCGCCGCCGGGCTCCGCGGGCAGCGCCGTGTCCAGCACCCGGGTCCACCGCTCGCCGTACCGGGCGGGCGGGATCTCGAACTTCAGGTCGGTCTCGCTGGCGTTGAACAGCAGCAGGAACGAGTCGTCGCGGACGCGCTGGCCGCGCGGGCCGGGCTCGCGGATGGCGTCGCCGTTCAGGAACACGGTCATCGACTTGGCGAAGCCCGCCGACCAGTCCTCGTCGGTCATCTCCTCGCCGCCCGGCGTGAACCACGCGATGTCGCCGACCTGGCCGCGCGGCCCGGTGACCGGCTCGCCCTGGAAGAACCGCCGCCGCCGGAACACCGGATGGCTGGCCCGCAGCTCGATCACCGTCCGCGTGTAGTCCAGCAGGGGACCATCCGTTTCGGCAAGATCTTCATCGCCCGGCCCGTCCGCCCAGCTCACCCACGAGATGTCGTTGTCCTGGCAGTAGGCGTTGTTGTTGCCGCGCTGGGTGCGGCCGAGCTCATCCCCGGCCAGCAGCATGGGGACGCCCTGGGACAGCAGCAGGGTGGCCAGGAAGTTGCGCTGCTGGCGGCCGCGCAGGGCGCGCACGGCGGGCTCGGTGGTCAGGCCCTCCGCGCCGCAGTTCCAGGACCGGTTGTCGTCGGTACCGTCCCGGTTGTCCTCGGCGTTGGCCTCGTTGTGCTTGCCGTTGAAGGAGACCAGGTCGGCGAGGGTAAACCCGTCGTGGGCGGTGACGAAGTTGACCGACGCGACCGGGCTCCGGCCGTCGCTCTGGTACAGGTCGCTGGAGCCGGTCAGCCGGGAGGCGAACTCGGGCAGGGTGGCGGGCTGGCCGCGCCAGAAGTCGCGGACGGTGTCGCGGTACTTGCCGTTCCACTCGGTCCACAGGGGCGGGAAGTTGCCGACCTGGTAGCCGCCGTCACCGACGTCCCAGGGCTCGGCGATGAGCTTGACCTGGGAGACGATGGGGTCCTGCTGGACCACGTCGAAGAACGACGACAGCCGGTCCACCTCGTGGAACTGCCGGGCCAGCGCGGCGGCGAGGTCGAAACGGAAGCCGTCGACGTGCATCTCGGTCACCCAGTACCGCAGCGAGTCCATGATCAGCTGCAGGACCTGGGGGTTGCGCATGAGCAGGCTGTTGCCGGTACCGGTGGTGTCCATGTAGTACCGCCGGTCGTCGTCCACCAGCCGGTAGTAGGAGGCGTTGTCGATGCCCCGCATCGACAGCGTGGGCCCGAGGTGGTTGCCCTCGGCGGTGTGGTTGTAGACGACGTCGAGGATGACCTCGATCCCGGCCTCGTGCAGGTCGCGGACCATCGCCTTGAACTCCTGCACCTGCTCGCCGCGCTGGCCGGAGGCGGCGTAGGCGTTGTGCGGAGCGAAGAACCCGACGGTGTTGTAGCCCCAGTAGTTGGACAGGCCCCGCTGGGCCAGGACGTCGTCGCTGACGAACTGGTGCGCGGGCATCAGCTCGATGGCGGTCACGCCGAGCGAGGTGAGGTGGTCGATGATCGCCGGGTGGGACAGCCCGCGGTAGGTGCCGCGCTCCTCCTCCGCGATGTCGGGGTGCAGCCGGGTCAGGCCGCGCACGTGCGCCTCGTAGATCACGCTGTCCAGGTAGCCGACCCGCGGCGGCCGGTCCCCGCCCCAGTCGAAGTACGGGTTGACCACCACCGAGCGCGGCACGAACGGCGCGGAGTCGTCGGTGTTGCGGCGGCCCGGATCGCCGAACTGGTACGAGAACACGGCCGGGTCCCAGGTCACGGCGCCCTCGACGGCCTTGGCGTACGGGTCGAGCAGGAGCTTGGCCGGGTCGCAGCGCTGCCCGGCGGCCGGGTCGTACGGGCCGTGCACCCGGTAGCCGTAGCGCTGCCCGGGCCCGGCCGTCGGAAGGTAGCCGTGCCACACGAACCCGTCGACCTCGCGGAGCGGCGTGCGGGTCTCGGTGCCGTCGTCGTCGAACAGGCAGAGCTCGACCCGCTCGGCCGCCTCCGAGAACAGCGCGAAGTTCGTGCCGACACCGTCGTAGGTGGCGCCAAGGGGGCGGGAGGTGCCCGGCCACACGGGGGCCAGCGCGGGCGCGGCCGGCAGCGGCGGCGCGGCCTGACCCGGCTCGGATTGTGCTGGCAAGGTTCTTCGGCCCGCCCTTCCCTCATGCTGCCCGGCCCGGCTGACGCCGGCGATCCTAGCTCCACGGTAGAGCGCGAGTGCCCCCGGCCGCAGACGGCAAACCCGGCCCGGCGAGTAATCGGGCCGCCGGCGGGAACGTCGCGCCCGTGCCCGTCTCCCCGCTCGCCGCGCCCTCCCCGCGCCAGCGCCTCGCGATCACCGTCGCGCTCATCGGCGCGTGCACCCTGGTACTGACGGCGATCCTGAGCGCGGCCGGCTTCGCCCCCCGCGGCCGCGGGGCCGCGGCCCCGCACAGCGTCTCGGTGCCGCTGGGCGGCCGCCAGCGGGCGGACCTGGCCGTGCTGAGCGGCGCGACGAGCATCACCGTCGCGCCCGGGACCCGGGCCGGGCCGCTGATCGCGGCGTCCACGCCGGACGCGGCGGGCAGCGTCCCCGTGCTGGCCGTCAGTGGCGGCAGCGTCCAGCTCACCCTGCGCGACAGCTGGGCCGGGGGCGGCCCGGCCGCGGTCGCGGTCCGGCTGAACCCGGGCGTGGCGTGGCGGCTGACGCTGAGCGGCGGGGCCAGCCAGACGGCCGTGTTCCTGGGCACCGGGCGGCTGCGCGGCGCCGACTTCACCGCCGGGTCCGGCCAGGTCACCATGCGGCTGCCCCGGCCGCGCGGGACGGTCCGGATCGTGCTGGCCGGCGGGGCCAGCCAGGTCCGGCTCACGGCCCCGGCGGGCGTCCCGGCCCGGCTGGCGCTGGACGGCGGCGCGAGCACCGCGACGCTGGCCGGCCGGACCCGGGCCGGCCTCGCCGGCGGCACGGTGCTGACCGCGCCCGGCTGGGCGCGCGCCGCGAACCGCTACGACATCGAGGCCCCGGCCGGGGTCGCCGACATCTCGTTCGGGACCTGGTGATCAGGTCTCCCGGACGACCTCCCGCGGGTCCTTGTCGTCGCGCAGGCCCTTGTAGGACGGCGCACGCAGCCGCCCGGCGGTCGTCCACTCGGTGAACGCGACCTCCACGACCAGCGCGGGCTCCGCCCACACCGCGAAACGCGCGTGCTCGGGGGGAACCTCCGTCACGAACGGCGAGGTGGCCCGGCGCAGCGGAGCCAGCCGCCGGGCTAGCAGGTCCAGTGTCTGCCGGGTAAAGCCGGTCCCGACGTGCCCGGCGTAGGCCAGCCCGCTCGCCTCGTAGACGCCGATGAGCAGGGAGCCGATCTGCCCGGACCGGCCGCGCTCGCCGGGCTGCCAGCCGCCCACCACGGCCTCCTGGCGGAGCACGTTCTTGACCTTGACCCAGCCGGCCGACCGGCGGCCCGGCTCGTACCGGCCGGCCTGCCGCTTGGCCACCACGCCCTCCAGGCCCTGCTGCACCGACGCGGCCTGGACCTCCTGCGCGGT
This sequence comes from Streptosporangiaceae bacterium, assembly GCA_036501025.1. Classification (GTDB taxonomy): domain Bacteria; phylum Actinomycetota; class Actinomycetes; order Streptosporangiales; family Streptosporangiaceae; genus DASUBV01. The sequence continues at coordinate 37,156 of DASYBB010000120.1, forward strand.
CTCGGTCGTGAAGGCGGGCGGGGTCAGCCAGCTGTCACCGGTCAGGCGCAGCTCCTCGAGCAGCCCCCGGCGCTGGGCCCAGGGCAGGTCGAGCAGGGCGTGGCCGTTGAGCGACAGCAGGTCGAAGGCGAGGTAGGTGACCGGGACCCGGCCGGCCAGCAGGCGCACGTCGTCGGCCGAGCTGATGTTCATCCGCTGCTGCAGGGCCTCGAAGCTGGGCCGCCACGCCGGGCCGGCGGCCGCGGCGGGTGCCGTGGCGAGGGCGACGATCTCGCCGTCCAGGACCGCCCGCTCCGCGCCCGCGGCCCGGACGGCGGCCGCCAGGCCGGCCAGTTCCGGGTAGGCGTGCGTGATGTCCCGCCCGGTCCGCGAGACCAGCCGGAACCCGGCCCCGGTGACGTAGCTGATCGCCCGCAGGCCGTCCCACTTCATCTCGAACGCCCAGCCGGGCTGCGCGGCCGGCAGCGGGCCGGCCGTCGCGAGCATGGGCCGCAGCCCGCGCGGCAGCCCGTCCCCGTCAGTGTCCCCCGTCCCGCCCATCCCTGATCAGTACCCCCCCGGCTGGCCCGTGTCTCTTCATCGTGACCGATACCGAGGGCGACTGGGCCCGATCTCGGTCACGACCACGACGCCGCCCGGCGCCCGGCTGTTGCATCCATGATGGAGTCCGGGCTTCCGGGGCGGGGCGGCTCCGGCGCGGGGGCGTGGTGGGGCGGGAGTGGCGAGTGTGGCTGGAGGGGGGCGCGCCCCGCTAGCCCATCGTCTTGGAGCCGTCCAGGGACTCGCGGATGATGTCGGCGTGGCCCGCGTGCTGGGCGGTCTCGGCGATGATGTGCAGCAGCGCGCGGCGGGCCGACCAGGTCGCGCCGGGCGGGAACCAGGGCGCCTCGGGCAGGGGGTGCCCGGCGCTCAGGTCGGGCAGCGTGGCCAGCAGGTGATCGGTCCGCCGGGCCACCTCGTCATACTCCGCCAGCAGGGCCGCCAGCGTGTCGCCCGGCTGCATCTGGAAGCCGCCGGCCCACCTTTCCGCCATCTCGGGATCCTCGCCGCTCCCGCCGCCCATGGCCGCCGGGCCGGTCACGATGAACTCCGCCCACTGCTTCTCGGTGGCCGCAACGTGCTTGATCAGGCCGCCCAGGGTCAGCTCGCTGACGGTCGTGCGCTGCGCGGCCTGGTCGTCGGTCAGGCCGCGGACGGTGTAGCGCAGGAAGCTCCGGTGCGTCCCCAGGGTCTCCGCCAGGTCAGCCCGCTCCCCGGTCAAGTTGCCGTCTCGCCTGCTGCCCTGCCCTGCCTCCGGTCAGTCGACGCCCGTATCCGTACCCCGCCACGCTAAGCCCGGCGACCGACGTTTCCCCGGAACCCGCTGCCGTTAGCGGTTCGTCTCGTACCCCGGCGCCTGCGGACGGTCTGAACCGCTGCCGCCCGGCAGCGGCGCGACCGCCTCCGGCTCCTGCCCGGCCCGCGGGCCCCCCGGCGCCAGCCCGTGCGCCCGCCAGGCCACAATGACCCCCGCCATGACAAGCACCCCGCCCGCGGCCAGGCCCGCCGACAGCCGCTCGCGCAGCAGCACGGCCGCGCCGCTCACCCCGGCCACGGGCTCGAGATAGAGCAGCAGCCCGGTCCGCGCCGGCCCGATCCGCGCGACCGCCACGCTCCACAGCAGCAGGCCGGCGACCGTCGCGACCAGGCCGGTGAAGGCCAGCTCGCCCCAGGCCGCCGCCGGCAGGCGGCCGATCCGGGCCGGCGCCAGCATCCCGGCCAGGGCCAGGTACGGCAGCGCGCCCGCGAGGGTGGAGGTCGCGGCGGCCGGAACGGCACCGTACTGGTCACTCAGCGGCCGCAGGACGATCGTGTACGCGCCGAACAGGGCCGTGCCCAGCAAGACCAGGCCGATGCCGGCCAGCGCCCGGCCCGACCCGCCCGCCAGGACGCCCGGCCCGGCCAGGACGGCCACCCCGGCAGCGGCCACGCCCGCGCCGCCCCAGGACCACCGGGGCACGCGCTCGCCCAGGAAGACCCGGCTCAGCAGCAGGATCCAGATCGGCTCGGTGGCCAGCAGCAGGACGGCCGTCGAGGCCGGGACCCAGGCCAGCCCGATGGTCACGGGCAGGTTGTAGCCGACCATGCCGAGCAGGCCGGCCGCCGCCATCCGGGGCGCGGACGACCACGCGAAGCGCCGCAGCAGCGGAACGCACAGCGGCACCAGCACGACAGCTGCGATCATGACGCGGAGCACCAGCACCGGCAGCGGCGCGAGCTGCTGGACCAGCGCCCGGGTCGCGACCGGCGACAGCCCCCACGCCAGGACCGCCGTCAGGCCGCTGGCCAGCCCGCCGGCGGAGCCGGGCCGGCCCGGTGATGGTTCCATGCCGCGATTGTCGTGTAATGGTCTTATGAGTTTCAACACTTACACCGTGGCCGGCGCCCTGATCGCCGCCGACCTGGTGAACAGCCCCGCGGCCGACGGCCCGGCGCTGGCCGCGCTGCTGGCGGGCTACGAGGTCTGGGTGCCCCCCGTGACCCCGCCGATGGCCGCGGAGATCACGGCCTGGGCCCAGCAGCTGCAGGGCGTCTTCGCGGCCGCGGACCCGGGGCAGCGGGCCGGCCGCGCGGACGCGCTGCTGGTCGCGGCCTCGTGCACGCCGCGGCTGGTCAGCCACGACGGGCTGCCCCATCACCTGCACTACGCCCCGCTGGACGCCAGCCCGCCGGACCGGGTGCGGGCGCTCACGGCCGCGGGCCTGGCCCAGGTCATCGCCGACGGCGAGGGCCGCCGCCTGGGCCGGTGCCAGCGCGAGGCATGCACCGTCGCCTTCGTCGACGTCTCCCGCAACGGGCTGCGGCGCTTCTGCAGCGTCCGCTGCGCCAACGTGGTCAACGTCAGCCGGCACCGCGCCCGGCGCCGGGGCGCGGCCGGCTAGCGCCATCGGCCCGGACCGCCAGGCGCCCGGCGCCGCCGGGTCCCCCGCCGCCGGGTCCCCCGCTGCCTCGCCCGCCAGGTCGGTGATGTCCAGGTGCGACGGCCACCCGGCCGGGTCATCCCGGCGCAGCCCGCGCTCCTCCAGCGCGCCCCAGATCAGCTCCCGGCAGGCCGCCGCCGTCTCCGGGTCGACCGCGCCGCGCAGTGCGGCGAAGCCGTCCCGGATGAAGGCCGCCGCGTCCACCGG
>DASYBB010000121.1:0-57163 GCA_036501025.1 Streptosporangiaceae bacterium
TCGCGATGATGGAGTTTGGCCGCGGGGGCGGGGGGCAGGTGGGCGCTAGCGCCGAGCGGATGTCAGCAGCGTGGCTGCCTGCCGGTGGTGCCGAGCCCGCGCCGAGCTGAGGAAGTCCGCGATGAGCGAGCCCCCCGAGACCGAGCACGTCGAGATCACCGACGGTGACCAGGCGGTCGCCGCGGCCGAAGTCAGCACCACCGACGAGGGGGAGACGGCCCGCGCCTCGCTGCACGCCGCGGCCGGGCACAGTGTGCCGGGCCGGCGGGCCCGCCTGGTCGACGCCGTCCTGGACCTGCCGCAGGTCCAGGACAGCGCCCGGCTGGAGGCGAGCGTCCCGCTCGGTGACGCCGAGTCGCTGGAGCGGCTCCGGGAGCGGACCGATGAGCCGAGCACGCGCCCGGCCGGCTCGACGGCCCTGCTGGACGCGAACATCCGCCCGGCCGCCGACGCCGCCGACGGGCCGGCGGACCCGCTTGCGGACGGGACGGGGCAGGGCGAGTCGCCCGGCTGACCAGCGGGTCCGCAGCCCGAGGGCCGGCCAGCCCGAGCGCCGGCCAGCAGGAGCGCCGGCCAGCTGGAGCGCCGCCCAGCTGGAGCGCCGGCTGCCCGCTGAGCTGGCCAGCCGGTTACGGGACCAGGGCCGGCACTCCCGCCAGGGCGCGCAGCGCGCGGGCGGCGCGGCGGGGGCTGGTGTACCAGGCCAGGGGGAGCGTGCGCAGGATCTCGGTGCTCTCCGTGCCGGGAGCGGTGTAGGAGTAGATCAGCACGGGCAGGCTGAGCTCCTGCGCCGCGGCCCGCAGCGCCTCGCCCTCGCGGCGGAGCACGTCGGGGCCGGCCAGCGTGATCACGACCAGCACCGCGTCGACCTCGCCGCTGGCGGCCAGGATCCGCACCGCGGTGTCCACGTTGCCGCCGGAGATGCCCTGGGCGGTGAGGTCGACCGGGTTGGCCGCCACCCCGTAGGCCGGCATCAGCTCGCGCAGCCGGGCCTGGACGCCGGCCGACAGCACGGGCACGGTCAGGCCCTGCGCCTCGCAGGCGTCGGCGGCCCAGATCCCGGCGCCGCCCGAGGCGGTGAGGATGCCGACCCGGCGGCCGGCCATCATCCGGCCGCGGGACAGCGCGAAGCAGACGTCGAGCAGGTCCTCCTGGTCGTCGGCGGTCACGACCCCGGCCGCGGCCAGCACCCGGTCGTACTCCGCCGGGTCGCCGGCGTCGTGCGCGGAGTGGGTCGGGGCCGACCGCCGGCCGGCCGGGGAGCGGCCGAGCTTGGCCACCACCAGGTGCTTCCCGGCCTCGCGGGCCCGCCGGGCGACCGGCGCCAGGCTGTCCAGCCCGCGGTTGAACCCCTCGACCAGCAGCGCGATGACGGTGGTCTGCGTGTCGCCGATCAGGAAGTCGGCCACCTCCAGCGCGTCGACGTCGCTCTCGTTCCCGGTGGTGACCACGAAGCTGGCCCCGAGGCCGACGGCCTGCCCCCAGTTGAACAGGGCGAAGCCGAGCCCGCCGCTCTGCGACACCACGGCCAGGCCGCCGGGCACCAGGCGGGTCAGCCCGCGGCTGTAGTCCACGGTCGGGCTGAACGAGGCGGGCACCCCGTCCGGCACGTTGAGGAACCCCTCGCCGTTCGGCCCGAGCAGCCGGATCCCGGTGTCGCGGGCGATCCGGGCCAGCTGGCTCTGCGCGGCCCGGCCCGCCTCGTCCTGCTCGGCGAAGCCGGAGCTGAAGATGACCACCGCGCGCGTCCCGGCCGCCGCGCAGTCGGCGATGACGCCGGGCACGAGCGCGGCCCGGACGGCCACGATGGCCAGGTCGACGGCCTGCGGGACGGCGCCGATGGCCGGGTAGCAGGGCAGCCCGCTGATCTGCTGGCGGTTCGGGTTGACCAGGTAGATCCCGCCGTCGTAGGCGTGCTGCTGGAGCACCGCCAGCGGGCGGCCGGACAGGGTCAGCGGGTCGTCGGACGCGCCGATGATGGCGATGCTGCGCGGCCGGAACATGGCCTCCAGCGCGTTCACGCGGGCACCTCGGCGGCCGGCGCCGCGATCCCGGCACTGACCATCGGCCACAGCGCGTCGGCGCCGTCCCGCAGCACCCGCTCGCCGATCCGGGTGCCCCAGTGCGATGCGCCGCCCCACTCCTGCTGCCAGGCCAGCAGCCGCCGGGTGACGTGGTGCAGCTCGTACTCGCGGGTCATGCCGATGGCGCCGTGGACCTGGTGCGCGTGCGTGCCGACCTGACCCGCCGCCCGGGCCGCGGTCACCCGGGCCGCAGCGACCTCGAAGGCCGCGTCCAGGTCGCGGGCGGTGAACTGGAGGGCCGCGACGGTCGCGCTGAGCACGGCCAGCTCCGCCTCCGACGCCAGCTGCACCAGCCGGCTGCCGACGGCCTGGAAGCGGGCGATCGGCCGCCCGAACTGCTGGCGCTGGTGCGCGTACCCGACCGTCAGGCTGGCGGCCCGGGCGCACGCGCCGGCCAGCAGGGCGGTGCGCGACAGCGCCCCGCGCAGGGCCAGCCGCTCCGCGGTGCCCGGCGCCGCCGGGGCCACCCGGTCGCCGGCGAGGGCGGCGCCGTCGAAGACCAGGCGGTCGCGGGGCTCGCCGGCCAGGTTGCGGGCCGGCGTGACGGTCGCCTGGCCGGGGTCCAGCGCCACCACCAGGGTCCCGCCCGGCGACTGGGCGAGGGCCGCCACCGCGGCGGCCCGGCCGCCCCACGGGACCCGGGACAGCTGCCCGCTGACCCGCCCGCCGCTGACCTCCAGCGCGTCGCCCGGGTGGGGGACGGCCACGCTCAGCGGCCCGGCCGGGACCGCCAGGCCGGCCGCGGCCAGCAGCCAGCCGCCGAGCACGGACGACTCGGCCAGCGGCAGCGGCGCCGCGTGCCGGCCGGCCGCCTGCAGCAGCGTCAGCGCGTCGGCGCAGTCCCCGCCGCTGCCCCCGGCGGCCTCGGGCACGCCGAGGCGAGTGAAGCCGGCCTCGTCGAGGCGGTCCCACAGCCCGCCCGCCCAGCCCGACTCCTCCGCCGCGGCCCGGGCGGCGGGGTCGCAGTGCCGGGTGAGCAGGGCGTCGGCCGTCTGGGCCAGCAGGTCCTGGTCGGTGGTCATCGGGAGCTCCCCAGCGCGCGGGCGGCGATGGTCCGGAGCACCTCGGTGGTCCCGCCGCGGATCGTGTAGGACGGCGCCACCAGCAGCGCCTGGGCCAGCAGTGACTCGAACAGCGAGGATGACGCGGGCAGCGGGTCGTAGCCGAGCACCTCGTGCATGACCGCGGCGACCTCCTGCTCGAACACGGTCCCGAGGTCCTTGACCATGGCCGCCTCGACCGGCCGCCCCTGGCCGGCCTCCAGCGACCGCGCCACCGACACCGACAGCTGCCGGATGGCCCAGAACCGGGCCGTCAGCGCGCCGATCGTGGCCGCGGCGCCGGGCGCCGCGCCGGCGCCGTGCTCGCGCACGAAGGTCTCCAGCAGCAGCCACGACGACAGGAACCGGTCCGGCCCGGAGCGCTCGTAGGACAGCTCCCCGGTGACCTGGTGCCAGCCCGAGCCGAGCTCGCCCAGGACCAGGTCGTCGGGCACGAACACGCCGTCGAAGACGACCTCGTTGAAGTGGTGGCTGCCGTCCAGCAGCGGGATCGGGCTGATGGTCAGGCCGGGCGAGGACAGGTCGACCAGCAGCTGGGACAGGCCCTCGTGCCGGTCGGGCCCGAGGGGGCTGGTCCGGCACAGCACGGCGAAGAAGTGATTGCGGTGCGCGCCGCTGGTCCAGATCTTGCTGCCGGTCAGCGACCAGCCGCCGGGCACCCGGGTGGCCGCGGTCCGGACCGCGGCCAGGTCGGAGCCGGCGCCGGGCTCGGACATGCCGAGCGAGAAGTAGCACTCGCCGCGGGCGATGGCGGGCAGGAACCGCTGCCGCTGGGCCTCGGTCCCGTAGGCCAGGATGGTCGGCCCGGTCTGCCGGTCCGCGATCCAGTGCGCGCCGACCGGCGCCCCGGCCGCGAGCAGCTCCTCGACCACGATGAACCGCTCCACCGGCCCCAGCCCGTGCCCGCCGTAGCGCTCCGGGATGGTCATGCCGACCCAGCCCCGCGCGGCCAGCTGGCGGGAGAACTCCGGCGACGCGTCGGCGTTCATCCCCAGGCCGGGCCGGTAGCTGCCCGGCGGCAGCTCGCGGGCGAGGAACTCGCGGACCTCGGCGCGCAGCCGCTCCTGGGCCGGGCTGAGCATGACGGGCGCGAATGGCATCAGCTGCCTCCAGCGGTAGGGGGGCCGAGCCGCCGCAGGACGACGGCTTCCGCCCCGCCGCGGTGCCGGTCCAGCTCGTCGAGCACCCGCGCCCGGCTCCCGGACTGGACGGCCGCGATGATCGCGCGGTGCTCGGCCACGATGCGCTGCTGCGCGTCGGGCTCGTAGGCGTACAGCGAGCGGTAGAACTCCGACATGTTCCACAGCCGCTCGACCTCGGCCCGGATCACCCCGTGCGGGGACAGCCCGAACAGGTGGAAGTGAAACGCGTGGTTGAGCCGCTTGCGCTCCCACAGCCAGCCCCGCTCGGGGAGCGGGCCCGGCGCGGCGGTGTCGAGTCGCTCGAGCTGATCGTTCAGGGAAGTCAGGAGGCTCACGTCTACCCGCGGCAGGTCGACGGTGGCCAGCAGTTCGGCCTCGAGCAGCCGGCGCATCAGGTAGATCTGCGCGAACTCGGCCGGGTTGAAGCGGGCCACGGCGTACCCGATGCGCGGCGTGTAGGTGACGACGCCCTCGGCCTGCAAGGTGGTCAGGGCCTCGCGGACGGGTATCCGGCTGGTGCCCAGCTGCTCCGCGAGCCGGCCCTGCCGGATGGTCTCGCCGGGCAGCAGCTCGCCGGTCAGGATCAGCTGCCGGACGGACTCGACGCACCGGCCGACGCTGGTCAGCGCCGGAGCTGAGCCTGCCGCCTGCGCTGCCATGGTGCCGGGCTGACCTCCGCCGGGCGGCCGCCGCCCCTTCGCCGGGATAATTAACTGGATACTATTTTGCATATCTTCGCCGGGCAAGATCCCGTTCGTCACATCGGCCCGGCCTGGCCGGGACCCTCCGTATTTGCGCCGATGCGGGACAGTGGCGCGGGTTCTGCCGATCATTGGTCCAGCCCTCCGGCCGGCCGGGTCCGCAGGGCGCGATCATCGGAGGACGGCGGATGTTACGGCGGCACACCACGCTGGCGCTCGCGGCGGTGCCGGGCACCGGCTTCCTGACCGCGGCGGCCCTGACCGCGGCGGCCCTGACCGCGGCCCCGGCCGGCGCGGCCACGGCACCGGTCCGGGTCACCACCATCTGCAAGGAGCACAACTACCGGGTGGTGACCGGCACCGGGAACAAGAAGTACGTCATCGAGAACGGCAACTTCGGCGGCCGCCCCGAGTGCATCACCAACCGCGGCCTGCGGCCGAACTTCACGGTCACCCGGTCGGGCGCCAACAGCGCCGGCCCGGAGGTGGACGCCTACCCGTTCGCGCTGTTCGGGTGCAGCTGGAAGGTGTGCACGCCCGGCTCCGGGCTGCCCGCCCGGGTCAGCAAGGTCCGCTCCGCCTCGGCCAGCTGGTCCCTGCGCCCCACGGCGGCCGGCCGCTGGAACGCGGCCTTCGACGTCTGGTTCGGCCGCCACCGCTCTGCCATCAACGGCCAGGCCAAGGGGGCCGAGCTGATGATCTGGCTGAACGCGGGGGAGTACCCGGCGGTGCGATCACGGGTCATCACCGTCGATCACCGGCGGTGGTACGTCTACCACTGGGTCACCTCGCACGACGGCGCGCACTGGAACTACATCCAGATCCGGGCCGTCCGGCCGGTGACCCGGGTGCGCGGGCTGGCGCTGGTGCCGATCATCCGCAGGGTCGAGAAGATGGGCCTGATCCGCCCGCGGTGGTGGATGCTGAACATCGAGTCCGGCTTCGAGATCTGGCACGGCGGCCGCGGCCTGCAGACCACCTGGTTCGCGGCCAGCGTCCGCCGCCGGTAACCGCGCGATCGTGCGGCCCTTCCACGCCCCGCCCCGGCCGGCGTGGTGGCGGCGGCCGGAGTCGGCCGTCATCCCGGCGTACATGAGCGCGATCAGCGGCAGGCCCGGCGCGCGGGCCGGCGACAGCCCGTACAGCGCGAGCATGGGCACGTAGCTGGCCGACATGAGGGCCCAGCCCGCGATCCCGGCCCCGGCCAGCCACCACGCCGCGGCCCCGCCGCCGAGCCCCGCCGCCGCCAGCCCGGCGACCGCCGCGGCGGGCGGCAGCACGTAGAGCCACAGCAGCCCGGCCAGCGTCCCGGCCAGCAGCACGGGGGAGTACCGCAGCTGGGTGTAGGCGCTGCGGGCCACCATGTCCCACAGCTCGCCCAGGCGGTCATAGGGCCGGGTGCTGGTCACGCTGGTGGTCAGCCCGAGCCAGGTCGCGGCGCCCGCCCGGTGCTTGAGCAGGCGGCCGAGCGCGACGTCGTCGATCCGCGCGCCGCTGATCCGGGCCAGGCCTCCCGCCGCGGCCAGCACCTCGCGCCGCACCAGCATGCACCCGCCCGCCGCCGCGGCCGTCCGCCCGCCCGCCCGGTTGACCCGGCGGAACGGGTAGAGCTGGGCGAAGAAGTACACGAAGGCCGGGACGATGGCCCGCTCCCACCCGGTCCGCGCGCGCAGCAGCGCCATCTGCGAGACCAGGCCGCGCCCGCCGGCCGCGGCGGCCGCCACCAGGCCGGCCACCGCGCCGGGCGCGTAGGCGATGTCGGCGTCGGTGAACAGCAGGTAGTCGGCGTCCCCGGCGGCCGCCACGCCCTGGGCCATGGCCCAGACCTTCCCGGCCCAGCCCGCCGGCAGCTGCTGGCCGGGCAGGATCGCCAGCACCCGCGGGCCCGGCGCGGCGTCGCCGTGCGCCACCGCCCAGCCGGCCGCCCGGCCCAGGTCCGCCGCCACCCCTGCCGTGCCGTCGGAGCTCTGGTCGTCGACCAGGATGACGGCCAGCGCGCCCGGGTAGTCCTGGCCCAGCAGCGTCGGCAGGCTGCCCGGCAGCCCGCTGGCCTCGTCCCGCGCCGGAACGATGGCCGTCACCGCCGGCCAGCTTCCCGCCGCCGGCCCGGCTCCCGGCGGCACCGGCGGGAGCCGCTGGTCGGTCCGCCAGAAGCCGCCGTGGCAGGCCAGCAGGTACGCCCACGCGAGGGCGGCGGCCAGCGCCAGGGCCGCGATGACGCTGAGCACCATGGGCACAGCCTGGCACACCCGTTTCGGCGCCCCGGAGCCGTCGCCGGTCTTGAATGTCGCCGGCCTTGAATAGAGTTATCGCTGTGGCAGATCCGGCGAGTTACCGGCCGGCCCCCGGCTCCATTCCGGAGTCCCCCGGCGTCTACAGATTCCGCGACGACCGCGGCCGGGTCATCTACGTCGGCAAGGCCAAGAGCCTGCGGCAGCGGCTGAACTCCTACTTCGCCGACTTCGCCAGCCTGCACCCGCGGACCCAGACCATGCTCACCTCCGCCGCCCGGGTGGACTGGACGGTCGTGGCCACCGAGGTCGAGGCGCTCCAGCTCGAGTACTCCTGGATCAAGGAGTTCGACCCGCGGTTCAACGTCCGCTACCGCGACGACAAGAGCTACCCCTACCTGGCCGTCACCATGGACGAGGAGTACCCGCGGGTCATGGTCATGCGGGGCGCCCGGCGGCGCGGGGTCCGCTACTTCGGCCCGTACTCGCACGCGTGGGCCATCCGCGACACCGTCGACACGCTGCTGCGCGTGTTTCCCGTGCGGACCTGCTCGGCCGGGGTGTTCAAGCGCGCGGGCCAGATCGGCCGGCCGTGCCTGCTCGGCTACATCGGCAAGTGCTCGGCGCCGTGCGTCGGCCGGGTCAGCGAGCCCGAGCACCGGATGCTGGCCGAGGAGTTCTGCGACTTCATGGCCGGCCAGTCGGGCCGGTTCATCCGGCGGCTGGAGGCGGAGATGCGCCGGGCCAGCGCAGCCGAGGAGTACGAGCGCGCGGCCCGGCTGCGCGACGACGTCCAGGCCCTGCAGCGCGCCCTGGAGAAGCAGGCCGTGGCGCTGCCCGACGGCACCGACTGCGACGTCATCGCGCTGGCGGAAGACCAGCTCGAGGCGGCCGTGCAGGTGTTCTACGTGCGCGGCGGCCGGGTCCGCGGCCAGCGCGGCTGGGTCGTCGACAAGGTCGACGAGGTCACCACCGGCGAGCTCGTCGAGCAGTTCCTGGGCCAGGTCTACCGCGACGACGCGGTGGCCGCCGACCAGCCCCTGACCCAGAACAGCCGCCGCGGCGGCACCCCCGCCGAGGCGGACCCGGCCCGCCCGGCCAGCGCCGGCGCGGTCCCGCGCGAGGTGCTCGTGCCCGAGCTCCCGCCCGACGCCGGCGCGGTCGAGGAGTGGCTGTGCGAGCGCCGCGGCAGCCGCGTCAGCCTGCGCGTCCCGCAGCGCGGCGACAAGAAGGCGCTGCTGGAGACCGTGGCCCGGAACGCGGCCGAGTCGCTGATGCTGCACAAGACCCGGCGGGCCAGCGACCTGACCACCCGCAGCCGCGCGCTGGCCGAGATCCAGGAGGCGCTCGGCCTCGACGACGCGCCGCTGCGGATCGAGAGCTACGACATCTCCAACCTGCAGGGCACGCACGTCGTCGCCTCGATGGTGGTGTTCGAGGACGGGCTGGCCCGCAAGTCGGAGTACCGCCGGTTCGCGATCAAGGGCCTGGACGGCACCGACGACGTGGCGTCCATCCACGAGGTCATCACCCGCCGGTTCCGTCGCTACCAGCAGGAGACCGGGGAGCCCGTCGGCGGTGATCTGACCAGCGCCGATCCCGGGGCGGACCCGCTGGACGACGAGCCCCAGCGGCGCAAGTTCGCCTACCCGCCGGGGCTGCTGGTCATCGACGGCGGGCCGGCCCAGGTGGCCGCGGCGGTGCAGGCCCTGGAGGAGGTCGGCGTCGTCGACGTGGCCGTCTGCGGGCTGGCCAAGCGGCTGGAGGAGGTGTGGCTGCCCGGCGACGACAGCCCGGTGATCCTGCCGCGCACCAGCGAGGGCCTGTACCTGCTGCAGCGCGTCCGGGACGAGGCGCACCGGTTCGCCATCACATATCACCGCAAGAAGCGGTCGGCCGCGCTGACCGTCAGCGAGCTGGACGGGGTGCCGGGCCTGGGCCAGGCCCGGCGGGCTACGCTGCTGCGGCACTTCGGCTCGGTCCGCAAGCTGCGGGCCGCGTCCGTCGGCGAGATCGCGGCCCTGCCCGGCTTCGGCCAGCGGACCGCGGAGTCCGTCCACGCAGCCCTGCACGCGGCTGCGGGGGGCACACAGCATCCATCGGGGGACACGACATGAGCAACGGGGACCGCCCATGACCGCGGACGACGTGCCTGCGGAGGCCGTCGTCTCGGCTCCGGAGATCGTCATCATCACCGGCCTGTCCGGCGCCGGCCGCAGCACGGCGGCCAAGTCGCTGGAGGACCTGGACTGGTTCGTGGCCGACAACATCCCGGCTGACCTGCTGCCGACCATGGCCGACCTGGCCCGCCGGGCCAAGGGCGGGGTCCCCCGGCTGGCCGCGGTGGTGGACGTGCGCAGCCGCGCCTTCTCCACCGACCTCAAGTCGGCCATCAGCGACCTGCACGCCCGCGGGGTCCGGCCCTACACCGTGTTCCTGGAGGCCGGGGACGATACCCTGGTCCGCCGGTTCGACAGCGTGCGGCGGCCGCACCCCCTGCAGGAGGGCGGCCGGGTGGTGGACGGCATCGCCGCCGAGCGCGAGCTGCTCGCGCCGCTGCGGGCCGAGGCGGACCTGATCCTGGACACCTCGGCGCTGAACGTGCACGAGCTCCGGGCGCGGATGCAGGATGCCTTCGCCGGGGAGGGCGAGGCCGGGCTGCGGCTCACGGTGATCTCGTTCGGCTTCAAGTACGGCCTGCCCGTGGACGCCGACATGGTCGCCGACTGCCGGTTCCTGCCCAACCCGCACTGGATTCCCGAGCTCGCCCCGCTGACCGGCCAGGATCGCCAGGTCCGCGACTACGTGCTCGGGCAGGGCGGCGCGGCCGAGTTCCTCGACGCGTACGTGGCCGCGGTGCGGGTCGCGCTGGCCGGGTACGACCGGACGGGCCGCCACTTCGTCGTCCTGGCCGTCGGCTGCACCGGCGGCAAGCACCGCAGCGTGGCCATCTCCGAGGAGATCGCGGCCCGGCTGGCGGGCTCGTGGCCGGGCATCCAGGTGACCCACCGGGACCTCGGGCGCGAGTAAGCGGATGCGAGCGGTCAGCAAGCGGGTGGTGGCCCTCGGCGGCGGGCACGGGCTGTATTCCTCGCTGTCAGCGCTGCGGCGGGTGACCCGGGACCTGACCGCCGTCGTCACCGTGGCCGACGACGGCGGCTCCAGCGGCCGCCTGCGCCGCGAGTTCGGCGTGCTGCCGCCGGGTGACCTGCGGATGGCCCTGGCCGCGCTGTGCGGCGACGACGCCTGGGGCACCACCTGGAGCCGGGTCATCCAGCACCGGTTCACCGGGGACGCCGACCTCGGCGGTCACGCGGTCGGCAATGTCCTGATCGTGGGCCTGTGGGAGCTGCTCGGCGACTCCGTCCAGGGCCTGGACTGGGTGGCCCGGCTCCTCGGCGCGCACGGCCGGGTGCTGCCCATGTCGTCGGTGCCGCTGGACCTGGAGGCGGAGGTAGAGGGGGCAGATCCGGCCAGCCCGGACGCGATCAGCGTGGTTCGCGGCCAGGTCGCCTGCGCGACCACGCCCGGGCGGGTACGGTCGATGTCACTGGTGCCCGCGGATCCGCCGGCCTGCCCGGAGGCGGTGCAGGCGGTCGGCGAGGCGGACTGGGTGGTGCTCGGGCCGGGCTCGTGGTTCACCAGCGTGCTCCCGCACCTGCTGGTGCCCGACCTGGCGCAGGCCCTCCTGCGCACTACTGCGAGGCGGATCGTCGTGCTGAACCTGGCCCCGCAGCCGGGGGAGACCGAGGGCTTCTCGCCCGCGCGGCACCTGGAAGTACTGGCCAGCCATGCGCCGGAGCTGGCCGTAGACGTAGTGCTCGCGGATACCGCCGCGGTAGCGGGCACGACGGCGGAGCTGGAGAAGGCGGCCGGACTGCTCGGCGGCCGACTCGAGCTGGCCGACCTGGCCATGGGGGACGGGTCGGCGCGTCATGATCCGCGGCGGCTGGCGGGCGCGTTCGCGCAGATCTTTGAGGGGGAGTGAGGCCCATGGCGCTGACCAGCCTGGTGAAAGACGAGCTCAGTCGCGTGACCGTGCTGAAGCCGTGCTGCCGTAAGGCGGAGGTATCGACGCTGCTGCGCTTCGCCGGCGGGCTGCACCTGGCCGCCGGCCGGATCGTCATCGAGGCGGAGCTGGACACCGGGGTGGCCGCGCGGCGCCTGCGCAAGGACATCGCCGAGGTGTTCGGCCACTCCTCGGAGCTGATCGTGGTCGCGCCCGGCGGCCTGCGCAAGGGCAACCGGTACGTGGTCCGGGTCTCGAAGGACGGCGACAGCCTGGCCCGGCAGACCGGCCTGGTCGACACCAACGGCCGGCCGGTCCGGGGCCTGCCCCGCCAGGTCGTGTCCGGGACCGCGTGTGACTGCGAGGCGGCCTGGCGCGGCGCGTTCCTGGCCCACGGCTGCCTGACCGAGCCCGGCCGGTCGATGTCGCTGGAGGTCACCTGCCCCGGCCCGGAGACCGCGCTGGCCATGGTCGGCGCGGCCCGCCGCCTGAAGATCCACGCCAAGGCCCGGGACGTGCGCGGGGTGGACCGGGTGGTGGTCCGGGACGGCGACGCCATCAGCGCGCTGCTGACCCGGCTCGGCGCCCACGACAGCGTGCTGGCGTGGGAGGAGCGGCGGATGCGCCGCGAGGTCCGGGCCACCGCCAACCGGCTGGCTAACTTCGACGACGCCAACCTGCGGCGCAGCGCCCGGGCCGCGGTAGCGGCCGGCGCGCGGGTCGAGCGGGCGCTGGAGATCCTCGGCACCGACGCGCCCGAGCACCTGATCGTGGCGGGCGAGCTGCGCATCAAGCACCGCCAGGCGAGCCTGGAGGAGCTCGGCCAGCTGGCCGAGCCGGCCCTGACCAAGGACGCCATCGCCGGCCGGATCCGGCGGCTGCTGGCGCTGGCCGACCGCCGGGCGGTCGAGCTGGGCGTGCCCAACACCGAGGCGACCCTGACGCCGGACATGCTCGTCCCCTGACCAGGGTCCGATACCCTGTGCTGCGGGCCGGCAGTCACGGCCCGCCACCGCGAGCTACGAGGAGAAACTGCAGTGACTGTCCGCGTGGGCATTAACGGTTTCGGCCGGATCGGGCGGAATTTCTGGCGGGCGGTGCACGCCGGCTCCGCTGATATCGAGATCGTGGCGGCCAACGACCTGGGTGACGTCGCGACCTGCGCCCACCTGCTCAAGTACGACACGCTGCTGGGGACCCTGGACCTGGAGGTCAGCTCCGACGCGGACGTCATCCGGGCCGGCTCGCACGAGATCCGGATGCTGGCCGTGCGCGAGCCGTCGGAGCTGCCGTGGGGCGAGCTCGGCGTGGACGTCGTGATCGAGTCGACGGGGCGGTTCACCAAGGCCGCCGACGCCCGCAAGCACCTGGACGCGGGCGCCCGCAAGGTGATCATCTCGGCGCCGGCGACGGGCGAGGACATCACCATCGTGATGGGCGTCAACGACGACAAGTACGACCCCGCCGCCCATGACATCATCTCCAACGCCTCGTGCACGACCAACTGCGTCGCCCCGATGGCCAAGGTGCTGCACGACAGCTTCGGCGTGCAGCGCGGCCTGATGACCACGGTCCATGCGTACACCAACGACCAGGTCATCCTGGACTTCCCGCACAAGGACCTGCGCCGGGCCCGGGCCGCCGCGCAGAACATCATCCCGACCACCAGCGGCGCGGCCAAGGCCACGGCCCTGGTCCTGCCCGAGCTCGCGGGCAAGTTCGACGGGATGGCCATGCGGGTGCCGGTGATGGACGGCTCGATCACCGACCTCGTCGTCCAGCTCGACCGCGAGGTCACCAGGGACGAGGTCAACGCGGCCTACCGGGCGGCGGCCGACGGCCCGCTCAAGGGCTACCTGCACTACACGGCCGACCCGATCGTGTCCTCCGACATCGTCGGCACCCCGTACTCCTGCACCTTCGACTCGCTGCTCACCATGGCCTCGGGCGACCAGGTGAAGGTCCTCGGCTGGTATGACAACGAGTGGGGCTACTCCAATCGGCTCGCGGACCTCACTGCCCTGGTCGGCTCGGCCCTGACAGCGCGCTGACCCGCCGATGGCCATGAGGAGCCTGGACGACCTGGACGTCCGCGGCGCCACCGTGCTGCTGCGGGCCGACCTGAACGTGCCGCTCGACGGCAGCTCGATCACCGACGACGGCCGCATCCGGGCCAGCCTGCCGACCATCGCCAAGCTGGCCGGGCGCGGCGCGCGGGTCCTGATCGCGGCCCATCTGGGCCGTCCCGGGGGCGCTGGCTACGACGAGCGGGCGGCGGGCGGCCCGTCGCTGGCGCCGGTGGCCCGGCGGCTCGGCGAGCTGCTGGGCCGGGACGTCCCGCTGGCCGCCGACGTGGCCGGCGAGTCCGCCGCGGCGCTGGCCGCCGGGCTGGCCGACGGCGACGTCGCGCTGCTGGAGAACGTCCGGTTCGAGCCCGCCGAGACCAGCAAGGACGACGCCGAGCGCGGCGAGCTGGCGGCCCGGCTGGCCGCCCTGGCCCAGCTGTACGTCGGCGACGGCTTCGGCGCCCTGCACCGCAAGCACGCCAGCGTCTACGACGTGCCGAGGCTGCTCCCGTCCGCCGCGGGCGACCTGGTCCTGGCCGAGGTCGCGGTGCTGCGGCAGCTCACCGACACGCCGGAGCGGCCTTACGTCGTGGTGCTCGGCGGCGCCAAGCCCTCGGACAAGCTGGGCGTGATCGACAGCCTGCTGGGCAAGGCCGACCGGCTGCTCATCGGCGGCGGGATGTCCTACACGTTCCTGACCGCGCAGGGCCACGAGATGGGGCGCTCGCTACTGGAGGCCGACAAGGTCGGCGAGGTGTCGCGGGTGCTGGCCCGGGCGGCGCAGCAGGGCGTGGAGATCGTGCTGCCGGTCGACCTCGTCGGCGCGGCCAAGTTCGCCCCCGACGCCGAGCATCACGTGTTCGACGTCACGGCGTTCCCCGCGGACCACGAGGGCGTGGACATCGGCCCGGCCACCCGCGAGCTGTTCGCCCGCAAGCTGGCCGACGCGGCGACGGTGTTCTGGAACGGCCCGGTCGGGGTGTTCGAGTTCCCGGCCTTCGCCGCGGGCACCCTGGCGGTCGGCACGGCCATCGCCGCGCTGCCGGGGCTGACCGTGGTCGGCGGCGGGGACTCCGCGGCCGCCGTGCGCAAGCTCGGCATCCCGGAGGACGCGTTCAGCCACATCTCCACCGGGGGCGGCGCCAGCCTGGAGTACCTGGAGGGCAGCACGCTGCCCGGCCTGTCCGCCCTGGGCGCGGCGTGAGCGCCGCCCCGAAGGGCCGCAAGCCGCTGGTCGCCGGCAACTGGAAGATGCACAACAACCACTTCGAGGCGCTGGCGCTGACCCAGAAGCTGGCCTTCGCGCTGAACGCCCGGGACTTCGCCGCCGCCGACGTGGCCGTGCTGCCGCCGTTCACCGCCCTGCGCAGCGTTCAGACCCTGATCGAGGGCGACAAGCTGCAGCTCAGCCACGGTGCCCAGGACCTGTCGCCGCATGATGACGGCGCTTACACGGGCGATATCTCGGGCCGGATGCTGGCCAAGCTCGGCTGCCAGTACGTGCTGGCCGGCCACTCCGAGCGGCGCCAGTACCACCACGAGGACGACGCGCTGGTCGGCGCCAAGGTCAAGGCCGCCCTGCGGGCCGAGATCACGCCCATCCTGTGCGTCGGGGAGCCGCTCGCCGTGCGCGAGGACGGCGGCCAGCTCGTGCACTGCATGAGCCAGCTGGACGGCGGCCTGGACGGGCTGGCCGGTCCCGCGGTGGCCGGGCTGGTGGTGGCCTATGAGCCGGTTTGGGCCATCGGGACGGGCAAGGTCGCCACGCCGGAGGACGCGCAGGAGGTGTGCGGCGCTATCCGAGACCGCATTTCCGCCGTTCACGGCGGCGAAGTGGCCGGCAGTGTGCGTATTCTGTATGGCGGGTCAGTGAAGCCCGATAACATGCCCGCGATCATGGCTCAGCCAGACATCGACGGGGCGCTGGTCGGCGGGGCCAGCCTGGATGCCGGCGATTTCGTCAGGATCTGCCGGTATCGTGAGCTAACCGCGGTTTCCTGACCGGCAGCCCCAGGAGAGACGAGAAACAGCAGTGACCATCGCGATTTCTATTGTCTTGATCATCACGAGCTTGCTCATGGTGGTCCTGGTGCTGCTCCACAAGGGCAAGGGCGGCGGGCTGTCCGACCTTTTCGGCGGCGGAATCTCGTCGTCGCTGGGCTCGTCATCGGTGGTCGAGCGCAACCTGGACCGGATCACGGTCTTCTGCGGCGTGCTGTGGTTCGTGTGCATCGTCGCGCTCGGGCTCCTGTTGAATCGCTGACGGTAGGGCAACCGGCCGCCGCTTCTCGCGGCTGGCGTCTTGAGGCAAGGGGTGAGCAGTGAGTAGTGGCAACGCCATCCGCGGCAGCCGTGTTGGCGCTGGGCCGATGGGTGAGGCGGAGCGAGGCGAGGCGGCACCGCGGGTGCGGATCTCCTTCTGGTGCGCCAGCAAGCACGAGACCGTTCCCAGCTTTGCCAGCGACGCGGCAATCCCCGACCTGTGGGACTGCCCGCGGTGCGGGCTGCCGGCCGGCCAGGACGAGGCCAACCCGCCGGCCCCGCCCCACGCCGAGCCGTACAAGACGCACCTGGCCTACGTGAAGGAGCGGCGCAACGACACCGACGGCGCCGCCATCCTCGCCGAGGCCCTGGAGCGCCTGCGCAAGGGCGCCTAGCGGCAGGCCGGGCACGCCGCCCGGCCACCCTCAGTGGGCGAATCCGCTGCGCTGCTTCCCCGGGAACAGGGGAATCGGCGCAGCGTTCGCCTTCTCGAGCGCATCCACCTGGGTCGTGAGCTCGGCCAGGAGCAGGTCGGCCAGGTCGGCGCTGAACCCGTTGCGGATCACCAGCCGGATCACCGCCGTGTCCTGCATGTTGGCCGGGAAGGTGTAGGCGGGCACCAGCCAGCCGCGCTGCCGCAGGCGCTCGGACACGTCGAAGACGCTATAGCTGCGCGGCGAGCGCAGCTGGAAGGCCAGCACGGGCAGCTCGCTGCCGTCGGACAGCAGCTCGAACGGCTCCATCGCGGCGATCTCGCGGGCCAGGTGCATGGCGGTGTCCTGGCAGGCCTGCTGAACCTTCCGGTAGCCCTCGAAGCCCAGCCGCAGGAAGTTGTAGTACTGGGCGGCGACGTTGCTGCCGGGCCGGGAGAAGTTCAGCGCGAAGGTCGGCATCTCGCCGCCCAGGTAGTTCACCTTGAAGATCAGGTCCTCCGGCAGCGCCGCGGCGTCCCGCCACAGGATCCAGCCCACGCCCGGGTAGACCAGGCCGTACTTGTGGCCCGAGGCGTTGATCGAGGCCACCCGCGGCAGCCGGAAGTCCCATTCCAGGCTGGGCTGGATGAACGGGGCCACGAACCCCCCCGAGGCGCCGTCCACGTGGATCGGGATGTCGGGGCCGGACCCGGCCGCCACCTGGTCGAGGGCGGCGCTGATCTCGGCGACCGGCTCGTAGCTGCCGTCCATCGTGGAGCCCAGGATCGCGACCACCCCGATGGTGTTCGCGTCGCACCGCGCGGCCGCCTCGGGGCCGGTCAGGTGCAGCCGGCCGGGCTCCATCGGGACCAGCCGGGGCTCGACCTGCCAGTACCGGCAGAACTTGTCCCAGCACACCTGGCAGTTGGCCCCCATGACCAGGTTGGGCCGCCCGGTGCCCCCGGCCGCCCGCCACCGCCACAGCAGCGCCATCCCGCCCAGCATGCACGCCTCGCTGGACCCGGTGGTCGAGCAGCCCGTGGGCGTGCCGGCGTCGGCGTGCCACAGCTGGGCGAGCATGCTCACGCAGCGCCGCTCCAGCTCGGCCGTCTGCGGGTACTCGTCCTTGTCGATCATGTTCTTGCTGAAGCACTCGGCCATCAGCCGCTCGGCCTCCGGCTCCATCCAGGTCGTGACGAACGTGGCCAGGTTCAGCCGCGCGTTGCCGTCCAGGATCAGCTCGTCCCGCACCACCTGCAGCGCGGTCGAGGGCAGCATCTCCCCGGCCGGCATCCGGTACCGCGGGACTTCGTGGTCGGCCCGCACGTACATCGGGTTGATGTCGAGGTCCTCCGCCGCGCGCGGCTCGGCCCCCCTGGCGTGCAGTGCCATGCCGGGTCCTCTCAGGTCGGTCAGGTCTCTCGGGTCTTCGGGTCGCTCAGGCCGGTCAGGTGTCTCAGGTGTCTCAGGTCGGTCAGGCCGGTCAGGTCGCGGGCCGGACGTACCGGCAGAACAGGTAGGCGCCGTCGGCCAGCACGTGGGCCAGCCGCAGCTCCTGCGGCAGGCCGGGCGCCAGGTCCCCGGCCGGGCCGCCGGCCAGGATCCGGCGGGCCGGCCCGCCGGCCAGCACCGGGCTGATGGTCAGGCACAGCTCGTCGAGCCGCTTGGCCGCGGCGATCTGGGCCAGCAGGCCGGGGCCGCCCTCGCTCAGGATCCGGGCGTGCCCGAGCCAGGCCAGCGCGCACACCGCCTGGCTGGCGGTGACCCGGTCGGTCCCGGCCACGATCACCTGCGCGTGCCGGGCGACCGCCGCCCGCCGCGCGGCCGGCGCGGCCTCGGTGGTCAGCACGATCGTCCGCGCATCGGGCGGTGCCGCGGCCAGCAGCGGTGCCTCCGGGTCGAGGTCCAGGCTGGCGCTGACCACGGCGATGGGCGGGGTCGGCGGGCGGCCCTGGCGCAGCGCCGCCAGCCCGGGCGACGGGCGGGCCGGCCGGTATTTCTCCGCCCGGGCGGTGCCCGCGCCGACCAGGATCACGTCCGACAGGCAGCGCTGGACCTGCAGCAGCAGCCGGTCCGCCGCGCCGCCGAGGGCGCCGGACAGCCCGTTGAGCTCCGCCGCGCCGTCGGCGCTGGCGATCATGCTGGCCCGGACCCACGGCCGGTCCGGGCCGATGCCGGGCGGGTAGGCGTACAGGCCGGCCAGCAGGTCGGCCGCCTCGGGCCGGCCGCCGGCCTCGCCGGGCGTCACCTCCGGCCCGGGCGCGGGGTAGATCTGTCGCACGGTCAGCAAGTGAACCAGATCCCGGCGGGCTCGCCCGGCAGGAGGGCAGCGTGTCCCCGTCCGCTGTGACGCCCGGGGCTGCTGAGCAGTCCTGCGGGCTGATAGCAGCCTCGCAGGCCGATTAGTGCCGTGCTGGCGTGGGATTGCATGGCACCGCACCGGAAATCAGGGCAGGATGGAGCAAGGCGTGATGTGCAAGAAGCGATGTGCAAGAAGCGATGCGGCACCGCCATCAGGCGAGCCCGGCCCGAGGCCCGGGGCGAGCGGGGAGCGAGGCACTGCGGGTGGACATCATCGCCCTGGTCATCTGGGCGGGCACGGCCTGCTTCGGCTTATACCTGCTGGGCGTCTGGCTCTCGCACGGCGGCCCGCGCCAGCAGTCGACCCGGATCACCGTCTTCCCGGCCGCGCTGATCTTCGCCCACCCGGTGCTGGCCACGGCCGGCCTGACCTTCTGGATCGGGTTCATGCTGACTCACCGGCTGCTGTACGCCTGGTGCGGCTTCGGCGTCCTGAGCGCGTCGGCGATGCTGGGCTTCGTCATGCTGACCCGCTGGCTGGTCGGCCGCGGCGGCAGGCACGCGCGGGGCGCTGAGCAGCATTTCCCGGCCCGGATCGTCGCCATGCACGGGATGGTGGGCCTGACCACCTTCGCCCTGGTCCTGATCGCCTCGACCCTCGCCACCCGGGGCCGGTGACCGGGCCGGCGGCCCAGTGGCCGGGTCCCGCGGGCCAGCGGCCGGGGGGCCAGCGGCCGGGTCCGGCGGTCCCGGTGCCCCGGCCCGGTGCCCCCGCGCGCCCACCCGCTGCTCCCGGGGCCAGCGGGACGGGCGTGGCGGGGGCCGGGCCGCAGCCCATGATCGAGGGAGGATTGCTCACATCATAAGGTGAGTAATCCTCCCGCGATCATGGTCCGGGGTCGCCGGGTGCGGCGTCAAGCCCCGACCCGGCCGGCGCGCCCAGCCCCGCAGCTGCCGAGCCGGCCGCCCACACCCCGGCCGCCGCGCCCCGGCCGGCATGAGCTACCCGGCGGCGCTGAGCGCGCGCAGGACGATGACCGCGCGGGGGGCCACGTCGACCGCCGTCTCGGCGGCCACGCTCGTCAGCCCGTCCAGCCCGGCGCCGGGCAGGCTGCCCTGGCCCGTGGCAGTGTCCGCCACCGGCTCCCAGGAGGCCGCGTAGGCCGGGCCGGGAAGCCGGAAGGTCACCGGCTCGGGCCGGGCGTTGAACAGCAGCAGGAAGCTCTGGTCGAGCAGCGGGTCGCCGCGCGGGCCGGGCTCGGTGATGGCGCCGCCGTTGAGGAAGACCCCGACCGACTTGAGCTGGCTGTTGCCCCAGTCGCCGTCGCCCATCGGCTCCCCGGACGGGGCCAGCCAGATGAGGTCGCGCAGCCCGCCGGCCGCGGCGGGCTCGCCGCTGAAGAAGCGCCGGCGCCGGAACACCGGGTGCGCGCGCCGCAGGTCGGCCAGCGCCCGGGTGAAGTCCAGCAGGTCCTCGTGCTGCGCCAGCAGCCCCCAGTCCATCCAGGAGACCTCGTTGTCCTGGCAGTAGGCGTTGTTGTTGCCGCGCTGGGTCCGGCCCAGCTCGTCGCCGGCCGTCAGCATCGGCACGCCCTGCGAGAAGAACAGCGTGACCAGGAAGTTCCGGACCTGCCGGGCCCGCAGCGTGGTGATGGCCGGGTCGCCGGTCGGGCCCTCGGCCCCGCAGTTCCAGGACCGGTTGTCGTCGGTCCCGTCGGCGTTGCGCTCCCCGTTGGCCTCGTTGTGCTTGTCGTTGTAGCTGACCAGGTCGGCCATCGTGAAGCCGTCATGGCAGGTGACGAAGTTGACCGAGGCCACCGGGCGCCGGGCGCTGGTCTCGTACAGGTCGCTGGACCCGGTCAGCCGCGAGGCGAACTCCGGCAGCGTGCCGGGCACGCCGCGCCAGAAGTCCCGGACCGTGTCCCGGTACTTGCCGTTCCACTCACTCCACAGCGGCGGGAACTTGCCGACCTGGTAGCCGCCCTCGCCGACGTCCCACGGCTCGGCGATCAGCTTCACCTGGGACACGACCGGGTCCTGCTGGACCAGCTCGAAGAACGTGGCCAGCCGGTCGACCTGCAGCAGCTCGCGGGCCAGCGCGGACGCCAGGTCGAACCGGAAGCCGTCGACGTGCATCTCGGTCACCCAGTAGCGCAGCGAGT
This sequence comes from Streptosporangiaceae bacterium, assembly GCA_036501025.1. GTDB lineage: Bacteria > Actinomycetota > Actinomycetes > Streptosporangiales > Streptosporangiaceae > DASUBV01. The sequence goes on from DASYBB010000121.1 coordinate 20,433, forward strand.
CCATGATCAGCTGCAGCGCGTGCGGGTGCCGGACGTTCAGGCTGTTCCCGCACCCGGTGTAATCCAGGTAGCGGGCCGGGTCGTCGTGGGCCAGCTGGTAGTAGGCCGCATTGTCGATGCCGCGGAATGACAGCGTCGGTCCCGGCGCGCCGCCCTCGGCCGTGTGGTTGTAGACGACGTCGAGGATCACCTCGATGCCGGCCTCGTGCAGCGCCCGGACCATCGACTTGAACTCGGCCACCTGGCCGTGCGGCTCGGCGGCCGCGGAGTAGGCGTTGTGCGGCGCGAAGAAGCCGATCGTGTTGTAGCCCCAGTAGTTCGTCAGCCCGCGCTCCACCAGCCGCTGCTCGGGCACGAACTGGTGCACCGGCATCAGCTCGATGGCCGTCGCGCCGAGCCGGGCCAGGTGATCGATGACCGGCGGCGAGCCCAGGCCCGCGTAGCTGCCGCGCAGCTCCGGCGGTACCTCGGGGTGGCGCAGGGTCAGGCCCCGCACGTGCGCCTCGTAGATCAGCGTCTCGTGATAGGGGGTATGCGGCGGCCGGTCGTCGGCCCAGTCGAAGTACGGGTTGATCACGACGTTGCGCGGCATGAACGGCGCGCTGTCACGGGCGAAGGACGGGTCACCGGGCCGGCCGGAGAACAGCGCCGGGTTCCAGTCCAGGCCGCCCTCGACCGCCTTGCCGTAGGGATCCAGCAGCAGCTTGGCCGCGTTGCAGCGGTGGCCCCGGGCCGGGTCGTAGGGGCCGTGCACGCGGTAGCCGTAGCGCTGGCCGGGCCCGATGCCCGGCAGGTAGCAGTGCCACACGAAGCCGTCGACCTCGGCCAGCTCGACCCTGGTCTCGGCGGCCCCCTCGTCGAACAGGCAGAGCTCGACCCGCTCGGCGACCTCGGAGAACAGGGCGAAGTTCGTCCCCGATCCGTCCCAGGTAGCGCCGAGCGGGTAGGCGGTTCCCGGCCACAGTTGCATCCGCAGACCCTATCCGGGGGCGCGGACTGCTGATCGACGCAGGATGGCCGGCAGCGCCAGGCCGCCGGGCAGCGTGCCGAACGGGGCGCCCGGCCCGAGGCCGCCCGCGGCCGGGTCGAGCCGCGACGCGCAGAAGGCGTCCGCCACCGCCGCCGGGGCGAAGCGGGCCAGCAGCGCGCCCTGCAGGACGATCACCAGCAGCCCGGCCAGCCGGCGGGCCAGGTGGCCCGCGGCCGGCCCCGCCGCCGCGGCGGCGGCCAGCTCGCCGCGCAGCCGGGCGGCGGCGGCGTCCAGCCGCCGGTCGGCGCCGGCGGCGGCGTCGATCTCGGCCAGGACGCAGTCAGCCGCCTGCGGCGCGCGGGCCAGCGCCCGGAGCACGTCCAGGGCGGTAATGTTCCCCGAGCCCTCCCAGACGGAGTTCAGCGGCGCGTCGCGGTACAGCCGAGGCAGCCCCGAGTCCTCGACGTAGCCGTTCCCGCCCAGGCACTCCAGCGCCTCGGCGGCGACCGCCGGGACCCGCTTGCACACCCAGAACTTGGCCGCCGGCAGGGCCAGCCGGAGGAACTCCGCCTCCGCGCGGTCGCCCCGCGCCGCGGCGTCGGCCGCCCCGGCCAGCCGCAGCGCCAGCGCGGTCGCGGCCTCCGACTCCAGGGTCAGGTCGGCGATCACCGCGGTCATGGCCGGATGGTCGATCAGCGGCGCGCCGAACGCGCGGCGGACCGAGACGTAGTGCGCGGCCGTGACGCAGGCCAGGCGGGCCTGCGCGGCGCTGCCCAGCACGCAGTCCAGCCGCGTGGCCGTGACCATCTCGATGATGGTCGCGATGCCGCGGCCCGGCTCGCCGACCAGCCAGGCCAGGGCCCCGTCGTACTCGACCTCGGCCGAGGCGTTCGACCGGTTCCCCAGCTTGTCCTTCAGCCGCTCGATGCGCAGCGCGTTCCGGCTGCCGTCGGGCAGCACCCGCGGCAGCAGGAAGCAGGACAGGCCCTCCGGTGCCTGGGCCAGGACCAGGAACAGGTCGCACATGGGCGCCGAGCAGAACCACTTGTGGCCGGTGAGCAGGTAGCTGCCCGGCTCCGCCAGCGGCGTCGCGCGGGTGGTGTTGGCCCGCACGTCCGAGCCGCCCTGCTTCTCGGTCATGCCCATGCCGGCCAGCAGCCCGGCCTTGCCGTCCGGGACCTCCAGGCCCGGCTGGTAGGCCGCCGCGGCCAGCCGCCCTTCGAACCGGGCGGCCAGCGCGGGCTGGTGCCGCAGCGCGGGCACGCTGGCGTAGGTCATCGAGACCGGGCAGCCGTGTCCCGCCTCGGCCTGGGTCCAGACGAAGAACTTGGCCGCCCGCGCCACGTGCGCGCCGGGCCTGGTGTCGGCCCACGGCGCGGCGTGGAGGCCGTGCCCGACGGCGGTGCTCATGAGCTCGTGCCAGGCCGGATGGAACTGGACCTCGTCGATCCGGTTGCCGCGCGCGTCGTAGGCGGCCAGCACCGGCGGGCAGGCGTTGGCCAGCCGGGCCCGCTCCTGGGTCGCGGCCGCGCCGGCCAGCGTCCCGAGCTCGTGCAGCTCGTCGGCCGCCCAGCCCGCGCCGTGCCGGGCCAGGGCCGCGAGCAGCGCGGCATCGTCGGCTACGTCATATCCAGCGAGCGGCGGAACCTGGTTCCGGACCTCATGGGTCGCGGCCCGGAGGCTCAGATGTGAATCCCGCACTCGGTCTTGGCCGTCCCGGCCCAGCGGCCGCTGCGCGGGTCGGCGCCGTCGGCCACCTTGACCGTGCAGGTACGGCAGCCGATCGACGGGTAGCCGTCATCGACCAGCGGGTTGACCAGCACGCCGTTCTCGGCGATGTAGTCGTCGACGTCCTGCTGTGACCACTCGACGATCGGGTTGACCTTGACCATCTCGCGCTGCGGGTCCCAGCTGACCACGCTGGTGTCGCTGCGGGCGTCGGTCTCGTCGCGGCGGACCCCGGTGATCCAGGCGTCGTAGGGGCCGAGGGCCTGCTCGAGCGGGACGACCTTGCGCAGGTAGCAGCACAGGTCCGGGTTGCGGCTGTAGAGCCGGGGACCGAGGCCGGCGTCCTGCTCGGCCACCGTCGTCGGCGGAGTGACATTCACCACGTTCACCGGGTACACGGCCGAGACGGCGTCGCGGGTGCCGATCGTCTCCGGGAAGTGATAGCCCGTGTCCAGGAACAGCACGTCAATGCCGGGCACCTGCCGTGAGGCCAGGTGGATGATCACGGCGTCGGTCATCGAGGACGTGATGCAGAGCCGCGACCCGAAGGTCTCGGCCGCCCATCCGATCACTTCCTGCGCCGGGGCTCCGGCTAGCGACTGCGCAGCGTGCGCGGCTACCTTCTCCATCGCAGCTTTCACGGCCTCACTCCCTGGGCAGCGGGGTCAGTTCTCGTCTCTGTCGCAGAACTAGCTGAACGCCGAGCCTATTCCTGCCCGGCCGTCCGCGCACGTCAGCCGCGGCGGATCCAGCCCTGCGGAGGCTCCGCGGGCCGGTCGGGCGGCAGGTGCTGGCAGTCGCACCAGCTGCCCCCGGGGCAGTCCTCGTGCCGGCGCTTCCGGCAGGGCAGGCACACCACGTCCGTCACATGCCCAGCCCGCCCGGGTTCTACCGCCCCGGCCCGGACAGAATCGCGGACCGCCTGAGCCCGGAACCGCGGGCCCCGGAAACGGCGAGAGCCGGCCCGCACCAGGGGTGCGGGCCGGCTCTCGCGCGGCTCAGGCCGCGCCGGCTCAGGCGGCGTTGGCGCGGCGCATCCGGCGGCGGCGCTCCGAGGACCGCTCGTCCTCGTTCAGCCCGCCCCAGGTGCCGTACTTCTCCGGCCGGCTCAGCGCGTAGCCCAGGCACTCCGAACGAACCGGGCAGGCGGCGCAAACGGCCTTGGCCTGCCGCTCCCGGACATCTCGCTCGGGCTGGCGCTCGCCATCCGGGCCGAAGAACAGCACGACATCACGACCGCGGCACGCGGCGTCATCCTGCCAGCCCCAGTTCGGCCGTTGCATCAGGGCGGCCTGACGACGTACCTCAGACATGATTTACTCTCCTCAACCAGTTCGCGTGTACATTGCTGCCAGGCGGAGTGTCGGTGCCGGAGCGCAGGGCGCCCCGGCGCACAGTTACTCGTGCGAAGAGGCATTTCGCCCCGTCGCATCACACAACGCATGGCAAAGCTGTGGTGTTCCCTACGTGGATCGCGGCGATGACCTCGCTCAGTGCCACTCGCTCAGTGCTAACGACCACCGTGCTTCCACAGGGGCGTAAGGTCCGAGCCGCTTGATAATCATGCCATCTGGCGCGGGTATCGCGCAGGCAGGATGGCTAATTTGCCCGGCCGTTAACCGTGGCGCGTGTCACAGCATGTGACCACTAACTGGACAAGGCCGATGCCCGGGGGTCACCATAGACGCCATGCCGTCGTTCGACGCTGCTCCCCTGCCCCGCCTCGGTGAGGTCTTTTTCGACGTCAGGGGCGATTCCCGCAGTATGAGGCTGAGCTGGTACGGCGACACCGGCGTGGCCGTCTTCAGCATCTGGCAGGGCGGCCGGTGCTCGGGCACCTTCCGGCTCCCGGTGGACGAACTCGACCGGATGGTCAGCACGCTGCGCCGCGGGCCGGACCCGGCCGCGGAACCGCCCGGTCTCCAGCCCGCCGAGGCGCCCCGGTTCGAGCCGCCTGAGTACGAGACGCCCGAGTACGGCGTTCCCCAGCCGGGCGGGTCCCGGCCCGGAATGTCCCAGCCCGGAATGTCCCAGCCCGGGGTGTCCCAGCTCGGCCGCACCCAGCCCGGCGGCGCGCAGCCCGGGCTGCCGCCGTCCGGCGTCTCGCCCTCGGGGCAGTCGCCGTGGGACGCGCCCGCGCGCGGCACCCGCGCCCGGGACGGCGAGCGGCGCGACAGTGACGCGCTGGGCAGCGGCCCGCTGGGCGCCGACCCGCTCGGCAGCGACCGGCCGGACAGCGACGGGCTGGCTGATGACCGGCGCGGGGGAGCGCGCCGGGACAGCGACCGCGGGGACGGCGACCGCGAGCCCCGGGGCCGCTCCGGACGGCGCGGCCGCCCGGCCGAGGACGCGGCCGGCGCCGGCTACCTGAGCGGCCCGCGCACCGGCAGCTACGCGGCCGACTTCCCCGACCCGCAGCCGGTCCGGCCCGAGCCGGGCGCGGCAGCCCGCCTGACGGCCGCTCCCCGGCCGGCCGCGGACCCGCATATTCACCCGGCCGATCCGCTCGGACTCGGATATCAGCGCGAGGAGAAAGCCGGGTATCGCGAGAGCGAGTACGCCGCGGACTATCCCGCGGCTCCCGCGTATCCGCACGGCCGTGAGTATCCGGCCGGCCGTGAGTATCCGGCCCCGGACTATCCGTCGCGTGATGGCCCGGGCTATCCGGCGGCCGATTCTGAATATCCGGAGAGCGGCGGCTACTCCGAGCGCGCCGGATATCCGGAGCCGGGCTATCCCGAGCCCGACCGCTATGCCGAGCCGGGCTATCCGGAGCCGCGTGGCTATCCGGGGCCGGCCGCATACGGCGAGCCCGATCGCTATCCGGAATCCGGCGCCTACGGTGAGCCGGGCGGATATCCGGGCAGCGCCAGCGGCGGCAGCTATGGCAGCGGCCCCTACGACACGAGCGGGCACGGCGAGAGCGGCTACGACAGCGCGGGCTACGACCAGGCCGGCTACGACACCTCCGGATATGACCGGGCCGGGTATGACCGGGCCGGCTACGACAGCGCGGGCTACGACCGGGCCGGCCACGACAGGGCCGGCTCGGGCAACGCCGGCCACCGCGAGAGCCGGGGCCTGGGCGGCCGGAGCCGCGGCGGGGCCTACGACCGGGACGGCCAGCCGGAGAGCGAGCCGCGCCGGCGCCCGGACCCGCGGGCGCCCCGGTCCGACCCGCGGTTACCGGCGGGCGGCCCGGATGCCGAGAGCACCGATCCGCGGGGACCGGCGGCCGGTCCCGGCGCCCCGCCGGCCCGCCGCGGCCGCTACTGATCCCGTCCGCCGCTGACCCCGTGCGGCAGGCACGCTGCGGCGCCCCCGTCACCGTGGCCAGGATATGGCCGGAGCCCGGCCTCACCTGGGCCGGTGCGACCTCTCTGACCACTCCCGGGCCCGGCCGGCCCGCTCATCCGGCCGGCCCGGCCCCGGCCGATTCGCCCCGCGCATCCCCGCCGATCAGCCCGGCGCCACCGGGCCGATCACGGGCCGCCTGACCGAGCCGATCCGGGCCTCCGGGCGCTGCCGATAACCACTCCCGCGAGGCCGGTCGGGACCGGCCCGGCGCCGGCCGAAAAGCCCGGCGCCGAGGCCGGTCGGGACCCGCCCGGCCCCGCCGAGAAGCCTGGCCGCGAGGCCGATCGGAACCGGCCCGGCCCGCCCGATAAGCCCGCCCGGCGAGACCGATCCGGGCCCGGCCGGCGCCGCCGATACGCCCCGCCGGCCCGGCCGATCAGGCCCTCCGGCTGCGCTGCCCGTCCTGGCGTGTCCCGGATATTGCCCGGCTGCCGTTTCTGCGCTGACGTTTACCCTGCTGAGGCTCATGGGGATACATTGACGGCGGGGGAAGGGGGATACCGGAGTGGCACAGAAGGTTTCGGTCACATTCGCGTGTGACTACGACTCCAAAGAGATTCCGGACGGCGAGCAGCTCACCAGGGCGTTCAGCCTCGACGGCCGGGACTACGAGATCGACCTATGCGAGAAGCACAGCCAGAAGTTCGACGAGGTACTGACGCGGTTTCGGGAGAAGGCCCGCCGGGTGACCGGCCGGGTCAGCCGGCCCAAGCGGCGGACGGCCGCGCACCGGCAGCGCAGCGCGGATATTCGCGCCTGGGCTAAGCGCAACGGCATTCAGGTGAGTGACCGGGGCCGGATCCCGGCCCAGGTGATCTCGAAGTACGACGCCAGTCACTAGCCGCTAGTCGCGGGGCACCGCGCCGTTGCCGGAAGGCGTCCCGTCCCGGGAAGCCGTGCCATCCGGGGGCGCCGTGCCGTCCCCGGATGCCGTGCCCGGGCCGGGCGCGGCGCCGTCCCGGGGAACGGCGCCGGAGCCCGGCACCGGGCTCGGCTCCGCCGCGGCGTCGCGGTGCGCTGGCCCGGCCGCCGCCGGAGGCTCAGGATCGGGCTCCGGCGGCGGGAGCGGCCCCACGCACGCCGCGAGGGCCTGGGAGTTGGGCACGAAGACCAGGCCGTCGGGCGTCTCCAGGCGCACGTAGGCGATGCTGATGTCGGTCACGGTGCCGTCGAGCAGCCCGGCCAGGGCGCCCGCGCGGAACCGGACCCGGTCGCCGACGCGGAACGGCCGGGCGAACAGCAGCACCATCCCGGCGAACAGGTTGGCCAGCGACTGCTGCGCGGCGATGCCGAGCAGCACCCCGGTGACGGCGCCGCCCAGCACCAGCTGCCCGACCGGCACGTTGGCGATGTTCAGGGTGATGACCAGGACGGTGAAGATGCCGGCCAGGACCAGCGCGTACCGGGCCACGCCCGCGTGGGCCGCGCCGATGGCCGGCCGCAGCAGGTCCCGGGCCTGGCCCGACAGGCCGAAGGCGGCCACCAGCCCGAAGACCAGGAACACGGCCGCCCCGGCATACTTCAGGAGCGTCCCGGTCGGTGGGTCCAGGTGGCGGCTGTACCGGCCGAACTCACCGGCGGCGAGGCCGCACAGGGCCAGGAACAGCGCGATGATGGACCGCCAGGGCCGGGCCTTGGCCTTGACCCTGGCCACCTGCGCGGACATGTCGAGTTCGCGTCGTTCGTGTAGATCCACATTCCCACGCTATCCGCTGCGGACATGCGAGGACCCGGAGGCGCGGGCCCCCGGGTCCTCGCCGGCGCGCAGTGGCCGCCCTACCGGGTGATGGCCGGCCGGGCCTTGAAGTTCAGCAGCGGCCGCCCGACGGGGGCGATGATGGCGCCCTTCATGCCGTTGATCACGCCCGCGGCCGAGGCGTACCAGGCCGCCACCGCCGTGATGACGCCGATGTAGCCGCCGATCTTGGTGATGTTCGCATTGCCCGCGAACCCGCCGATGAACAGGAATATCTCGGTCAGCTCAAGGGTCAGGAACACCATGAACACGGCCACGTTCACCTGCGTGCTGAAGATCAGCATGTAGGTATTGAAGATCGCGAAAGCCAGCAGGATCCAGGCCAGGTCCTTGTTCGCGGCGGTCGCGTTCAGGGCGTGCGGGGCGACCAGCACGGCCCACAGGCCGAGGCCAATCCAGAAACCACCATAGGTGGAGAAGGCGGTCGAGCCGAACACGTTCCGGTTCTTGAACTCCCACATGCCCGCCAGCAACTGGACCAGGCCGCCGTAAGCGAAGGCGTAGCCGAGCCAGTCGCTGCCGGTCGAGGATTTCGCCCAGCCCGCGTTGACGGCCGAGAGCAGGAAGGTGGTCAGCGCGAACGCGGCGAGCCCGAGGGGCGCCGGGTCGGCGATGAGGGCGACCGTCTGGGTGACGTGAACTGGAGCATCATCGGTGGTGCTCAATTGCTTGCCTCCTGTGTGGATGGCCGCCACGACCGCGGCTATCCGCCGCAGCCAGGCTGGCGCCCGGATAGGCTGGAGACCTGCGTCTGCCCATCCCGGCCTGTTCAAGAACCAGGTGGGAGAACTGATCCCGAGCGTAGCCCTGCTGCGCTTAGTTTGGGGAGACCCAGAACGGCGCGTTCACTAATTCGGGGCTATTCGGGTGCTCCGGCCGGATTCTCCGCGGACTGCCCGGCTAGCTTCCCGGCGGGCTTGTCGTCCGCCTTCTCCGCCCGGCGCAGGATGCCGCTCAGCCCGGCCCGGGTGGCAAGCACGTAGATCCGGTCCTGGGCCTGGAGCTGATAATCCTGCCGCGGTGACCAGTCCACCCGGTCCGTGCCGCGCGGCCGCAGCGCGATCACCCGGACCGTGCCCCGCTCGTGCACGTCGCGGACCGCCCAGCCGGCCAGGGCCGACCCGGCGCCGACCGGCACGTCCGCGATGACCAGGACGTGCCGGCCCACCGCGATCGTCCGCAGGACCTGGTGGTCGAGGATCGCGGCGGCGAACACCGGGGCGGCCAGGTAGGACACCGACCGCGAGACGGTATTGCCGATCGTCTCCTGGACCCGCCGCGCCAGGTCGTCGTCATACAGCCGGACGACGATGCGGAGGTCCTCGGCCAGCGCCCGGGCGTGCAGGGCCGTCTCCAGGTTGACGATGTCGGAGTTGGTCACCGAGACCAGGGCCTGGCAGGTGTCGATGCTGGCCGCCCGCAGGGTCTCCTCGCGGTGGGTCTCGCCGATGACCACCTTCAGGCCGAGGCGCCGGGCCATGGCCAGGCCCGAGGCGGTCTCGCTCTTGTCCACACAGACGACGTCGACGCCCAGGTCGTGCAGCAGCCCGGCCACCCGGGTGCCGACGTTGCCGAGGCCGGCCACGATGACGTGGTCGCTGACGGGCCGGTCAGCGCCGCTGGCCGTGCCGGTCAGCCGGGCGCCGACCACCGCCGCGGTGATCAGCGGCAGGACCGCCAGGCCGTCGAACGTCAGCAGGAACTGGGCGACCTTCACCCCGAGGGGCAGGGTCGCGCCCGTCACGGCGGTCCCGGCCGAGTCGAGCAGGGTCAGGTACAGGGCGTCGCCGGGGGAGACGCCCCGGGCCGTGGCCAGGAGGGCGAACCCGGCCGCCAGGACGCCGACCAGGCCGAGGGAGACCAGGCCGAGCCGGTGGCTGACCACCGACCGGGCCAGCCGCCAGGTCGTCCGCAGCGGGTGGCGGCGGGGGCGGGCCAGCGGGTCCCGCGGCGTGCCGCTGGCGATGGCCAGCACCAGGCCGCTGGCCTGGTCGGCCGGCTGGAGGTCGGGCCGGCTGGCGTCCGGCCCGGCAGCCAGCCCGCAGATGATGTCGGCCGTGCTCACGTCCTCGCGGCGGGCCACGTACAGCGTCCGGCCCGACAGCCGGACGTGGCTCGGCGCGGGCTCGCCCAGCGCCGCGGCGACGAACGCCGGCGCGGCCATGGCCGACTCCGACAGGACCGCGCAGTCGGCGAAGAAGGTCCGGATCCGGTCGCCCAGGCCGGTGTTGAAGATCGAGATGACCAGCCGCAGGGCCGGGTTGATCTCCTGCGCCCGCAGGGCGGCGTGAAAGTTGCCCAGGTCGTCCTGGGCCAGCAGGGCCAGCCCGCGGGCGCCGGCCAGGTCGGCGTCCAGCAGGGCGCCCCGGTCCGGCTCGGGGCGCTCGAGGATCCGGACGCCGGGCAGCCGGGCCAGTTGCGGGCCGTAGCTGCGGTCCGCGGCCGGCATGATGACCGTGACCCGCTCGCCGTACCGGACGGTCAGCTCCTCCACCAGCCGGAAGGCAAAGGAGTCACCGCCGCACACGACGAGATGGTCACGCCGGGGGCGCGGGCGCAGGCCAGCCGGGCGCAGGGCAGCCGGGCGGGGGATGGGGGGCATGGCGAGATCCTAACCAGGCCGACCCCGGCAAAGTGCCCCGAAACACCCGCGGCCAGCGGCCCGCCGTCACGAGTCGGGGCGGAGCTCCGCGGGCAGCTCGGCCGCGGCTGCCTCGTCGAGAAAAAACAGCGTTTGCTGCCGCCCGCGCGCGCCGCACGCCGGGACCCAGGCCGGATCATTGCCCGTCAGCGCCAGCGCCACCGCGTCCGCCTTCTCCGCGCCCGAGGCCAGGATCCACACCTCCCGGGCGGCCTGGATGGCCGGGAAGGTCAGCGACAGCCGCGTCGGCGGGGGCTTGGGGGACTCCCAGACCGGGACGACGGTGCGCTTCGCCTCATGGACCGCGGGCCGTTCGGGGAACAGCGACGCGACGTGTCCCTCCGGCCCGATGCCCAGCAGCAGCACGTCGAACGACGGCACCGCGGGATCGTCGCCCGGCCGTGCGGCGGCGCGCAGCTGGGCGGCGTACCGCTCGGCGGCGGCCTGCGGGTCGTCCCCGTCCGGCCCGTCGGAGGCGGGCATCGCGTGCACCCGCGCCGGGTCCACTCCGACATGGTCCAGCAGCGCGGCCCTGGCCGCAGTGTCGTTTCGCTCGGGATCGCCCGCCGGTACGAAACGCTCGTCGCCCCACCAGATGTCGCACCGCGGCCAGTCGATCTCGCCGGAAGCCGGGCCGCGGGCCAGCTCGGCCAGGATCTCGGTCCCGATGCCGCCGCCGGTGAGCACCAGCGAGGCCGAGCCGCTGGCCGCGACGGCGCCGGCGATCCGGCCGGCCAGCTGGGCCGCCGCGGCCCTGGCGAGCTGCTCGGCGTCGGGGTAGACCTGCACCTGCGGGGCGCTCACCGCTAGCCGCCCAGGCCCAGGCCGGCGGTCGTCGCGGCGAGGGCCTCGCCGTAGACCTCGTCCGGGTTCAGCCGGCGCAGCTCCTCGGCCATCAGGTCGGCGGTGTCCCGCCGGTGCAGGGCCACGTGCCGGTCGGGCTGGCCGGGCTTGCACAAGGTGGCCAGCCGCCCGTCGGGCCGGCAGATCGAGACGTCGCCGCCGTGGACGGCGAACCGCACGTCGGTGATGCCCGGGCCGTCGGAGACCTCCCGGCTGAACGGCACTCCGAGGCGGCTGGCCAGCCAGGCGGTCAGCAGCTCGGCGGTCGGGTTGTCGGCCTCGGCCAGCACCGTGCCGCCCAGGATGGCGGTGTCGGTCTGGTCCACCGTGGCGGCCAGCAGGGACCGCCAGGCCGTGGCCCTGGTCCAGCTCAGGTCGGTGTCACCGGGCCGGTACGAGCCGGCCAGCATCTGCAGGACCCGGGCCGGGTCGGCCCCGGCCGCGGCGTCGGTGATCCGCCGCTGCGCCAGCGCCCCGAGCGGCTCGCTCGCGGGCGCCTCCGGCGCGCTGCCCGGCCACCAGGTCACCACGGGCGTGTCGGGCACGAGCAGCGGCATGACGACCGAGTCCGGGTGCAGGCTCATCGGCCCGTACAGCCGCATCAGGACCGTCTGGCCCGCCGCGCCGTCGCCCGACCGGATCTCGGCGTCCAGCCGGGACTGGCCGTGCGAGCCGCGGCTGATCACGGCCAGCACCCGGCACGGGTGCTCGCGGCCGGCCTGGCTGGCCGCGCGCACCGCGTCGTGCTGGCGCGACTCGTCGGTCATGATGATCAGGTTCAGCACGACCCCGGTCGTGGGGCCGCCCATCTGGTCCCGGGCCCGGGTCAGGGCGCGGCGGACCTCGGTGGTGGTGGTGTCGGTCAGGTCGATGAGCATGGCGCCAGTTCCTCCGGAGCCTCTAGAGCCTGCGCCAGGCGCGGCCGTCGCGGGCGAGCATCGCGTCCGCGCCCGCCGGGCCCGCCGTGCCGGCCGGGTACTGCTCGGGCTTGCCGTGGCTGGCCCAGAACTCCTCGATCGGGTCGAGGATCATCCAGGACAGCTCAACCTCCTCCTGGCGCGGGAACAGCGGCGGGTCGCCGATCAGCACGTCCAGCAGCAGCCGCTCGTAGGCCTCGGGACTCGACTCGGTGAACGACTCGCCGTAGGCGAAGTCCATGTTGACATCGCGGACCTCCATGGCCGAGCCGGGCACCTTGGAGCCGAACCGGACCGTCACGCCCTCGTCCGGCTGGACCCGGATGACCAGCGCGTTCTGGCCGAGTTCCTCGGTGTCGGTGGCCGAGAACGGCAGGTGCGGGGCCCGCTGGAACAGCACCGCGATCTCGCTCATCCGGGACGGCAGCCGCTTGCCGGTGCGCAGGTAGAACGGCACCCCGGCCCAGCGCCGGGTGTCGATGGTGAGCCGCAGCGCCGCGTACGTCTCGGTCGTCGAGCCCGGCGGGATGCCGGCCTCCTCCAGGAACCCGGGCACCTCGATGCCGCCCTGCCAGCCGGCCGAGTACTGCCCGCGGGCGGTGCCCACGGCCAGGTCCTCGGGCACCTTGACCGCCGACAGCACCTTCTCCTTCTCGGCCCGCAGCGAGTCCGCCGAGAAGGAGACGGGCTCCTCCATGGCGGTGAGGGCCAGCAGCTGCAGCAGGTGGTTCTGGATCACGTCCCGGGCCGCGCCGATGCCGTCGTAGTACCCGGCCCGGCCGCCGATGCCGATGTCCTCGGCCATCGTGATCTGGACGTGGTCCACGTAGCCGCGGTTCCAGATCGGCTCCCACAGGGTGTTGGCGAAGCGCAGGGCCAGCAGGTTCTGGACCGTCTCCTTGCCCAGGTAGTGGTCGATCCGGAACACCGCGTGCGGCGGGAAGACCGCGCTCAGCATCGTATTCAGCTCGCGGGCGCTGGCCAGGTCGTGGCCGAACGGCTTCTCGATGACGACCCGCCGCCAGGACCGGCTGCCCTCGTCCGCGGTGGACAGCCCGGACCGCTTGAGCTGCTGGACCACCTGCGGGAACGCCTTGGGCGGCACGGACAGGTAGAACGCGTAGTTGCCGTTCGTGCCCCGCTCCACGTCCAGCTGCCGGACGGTGTCGGCCAGCTGGTCGAAGGCGGCGTCATCGGCGAACTCGCCGGGCACGAACCGGACGCCCTCCGACAGCTGGTTCCACACCTCCTCGCGGAACGGGGTCCGGGCGTGGGCCTTGACCGCGTCGTGGGCGATGCGGGCGAAGTCCTCGTCGGCCCAGTCGCGGCGGGCGAAGCCGACCAGCGAGAAGCCCGGCGGCAGCAGGCCCCGGTTGGCCAGGTCGTAGATGGCCGGGAGCAGCTTCTTGCTGGCCAGGTCCCCGGTGACGCCGAACAGGACCAGCACGCACGGTCCCGCGACCCGCGGGATCCGCCGGTCCCGCGGGTCGCGCAGCGGATTAGGGATCATTCGCCCGCTCCGGATTTGGCCATCTCGGACTTGACCGTCTCCAGGAGCTGCTTCCAGGAGACCTCGAACTTGTCCACGCCCTCGTCCTCCAGGACCTGGACGACGTCGTCGTAGTCCACCCCGGCCGCGGCCAGCTGCTCGAACAGCTGCCGGGCCTGGCCGTAGGTCCCGTGGATGGTGTCGCCCCGCAGGTCGCCGTGGTCGGCGACAGCGTGCAGGGTCGCCTCCGGCATGGTGTTGACGATGCCCGCGGCCACCAGGTCGGTCACGTACATGGTGTCCTTGTACTCCGGGTTCTTGGTGCTGGTCGAGGCCCACAGAGGGCGCTGCGGCCGGGCTCCGGCCGCGGCCAGGGCCTGCCACCGGTCCGTGGCCGACCGCTGCTCGAACAGCTCGTAGGCGAGCCGGGCGTTGGCCACCGCGGCCTGGCCACGCAGGGCCAGCGCCTGCGGCGTGCCGGCCTTGTCCAGCCGCGCGTCGATCTCGGTGTCGACCCGGCTGACGAAGAAGGACGCCACCGAGGCGATGGTCTTCAGGTCGTGCCCGGCCGCCGCGGCCTGCTCCAGGCCGGCCATGAAGGCGTCGATGACCTCGCCGTACCGCTCCAGCGAGAAGATCAGCGTGACGTTGACGCTGATCCCCTTGGCCAGGGTGGCCGTGATGGCCGGCAGGCCCGCCTTGGTCGCGGGAATCTTGATGTACATATTCGGCCGGTCGACGCTCCACCACAGGGCCTTGGCCTCGGCGATGGTCTTGGCCGTGTCGCGCGCGATGCGCGGGTCGACCTCAATCGAGACCCGGCCGTCCAGGCCGTCGCTGGCCTCGTACGCCGGGCGCAGCACGTCGGCGGCCCAGCGGATGTCGTAGGTGGTGATGGACCGGGCCGCCTCGTCGATGCTGAGCCCGCGGACGGCCAGGTCGGCGACCTGCTCGTCGTAGGCATCACCCTTGGACAGCGCGCTGGCGAAGATAGTCGGATTAGAGGTCACGCCGACCACGTGGAAGTCGCGCATCAGCGCGGCCAGGTTGCCGGTGCGCAGCCGCTCCCGGCTGATGTCATCGAGCCATATGGCCACGCCGAGGTCGCTCAGCTGGGCTAGCTTGTCGTCGGGCTGGGAGGTCATGACATTGTCTCCTTCCGGATCCGGGCCAGGCTGGTCCGGGCGGCCGTCACTACGTGCTCGGCGGTGAAGCCGAATTTCTCATAGAGCACCTGATAATCAGCGGACGCCCCGAAATGCTCCAGGCTGACGCTCTCGCCGGCGTCGCCGACGAGGCCCCGCCAGCCCAGGCCGATCCCCGCCTCGACGCTGACCCTGGCGCGGACCGCGGCGGGCAGGATCTCCTGCCGGTACGCATCGTCCTGCTCGTTGAACCATTCCACGCACGGCATCGATACCACCCGGGTCGGAATTCCGGCCGCCTGCAGCTGGTCACGGGCCGCGACCGCGATCTGCACCTCGCTGCCCGTGCCGATCAGGATCACCTCTGCGGCGCCGCCGTCGGCCTCCCGCAGCACATAGCCGCCGCGGGCGGTGCCCGGCCCGTCGGTGCCCTCGAACACCGGGACGTTCTGCCGGGTCAGGCATAGTCCGGCCGGGTGGTCGGTGCGCTCCAGGATCGCGCGCCAGGCCGCCGTCGTCTCGTTTGCGTCGGCCGGGCGGACGACGTCCAGGCCGGGGATGGCCCGCAGCGCCCACAGGTGCTCGACTGGCTGGTGGGTCGGGCCGTCCTCGCCGAGGCCGATCGAGTCGTGCGTCCAGACGAAGGTGACCGGCTGCTGCATCAGCGCCGCCAGCCGCACGGCGCCGCGCATGTAGTCGCTGAACACCAGGAACGTGCCGCCGTAGGGCCGGGTCAGGCCGTGCAGCGCGATGCCGTTGCAGATGGCGCCCATGGCGTGCTCGCGGATGCCGAAGTGCAGCGTCCGGCCGAACGGGTTGCCGGGGAACATCTTGGTCTGGTGCTCGGTGGGAATGAAGGACGGCTCGCCCTTCATCGTGGTGTCGTTGCTGCCCGCCAGGTCGGCGGAGCCGCCCCACAGCTCGGGCAGCACGGGGGCCAGCGCGTTCAGCACCTGGCCGGACGCCGCCCGGGTGGAGGTCTCCTTGCCGCCGGGCTCGAAGGTCGGCAGCGCGCTGGTCCAGCCCTCCGGCAGATCCCGCGCCATCAGCCGGCTCAGCAGTGCGCGCTGCTCCGGGTGGGCCTGCGCCCACTTCTCAAACTCCCCGTCCCACTGCTCGCGGGCGTGCTTTCCGCGCTCGCCGACCAGCCGCGCGTGCGCGACCGTCTCCGGCTCGGCCGGGAAGTCCACCTCCGGGTCGAAGTGCAGGATCCGCTTGGTCGCGGCGACCTCGTCGGCGCCGAGCGCCGACCCGTGGGCCGCGCCTGTGTTCTGCTTATTCGGCGCGGGCCAGCCGATGATCGTGCGCAGCGAGATCAGCGAGGGCCGCCGCGTCTCGGCGCGGGCCGCTAGCAGCGCGGCGTACAGCGCCCCGACGTCCTCGGCGTAGCCGCCGGGCTGCCGCCAGCTGACCCGCTGGACGTGCCAGCCGTAGGCCTCGTAGCGGGCGGCCACGTCCTCGGACTTGGCGATGTTGGTGTCGTCCTCGATCGAGATGCTGTTGTCGTCGTAGACCATGACGAGGTTGCCGAGCTGCTGGTGGGCAGCCAGGGCAGAGGCCTCGTGGCTGATGCCCTCCTCGATGTCCCCGTCGGAGCAGAAGGCATAAATATGGTGATCAAACGGGCTGGTCCCCGGCGCCGCGTCGGGGTCCAGCAGGCCGCGCTCGCGGCGGGCGGCCATGGCCATGCCCACCGCCATGGCCATGCCCTGGCCGAGCGGGCCGGTGGTGCACTCCACGCCGGGCGTGTGCCAGTGCTCGGGGTGGCCGGGCGTCAGGCTGCCCCACTTGCGGTACTGCTCCAGGTCGCCGATCTTCAGGCCGTAGCCGGCCAGGTAGAGCTGGATGTACAAGGTCAGGCTCGAGTGGCCGCAGGACAGCACGAACCGGTCTCGCCCGCCCCAGCCCGGATCGGCCGGGTCGTGCCGCATGACGCGCTGGTACAGCAGGTACGCCGCGGGGGCCAGGCTCATGGCCGTGCCCGGATGGCCCGAGCCGGCCGCCTCGACGGCGTCCATGGCCAGCACCCGGACGAGGTCAACGGCTCGCCTGTCCGCCTGCGACCATTCCAGCGTTTCCGGCAAATCGCTCACGTCGGACCCCTCTGATTCACAGGTAAGTGCACCGCCCAATGACCCTATCCCCAACGGGTTGCGGCTAACCCGCCGTGATCGTGAACCTCACGTGAAACGCTCAGGACGCGCCGAGCCGGCCTCGGTCGCGCAGGGCGTAGGGCAGTAGCAGGACCGTCACCCAGATGGCTGTCGCGCCGGTCTCGTGCACCCACACCAGGCCGGCCGGCAGGCCGCTGAAGTACTGCGCGTAGCCGACGGCGCCCTGGGCCAGGATCAGCCCGGCCAGCAGGGCGCCCAGCCGGGTGGCCCGCCGGGGCGCGCCGCCGAGGCGCAGGCTCAGCACCAGCGCGACGACCAGCCCGCCCAGCAGCCAGCCGATGTCGGCGTGCAGCTGCGTCACGGCGGCCAGCGGCAGCGAGTACCGCGGCACCGAGCGGGCGCCCGCCAGCGGGCCGGTCCCGGTGACCACCGTCCCGGCCGTCATCATCAGGGCCACCACGGCGATCAGGCCGAACGCGATCAGCCGCACCTCGTGCCGGACCAGCGGCCGGGCGCGCCCGGCGGGCTCCTGGCAGCGGACATACAGCGCGACCGTCGCCGCCACCAGCGCCATCGACGCCAGGAAGTGCACCGACACCCAGCCCGGGTTCAGCTTGGTCAAGACCACGATGCCGCCGAGCACGGCCTGGACGACGATCGCGCCCGGCTGCGCCGCCGCCAGCCAGACCAGGTCCGCCCGCCGCCCGGTGCCCGAGCCGTCGCGGAACCGCCAGGCGGCGACGCTGACGAGCACCGAGATGACGAAGATGGCCACAGTGACCAGCCGGTTGCCGAACTCGATCCACTGGTGGATCAGCGAGTCACCGGTGTCCCCGCTGGCCACCAGGCTGCGGGCCGTGCACTCCGGCCAGTCCGGGCAGCCCAGCCCCGACTGGCTGAGCCGCACCGCGGCCCCGGTCAGCACGATAGCCGCCGACGCCGCGACCCCGGCCAGCGCGATCCGCCGCATCACCGCCGGGGAGGGGGCCAGCACCAGGTCCGCCACCCGCCGCACCGACCAGCCCCGCAACGCGGGCAGGGCGGCCTGATCGGGGGAGGCGAGATGTCCGGGCACCTACACATCGTAGAAGTTCCCCCCACCATCCCAACACCGCCGCCCCCCGCCGCCCCTAACACCGCCGCCATCCCGCCCCCCGCCCGCCACGCCCGGCCCGCCACCCGCCCGCGCGCCCCGGCCCGCCACGGCTGATAACAGCAAGAAGTGGCACAGCGCCACCCATCGCGGCGCAAGCCACCGCTCGCCGCGATGGTGATAACAGCAAGGAGCCGGGCTGGGTTGGGGGCTACGGGCTTAGCGGTTCGCTTCGTACCCGGTCCTTGAGGGCAGTCCGAACCGCTGAGGGCCACCCTTCACGAACCGAACCACTAAGCGGCGCTCGCGTCGTCACAGAGCAAACAGCCGTCGCGCCCGTCCCGGCAACCCGCCAGCGGGGGCACCGATCCCGCGCATTGCCCAGCGCGAGTCCGGGAGCGGCTTAGGCTCCCGGCGACGGCGGCAGCCCAGCCCTTTCTCGCTCGCGTCCGGGCGGTCCGCCCGGCCCGGCGCGCGCCGCCGGCCCCGCGCCCGCCGCTGGCCCCCCGTCTGAAGCCGGCCCCGCATCTGAAGCCCGCCCCGCATCTGAAGCCCGCCCCGCGCCCGCCGCCGGACCGCGATCAGCCGCCAGGTCCGTCGTCCCGGCCTCGCTCCGGGCCGCGCCGGCGCTGGCCACGGTCACGCAGCCGATGGCCAGCCACTGCCGCGCGCTGAGCGCCTCGCCGAGGATGACCAGGCCCGCCAGCGCCGCAACGGCCGGCTCCAGGCTCATCCAGATGCCGAACACCCGGGCCGGGATCCGGCGCAGCGCCTCCAGCTCCAGCCGGTAGGGGATCACCGAGGACAGCAGCGCGACGGCCAGGGTGATGCCCAGCACGCTCGGCCGGAGCATGGCCGCGCTGGCCCCGACCGCCGCCGCCGGGGTCACCACCACCGCCGCCACCGCGATCGCGATGGTCAGCCCGGCCGACCCGGTGAACCGGCGGCCCGTGGCCCGGCTCAGCAGGATGTAGACCGCCCAGCTGGTCGCCGCCGCCAGCGCGAACGCGATGCCCGCCACCGACCGGTGGCCGCCGAAGCCCTCGGACAGCAGCGCGACCCCGGCCCCGGCCAGCAGCACCCACGCGCCGTCGACCAGGCGCCGGGACGAGGCGACCGCCACCGCGAGGGGGCCGAGGAACTCGATCGTCACCGCCACGCCGAGCGGGATCCGGGCGAACGACTGGTAGATCGAGTAGTTCATGATGCCGAGCGTGACCCCGAACGCGAGCACCACGGCCCCGTCGCGCCAGGCCCGGTCGGCGATCACGGCCCGGACCGTCGCGACCGCCCCGCGGCCGCCGAGGACGGCCAGGATGAGCGCGGCCCACCACAGGCGCAGCCCGGTGAGGGCGGCCGGGGAGACCACCCCGAACATCCGCCCGGCCAGGGCGGCGCCGAGCTGCAGGATGACGATCCCGGTGATGACCAGCACCGACGGCGGGACGCGGCCCGGCTGGGCCCGCAGGTCGACGGCCTACTCCCAGCGGAAGAAGCGCGCCGCGAGGGCGATGGCGGCCACCGCCCAGATGACCAGCACCAGCAGGTCGCGGCCCGACACGACGCCGTGGCCGAGCGCGGCGCGCAGCCCGTCCGAGAGCGCCCCGGCCGGCAGCGCGCGCAGCACCGGCTGGATGGCGGCGGGGAACTTGGTGAGCGGGAACAGCACCCCGCCGATCCCCAGCATGATCAGGTACAGCAGGTTCGCCCCGGCCAGCGTGGCCTCGGCCCGCAGCGTCCCGGCCAGCAGCAGCGCCAGTCCGCTGAACGCCGCCGTCCCGGCCACCAGCAGCGCCGCGGCGAACAGGGTCCCGCCCGCTCCCGCGTGCGGCCGCCAGCCGAGCGCCGCGCCGATGCCGGAGACCAGCACCACCTGGCCCAGCTCCACGGCCAGCACCGTCGCGGTCTTGGCCGCGATCAGGCCGGCCCGCGACAGCGGGGACGCGCCGAGCCGCTTGAGCACGCCGTACCGGCGCTCGAAGCCGGTCGCGATGGCCTGGCTGGTGAAGGCGGTGGACATGACGGCCAGGGCCAGGATGCCCGGCGTCACGAAGTCGATCCGGCGGCCGGGCACCGAGACCAGGGACTCGTGCCCGAAGGCCAGCAGCAGCAGCACCGGGATGATCAGCGTGAGCAGCAGCTGCTCGCCGTTGCGCAGCAGGATCCGCAGCTCCAGCCCGGCCTGCGCGCCGATCATCTGCGGCAGCGGCGCGGCGCCCGGCTCCGGCGCCGGCCAGGGCCGCATGCCCGTCCCGGCGCCCGCACCCGAAGCCCCCGCCGCCCCCGTGCCCGGAGCGCCCGTGCCCGGAGCCCCCGGCCCAGCCGTGCCCGCGGCGCTGGTCATGAGCGCAGATCCCGTCCGGTCAGCTCGAGGAACACGTCTTCCAGGGTCCGGCTCTCGATCCGCAGGCTCTGGGCCAGGATGCCGCGCTCCGCGCACCAGGCGGTGACCGCGGCGACCAGCCGCGGGTCCACTCCGTCCTGCACCTCGACCATGTAGTGCCCGGCCGGCGACTCCTTGGCCGCGCTGCCCAGCGGCAGCGCCGCGACCAGCGCCTCCACGTCCAGGCCGGGCTCGGCCCGGAACCGCAGCTGCCCGGCCGACCCGCACAGCTCGCGGGGCGTGCCGTCCGCCACGACCTGGCCGCCGTCCACGATGACGATCTGGTCGGCGAGCCGCTCGGCCTCCTCCATGTAGTGCGTGGCCAGGATCACCGCCGCCCCGGAGGCGCGCAGCCCCTCGATCAGGTCCCAGGTGGCGTGCCGGGCCTGCGGGTCCAGGCCCGCGGTCGGCTCGTCCAGGAAGACCAGCTCGGGCCGGCCGATGACCGCCGCGGCCAGCGACAGCCGCTGCTGCTGGCCCCCCGACAGCCGCCGGTAGGGCGTCTTCCCGCAGCTGTCGAGGCCGAGCAGGCCCAGCAGCCGGGCGGGGTCCATCGGGTGGGCGTAGAACCGGGCCTGGACCCGCAGGTACTCCGCCGCCCGGGCCGCCGTCGGGACGCCGCCCGCCTGGAGCATGACGCCGATCCGCGGCCGCAGCGCGCGGGCGTCCCGGACCGGGTCCAGGCCGAGCACGGCGACGGAGCCGGCGTCCGGGCGCCGGTAGCCCTCGCACGTCTCGATGGTGGTCGTCTTGCCCGCCCCGTTCGGGCCGAGGATGGCCGTCACCTTGGCCTGTGCCGCGGTCAGCGAGAGGCCCGCCACGGCGGTCCGGCCGCCGTACCGCTTGACCAGGCCGCGGATCTCGACGGCCGGAGCGCTGCTCACGCAGGGAAGTCTAGGGTTCGCGCGGGGCCGGCCGGGCCGCCGGGCCAGTGTCAGTCGTCACTATCCGCCCGCTGCGGCCGGGAATCCGCCGTGACGAAGCGGCCCAGCTGGGCCGACTGCTCGAGCCGGCTCGGCTCGTGCACGTACATCATGTGGCCGGCCTCGAAGTAGCGGAACTCCACGTTGCCGCGCAGCTCGGCCGGGATGGCCAGGTGCGCGAACGTGTGCTCGGCGGCGAAGTAGGGCGTGGCCCCGTCCTGGTAGCCGCAGGCCACGTGCACCCGCATGTGCGGGTTGGCCCGCATGGCCGCGGCCAGCTTGTCGGCCACGTACAGGTGGGCGCCCTCGAACTCCTTGTAGGACCACGGCTGCACGGCCATCGTCAGCAGCTCGTAGGGCAGGTCGCTGCGGTACTCCAGCTCGTCCCGCACATAGTGGTTGAGGGCCGCGGCGTACGGGCCGGTGATGGCGTCGATGGAGGGGTCGGAGGCCCACTGCTCGGCCCCGTAATCGGCCTCCCAGCCCGTGAACCGGCCGTCCAGCCGGCCGACCGTCTGGCGCCGGGACCGCAGCAGTTCCGTGAAGAAACGGATGTGCTCCAGCCGCAGGTCCACCCGGTCTACGTAGTCTTCCGTCAGCCCGGTCAGGGCGGCCACCCGCGCGACGGCGGCCGCCCGCTCCGGCCCGGTCAGCCGGGAGCCGCGGTGCAGTGCCCACAGGTAGTCGCGCTCGGCGTAGGCCTCCGCCTCGTCCAGCACCGCGCGCAGCGGCCGGTCGCCGTGCAGCCCGTGGTAGTGCGCGATGGCCGCGTAGGTGGGCAGGTAGTAGGCGTAGACGGCGTCGTTGCCGGGGCTGAACTCCCCGGTGCCGCCGTCCAGGTAGGACGAGATCAGCATGAGGCCGTTGAGGTACAGCCCGTACTTCTCCTGCAGGTGCCGCGACAGGGCGGCCGCCCGGGTCGTCCCGTACGACTCCCCGCACAGGTACTTGGGGGACATCCAGCGGCCGTTGCGGGTGGTCCACAGCCGGATCACCTCGCCGACCGACTCGACGTCGGCCGTGAACCCGTGGAAGTCGGCCGGCTTGCCGCCGGTGACGGCCCGGGAGAACCCGGTCGACACCGGGTCGATGAACACCAGGTCGCTGTGCCGCAGCAGCGTCTGCGCGTTGTCCTCCAGGCCGTACGGCGGCGGCAGCAGGTCGCCGGCGTCGCCCATCAGCACCCGCCGCGGCCCGAGCAGCCCGAGGTGCAGCCAGACGCTGGATGAGCCCGGCCCGCCGTTGAAGGCGAACGTCACCGGCCGCTCCGGCCCGGCCCCGTCGACGGTGTAGGCGACCGTGAAGACCTCGGCGGTGGCCTTGTGCCCCTCGAACTCGGCGTCGCCGCCGCTGCGCTCGGCCCGCAGCACGAGCCGCCCGGTGGTGACCGTGTAGCGCAGCGGCGCGCCGTCCACGGTGATCTCGTGCCGGGTGACGGTCAGGTCGTCGCGCGGCTCCGCCGCCGCCGGGGCGGCCTCCGCCGGGCCGGTCGTGGCTGCGCTCTCATCGGCCCCGCGGTCACCGGCCGGGGCGGTCGTCGTCTGCGTCATGGGGAGCAGGCTAGCGACCCGGCGGGAGAGCCCGCCCTGGGCCGCCGGCCCGGGCGGCCGCCGGCCCGGGCTCCGGGCTCAGGCCGGGACGACCTCGGAGCGCCGCGCGGCCGCGGCGGCCAGCGCCCGGAACACGCTCAGGTCCTCGCCCGCCTCCGGGTGCCACTGGACCGCCACCGCGAACGGGTGCTGGGCGGCCGAGAGCTCCGCCGCCTCGATGATGCCGTCCGTCGCCCACGCCGTCGCGGCCAGGCCCGCGCCGAGGGTGTCGATCGCCTGGTGGTGGTGGGTGGGCACGACTACGGGCAGGTGATCGGTCAGGTCGGTGCGGTTCAGGATCGAGGCCAGCCGGCTGCCGGGCGCCACGCTGACCTCGTGCGCTCCGTAGCCGCCCGGCACCGGGGCGTGCCCGTCGTGGCCGACCAGGTCGGGCAGGTGCTGGTGCAGCGTGCCGCCCAGGGCCACGTTCAGGACCTGCAGCCCGCGGCAGATGCCCAGCACCGGCACGCCCGCCGCCAGCGCCGCCGCGGCCAGGGCCAGCTCGGCGCTGTCCCGCTCGGCGCTGGCCGGCCCGCTGCTCGGGTCGCGCTGCGCCCCGAACAGGGCCGGGTCGATGTCGCCGCCCCCGGCCAGCACCAGGCCGTCGAGGCGGGCCAGGGCCTGGTCGATCTGCGGCACCGGCGGCAGCAGGACGGGTACCGCGCCGGCCGCCGTGACGGCCGTGACGTAGCGGTCCGGGAGCAGCGCGGCGCGGATATCCCACGCCCCGAACTGGGCCTGGACCCGGTAGCAGCTGATGCCGATGAGCGGCGCGGACGTGATGAGCCCACTGGTCATGGCTACAAGGGTGTCACATAGGCACCGCTGATGCCGCCGTCTACCAGGAACGACGACGCCGTCATGAACGAGGAGTCGTCGCTGGCCAGGAAGGCCACGGCGGCCGCGATCTCCTCCGGCTCGCCGAACCGGCCCATCGGCACGTGCACCAGCCGCCGGGCCGCGCGCTCGGGGTCGGCCGCGAACAGCTCCCGCAAGAGCGGCGTGTTGACCGGCCCCGGGCACAGCGCGTTGACCCGGATGCCCTCGCGGGCGAACTGGACGCCGAGCTCGCGGGTCATGGCCAGCACGCCGCCCTTCGACGCGGTGTAGGAGATCTGCGAGGTGGCCGCGCCCAGCACGGCCACGAACGAGGCCGTGTTGATGATCGAGCCCTTGCCCTGCCGCCGCATGTGCGGGATCACGTACTTGCAGCACAGGTAGACCGAGGTCAGGTTGACCTCCTGGACCCGGCGCCACGCGTCCAGCCCGGTGGTCAGGATGGAGTCGTCCTCGGGCGGCGAGATGCCCGCGTTGTTGAACGCGATGTCGATCCGGCCCAGCCGCTCGGCCACGCCGTCGAACAGGGCGGATACCTGCGCCTCGTCGGCCACGTCGGCCGCGACGAACAGCCCGCCGACCTCGGCGGCGGCCGCCTCGCCCGCTGACTTGTCGATGTCCACCGCGACCACCCGGGCGCCCTCGGCGGCCAGCCGCCGCGCGGTGGCCAGGCCGATGCCGCTGCCCGCGCCGGTGATGACGGCGACTCGATTGTGCAGGCGTTCCATGCTGTAGTGCCCTCCGGAGTTACAGGTCGGTGGCGATGAAGACGTTCTTGACCTCGGTGAACGAGTCGAGCGCGTCCGGCCCGAGCTCGCGGCCGAGGCCGGACTGCTTGAATCCCCCGAACGGGGTCCAGTACCGCACCGAGGAGTGCGAGTTGACCGACAGGTTGCCGGTCTCGACCCCGCGGGAGACGCGGATCGCGCGCCCGAGGTTCTCGGTCCAGATCGAGCCCGACAGCCCGTACGGGGTGTCGTTGGCGATCGTGACCGCATCGGCCTCGTCCTCGAACGGCGTCACGGTGACCACCGGCCCGAATACCTCGTCGGTGAACGCGGGGGAGTCGGCCCCGGCCGGGGCCAGCACCGTCGGCGGGAACCAGAAGCCGGGGCCGCCGGGCGCGGTGCCGCGGAACGCGACCGGCGCCCCGTCGGGCACGTAGCTGGCCACCCGCTCCCGGTGCGCGGCCGAGATCAGCGGGCCCATCTGCGTGTCCGCCAGCGCCGGGTCGCCGACCCGCACGCCCGCCACGGCCGGCTCGAGCAGCTCCATGAACCGGTCGAACACCGACCGCTGGACCAGGATGCGGGACCGGGCGCAGCAGTCCTGGCCCGCGTTGTCGAACACCGCGTACGGGGCCGTGGCCGCCGCCCGCTCCAGGTCGGCGTCGGCGAACACGATGTTGGCGCTCTTGCCGCCCAGCTCCAGCGTGACCCGCTTGACCTGGCGGGCGCAGCCCGCCATGATCTCGCGGCCGACCTCGGTGGACCCGGTGAAGACGATCTTGCGGACCAGCGGGTGGTCGACCAGCCGCTGCCCGACCACGCTGCCCTTCCCCGGCAGCACGGTCAGCACGCCCTCGGGCAGCCCGGCGGCCAGGGCCAGCTCGCCGATCCGCCGGGCCGTCAGCGGGGTGACCTCGGCCGGCTTGGCCACCACCGTGTTCCCGGCGGCCAGGGCCGGCGCCATGCCCCAGGCGAAGATCGGCATCGGGAAGTTCCACGGCACGATCAGGCCGACCACGCCGAGCGGCTCGCGGAAGGTGACGTTCAGCCCGCCGGCCACCGGGATCTGCCGCCCGGCCAGCCGCTCCGGCGCGGCCGCGTAGTACAGCAGCACGTCGCGGACGTGCTCGGCCTCCCAGGTGGCCTGGCCGACCGGGTGCCCCGAGCCGGCCACCTCCAGCGCGGCCAGCTCGGCCACGTGGGCGTCGACCTCGGCGGCGAACCGGCGCAGCAGCCGCGCGCGGTCGCCCGGCGCCACCGCCCGCCAGCTCACCTGCGCGGCGGCGGCCCGCTCGATGGCCGCGTCGGTCTGCGCCGCGGTCGTCAGCGTGACCGTGGTGACGGCCTGCTCCGTGGCGGGGTTGATGACTGTGTATTCCGGCATGACCTGCGTTTCCGGTGGGGGAGCCGCCCGGCGGCCCCGTTTCGGGTGGGTCGGCGCTTGTGGCTAGAGGCGCTCGAAGCCGCGCTGCAGCTCCCAGTCGGTGACGGCGGCGTCGAAGGCGGCCAGCTCGACGCGCGCGTAGTTCGCGTAGTGGGCCACGACATCCATCCCGAACGCCTGCGCGGCCAGGTCACTGCCCTCCCACAGGGCGAGGGCGTCCCGCAGGCTGGCCGGCACGCGCGGCCCTTCGTCGGCGTAGGCGTTGCCCCCGTAGGCGGCCTCGAGCGGGAGCTCCCGGTCGACGCCGTCCAGGCCGGCCGCGATCATCGCGGCGACCGCCAGGTAGGGGTTGACGTCGCCGCCCGGCGTGCGGTTCTCGGGGCGCAGCGAGTTCCCGTGCCCGACCAGCCGCAGCGCGCACGTCCGGTTGTCGATGCCCCAGCGCACGGCCGTGGGCGCGAAGCTGCCCGGCACGTACCGCTTGTAGGAGTTGACGTTGGGCGCGTAGCACAGAGTCAGCTCGCGCAGCGCGGCCAGCTGCCCGGCCAGGAAGTGCTCGCCGGCCTTGGACAGCCCGTGGTCGCGGTCGCCGGCCAGCACCGGGTTCCCGTCGTCATCGCGCAGCGACAGGTGGATGTGGCACGAGTTGCCCTCGCGGGCGTTGGGCTTGGCCATGAACGTCAGGCTCATCCCGTCCTGGGCCGCGATCTCCTTGGCCCCGGTCTTGTAGATCGAGTGGTTGTCGCACGTCTGCACGACCGGGGCGTACCGGAACGCGATCTCGTGCTGGCCCAGGTTGCACTCGCCCTTGGCCGACTCGACGTACATGCCCGCGCCGGCCATGCCGTTGCGGATCCGGCGCAGCAGCGGCTCGACCCGGGAGGTGCCCAGGATCGAGTAGTCGACGTTGTACTGGTTGGCCGGGACCAGGCCGCGGTAGTTCTTGGCCGCCGCGGCCTCGAAGGTGTCGGCGTAGACGACGAACTCCAGCTCCGTCCCGGCCAGCGCCGCCCAGCCCCGCTCGGCCAGCCGGTCCACCTGCCGCTGCAGGATCTGCCGCGGCGAGGCGGTGACCGGGGCGCCGTCGAGCCAGGTGAGGTCGGCGATGACCAGGGCGGTGGCCGGGTGCCAGGGCATCTGGCGCAGGGTCGACAGGTCGGGCCGGAGCACGAAGTCGCCGTAGCCGGTCTCCCACGAGGACATGGCGTACCCGTCGACCGTGTTCATGTCCACGTCCACGGCCAGCAGGTAGTTGCAGCCCTCGGAGAAGTGCTCGGCCACCTCGTCCAAGAAGAACTCGGCGGCCAGGCGCTTGCCCTGGAGCCGGCCCTGCATGTCGGTGAACGCGAGCACGACCGTGTCGATCGACCCGTCGCCCACCTCCACCCGGAGCTGCTCGAGGGTCAGCATGCCGCGCTGCTGGCGGAACGGGCTGGGGCCGCGGTAGCGCGCCACCCGCTACGCCGACAGCTCGTGCTCGATGGCGGCCAGTTCCTCGGCGGTGCCCTGCACGCGGGGGCCGGTGAACCACTTGCGCGCCGACACCATCCAGTAGATCCCGGCGAAGCCCAGCACGACCACGACCGCCACCACCGTGTAGTTGAAGTCCGCCACCGTGATCGGGCTGAACACCGGCAGCATGAACAGGATCGAGATAAGGATGACCCACACCACCGCGATGATGCCGATGGGGCGGCTCCAGCGGCCCAGGTGCCACGGGCCGCGGACGAAATTGTCGCCCTGCCGCAGCCGCAGGAACGTCGGCAGCACGTAGGCGATGTACAAGCCGATGACGGCGATCGAGGTCACCGCGCCGTACGCGGCGGCGTTCCACAGGTCGGGCAGGGCCAGGATGAAGGCGAACCCGGCGGCCAGCCAGATCGCGTTGGTCGGCGTCCGGGTGCGCTTGTTGACCTTGTGCCACAGCGACGAGCCGGGCAGCGCGCCGTCGCGGGAGAAGGCGTAGATCATCCGGGAGTTGGCCGTGACCGAGGACATCCCGCAGAACAGCTGGGCGCCGATGGCGATCAGCAGCAGCAGCTTGCCCACCGTCGAGCTGGTCGCGTCGATGAAGATCTGGGCCGGGGGCACGCCGGTGGCCGAGCCCAGCTCCTTGCCGTAGTTCTGGATGGCGAAGGTCAGCCCGATGAGCAGGATCCACCCGGCGATGAGGGAGACGATGATCGACATGACGATGCCGCGCGGGCCGCTGCGGGCGGCGTTGTGCGTCTCCTCGGTCATGTGCGCCGAGGCGTCGTAGCCGGTGAACGTGTACTGGGCCAGCAGCAGGCCGAGCGGCGCCACGTAGAACGCGCTCTTCCAGCCGGTGTTGTTCACGAAGTGGCCGAACACGAAGCTCGCCGACTGGTGGTGCTTGGGCGCGATGGCCAGCACGCCCACGATGATCAGCACGCCCGCGATGTGCCACCACACGCTCACGTCGTTCAGCAGCGAGACCAGCCGGATCCCGAACTGGTTGAGCAGCCCGTGCAGCAGCAGCACGCCGGCGTAGATCTCGATCGTGTGGCTCGGGATGGCGGCGAAGTTCCACTGCAGCTCGAGGAACGCGTTGATGAAGAACGCGGCGCCGAAGTCAATGCCCGCGGTCACCGCGACCTGGCCCAGGAAGTTGAACCAGCCGGTGAACCACGCCCATGCCGCGCCGTTGCGCGGGGCCAGCTTGGCCGCCCAGTAGTACAGGCCGCCCGCGGTCGGGAAGCTGGAGCAGACCTCGGCCATGGCCAGGCCGACGAACAGCGTCATGATGCCGACGCCCAGCCAGCCCCAGATGATCATCACCGGGCCGCCGACGTTCATGGCCGTGCCGTACAGCGTCAGGCAGCCCGACAGGATCGAGATGATCGTGAAGGAGACCGCGAAGTTCGAGAAGCCCGACATCCGGCGGCGCAGCTCCTGGGCGTAGCCGAGCTGGTGAAGCATTTCTTCGTCGCTGCTCAGCGGCGTGGGTGACGCCTGCTCGTTGACCGCCACGGCGGCCTCCTGCCCCTGGTTTTCAATGGTCTATTATCGAACCAATGATCGGCAGAGCTGGGGGAATGTCAATACCTCTGGACGTTAAATCTGCCGACACGGGGGGCATATGGGCACCGGGGTGGATCTGGCGGCGGTGCTGCGGCCGGTCCGGCAGGGCAACGCGTTCGAGGAGACCGTCGAGCGCCTGCTGACTGTCATCAAGCTGGGCATCATCGCGCCCGGCGACCGGTTCCCGGCCGAGCGCGAGCTCGCCGCCCGGCTCGGCATCAGCCGGCTCACCCTGCGCGAGGCGCTGGCCGAGCTGCAGAAGGCCGGCTACGTCAGCTCCCGCCGCGGCCGGCTCGGCGGCACGTTCGTCACCTACACCCCGCCCGCGCCGGGCCGCGACGAGGTCCGCCGCCTGGCCCGCGAGGACGGCGAGAACCTGGCCGACGCGCTGACCTTCCGGCTGGCCGTGGAGACCGGCGCGGCCGACATCCTGGCCCAGTCGCTCGGGGGGCTGTCTTCTGGCGGGCCGTCCGGCGTTCTCGCGGCGCGGGAGGCGCTGCTGGCCCGGCTGGCTGACGTGAACGGGGCCAGCCCGCAGGAGTACCGCCGGCTGGACACCCGGTTCCATCTCACGATTGCCGAGCTGACCGGATCGAGCCTGCTCCTGGACGCCTGCACCGACGCCCGGATGCGGCTCAACGGGCTGCTCAACGCCATCCCGGTGCTGCAGCGCAACATCGACAACACTTCCGCCCAGCACGCGGCCATCGTCGCCGCCATCCTGGCCGGGGACGGGCCGGGGGCCCGGACGGCCGTGGCCGAGCACCTGGCCGGGACGGGCTCGCTGCTGCGCGGGTTCCTGGGTTGAGGTCCTCCCCGGGGCCAGGCGCGGGGATTCCCGCCGTTCCGCCACGAGGCGAACCATGATCGCGGGAGGATCGCTCACATCAGAGGGTGAGCAAATTACCCACGATCATGCTCGTTCCCCGCTGGCGTGGCCGCCGCCACACGGCCGCCACCCCACCCACCTCACGTGCCCCTCAGCCCGCTCCGCCACGGCCGGGGCAGGCGGATCCCCGTGATCGCGACCGATATTCCGCACGTTCTTCCGGTAAATCGGTCGCGATCACGAAACGGGCGGGCGGGTGCGTCGCAGCGCCGTGGGCCGCGCGGCTCCGGTCAGCGCCGGGTCGACGCCATGATCCAGTTGGTCTCCCACGTCTGGCCGTCGTCGGTCGAGAACGCCTGCTCCCAGAGCACCGATTCCGGCTTGATGTCCGACCACTTGTACCGGCACAGCACCGGGGTGCCTTCGTGCGTGTCAGGCGCGTAGAACAGGCCGGTCCCGGCAGAGAACCGCCCCCGCACGGGCGGCTCGATCACCGAGCCGCCGGCCGAGGTGATCCAGTACAGCGCCCACTCGTCCGTGTCCGGCTCGTACAGCCGGACCGTCGCGTGGTGGTACCCGCGCGACGGCATGAAGCCCTCGTCGATGTTGCCGGCCCCGCCGAGGATGGGGCGGCACTCGGTGTCCGAGCCGAACTCCTCCCACTCCGTGCACCCGGTCAGCCATGACGTCAGCCGCCGGTGCTCCATGTGCCAGGAGCCATGGAAGAAATCGAAGTCTGCCGCGCTCATCGGGCGGCCCGCCGTTCCGTCTCGTTGTCGGTCATGTCAGGGGACACTAGAGCCACTCAACTGACATCTCCTGTCAGGGGAAACGCGCATAATCGGGACCATGCGCGCCAGTCGTCTTGTCTCGATCCTGCTGCTCCTGCAGACCAGGGGACGCCTCACCGCCGAACAGCTGGCCGCCGTGCTTGAGGTCTCCGTCCGCACCATCTACCGGGACATGGAGGCGCTGGCCGCGGCCGGCATCCCGCTGTACGGCGACGCCGGCCATCGCGGCGGCTACCAGCTGCTTGACGGCTATCGCACCCGTCTGACCGGCCTGAACGCGGACGAGGCGAACGCCCTGTTCCTGTCCGGCCTGCCCGGGCCGGCCGCCGAGCTGGGCCTCGGCTCGGTTCTGGCCGCCGCCCAGCTCAAGGTCCGCGCCGCGCTGCCCCAGGGCCTGGCGGCCCAGGTGGGCCAGGTCCAGGCGAGGTTCCACCTTGACGCCCCGGGCTGGTACGTGGAGGCCGAGGACGTCCCGCTGCTGCCCGCCGTCGCGAATGCGGTCTGGCAGGGCAGGGTGCTGCAGGTCCGCTACCGCCGCTGGAAGGCCCCGACCGACGTCGACCGCCGCCTGGAGCCGTACGGCCTGGTCCTCAAGGCCGGCCGCTGGTACCTGGTGGCGGGCCCGCACCCGCGCACCTACCGCGTCGACCAGATCCTCGCCCTGCACGAGCTGGACGAGGAGTTCACCATTCCGTCCGACTTCGCCCTGGCCGCCTACTGGCGGGGCTACACCCGGGACTTCCTCGCCCACCTGCACCGGGCCGACGCCGTCGTCCGGCTCGCCCCGGGAGCCGCCGACCGCCTGCCCGGCGCCGCCGCCAGGGCCGCCGCCGAGACCGGCGTCACCGAGCCCGGCGGCTGGACCCGCGCCACCGTGCCCATCGAGTCCGTGGACCAGGCCTGCCGCATGTTCCTCGCGTTCGGCCCCGACCTGGAAGTCATCGCGCCCGAGCCCCTGCGTGACCGCATATCGGCGGCCGCCCGCGCCACCGCCGCCCGCTATGCGGGCTGAGCGGCCGGCTATCTAGCGCCCGGCCTCGGGTGCCGGGCCGGGTGCTGGCGGCCCGCGGTCTCGCGAGCCCGGATCCCGCTAGCTCGCCGCCGGCGCCGGCACGCCCACGGGGTTGGGGTAGGGCAGAGCCGCCGCGCAGGCCCGGGCCACCGGTGCGAGCAGCCCGGCCAGCTCCGCCGTCCGGGCCGGGCCTAGCCGCGCCCACGGCTGCGCCGCCGCGACATCGGTGGCCGCCTCCACCTCCCGGTGCACCGCCCGCCCGGCCGACGTCACGGCCCCGGCGCCGTCCAGCCAGCCCCGCGCGGCCAGCCCCGCGGCCGCCGCGTTCCACTCCTGGTCGGTCCAGCCCCGGACGGCCTGCAGCTGAGCCCGCCCGACGCCCGCCGCCCTCGAAGCGCCGCCCGCGCCGCCCGCGGCGCCCGCGGCGCCTGCGACGCCCGGGACGCCCGCGCCGCCCGCGCCGCCCGCCTCGTCCACCGCAGAACGCAGCACCAGCGCCTCGCACCCGCCGAGGCCGGCCGCCACCAGGGCGCCAATATGCCCGTCCCCCCGGTGCTCGCGCAGGACCGTGGCGGCGTGCCACAGCCGGGCCAGGGGCTCGGCCGGGGCCGCCAGCGCCCGGTTAGGCCCGCCCAGCGGCCGTCCCGCCATGTCCAGGTCCTCGGTCACCGCCAGCAGCAGGTCAGCGGCCCGGCCCACCGCATCGGAGGGCGCCTGCCCGTCGGCCAGCCCGAGCCGGGCGCGCAGGGCCGCAACCGCGCCGGCCTCCCGCGCCGCCAGCGCGCCGGCGGGCGTGATCAGGTCCCACACCGCCGGGACGGCCCGGCGCACGAACGCCGGCTGGAAGCTGAAGAAGGTCGCGATCACGAGCGGGGCGCCCGCCGCGCCCGCCGGGGCGGCCCGGCCGGCGAAGTAGCCGCGCCAGAAGCCGCGCAGCCCGGCCGCCTCGTAGGCGGCCCGCGCCTGCGGGCCGAAGTAGGTCATGACGTGGACCGCCTCGAACAGCGTCCACATCCGCCGCGCCGTCGGGGCTGAGCCCGCGCGCGGAATAACGGGACCGGTCATGCCGGTCATTATGGCCGCGGCGGGGCATGCTTCCGCCGGGCGGCTCGCTACCGGGCCCCCCGGATTGCGCCCGCGGAAGGAATTACGCCACAATGATGTTGTGAAAACTGTGGGGACAGACCGAGGCGCCGCTCAGGCGCGCGTTCCCGGTGCCGGCGGCACCGGGCGCTCCCCCCTGCCCGAGCCCGTCGAGCGCGGGACCCGGGGCCGGATCGCCCGGCTGATCCTGGAGAACGGCCCGGCCACCGCGGCGGGGCTGTCGGCCCGCCTCGGGCTGACCCCGGCGGCCATCCGCCGCCACCTGGACAACCTGCTGGCCGACGGCATGATCGAGACCAGGATCGCACGCACCTACGGCAGCCGCGGCCGCGGCCGGCCGGCCAAGCTGTTCGCCATCACCGACGCGGGCCGCAGCGCCTTCGAGCACGCCTACGACGGCCTGGCCAGCAGCGCGCTGCGCTTCATCGCCGAGACGGCGGGCCCGGGCGCGGTCGCGCAGTTCGCCCGGCAGCAGGTCTCCGAGCTGGAGCGCCGCTACCGCCCGGTCGTCGAGGCCGCCGCCCCGGACCTGCGCGTCCAGGCCCTGGCCGACGCGCTGTCGGCCGACGGGTATGCCGCCTGCGTGAGCGTGGCGCCGGCCCCCGCGGCCGAGGAACGCGGCACCCAGCTGTGCCAGCACCACTGCCCGGTGGCGCATGTCGCCGAGCAGTACCCCGAGCTGTGCGAGGCGGAGACCGAGGCGTTCGGGCGGCTGCTCGGCACCCCGGTGCGCCGCCTGGCCACGATCGCGCACGGCGAGGGAATCTGCACCACGCACGTCACCGCGCCCGCGCTGGCGCACCCGCCTCATCCGCGCCAGCCGCATAACCGCAGTAACGATAACGATTCCGGAGGAATCTCCGTATGACGACTACCGCGCAAGCCGGTATCGAAGGGCTGGAGCGCTACAAGTTCGGCTGGGCCGACTCGGACGCGGCCGGCGCCATCGCGCGCCGCGGCCTGTCCGAGGACGTCGTCCGCAATATCTCGGCCCTGAAGAACGAGCCGGAGTGGATGCTGGACCTGCGCCTCAAGGGCCTGCAGCTGTTCCGGCGCAAGCCCATGCCGACCTGGGGCTCGGACCTGTCCGGGATCGACTTCGAGAACATCAAGTACTTCGTCCGGTCGACTGAGAAGCAGGCCGCCAGCTGGGATGACCTGCCGGCGGACATCAAGCGCACCTACGACAAGCTGGGCATCCCCGAGGCCGAGAAGCAGCGCCTGATCGCGGGCGTCGCAGCGCAGTACGAGTCGGAGGTCGTCTACCACAAGATCCGCGAGGACCTTGAGGAGAAGGGCGTCATCTTCGAGGACACCGACACCGCGCTGAAGAACCACCCGGAGCTGTTCCAGGAGTACTTCGCCAGCATCATCCCGGTCGGCGACAACAAGTTCGCGGCGCTCAACACGGCGGTCTGGTCGGGCGGCAGCTTCATCTACGTGCCGAAGGGCGTGCACGTAGACATCCCGCTGCAGGCCTACTTCCGGATCAACACCGAGAACATGGGGCAGTTCGAGCGGACCCTGATCATCGTGGACGAGGACGCCTACGTGCACTACGTCGAGGGCTGCACCGCCCCGACGTACTCCTCGGACTCGCTGCACTCGGCCGTGGTCGAGATCATCGTCAAGCGCGGCGCCCGGTGCCGGTACACCACCATCCAGAACTGGTCGTCGAACGTCTACAACCTGGTCACCAAGCGCGCCGTGGCCCAGGAGAACGCCACCATGGAGTGGGTGGACGGCAACATCGGGTCCAAGGTCACGATGAAGTACCCGGCCGTCTACCTGATGGGCGAGCACGCCAAGGGCGAGACCCTGTCGGTCGCCTTCGCCGGGCCCGGCCAGCACCAGGACGCCGGGGCCAAGATGGTGCACTGCGCCCCGAACACGTCCTCGAACATCGTGTCCAAGTCGGTGGCCCGGGCCGGCGGCCGGACGTCCTACCGCGGCCTGGTCCAGGTCCAGGAGGGCGCCGAGCACTCCCGGTCCACGGTCAAGTGCGACGCGCTGCTGGTCGACTCGATCAGCCGCAGCGACACCTATCCCTACGTCGATGTCCGTGAGGACGACGTGGAGATGGGGCATGAGGCCACCGTGTCCAAGATCTCGGAAGACCAGCTGTTCTACCTGATGAGCCGCGGCATGACCGAGGACGAGGCGGCGGCCACCATCGTCCGCGGCTTCGTCGAGCCGATCGCGCGCGAGCTGCCGATGGAGTACGCGCTGGAGCTCAACCGCCTGATCGAGCTGCAGATGGAAGGAGCCGTCGGCTGATGTCGGTCCTGCAGGGGGCCGTCGAGACGACGGGCCCCGTGTCTAGGTTGCACCAGAAAGGGTCGTTTGACCCTGCTGACTTCGCGGTGCCCACCGGGCGGGAGGAGGAGTGGCGGTTCACGCCGCTGCGCCGGCTCCGCGGGCTGCACCAGTCGCCGGCTGGCGACGGCTCGGTAAGTGTCGAGGTCACGGCCGCGCCGGGTGTCACCGCTGAGAATACGAAACGGGGTGACCCCCGGATCGGCCGCGCCCTGACGCCGGCGGACCGGGTGAGTGCTCTGGCGTTCGCCGGGTTCGCCGAGGCGACCGTCGTGAGCGTTCCGGCGGGGCTGGAGGCGGAGACCCCGACGTGGGTGACCGTGCGGGGGCAGGGGACGGCCGGGGCGGCGTTCGGGCACACGGTCGTGGAGGTCGGCGCGAATGCGCGGGCCGCCGTGGTGATCGAGCATGTCGGGTCCGCGACGTTCGCGGACAATGTCGAGTTCGTGGTGGGGGACGGGGCTCAGCTCAGCGTGGTCAGCCTGCAGGACTGGGCGGATGACGCGGTGCACCTGTCGCACCACGGGGTGCTGGTGGGCCGGGACGCGCGGGTGACGCACACGGTCGTGTCGCTCGGCGGGGACCTGGTGCGGCTGGCGCCGTCGGTGCGGTACGCCGGACCGGGCGGGGACGCCGAGCTGCGGGGACTGTACTTCGCGGACGCGGGGCAGCACCTGGAGCACCGGCTGTTCGTGGATCACGGCGAGCGCAACTGCCGGAGCCGGGTGTCCTACAAGGGGGCGCTGCGGGGGCAGGACGCGCACGCGGTGTGGATCGGCGACGTGGCCATCCGGGCCGAGGCGACCGGGACCGACACCTACGAGTACAACCGGAACCTGGTCCTGTCGGACGGGACCCGGGTCGACTCGGTGCCGAACCTGGAGATCCTCACCGGGGAGGTCATGGGGGCCGGGCACGCCAGCGCGAGCGGGCGGCTGGAGGACCAGCACCTGTTCTACCTGATGGCGCGCGGCATCCCGCTGGACGAGGCCCGCCGGCTGGTCATCCAGGGCTTCTTCGGGCAGCTCATCGACCAGATCGAGGTCGAGCAGGTGCGGGAGCGGGTCAGCGCCGCGATCGAGCGGGAGCTGACCTGGTGAGCGAGTTCATCCGGGCCTGCGCCCTGTCCGAGGTCCCCGAGGAGGGCGCCGTCGGCGTCGAGGTCGCCGCCGTGCCGGTGGCGATCGTGCGCGCCGACGGCGAGATCTACGCGATCCGCGACGTGTGCTCGCACGAGGAAGTCCCGCTCTCGGAGGGCGAGGTCTACGACCACACCGTGGAGTGCTGGCTGCACGGCTCGTGCTTCGACCTGCGCACCGGCAAGCCGACCGGGCCGCCCGCCACGCAGGCGGTCCCCACCTACCAAGTCAAGATCGACGGCGACGACGTCTTCGTCGCATTGCCTGAGATAGCACAGCCATAGAGGAGAGCTTGATGTCCACCCTTGAGATCCGTGACCTGCACGCCAGCGTGACGGATGCGGCTGGCGAGGCCCGTGAGGTCCTGCGCGGCGTGAACCTGACGGTCTCCGCCGGCCAGACGCACGCGATCATGGGGCCGAACGGGTCGGGCAAGACGACGCTGGCCTACGCGATCGCGGGCCACCCCCGGTACCAGGTCACCCAGGGCTCGATCACGCTGGACGGCGAGGACGTCCTCAAGCTCAGCGTCGACGCCCGCGCCCGGGCCGGCCTGTTCCTGGCCATGCAGTACCCGGTCGAGGTGCCCGGCGTGACGGTG
>DASYBB010000122.1:0-4562 GCA_036501025.1 Streptosporangiaceae bacterium
CCTCCGGCTGGCCGCCGAGCTGGGCGATGAGCTCCCGGTCAGCTGGCGCCGCCGCGACGAGCGGTACGGCGAGAAGCTGGCCACGCCCGACACCAGCGTCGGCGACCTGATCGGCGACATCGACCCGGTCAAGGTGGCCGAGGGCCGGACCCTCGGCGACCCCGAGACCATCCACTTCGGCCAGGTCCCCCGGACCAACCGCGGCATTTTCTGCCTGAACGAACTGCCGGACCTCGCCGAGCGCATCCAGGTCGCCCTGCTCAACGTGCTGGAAGAGCGCGACATCGGCGTCCGCGGCTACTCGCTGCGGCTGCCCCTGGACATGGTGCTGGTGGCCAGCGCCAACCCCGAGGACTACACCAACCGCGGCCGGATCATCACCCCGCTCAAGGACCGGTTCGGCGCCGAGATCCGCACCCACTACCCGGTCTCGCTGGAGGCCGAGCTGGCCCTGATCCACCAGGAGGCCCAGCTGTCGTGGGGCGCGGCGTCCGCGCCGGGCGCGGTCCTGCCCGAGCACCTGGTGCAGGTCATCGCGCGGTTCACCCGGCTGGTCCGGGCGTCCCCGGCGGTCGACTCCCGGTCCGGCGTGTCGGCCCGGTTCGCCATCGCTGCGGCCGAGGCCGTCGCGGCGTCGGCGGTCCGCCGCGCGGCCATCAGCGGCGAGGACCAGCCCGTGGCCCGGGTCTGCGACCTGCCCGCGACCATCAGCACGCTGCGCGGCAAGGTCGAGTTCGAGGTCAGCGAGGAGGGCCGGGAGCAGGAGGTGCTCGACCACCTGCTGCGCCGGGCCACGGCCGAGACCTTCCGCGGCACGCTGGGCAACGCCGACCTGTCCGGCCTGCTGGCCCATTTCGCCGAGGGCGGCGCGGTCGAGACCGGCGACCTGCTCGCGGCCACCGACCTGCTGCGCCGGATCGGCGAGGTCCCGGGCCTGGCCAAGATCATGGAGCGGCTGCACATGGAGGGCGGCGAGTCCTTCGGCGAGGCCGCGGCCGCGCTGGAGTTCGCCATGGAGGGGCTGTACCTGATGCGGCGCCTGTCCAAGGACTCCCTCGACGGCGGCGCGGTCTACCGGACCTGATGGGATCTGGAGCGTAGGGAAGGCGTGACGATGAACGGCTACCGCTACGGCCAGTATCACGACGGTCCGGATCCCCTCGAGCCGCCCTACGACGTCCGCGGCGCGGTCGACGAGCTGGGCGAGTCCGTGCTGGACGGCACCGACCCGGCGGCGGCGCTGCGGGACCTGCTGCGGCGCGGCATGTCCGGCCACCGCGGCCTGGACGACCTGCACCGCCGGGTGCGGGAGCGGCAGCGCGAGATCCGCAGCCGGGGGCGCCTGGACGGGACGCTGGAAGAAGTCCGGGCGATGCTGGACACCGCCATCGGGCAGGAGCGGGCCGAGCTGTTCCCGGACCCGGCCGACTCGGCTCGGATGCGCGAGGCCGAGCTGGACGCCCTGCCGTCCGACCCGGCGCAGGCCATCCGGCAGCTGGCCGACTACGACTGGCAGTCCGACGCGGCCCGGCAGACCTTCGAGGAGCTCAAGAACCTGCTCCGGCGCGAGGTGCTGGACAGCCAGTTCCGCGGCATGAAGCAGTCCCTGGCTGACCCGGACCCGGAGGCCATGCAGCGGGTCAAGGACATGCTGTCGGACCTCACCTCGATGCTCGACGCGGACTCCCGCGGCGAGCACACCCAGGAGGACTTCGACCAGTTCATGTCGAAGTACGGGGACCTGTTCCCGGACTCGCCGCAGAACCTGGAGGAGCTGGTCGACTCCCTGGTCCGCCGGATGCAGGCGGCCCAGCGGCTGCTCGAGTCGCTGACCGACGAGCAGCGCGAGGAGCTGGCCGGCCTGATGGCCCAGACCATGGAGGACGCCGGGCTGGCGGCCGAGATGTCCCGGCTGGCCGACGCCCTGCGGTCGCGCCGGCCGGACCTGGACGAGCTGGGCCCGCGGGCCCGGATGACCGGCCAGGAGCCGATGGGGCTGGGCGACGCGACCACGGCCCTGGCCGAGCTGGCCGACCTGGCCGAGCTGGAGTCCGCGCTGCGCCAGGACTACCCCGGCGCCCGGATGGACGACATCGACGAGGAGGCGGTCCGCCGCGCCCTCGGCCGGCAGGCCGTCGACGACATGGAGGCGCTGCGCCAGATCGAGCGCGAGCTGGAGCGGCAGGGTTACCTGCAGCGCAATGACGGCCGCCTGGAGCTGACGCCCAAGGCCGTCCGGCGGCTCGGCGAGACGGCCCTGCGGAAGGTGTTCGCCCAGCTCCCCGAGGGCGGCCACGGGAACCATGACATCCGCGGCACCG
Source organism: Streptosporangiaceae bacterium (assembly GCA_036501025.1). GTDB lineage: Bacteria > Actinomycetota > Actinomycetes > Streptosporangiales > Streptosporangiaceae > DASUBV01. The sequence goes on from DASYBB010000122.1 coordinate 2,322, forward strand.
GCCAGGCGGGCGAGCCGACCGGCAGCACCCGGCCGTGGCGGTTCGGCGACGAGCAGGCCATCGACGCCGCGGCCACGGTCCGCAACGCGCTGCTGCGCGGCGCGGGCACCCGGGAGGCCGACCGGGCGGGCGGCAGCGTCCGGCTCGACGTGGCCGACTTCGAGGTCGGCGAGACCGAGCGGAAGGCGACCGCCGCGGTCTGCCTGCTGGTCGACTTGTCCTACTCGATGGAGCTGCGCGGGACCTGGGGCGCGGCCAAGCAGACCGCGCTGGCCCTGCACGCCCTGGTCCGCACCCGGTACCCGCAGGACGCCATCCAGGTCATCGGCTTCTCCAACTACGCCCGGGAGCTGAAGGAGACCGACCTGGCCAGCCTGACCTGGGACATGGTCCAGGGCACCAACCTGCATCACGCCCTGGTGCTGGCGGGCCGGTTCCTCGACCGGCGGCCCGAGCACAATCCGGTCGTTATCGTCATCACCGACGGCGAGCCGACGGCGCACCTGCGCCGGGACGGCCAGTTCTGGTTCGACTGGCCGCCGTCCCCGGAGACCCTGGAGCTCACCCTGGCCGAGGTGGACAAGATGACCCGGCGCCAGGCCACCATGAACATCTTCATGCTGGCCGACGACGAGCGGCTGTCCGCGTTCGTGGACGAAGTGGCCCGGCGCAACGGCGGGCGGGTGCTCCGGGCCGGGTCCGACAGCCTGGGCGAGTACGTGGTGAGCGACTTCCTGAAGACCAGGCGGCAGACCCGGTAGGGCGACCCGGCCTGGTCCGGGCCTGGTCCGGGCCTCGTTCAGGCCTGCCTGGCGGCCGATCGGCGCAGGTCAGGCGTATGGGGCGGCCGGGCTGACAGCGGAGTATTTAACCTTTGTTGCCCGGCCGCCGGCCTGCCGCGGGGAAGCCTTCGGTAGTGAGCACCCGACGCTGGCTGCCGGTCTCGGCCCCAGTCGACGGCGCGCGCTACTTCGCGCGGGCCGTCTGGCGGGCCGTGACCAACTTCCTGGCCATCGCCGGCATCGTCGCCATCGTGTTCGGCCTGCTGTACCGCTTCGCCGCGGGCAGCGTCCCGCACCTGCTCCAGGCCCACGCCAGCCTGCTGGACAAGGGCGGGGTGCTGCTGCGGGGGCACAGCGCGGCCGCCGCGGACTCCCACCGGGCCACCGTCCTGCTCGCCGCCGGGGCCCTGAGCCTCGCGGTGGCCTGGCTGATCCGGCCGCGGCGCAAATCGTAGGACGCCGCCGCGGGCGGCCACGGGCCTAGGATCGCCTTCATGCTCCTGTCCCTGTCCCTCGCCGCGGCGGCCGCCGCCAAGTCGCTGTCGTTCACCGACAAGCTGATCTTGTGGCTGCACATCGCGTTCGCCATCTTCACGATCGGCCCGGTCACCGTGGCGATCATGTCGACGCCCCGCTATATCCGGGCGCGCAACCTGATCGTGGTCCGCTACCTGTACCGGACCACCCGCATCTTCGTGCTGATCTCCCTGGGCGTGCTGGTGTTCGGGATCGTGCTGGCCCAGCAGCTCAACGACTTCGCCAAGCCGTGGCTGACGATCTCCATGACGCTGTTCGTCGTGGCCATCGTGCTGCTGGTCATCGTGCTCCGGGACCAGCGCAAGTCGATCGGCGCGCTGGAGACGGCCGAGGCCGCCGACGCGCTTCCGCCGGGGGCGACGCTCGCGCCGGTCGCGGGAGCCCCGGCGCCGGCCCCGGTCGCCGGAGCCCCGGCCCCGGTCCCGGCGCTGGACGCGAGCCCCGAGGCGGCGGACGACGCCCATGCGGCCGGCCAGCCCGCGCCCGCCCCGACCGCCGCCGTCGCCCAGGCCCGGCACGTGGCCACTGTCGAGCGCGGCCGGATCACCACCCTCGGCGCCGTCGTCGCCGTCGACTGGCTGGTCATCCTGGTCCTGATGGTCTGGCACTAGCCCGGCGCGCCGAGCGGCGCCCGCAAATTTCCGTGATCACGGCTGGGGCCATGTCCCGGCCGGGACGCGGGGCTGGCCACCGCTGGGGCTGCTGTGACTGCCCGGGCGGGCGGGCTCAGCGTGGCAAAGCGTCTTGCCGGCGGCTGGCGGCTGGCAGCTGGCAGCTGGCAGCGAGACCTCAGGGCTGGGCGACCACCATGATCGCGCAGGCTTATGGACGCTGGGACCGCTGGGACCGCCACCACCCTGCGCGATCATGGACTTGGGGGGCAGAACCCCGAGCGTACGGTCCCGCCGGCGGGGGCCGGCAC
>DASYBB010000123.1:0-10276 GCA_036501025.1 Streptosporangiaceae bacterium
GCCACGAGCTTGCCGCTGGTGGAGTCGACCACGACCACCACGGACACGAAGCCCTCATCGCCGAGGATCCGCCGGTCCTTCAGCGACGCCTCGGTCACCTCGCCCACCGACAGCCCGTCCACGTACACATAGCCGCACGGCACCGACCCGGCGATCGCGGCCTGCCCGTCCACCAGGTCGACGACCACGCCGTCCTCGGCGATCACGATGTTGCCGTCGGGCACCCCGGTGAGCGAGGCGAGCCGGGCGTGCGCCCGCAGGTGCCGCCACTCGCCGTGCACCGGCATGAAGTTCTTCGGCTTGACCAGGTTCAGCAGGTAGAGCAGCTCCCCTGCGGGGGCGTGGCCGCTCACGTGGACCAGGGACGACTCCTTGTGCACGACCCGCGCGCCGAGCCTGGTCAGCCCGTTGATCACCCGGTAGACGGAGGTCTCGTTGCCGGGGATGAGCGAGGACGCGAGGATGACGGTGTCCCCGGCGGCGATGCGGATGGGGTGGTCCCGGCCCGCCATCCGCGACAGCGCGGACATCGGCTCGCCCTGCGACCCGGTCGAGATCAGCACGATCTGGTCCGGCGGCAGTTCCTCGGCCTCGCGCATCTCGACCAGCAGGCCGCCGGGAACCGACGGGATGCGCAGGTAGCCGAGGTCGCGGGCGACGCCCATGTTGCGCACCATGGACCGGCCGACCAGCGCGACCTTCCGGCCGTGAGCGGCGGCCGAGTCCATCACCTGCTGCACCCGGTGCACGTGGCTGGCGAAGCACGACACGATGATGCGCTGCCGGGCGGCGGCGATCACGTCGTCGAGCACCGGCCCGATCGCGCGCTCGCTGGTGACGATGCCGGGCACCTCGGCGTTGGTGGAATCGGACAGCAGCAGGTCCACGCCCTGCGCGCCGAGCCGGGCGAACCCGCCGAGGTCGGTCAGGCGGCCGTCCAGCGGCAACTGGTCCATCTTGAAGTCGCCGGTGTGCAGGACCGTGCCGGCGGCCGTGCGGATGGCCACCGCGAGGGCGTCGGGGATGGAGTGGTTGACGGCCAGGAACTCCAGCGAGAACGGGCCGAACGCCTGCTTCTCCCCCGCCGCGACCTCCACGGTCTCGGGCGGGATGCGGTGCTCGGCCAGCTTGCTGGCGACCAGGGCCAGGGTCAGCCGGGAGCCGACCAGCGGGATGTCGCGGCGCTGGCGGAGCAGGTAGGGCACCGCCCCGATGTGGTCCTCGTGGGCGTGGGTCAGCACGACGGCCTCGATCTGGTCCAGCCGGTTCTCCAGCATGGAGAAGTCCGGCAGGATCAGGTCCACGCCCGGCTGATCGGGCTCGGGGAACAGGACGCCGCAGTCGACGATGAGCAGGCGGCCCGCGTGCTCGAAGACGGTCATGTTGCGGCCGATCTCGCCGAGTCCGCCCAGCGCGATCATGCGCAGGCCCTCGGCGGGAAGCGGCGGCGGGGGTCCTAGCCCTGGATGCGGGTGGCTCACCGGATCTTCACACCGCCGGCCGTCAGGTCCTGGCGCAACTGCTCGACCTGCGCCGGGGTGGCGTCGGCCAGGGGCAGCCGGACCGGGCCGGCGGGCCGCCCGAGCAGGCGCAGGGCCGCCTTGGTCATGATCACGCCCTGGGCGCGGGTCATGCCCCGGTAGACCGGGAGGGCCTCTCGGTGCAGGGCCAGCGCGTCGGCGACCCGGCCCTCGAAGTAGGCCTCGATCAGCTCGTGCAGCCGGTCGCCGATCACGTGCCCGTGCACGCTGACGAACCCGCACGCGCCGACCGACAGCCAGGGCAGGTTGAGCGGGTCATCGCCGCAGTAGTACGCCAGCCCGGTGGCGGCCAGCACCTCGGAACCGCCGAGCAGGTCGGCCTTGGCGTCCTTGACCCCGACGATCCGCGGGTGCTCGGCCAGCCGCAGCAGGGTGGCCGTCTCGATCGGGGTGGCCGTCCGGCCGGGGATGTCATACAGCAGGACCGGCAGGCCCGTCGCGTCGGCGACGGCGGTGAAGTGCCCGACCAGGCCGCTCTGCGGGGGCTTGCTGTAATACGGCGTGACGACCAGGAGCCCGCTGGCGCCGGCCCGCTCCGCGGTCTTGGCCAGTTCCCGGCTGTGCGCGGTGTCGTTGGTGCCGACCCCGGCCACGACCGAGACCCGGTCCCCGACCGCCTCGACGACGGCGCGCAGCAGGCGCTCCTTCTCGTCGTCGGTCGTCGTGGGGGACTCGCCGGTGGTGCCGCTGATAACCAGGCCATCGTTGCGCATGTCCGTGACCAGGTATTCGGCAAGACGGGCGGCGCCCTCGTAGTCGACGGCCCCGTCGCCGGTCATCGGCGTGATCATGGCCGTGAGGTTCCGGCCAAACGGGGCGTCGGGCCGGGCGGAGCCGCCGCCGGCGTGCGTCGCTGTAGCTGTCATGTACCGAACGCTACCGGGCCGGGCCTGCCTGCGGGTACTGCCGGCGCGGCCGGCGCGGGGGAAGGGCCGGTGATCCGGCCCGATTAGGGACGCGGCGACGTGAGCTCGGGGGTACCCACGCCGCCGGCGTCTGTCTTATTATCGCCCGCGATTGCACGTGGCGTTACCCGTTGGACGCAGTTTGTTAGGAAGACCTGCCCGGCAGCCATTTCCGGGCCGGCGGGGCGGGCATTGCGGCCGGCGTTCCGGCCGGCCGGCGCGTGTCGGTCCTCGCTTTGGCGGCCGCGCTGGCCAAAATAGGACGAGGCCCCTCCATGTATGAGATGGAGGGGCCTCGTCAGCCCCGCCGGCGCTCGCAGGCCGGCAAGCCGGCCGCCGCACGCCGCGCGACCCCACTGGCCCCGGGTTCCCGCCGTGCGGGGCCGTCGCCCGTCCCCGCCCGCCGTTCCGCAGTTGCCTGCGGGACGGACCCGCCTCAGTGGTGAGAGCCGTTCTACTGCCTATCCGGGCTCAGGCACAAGGACTTGCGCAGGCAATCTCCGGGCATTTCCGCCATCCACACCGCTGTCCACAGCGGGCGCCGGGTTGTCCCCCGGCCCGGCCCGGTTGTCAGCAGGCCTGTCCCCGGGCCGTCCACAGCCGCCAGCTGCCGCTCGGCAGTACGTCCGTCAGGCCGGCCGCACGGTCGTTCAGGCCGCGCTGGGCTCCGACAGGTAGGCGACCCACTGGGGGTCGCCGTCATGAGCCGCGCCGATGAGGCGCCAGTGCGCCCCGCGCGGCGCGGCCGGGTCGAACCGGAGCTCCCAGCCCAGTTCCTCGATGAACCGGTCCGCCTTGCGGTGGTTGCACCGCGTGCAGGAGGCCACGCAGTTCTCCCAGACGTGCTGGCCGCCGCGGCTGCGCGGGATGACGTGGTCGATGGTGTCGGCCTTGACCCCGCAGTAGGCGCACAGGTAGTTGTCGCGCCGCATGAGGGCGGCCCGGGTCAGCGGGACCCGGCTGCGGTGCGGGATCCGGACGTACCGGCGGAGCCGGATCACCGACGGCACGACCAGCCGCGTGGACGAGGAGTGCAGCAGCCGGCCGGCGGCATCGTCGTGGACGACGACCGCCTTGTCGCCCAGGACCAGGCAGACGGCGCGGTGCAGTCCCACGGTGGTGAGCGGCTCATACGTAACGTTGAGCAGCAATACCCGACGCACTCGCACCTCCTGCCGGGTGCGCTCCATCGTGCCGCCGGGGCACCCGTGACCAGTGTGACTGCCGGACGGCCGATCCGCCAACACCAATAGGGTAACCGGGCGGCGCGGCGGACCGACAGCACGGGACGCCGGCAGTTTCGGGTGATTCGGGACCCGCGGGCCACCTCGTCCGGCCGGCCGCGCGGACGGCGGCCTAAAGTGCGGCTATGACCACTTCCAGCTACCCGGCGGCCCCCCGCGGCGACAGCTGCGACGACCTGAGCGGCCACCAGGTCGCCGACCCCTACCGCTGGCTCGAGGATCCGGGCAGCGCCGCCAGCCGGGACTGGCTGGCGGCCCAGGACGAGCTGTACGCCGGCGCCCTGGCCGGGACGCCCGGCCGGGAGCGGCTGAGCGGCCGGCTCGCCGAGCTGCTCAGCGCGGGCCTGGTCACCGCCCCGGTGTGGCGCGGCGGCCGGCAGTTCTACCTGCGGCGGGAGGCCGGGCAGGAGCACGCCGTGCTGTACACGGCCAGCCCCGGCGAGGGCGAGCGGGTCCTGGTCGACCCGATGGCGGCCGACCCGTCCGGGACGACCACGCTGGACGCCTGGCAGCCCGATCACGAGGGCCGGCTGCTGGCCTACCAGCTGTCGCACGGGGGCCGGGAGGAGTCCGACGTCCGGGTCATGGACGTCGCCACGGGCGCGGAGGTGGACGGCCCGATCGACCGCTGCCGGTACACGGAGGTCGCCTGGCTGCCGGGCGGCGAGGCGTTCTACTACTCGCGCCGGCTGGCCCCCGGCCTGGTCCCGGCGGGCGAGGAGCAGTACCACCGCCGCGTCTACCTGCACTACGTCGGCACCTCCGCCGACGAGCACGACGTGCTCATCTACGGCGGGGACCGGGAGGGCGGGGACGGAGCCGGGAAGACCGCCTACTACGGCGTCGGCGTCAGCCGGGACGGCCGGTGGCTGGTCATCGAGTCGTCGCTCGGCACCGCGCCGCGCAACGACGTGTGGGTGGCCGACCTGACCGCCTCGCCGCCCGCCGCCCCCGACCTGCGCGTACTCCAGCAGGGCGTGGACGCCCTGGTCAGCGTGCGGCCGGGCCGGGACGGGCGGCTGTACCTGCACACCGACCGGGACGCCCCGCGCCGCCGGCTGGCGGTGGCCGACCCGGCCGACCCGGCGTTCCCCGGCTATGCCAGCTGGCAGGACGTGCTGCCCGCCGATGACGAGGCGGTGCTGACCGGCTTCGTCATCCTGGACGGGCCGGAGCTGGCCGTGCCGCGGCTGCTGGCCGCCCGGACCCGGCACGCGATCAGCGAGGTCAGCGTGCACGACCTGGCCACCGGCACGCAGTCCGGCGTCCTGACGCTTCCCGGCCTGGGCACGGTCAGCGAGCTGTCGGGGCGGCCTGAGGGCGGCCCGGAGGCGTGGCTCAGCTACACCGACTACGCCACGCCGCCGGTGATCTTGCACTACGACGCCCGCAGCGGCGCGAGCGCGACCTGGGCGCGCTCCCCCGGCGCGGCCGCCGCCGGGCCGGACATCTCGGCCGAGCAGGTCACGTTCGAGTCCCGGGACGGGACTGCCGTCCGCATGGTGATCATCTCCGGGCCGGACGCCGGCCAGCGCGAGCCCCGGCCGGCCATCCTGTACGGCTACGGCGGCTTCAATGTCAGCCTCACCCCGGCCTACTCGGCCACCGCGCTGGCCTGGGCGGAGGCGGGCGGCGTCTACGCCATCGCCGGGCTGCGCGGGGGCAGCGAGGAGGGCGAGGACTGGCACCGCGCGGGCATGCGCGAGCACAAGCAGAACGTCTTCGACGACTTCGCCGCCGCCGCGGCCGCGCTCATCGACGGCGGCTGGACCGTCCCCGGCCAGCTGGCCGTGTCCGGCGGGTCCAACGGCGGCCTGCTGGTCGGCGCGGCGGTCACCCAGCACCCCGAGCGGTACGCGGCGGCGCTGTGCTCCGCGCCGCTGCTGGACATGATCCGGTACGAGCAGTTCGGGCTGGGCGAGACCTGGAACGACGAGTACGGCACCGCCGCCGACCCAGTCGAGCTGACCTGGCTGCTCGGCTACTCGCCCTACCACCACGTCCGGCCCGGCACCCGGTACCCGGCGGTGCTGTTCACGGTGTTCGACGGCGACACCCGGGTCGACCCGATGCACGCGCGGAAGATGTGCGCGGCGCTGCAGTACGCGACCACGGCGCCGCTGGCGCAGCGGCCGGTCCTGCTGCGGCGCGAGCGTGACGTCGGTCACGGCGCCCGCGCGGTCAGCCGGACCGTGACGCTGAGCACTGAGCAGCTGACGTTCGCGGCGGTGCACACTGGCCTGAAGCTCTAAAGTTTCACCAGGTCAGGAGTTGTAACGGGGTCGCTCGCGGCGGGTGCGCGCCACTGGCGGCAGGCAGTACCTCCGGGCGGCCGGCCGGCGGGCGGGCACCATGGCTGGCAGGATTCGGTCATGGCCTTGCCTGCCCTGCCGCAAATTCACGCCGCCGTGCCGGCCAACTCGCTGGACGGCGCCTGCAAGCCCCAGCCGGGAATCGCCTGCCAGCTGGTCTGGGACGTCACCCACAGCCAGCACCTGGCCACGGTCACCCGGGTCTACCTGGCCGGACCGGTTCAGCTGGCCCTGCGGATCCTGTTCGTCATCGCGCTCGCGCTGGTGGCCAGGGCGGTGGCCCGGCGGCTGATCGACCGGGTCACCGGCCGGGTGACGGTGGGCAAGGACGCCAGCGGCGAGCGGTCCCGGCTGCTGGGCGGCGAGCGGCGGCTGCAGCGGGCCACCGCGCTCGGCTCGGTCCTGGGCAACGCGGCGACCGTGACCATCTTCGCCATCGCCCTGTTCATCATCCTCGGCGACATGGGCCTGAACCTGGCGCCGATCCTGGCCAGCGCGGGCGTCCTCGGCATCGCGATCGGGTTCGGCGCCCAGAACCTGGTCCAGGACTTCCTGGCCGGCATCTTCATGCTGCTGGAGGACCAGTACGGGGTCGGCGACGTCGTCAACGTGGGCGACGTCACCGGGACGGTCGAGGCGGTCAGCCTGCGGATCACCCGGATCCGCGACGTGGACGGCGTGGTGTGGCACATCCGCAACGGCACGATCGCCCAGTCCGGCAACGAGTCGCACGGCTGGGCCCGCGCGGTGGTGGACTTCCCGGTGCCGTACGCCCTGGACACCGCGGAGGTGCGCGCCCTGATGGAGCGCACGGCCGCGGAGATGTGGGCGGACCCGACCTGGCGGACGGTCATCACGGCAGAGCCCGAGGTGTGGGGCGTCCAGGACGTCGCCAGCGACTCGGTGCTGCTGCGGGTCACCGCGCGGACGGCACCGCTGCGGAAGTCGGACGTGGCGCGAGAGCTCCGGGAGCGGCTCAAGGCGGCGGTGGCCGGGCTCAGCCCGGCCGGGGCGGCCGGGGTGGCCGGGACCCTGGCTGAGCTGTCGGCCGGGGGGCCGGCGGTAGCCGTCAGCGTCACCGCCGAGCCCGTGACGGCGGAAACGGCTGAGCCTCAGATGGCTGAGCCGGAGCCGCCGGAGCCGGCGGAGCCCGAGCCGGCCCAATCCGACACGGCCGGGCCGGAGCCGGAGGTGGGGGCCGGAGCGTAACCTGGAGCGCGTTATGACCAACGACACCCACGCCACCACCCTGTACGAGGCCGTCGGCGGCGAGCCGACGTTCCGGCGCCTGGTCCACCGGTTCTACGAGGAGGTCGCGGCCGACCCGGAGCTGCGGCCGGTGTACCCGAGCCGGGACCTGGGCCCGGCCGAGGACCACCTGCGCCTGTTCCTCATCCAGTACTGGGGCGGCCCGGCGGACTACAACGAGCTCCGCGGGCACCCCCGGCTGCGGATGCGGCACCGGCATTTCGTCATCGGCGAGGCCGAGCGCGATGCCTGGCTGGCGCACATGCGGACCGCGCTGGACGAGCTGAAGCTGGACCCGGCCCTGGACACCCAGCTGTGGGATTACCTGGTCATGGCCGCGCACAGCCTGGTGAACGCCCCGGCGGGCCGCCCCGGCGGCCCTGACCTGGGCCTGACCTCCGCCTAGCGCGCAGCCCGCAATCCCGACATTCGGTGCGGACCGTTGGCGATCACGGCCAAACCCGGGGGATACTAAAATCAGGGGCTTGTGAGAACTGCACCAGACTTTTCACCTGTTAGCCGGACGGCGCTGCCTGCTCGCGCGAGTCCGGAGCGCGTGTTATCCACGCTGGAGGCCCAGTGACCGAGGAGATCAGCTCGGCCGTGTTCTCGACCGCGCCCGGCCGGCAGATCGCGGGCTACCAGATCGAGCAGGAGCTCGGCCGGGGCGGCATGGCGATCGTCTACCGGGCGCGCGACATCAACCTGGGCCGGATCGTCGCGCTCAAGATCCTGGCCCCCCAGCTGGCCCAGGACGACTCGTTCCGGCAGCGGTTCATCCAGGAATCCCGGGCCGCCGCGGCGGTGGACCACCCGCACATCATCCCGGTGTTTGAGGCGGGCAAGGCCGACGGCGAGCTGTTCATCGCCATGCGCTACGTGAGCACCGGCGACGTCCGGACCCTGCTGGACGCCGACGGGCCGCTGCCGGTCGCCCGGGCGGCGACCATCGTCGCCCAGGTCGCCTCCGCGCTCGACGCCGCGCATGCGCACGGGCTGGTGCACCGCGACGTCAAGCCGGCCAACATGCTGCTCGCGCAGTCCGCGGACGGCAGCTCCGACCACGTCTACCTGTCGGACTTCGGGCTGAGCAAGCAGTCGCTGGCCCCGACCGGGCTCACCGCGACCGGCCAGTTCCTCGGCACCCTGGACTACATCGCGCCCGAGCAGATCGAGGGCCGCCCGGTGGACGGCCGGGCCGACCTGTACGCGCTGGCGTGCGCGACGGTGGAGATGCTGACGGGCGTGCCGCCGTTCCGGCGGGCCGAGAACGTCGCGCTGATGTACGCCCAGCTGTCTGAGCCCCCGCCCCTGCTGCGCGAGCGCCGCCCCGAGCTCCCGGCAGCCATCGACCTGGTCATGAGCCGGGCGCTGGCCAAGTCGCCGGACGACCGGTACCCGGGCTGCATGGACTTCGCGGCCGCGCTGAGGGCCGCGTGCACGCCGCAGCCAACGCCGCCGACCATTGGCGACCCGGGCTTCCCGCCGGTGCGGGAGGCGACGGAGCTGGTGCAGCCCATCCGGGCCGATGGCGGGGCGGCGGCGTCGCCCTCCGGGTCCGCGCCCCCGCCGGCGGCCGGGGCACAGGGGCCGGCCGGGCTGCCGGGCTCGGCGGGGCCGCCGGGCTCGGCGGGGCCGCCGGGGCAGGCCGGGCGCGCCGAGGGTCAGGCCGGACCCCAGGGGCCGTCGGGGCAGGCCGGGCGCGCCGGGGGCCAGTACGGAGCCCAGGGGCCGTCGCGGTCGGGCGTGCCCAGTCAGGCGCAGTGGGCGGCGGGCGGCGGGGCGGTGCAGCCGGGTGCCTCGCCCCCGGCCTCGTGGTTCCGCGAGCCGCCGGCGCCCGCGGGGCCGGTGCCGGCCGCGCCCTCGCCCTGGTCGCGGGACGCGGCGCCGTCCGGGCCCTCAGCGCCAGCCGGGCCGCCAGCGCCCTCGGCGCCGTCGCAGTGGCCGGCCGACCCCCGGACGGCGAACTCGCCGTCCGGGCAGATGAACTGGCCGTCCGACCCGACGTCGGCGCTCGCGCCGGCCAGCTGGGTGGGCGCGCCGGGGGGCCGGGGAACCTACCCCTCGTACCTGTCCGGCCCGCCGCAGCGGCGGCGCCGGACCGGCCGGACGGTGCTGATCCTGCTGGGGATCCTGATCCTGGCCGTGATCATCGGCGTCGTCGTGTCCCACATCGTCAACAAGGGCTCCACCGGCACGCCGCCCGCGGGATTCTCATCGTCGTCCGCACCGCCCGCGTCGACCGCCGCCGGGTCGTCCCCGGCGACGTCCTCCGGACCGGCCTCGGCCCAGACGCCGAGCCAGGTCGTGCAGGCCTACTACCAGGCCATTAACGAGCACCAGTACCGGACCGCGTGGGACCTGGGCGGCCAGAACACGCACACCACCTACGACAGCTACGTGGCCGGGTTCAACGGCACCGCGAGCGATGTCGTGGAGATCCTCTCGGTCCAGGGGAACGTCGTGACCGCCCAGCTCACCGCCAACCAGACCGACGGCACGGCCAAGGTCTACGCGGGCACCTACACGGTGACGGGCGGGAAGATCACGGCATTCAACGTCGTGCGCAAGAGCTAGTCCCGGGCCCGCCTGCGGCGGAGCCGGGACTAGCTCCAGGATTGGCGGGACCAGCTCAGGACCGGCCTGCGGCCGGGCGCTTAGCCGCGGGTCAGCTTGCGGTAGGTGACCCGGTGCGGGCGCGCCGCCTCGGCGCCGAGCCGCTCGATCTTGTTCTTTTCGTAGGACTCGAAGTTGCCCTCGAACCAGAACCAGTTCGCGCCGCCCTCCCAGGCCAGGATGTGGGTGGCGATCCGGTCGAGGAACCACCGGTCGTGACTGGTGATCACGGCGCAGCCGGGGAACTCAAGCAGCGCGTTTTCGAGGGACGACAGAGTCTCGACGTCGAGGTCGTTGGTCGGCTCGTCCAGCAGCAGCAGGTTGCCGCCCTTCTTCAGGGTCAGCGCGAGGTTGACGCGGTTCCGCTCGCCACCGGACAGCACCCCGGCCGGCTTTTGCTGGTCCGGGCC
>DASYBB010000124.1:0-26570 GCA_036501025.1 Streptosporangiaceae bacterium
GAATGGCAGTTCGGCATCGACTTCCTGACCCGGGCCGGGCATATCACCGATGACCGGCGGCAGGAGTTCATCCTGCTGTCCGACGTGCTCGGCATATCCATGCTGACCATCGGGATCAACGCGCCCGCGGCGGCCGGGGCCACCGAGTCCACCGTGGTCGGCCCGTTCTTCGTGGCCGGCGCACCGGAGACCCCGCTGGGCGGCGACATCGCGAACGGAGCGCAGGGCCAGCCCTGCTACGTATCCGGCACCGTGACCGGCACGGCCGGGCAGCCCATCGCCGGCGCCCGGATCGACATATGGCAGTCCGACGAGGACGGGTTCTACGACGTGCAGTACCCGGATGGCCGGACGGCGGCCCGGGGCTGGCTGCGCACCGGCCCGGACGGCGGGTACCGGTTCTGGTCGGTGCACCCGGCGCCGTACCCGATCCCGGACGACGGGCCCGTCGGTGACCTGCTCAAAGCCGCGGCCCGCGGCCCGATGCGGCCCGCGCACCTGCACTTCAGGGTAGTTGTCCCCGGCTACCGCCCGCTGGTCACGCACATCTTCGTGGCCGGCGACCAGTACCTGGACAAGGACGCCGTGTTCGGCGTGAAAGAGAGCCTGATCGTCGAGTTCACCGAGCACCCGCCGGGCCCGGCCCCGGAGGGGCGCACGATGAACGAACCGTGGAGCCGGGTCACCTTCGACATGGTGCTCGCCCCGGCCGTGGGCCAGGCGCCATAGCGTGCTGCCACGGCACGCGATGCTGGTCATCACCCGGGCGGTCTTCGACATCGTGCAGATCCCCGGCCAGCAGCCGCTGGTGGTGGCCAAGGACACGGGGGACGAGGCGGCCCGGCAGTGGTGGGACGCGCACGTACGGGCGGCCGCGGCCGGGGTGCGGAGCAGGGTGAACTGGGACCAGCAGCTGGCCGACTGGCAGGCGGCCACCAAGGTGCAGGTGGGCCACGAACGGCTGCACGACGGCGGGCCCCGGGTGGAGGTGGCCCGGATCACGTTCCCGGATGGCACCGACGGCCTGGTCGACCCAGAAGCGGCACACGACTACATCACCGAGGAGTTCCAGGCCCGCTTCCCGCAGCCCACGGCGCCCGCCCAGTTCGCCGACTGGCGGGAGATGGTGCAGATCGCCGAGCTGCGTACCTGGGCCGCGTGCCTGTATCGGGGTGGGGAGCAGATACCGGTGGACATCGGGCTGCCGGTGGCCGAGTTCGGCTACCCCATCCGGGAGGTGCTCACCTGCCTCGACCGGCTGGCCACCGACGGCTGGCGGATCGTGCACGTGTCCGAGGACCGGGTCGGGCACCATGCGCCGGACGGCGAGCTGGCCGGCGAGAATGGTGTGAGCACCGTGCGCTACCTGCTCGGCCAGCCCTGGTTAGGGGAGCCTGCCAGCGAGTCAGCCAGCCAGCCCCGGATTAGCCGGCAGAGTTAGCCGGGCTGGCCGCTGGCCCCGGCCACGTTGGTCAGGCTCTCCCTTACTACCTGGGTCAGCCGGTCGCCGGGGGGCAGCACCCGCTCGCAGCGGGCCAGGGTCTCGCGGAGCAGGCTCTGCGCGTCGGTCAGGCGGCCGACCGTGTAGTACGCGGTGGCCAGGCTCAGGCAGCGGGCCAGCGTGTCCGGGTGATCGGGGCCGAGCGCATGGTCATAGCCGGCCACGGTCTGCTCGTACAGCTGCAGCGCGGATGCCATCCGGCCCGCGGCGTGGTACGCCGAGCCGAGGTTGCCGCGGGCGGCGATGGTGTCCATGTGGTCCGGGCCGAGGACCCGCTCCCGGTCCGCCAGCACCCGCTTGTAGTGCGAGATCGCGTCCTTCACCCGGCCGTCGGCCAGGTAGGCGTCGGCCAGCTGCTGCCGGGTGGTCAGCGTGTCCGGATGCCGCGCGCCCTGGGCCCGCTCCCGGTCGGCCAGCGTGCGACGGTACAGCGGGATCGCGTCGCCGAACTGGCCCGCGGCCCGGTAGGCGGCGGCCAGCTCGTCCCGCGCGGCCAGGGTGTCTGGGTGGTCCGGGCCGCGTAGGCGCTGGTACTCGGTGACCGTGCCGCCGAGGACGGTGATCGCCTCGGTGAACTGGCGGCCCGCCATCAGGGCGTGACCGAGGTCCCGGCGGGCGGCCGCGGTGCCCGGGTGGTCAGGGCCGAGCGCGCTGACCCGGTTGGCCAGCACCCGCTCGAACCAGGACACGGCCTCGCCCGGCCGCCCGGCCGCCAGGTACGCCTCGGCCAGCCGCTCGTCGATGAGCTGCGAATCCGGGTGCGCGGGGCCGAGCGCGGTCTCGCACGCGGCGGCCAGCGCCTGCCAGTAGGCGACCGCCGGGCCGCTGAGCCGGGCCGTGTCCAGGCTCTGCCCGGCCCGCAGCAGCAGCGGATGGCAGCTACCGGAGAGCAGCAGCTTGCCGCCGGCCTGCTGCAGGCTGGCCGCGCAGCAGCGCAGGCTGTCGGCCAGCCAGGGATTCTGCTCGTCCCCCGGCCAGGCGGCCAGCAGAGTGTCGGCCGCGACCCGCACCGCCCGGTCCCGCATCGGGGCCGGCGTGGCGGCCTGCACCGCATCCTGGATCACCATGCTCATCCGGATCATCGGCGGGTCGTGCGACGTGTCGATGTCCAGCAGCCCGGTCCGCTCCAGGACGATCAGCGCGTCCCGGGTCCGCTCGCCCGGGCCGGCCGGGCCGGTGCCGCCCGCGCCGGAGCCGGCCAGGTAGTCGGCGGCGGGCTGGATGCTGAACACGGTGGCCGGGATGCCGTGCCCGTCCAGCAGGGCGGCCAGCGCCAGCAGCGGCTGGACGGTGCCGCCGGGAGCCAGCCGGTCGGCCTGCTCGACCGAGAACCGCCAGGTGACCGCGGCGGCCGGCGGTTTGGCCCCGGGCACCTCGGTGAGCTGGGCCCGCCGGTCCACGAAGTAGCCGCGGTAGTCCCGGCAGGACAGCGCGGAACTGGCGATCACCCCGCTGGCCTGGGCCAGGGCCAGCGGCTCGCTACTCAGGTCGGCGACCAGGTCGATGGCACCCAGCCGCTGATCGGTGTCGGCGGTGAGGCGGCCCATCAGGTAGCTGAGCGCCTCCCGCGGGCTGAACGGCCCGACCGGGAGGACCCGCGCCTGGGCTTCTGCGGGCAGGACCGCCGGGCTGCCCGCGGTGATCAGCACCCGGCCCGCCGGGCCTGCTGGCCACAGCCCGGCCAGGTCAGCCGCGGTGGTCAGGTCGTCGAGCACCACCAGCCAGGGCTGGCTGGTGGTGGCCAGCCAACTGACGAACCGGGCCGCTATCGCGTCGGCATCTCCGGCCGCGTCGCTGCCCAGCACGCTGAGCGCGGCCTGCGCGTAGCCGGTCAGCACCGAGGCCCGGTTGCTGGCCACCACCCAGACCAGCAGGGTCACGTCGCCGGACTGCCACAGCGATTCCGCCGCGTACGCGGCGAGCTGAGTCTTGCCGCACGCGCCCAGCCAGTCCCGTACCCCGGCGGTCGCCGCCCGGGCCGGCACCAGGGCCACGGTGGCCCCCGGCACCAGCACCGCGGCCAGGTTTGGCGACGTCTCCGGCCGAGTGCTGAACCCGTCAGCTAGCCGTGGCACGGTGCCGGACCGGACCGACTGGGCCTGCTGCCCCTTCGGCCATTCCGCCGGTCTCCCGGCCGGCATCTGGCTGATCACCCGGCATCACCTAAATCTGCGGTGCTGATATCTGAGAAGTTGCTGGGGCCTGCCGTGGCGCTGTGCTGTTTCCACCCGTGCTGGTTCCGGTTCTGCTGGCCAGCAGATGTTCTAGCAGGGTGATCAAGACTTGTTTGACCGAATCCAGCTTCCGGGCGTCACAGAGCACGGCCGGCACCCGCGGATCGAGGTCGAGCGCGGCACGTACCTCATCAAGATCGTAGCGGGCGGCGCCGTCGAAGCAGTTGATGGCGACCACGAAAGGCAGCCCGTGCTTCTCGAAGTAGTCGACCGACGCGAAGCAGTCGGCCAGCCGCCGGGTGTCGGCCAGCACCACGGCGCCCAGCGCCCCGAAGCACAGGTCGTCCCACATGAACCAGAAGCGCTCCTGGCCCGGGGTGCCGAACAGGTACAGCACCCGGGCCTGGTTCAGGGTGATCCGGCCGAAGTCCATCGCGACGGTCGTGGTCGTCTTGGCCTCGACGCCGCTCAGGCTGTCGTACCCGACGCTCGCGCTGGACAGGTTCTCTTCGGTCCGCAGCGGCCGGACTTCGCTGATCGAGCCGACCAGCGTGGTCTTCCCAGCACCGAACCCCCCGGCCACGATGACCTTGAAGACGGCGAGGCTGCTGTCCGGCTGCTCAGAGGGCGCGGAGTCCATGCAGTACCTCCCTGAGCAGATCGGTGCTGGGCGGCTGGCCGGCCGGCCGCTCCCGCAGCACCTTGATCCGCCCGGACTGGATGAGATCGGCGAGCAGCACCCGGACCACGCCGAGCGGGAGCGCGGTGTCGGACGCTACATCAGCCACGGTAGCCGGGTTGCGGCACAAGCTGACGATCCGGCGGTGCTCCGGGCTGAACTCGATTGGGTCGCTGTCCATACTGCCCTGGCCCGCGACCACGATCGTGATCAGGTCGAGCACCTCACCGTCGGCCGGCTCGGTCCGGCCTCCGGTTACCGCGTAGGGGCGTACGACAGGGCCAGCGTTCCGGTCGACCCACTTGCTTTCCGCGCCCATCGCGGGCTACTCCGCCGGTATCTTCGCGGCCGGGAACCTGGGCCGCGATTCCAGGTGTGGGCCGGCCCGTTTGACCAGGAGGGCCATCTCGTAAGCGACCAGCCCGGCATCGGCGTCGGCCGGGCAGAGCACGGCCAGGCAGCTGCCGTGGCCGGCCGTGGTAACGAACAGCAGGGCCTGCTCCAGCTCGATGATGGTCTGCCGGACCGCGCCCACCCCGAAGTGCCGCCCGGCGCCAGCGGCCAGGCTGTGTACGCCGGCCGCGAGGGCCGACATCCGTTCCGCGTCATCACGGGGCAGGCCCGCCGAATTCGCGATGACCAGCCCGTCCTTGGACAGGATCACGGCCTGCTGGAAGTGGCTCACCCGGCCGGCCAGGTCGTCGAGCAGCCAGCCCAGGTCGGGCCCCGGATCGCCCGGGGGGTGCTCGGACATTACGCCTCCTCGCCGTGCGCCGCGGTGGGGTCTTGCCGCGGGCTGGGCGGGAACGCCGCGCTGGATGGGTCATTCTGGCGGCCGCGCCGCCAGCCGGTCTGCAGGGATGCGGCCAGCGCCCGGGCCTGCTCCGGGCTGCGGTCGCCGGACGGCTCGGGGGCGGGCTCGGCGGCGGCCGGTTCCGCGTCGTCCCGCAGGTGCGGGGACAGGCTAGCCTGCCGGGTGCGCTGCGGCAGTGGCGGCGTCCCGGCCGCCCGGCCGCCGTCCGCTCCCGCCCCGTTGCCGGAGCCGGCCGGCGCGGGCAGGACGCTGGCCGGTGCGCTGGACAGGCTGGCCGGTGGGCTGGGCAGGATAGCTGGCGGGCTGGGCAGGATAGCTGGCGGGATCGCCGGGGCGGCCACCACCGCGGCCCGCCGGGCGGCCAGCGCCGGCCCGCCGGCCGACCCCAGGTCCAGCGCGCCCTGCCGGCCGGGCAGCGGGCGGGCCGCATCGGCCAGCCCGCCGTCCAGCCGGGTGGTGGTGGACACGATGCTGTTCGGCATCAGCACGATCGCGGTGGTGCCGCCGTAGGGTGACGGCCGCAGCGAGACCCGGATTCCGTGCCGGCCAGCCAGCTTGGCCCCGACGAACAGGCCCAGCCGGTCGGCGTTGGCCAGGTCGAAGTCGGGCGGCTCGGCCAGCTGCTGGTTGAGCTCCTGCAGCTGAGCCGGCTCGATGCCCAGGCCACGGTCGTCGATCTCGATGGCGAAACCATTGGCCACCCGCTCGGCCCGGACCTCGACCCGGGTGCCGGACGGCGAGAACATCGTGGCGTTCTCGATCAGCTCGGCCAGCAGGTGGATCATGTCCGCGACGGCCGGGGCGGCCACCGCCTCCTCGGCCTTGGTGAGCACGCTCACCCGCCGGTAGTCCTCGACTTCGGCCATTGCCCCGCGGATCACGTCGATGACCGGCACCGGCTCGGTCCAGCTCCGGCCGGGCGCGGCCCCGGACAGAATGGCCAGGCTCTCCGCGTGCCGCCGCATCCGGGTGGTCAGATGGTCCAGCGAGAACAGGTCGGCCAGCGCGGCCGGGTCGGACGCTTTCTGCTCCAGCGAGTCGATGAGCCGGAGCTGCCGCTGCAGCAGCGACTGGTTCCGCCGGGCCAGGCTGACGAAGACCTGGCGCAGGCCGATGCGCAGCCCGGACTCGCCGGTAGCGGCCGAGATCGTGGTCTTCTGCAGCCGGCTGATGGCCGCAGTGGCCTGGTCGATCTCGACGCTGCGGGTGCGCGGCCAGGCCGGGGTCTCCGCGGCCAGCCCGGCCTCCTGGCCATCCCGCAGCCGCTGGATGGCCTGCGGCAGCTGCTCGTCGGCCAGCCGGCGGGCGGTGCTGGCCAGGTCGGCCAGGTCATGAGAGAGCTGCCGGGTAAACGTGCCCATCAGCACGACCGCGCCGATGATGACGACCAGGCCGCCGCCGCCGAGCAGGATCATCTCGGCTATCTGCGCGTGGGTCATGGTGGACAGGTGGTCATCCAGGCCGGTGCCGAACACCACGGCCAGCGCCCACAGCACCACCAGGCAGGCGACCGGCAGCGCGACAGTGGCGATGAAGGTGAAGCGGATCGACCGGCGCGCGGGGCGCGGCTGCTGCGGACCCGCCGAGCTGGATACGCCCATCTGGTCACTCCTGGATCGATCCGACGAGACCCGCCACTGCCGGCCGGATGCTACCCGTAGGCGATCCATCCTGCGCCATTACACAGCCATTGTCATGGAGCTTCGTAGAATTGCCGGGTCGTTCTCCGTACTGTTATGCCGGCACTTACCCCTCGAAGATCACTAACGGTCCGGGGGCGGTCAGGACGAATACGTGGTCGAGCACACGGTTCCGTTGAGCGTGAACGCGGCGGGCGACGGATACGCCCCGTCGTTGGCCCCGACGAAGCCGATGTCCACCGTGTTCCCGCCGTCGGGCGCGAGCGTCCCGTCCCAGCTCAGGTTGGTCACCGTGACCGCCTGGCCACTCTCGGACCAGTTCCCGTTCCAGTCCGAGCTGACCGACTCCGAGGCAGCCGGGAAGGAGAACGCGAGCGTCCAGCCGTCGATCGGGTCCGGCCCGGCGTTGCTGATGCTGATGTTGGCCACGAACCCGTTGCCCCACCCCTGCGTGACGGCATAGCTCACCTGGCAGGTCGAGTTGCTGGGGGTGCTGGTGGTGAACGTGATTGGGGTGGACGGCACGGACAGGTACCCGGCCTGGTCCCGTGCGAGCACGTTGAGCGTGTACCCGGTCCCAGGCACCAGGTTGTTCACCGTGAACGAGCCCGAGGTGCTGGTGCCGAGCAGTTCGCTGTCGGTGCCGCTGCGCCGGTACACCTCATACTTGTCCACGGTGCCACCGCTGGACGGGATCCACGAGATCGTGGCCTGCGTGGCGGTGACGTTGCCGGCCGACGGCGAGCCGGGCGCGGACAGCGCGCTCTCGGTGCCGGCCTGCGGGCGCAGCACCACGGTCTCGATGGAGTACGGCGGCAGCACCTGGCTGGCCGCGGTGCCCTGGGCGGCATCGGTAATGCCCGGCGCCTCGTCGCCGTAGCTGTACACAGTGGGCGCGCCCGCGGCCGGGGTAAACCCGGCGTAGTCCAGGTTCACCTGGAAGGAGTTGGCCGGATCCTTATTGATCAGCATGACGCTCAGGTCGCCGTTGGCGTTGCGCACGGCATGTGCGGATACCAGCGGGTTGCTGGTGCCCGCGTTCACCATGGTGTCGCCGGCCTGGCCGGTCTTGCTCAGCATGGCCAGCGCGAAGTAAGTGGGGAACGGGGTGTTGACCGGCGGCTCGCAGGTGCTGCCCACGCAGGTGCCGCTGGACAGGATGCCCCAGTCGTCGTAGTCGGTAGCCCCGTCCGGTGCGGTGCTGATCGCGGTGGGCCCGTTGTGGGTGTCCCACCAGTCCACGGTGAACACGCCATTGGCCATCGCGGTCAGGTAGGTGTCCGCGCCGAACAGCGCGTCCGGCTGGGTGTCGGTGTCCACCCCGGAGTTCACCTCGGTCATCGCGATCTGGATGTCCGGCCCGTCCGGCCCGGCGTACTGGTCGATCTCCTGGCGCAGCTGGGCCAGTTCCCCGGCCACCTGGGCCGGCTCGGCCAGCATCGACGCCGCGCTGGTCGGGCTGGGGTACCAGTGCACGATGACGAAATCGATGGCGCCGCCCGCGTCGGACAGCACGGTCTTGTTCCAGTCCGCGCTGTCCCCGGCGGCCACCACGCTGTCCGGCCAGTTACCGGGCAGGGTCAGCACCGCGCCGATCTTGATGCTGGGATCGACCGCCTTCATCGCGCTGGCGTACTGGACCAGGTTCTGCGCGTAGGTCGCCGGGCTCTTGCTGGCGTGATCATCGGCTTCCCAGTCCGAGCCGTAATAGCCGTTGCCGTAGATCTCGTTGCCGATCTCCCAGTACTTGACGCCGTAGCCCTTGGTGATGTTGGCGTACTGCACCCAGCCCGCCGCCTCCTGCGGCGTCCCGGTGCCGTAGTTGGCGATCAGGATCGGCTGCGCGCCGATCTTCCGCACCGTGCCCATGAACGAGTCGAAGTCGGTGCCCGGGGCCACGTACCCCCCGGGCGCGGTGTTGTCCTGCCAGTTGTAGATGTCGCCGTAGGAGCCGCCGGGATAGCGCAGCATCCGCACGCCCGCCTGCTGCAGCAGGTTCTGCACCTGGGGTGCGTTCATCTGGCTGTCCCAGACCGCGGAGTTGAGGCCGTACGCGGTGGACGGGATGGTGCCGAGCCCCTCGGCGGCGTTGACCGTCACGTTGACGGGGGCAGGCGCCGCGGCCGGCCCGGCCGAAGCCAACCCGGCGGTCAGCGTGGCCGCCGCCAGCAGCAGCGCAGTGGGCAGGGACAGCGGCGGCAGCGGCAGGCGCATCGGACAACTCCCTCAGGCGACTGCCCGCGATCGTCTGAGCCGCCGGGGACGCCGTCAAGAAATGGGTAGCCAGGCAGGCCGCTGTCGTCGCACGATGCACTCTGCGGGGGTGAAAATTACAGGGGAAACGCCCCCCTCAGCTGAAGAGCCACTGCACGGAGAACGACGTGTTGACCGCGCCGCCGAGAGCGTCGTAGCAGGTGATGAGCGCGGACGGCTTCGTCCCCTGGGTGTAGCTGAACGGCGTACACCGAGCGTAGGTGCAGGTCCGGTCAGGAACAGCCGAGGATGGCCACTGCCGAGCTGGTGAGCAGTTCGCGCAGCCGCTCACCTGGCAGCCCGCTGGCGTGGAACAGCGCCGACTGGATCGCGCCGATCGCGGCGTGCACCAGCGTCCGCGCGTCGCTGTCGGTCAGCCCGTCATGCAGCTCATCCACCAGGTGAACCCACTCCTCCAGGTAGAGGCGCTGCTTGCGGCGCAGCCGGCGGCGGTCCGCGGCGGGCAGGTTGTTGATCTCGTTGTGGTAGACGATGGCCAGCTCACGGTCGGTGATGACGAAGTCGACCTGGCCCTGCACCAGCAGCAGCAGCGCACGGCGCAGGTCGCGCACGCCCTGCACGATCTGCCGTTCGTCGCGCAGCAGCCCGTCGATGGCCTGGTCGAACAGCGCCACCAGCAGGGCCGACTTGCTAGCGAAGTGCCGGTAGATGCCGGACCCGGTGATCCCGGCGGCCGCGCCGATGTCGGCCATCCCGACATCGTGGTAGCCGTGCTCGGCGACCAGCGCGGCCGCGGCGGTCAGGATCCGCTGCCGCCGGTGCGGATCCCGCCGCCGCTGGGCCGAGGGCCGGCCCGGCGGCGGCCAGTCCGGGGCGCGGCTAGCCATGGCGATCTCCTGGGAGCAGCCGGGCCGGGATGTCCGCCGACCGGGAGCGCAGGTACTCGCCGAGGCCCTTGGCCTGCGGATCGGGCCGGGTCGACGCGGCCACCCCGTCGCCCAGCAGGCCGGCGATGACGAAGTTGAGGGCGGCCAGGTTGGGCAGCTCGAACCGCCGGATCGGCAGGCCGGCCGCCTCGGGCAGCAGGGCGCGGAGCCGGTCCTCGGTCAGGTAGGCGCGCAGCCACGGGTAGGCGGCGGGATCGCGGGCCCAGATGCCGACGTTGGCGTTGCCGCCCTTGTCGCCCGACCGGGCGCCGCACACGCGGCCCAGCGGGGCGGCGACGGTCTCGCCGTCCTCCCCGGCCGGCCCGCCCGCCGTCCGGTCATCGGCCGTCCGGTCATCGGCCGTCCGGTCATCGGCCGTCCGGTCATCGGCCGTGCGGCCGCCCGCTGCGGCAGCGCCGCCCCCGCCCGGCCCGCCCCGGCCCGGGCCATCCGGCCCGGCCGGGGCCGGCTCGACGGCCGCGCTGGTCCCGTCCGGGAACACCACGACCGGCCGGACCGCGCTGGCCGGGACGAGGGCGGGCCAGTACACGCCGTAGGCGCTCTCCGGGGTCGGCGGCGTAGTCGTGTGGAAGCCGGCGTACCCGCCCAGGGCCAGTTCCATGGTCGCGTTGGAGAACCGCCGGCCGACCTTGCGCGGATCGGGGTCCTTGACCGTGATCCGCAGGTGGGCCGTGGCCTGCTCATTGGTCGGCGCGTCGGGCCGGTCGAACCGCAGCAGCCGGACGTCGACCTCGGCGAACTGGTCGCGGCCGCCGAGCACGGCGAACAGCTCCTCCTGCGCCCAGGCCGCCTTGGCCTCGATGTCCAGGCCGGTCAGCACCAGGGTCATGGCGTTGCGGTAGCCGCCCGCGAAGTTCATCGCCACCTTCGCCGTGGCGGGCGGCGGGCTGCCCCGCGTCCCCGACAGCGCGACCCGGTCGGGGCCGCCGCGCCCGACCGTGATCGTGTCGAAGTGGGCGACCGCGTCCGGGTTGGCGTAGGCGGGCTCGGCGATCTCGTACAGCAGCTGGGCGGTGACGGTGCCGGGGGAGACCAGGCCGCCGGTGCCCGGGTGCTTGGTGATCACGCTGCTGCCGTCGCCGGCCACCTCGGCGATCGGGAAGCCGGGGTAGCGGCGGTCGCGGATCTCGTCCAGGAAGGAATAGTTGCCCCCGGTCGCCTGCGGCCCGCACTCGATGACGTGCCCGGCCACGATGGCCCCGGCCAGGGCATCGAAGTCGTCGCGGGCCCAGCCGTGCCACCAGGCCGCGGGGCCGCTGACCAGGGAGGCGTCGGTGACCCGCGGGCAGATGACGATGTCGGCCCCGGCGGCCAGGGCCGCGGTGATGCCCCAGCCGCCCAGGTAGGCGTTCGCGGTGACCGGCTTCCCGGCCGCCGCGGCCAGCGGCTGGCCGGAGTCCAGGTGGGCCAGCGGCTGCCCGCTCGCCATCAGGTCGCCGAGGCGGGGGAGCAGGTCGTCGCCGGTCAGGTAGGCGATCTTCGGGTGCAGGCCGAGCCGCCCGGCCAGGGCCTGGAGGTCGGCGGCCAGGCCGGCCGGGTTGAGGCCGCCCGCGTTGTTCACGATCTTGATGCCGCGGTCGAGGCAGGTGCCGAGGACCGGCTCCAGCTGGCTCAGCACGGTGCGGGCGTAGCCGGCCGACGGGTCCTTCTCGCGGGCCTTCCACAGGATCAGCATGGTCAGCTCGGCCAGGTAGTCGCCGGTCAGGACGTCGATCGGGCCGCCCTCGACCATCTCGCGGGCGGCGGCACCCCGGTCGCCGTAAAAGCCCGAGGAGTTGGCGATGCGGACCGGGCGCCGCGGGCCGCTCGCCGGGCCGCTCATGCCGGCCCCGGATCCGCGCCGCCGGCCCGCGGCGGCCGCCCCGGCCCGGCCGGCCCGGCGAACGACTGCGCGATGGCCATCCAGGCTGTCGCCGCCGGCCCGGTGATCTCCAGCGCCGTGTCCCCGCGATGCCGCCGCTGGGTGACGACCAGGCAGAAGTCCAGGGCCGGCCCGGTCACCCGGTCGGCGGCGTCGGACGGCCCCCAGGTCCACCGGCTGCCGTCCGGGGCGGCCAGGTCGACCCGGATCGGCTCCTCCGGCAGCGGCTGCCCGTGCACGGCGAAGCTGTAGGCGCGGGCGCCGATCCCGATGTGGGCCACGTGCCGCAGCCGCCCGGTCGGCTCCCGGTCCACGCCCAGGGCATCGCAGATGTCCTGGCCGTGCGCCCAGGTCTCCATCAGCCGGGCGGTGATCGAGGAGGCCAGCCCCATGTCCGGCCCGTACCAGGGCAGCCGCCGGGCCGGGTCGGCCGCTGCGTACCCGGCCAGCAGCGACCGCCGGGCCGCCTGGAACCAGGGCAGCAGCTCGGCGCCGCCCAGGTGCCGGAACTGATCGGCGATCCGGTCCGGGAAGGTGTCGCCCCTGGCGGTCAGCGCCGCCGCCTGCGCCCGGAAGCGGTCCGGGTCGGTCACCGACAGCAGCGCCGCCTGGTCGAAGTAGGCCAGGTGGCTGACCTGGTCAGCGATGCTCCAGCCGGCCGCCGGGGTGGGCCGCAGCCAGTCCACCGCCGGCATCAGCCCCAGGATCGCGTCCAGCTGACTCGACTCGGCGGCCAGGTCCGCGAGCAGCGCGGCGACGTCGGCGGGCATCAGCGGCCGGTCCAGACCGGGCGGCGCTTGTCCCGGAACGCGGCTGGTCCCTCCCGGGCGTCGTCGCTACGGTAGACCGGCGCCCAGATCCGCTCCGCGGCCTCGAACGCCTCAGCCCGGGGCAGCCGCGCCGACAGGTAGGCGGTCTGCTTGGCGGCCGCGACCGACAGCGGCGCGTTGGCCGCGATCCGCTCGGCCAGGGCCTGCGCCGCCGCCCTCAGGTCGGCGTCCGGGACGACCTCGTTGACCAGACCGACCTCGCGGGCGCGGGCCGCGCTGATCGGGTCGCCGGTGAGCAGGATCTGCAGGGCGATGCGCGGCGGGACCAGCCACGACAGGTAGGCCGCCCACGGCGACCCGCGGCCCACCTTGACCTCGGAGATCGCGAACCGGGCCGACTCGGCCGCCACGCACAGGTCGCAGTTCTGCGCGAGCAGGAAGCCGCCCGCGTAGGCCACGCCGTTGACCGCCGCGATGGTCGGCTTGGCTACGTCGATGTTCCGGCCGAACTGCGGCAGGAAGTCGGGCGGCGGGACCTGGAGCGCGGTGTCGGCCATCTCCTTCAGGTCCCCGCCGGCGCAGAAGGCGCGGTCGCCCGCGCCGGTCAGCACCAGGACCCGCGCGCTGTCGTCGGCGTTGAACCGGCGCACTCCGGCGAACAGGCCCTCCCGGACCGCCGCGCTGAGCGCGTTGCGCGCCTCGGGACGGTTGATCGTGAGCCAGGCCACGCCGTTCACGACCTCGTACACCACCGGGTCACTCATCCGCGCTTCCCTCCTCCGCGACCACGGCCAGCGCCGAGCCGCTGCTGACCTGGGCGCCGACCGTGACCAGCAGCTCGGCGATCACGCCGGCGGCCGGGGCGCGGATCACGTGCTCCATCTTCATGGCCTCCAGGGCCAGGATCGGCATTCCCGGCGAAACGGGGTCGCCCACGCTGACTTCGACCCGGACGACGGTGCCGGGCATCGGGGCCAGCAGGGACCCGGCCTGCTCGGCGGCGGCCGGGTCCGGGAACCGGTCCAGCTCGGCCAGCGCGCTGTGGCCCAGCGCGCTGTCGACATAGCTGACCCGGCCGACGCGGCGCACCGTGACAACCCGCCGCACGCCGCCCGCCTCCAGGTCGACCCGCTCGGGCGTGACCTCGTGCAGCACCACGCCCGGCACCGCGGCGCCGCCGGCCTCGGCCCGCAGGCCGTCCCGGCCGAACTGGTAGCGGACCTCGGCGGGCCGGCCGCCGTCGGCGAAGCTGGCCCGCTGGGCCGCGCTCGGGTTGTTGCGCCAGCCCGACGGGAGCGTGCCGAGCACCGGCGCGGTCAGCCGGCGCTCGGCCTGGCCGGCCAGCGCCGCCGCGAGCAGGTGCACGGGCGGGGCGGCCGGGTCGCCGGCCAGTTCGCCCGGCGGGTGCCGGTCGAGGTAGCCGGTGTCGACGGCGCCGGACCGGAACTCCGGCTCGCGCAGGATGCCGACCAGCAGGTCGCGGTTGGTGACGACTCCGTGCAGCCGGGCGCGGGCCAGGGCGGCGGCCAGGACGCGCCGCGCGTCCTCCCTCGTCGGGCCATAGCCGATGACCTTGGCCAGCATCGAGTCGTAGAACGTGCTGACCGTCGTGCCGGAGGCGAAGCCCGCGTCCACCCGCACGCCCGGGGCCGGGCCGATCTCGAAGGTGTGCAGCTCGCCGCTGGCCGGCAGGTACCCGGCGGCGGGGTCCTCGGCGTACAGCCGGGCCTCGATCGCGTGCCCGCCGCGGTGCGTCCCGGTGCCGGGCGGCAGCGGCCGGCCCGCCGCCACCTCCAGCTGGAGCCGGACCAGGTCCAGCCCGGTGATCAGCTCGGTCACCCGGTGCTCGACCTGCAGCCGGGTGTTGACCTCCAGGAAGTAGAAGCGGCCGCCGGCGTCCAGCACGAACTCGACGGTGCCGGCGCCGACGTAGCCGATGGCCTGGCCCGCCGCGACGGCGGCCCGGCACAGCTCGGCCCGCAGCCCGTCCCCGAGCCCTGGCGCCGGGGCCTCCTCGATGATCTTCTGGTAGCGGCGCTGGATCGAGCACTCCCGCTCGAACAGGTGCACCACCTGGCCGTCCCGGTCACCGACGATCTGGACCTCGATGTGCCGGGGCGCCGACACGTACCGCTCCAGGAACACCGTGCCGTTGCCGAACGCCGACGCCGCCTCGCGGCGGGCCGCGGCCACCGCCTCGACCACCTCGCCGGCGCCGGCGGCCACCCGCATGCCCCGCCCGCCGCCGCCGAACGCCGCCTTGACCAGCACCGGATAGCCGATCTCGGCCGCGGCCCGGCGCACGTCGGCCGGGTCGGGCGCGGCCGTGTCGCCGAAGACGGCGCCGGGCAGCACCGGCACGCCGGCCTTGGCCATGAGCTCCTTGGCCGCGATCTTGGACCCCATGGCCTCGATCGTCTCCGGCGCCGGGCCGACGAAGGTCAGGCCGGCCGCGGCGCAGGCCCGGGCGAAGCCCGCGTTCTCCGACAGGAAGCCGTAGCCGGGGTGCACGGCGTCGGCGCCGGTCGCGGCGGCCGCGGCGATGATCGCGTCGCCGCGCAGGTAGGTCTCCGCCGGGGTGGCGCCGGGCAGCCGGACGGCCTCGTCGGCCGCCGTCACGAACGGCAGCCCGGCGTCCGGGTCGGAGAACACCGCCACGGTGGCGATGCCCATGGCCCGCGCGGTCCGGGTGATCCGGTCCGCGATCTCGGCCCGGTTGGCGATCAGCAGCTTGCCAATATGTGTCACAGTCTCGGTCACGGTGCCTGCCTCACGGTGCCTGCCTCACGGTGCCTGCCTCACTGGCCGCCGCCCCTACATCCGGAAGACGCCGAAGCCGCGGCGGCCCTGCACCGGGGCGGAGTGCGCCGCGGACAGCGCCATGCCGAGGACGGGCCTGGTGTCGCGGGGGTCGATGACCCCGTCGTCGTAGAGCCGGGCGCTGACGAAGAACGCATGCGACTCCCGCTCGATCTGGGCCTCGATCTGCTGGCGGCGCTGGTCGTCGGCGTCAGCGTCGAACTCCAGGCCGCGCGCCGCGGCCGACTGGCGGCCCACGATGGACATGACCCCGGCCAGCTGCTGGGCGCCCATCACGGCCAGCCGGGCGTTGGCCCAGGCGAACATGAACCGGGGGTCGTAGGCCCGGCCGGACATGCCGTAGTTGCCCGCGCCGAACGAGGCGGCCAGGTTGATGGTGAGGTGCGGGACGGCCGAGTTCGTCACCGCGTTGATCATCTTGGCCCCGTCCTTGATGATCCCGCCCTGCTCGTACTGGGCGCCGACCATGTAGCCGGTGGTGTTCTGCAGGAACACCAGCGGCGTGTCGCTCTGGTTGGCCAGCAGGATGAACTCGGCCGCCTTCTTGGCCTCCTCGCTGAACAGCACGCCCCGCGCGTTGGCCAGCACGCCGACCGGGTAGCCGTGCACCGACGCCCAGCCCGTGACCAGGCTGGTGCCGTAACGCGGCTTGTACTCGCCGAACTCGGAGCCGTCCACGACCCGGGCCAGCACCTCGCGGGGGTCGAACGGGACCCGGAAGTCGGCCGACACGATGCCGAGCAGTTCCTCCGGGTCATAGAGCGGCTCGGCGGCCGGCCCGCCGGGCGGCGGGCCGAGCTTGCGCCAGCGCAGGTCGGCCACGATCTGCCGGCCGATCCGGATGCAGTCCAGCTCGTCCACGGCGAAGTAGTCGGCCAGGCCGGAGACCCGGGCGTGCATGTCCGCGCCGCCCAGGGACTCGTCGTCGGACTCCTCGCCGGTCGCCATCTTGACCAGCGGCGGCCCGCCCAGGAAGACCTTGGCCTGGCCGTCGACCATGACCGAGTAGTCGCACATGCCGGGCACGTAGGCGCCGCCCGCGGTGGAGTTGCCGAAGACCAGCGCGATGGTGGTGATGCCCAGCGCGGACAGCTCGGTCAGGTCGTGGAAGATCTTGCCCGCGTGGACGAACAGGTCCGACTGGGTCGGCAGGTCGGCGCCGCCCGACTCGACCAGGTTGATGACCGGGAGCCGGCTCTGGCGGGCGATCTCCAGCGCCCGCAGCGTCTTGCGCAGCGTGTACGGGTTGAGCGCGCCGCCGCGCACCGTCGGGTCGTGGGCGATCAGCACGCACTCGACGCCGGAGACGACGCCGACGGCGGTGACGACGCTGGCCCCGACGGCGAACTCGGTGCCCCAGGCGGCCAGCGCGGATAGCTCCAGCAGCGGCGAGTCCCGGTCGACCAGGAGCTCGATCCGCTCGCGGGCCAGCAGCCGGCCGCGCTCGTGGTGGCGCTGCGCGTACCGGGCGCCGCCGCCCGCTCGGGCCAGCTCGAGCTGCTCGTCGAGGGCGCCGACGGCGGCCAGCTGACGCTCCCGGTTGGCCCGGAACGCGGCGCTCGCCGGGTCGACCATCGATCGCAGGACGGGCACTGCGCCTCCTGACGTCGCGTCGGTCCCGGGCCGGGCCATGTTACTTGTCGTTCACTTTAGCTCGCGGGGCCTGGATCTTTTCAAGGGGCAGCCAGGTACCTAGGGTGATCACCACAGCGAATGGCCGGTCACTCAGTGCGGGCCGCCGAAGGGACGTGAGCGCAGCATGGACGCTGACCTCGATGTGACCAGCCTGCATCACCGGCGGGCCGTCCAGCGCTGGGAACGGACCAGCGTCGGTGACCTGCTCGAGCGCCTGACGTGGAGCTTCCCCGACCACGAGGCGTTCGTCGGCCGGCCCGGCGCGTTCGCTGACCCGGCCTGCCAGCGGCTGACCTACCGGCAGGCCGACCAGCTGGCCAACCAGGTCGCGCACGGGCTGCTGGCCCGCGGCCTGGGCCAGGGCGACGTCGTCATGCTGTTCTGCGACAACTCGGTCGAGGCCCTCGTCACCAAGCTGGGCTGCGCCAAGGCCGGCCTGGTCTGCGCGCCGATCAACCCGATGATGGCCCCCGACATGGTGGCGGCCATGATCGAGCTCGTGGCGCCCCGGCTGGCCATTGTCGACGCCGAGCTGTGGCCGCGGGCGCAGGTGCCCTTCGGCGCGACCGGCCTGGCGGCGGCCGTCACCATCACCATCGGCGGCGGGCCGGTGCCGGGCAGCGTGTCGTTCGCCGAGTTCACCGCCGGCCAGCCGGTCACCGAGCCCGACGTGGAGATCCACGGCGACGACATCTGGGAGATCCTGTTCACCTCCGGGACCACGGCGCTGCCCAAGGCCGTGATGATCTCGCACACCTGCAGCTACCTGGCCGGCTACGGGTTCGCGCTGTCGCTCACCCGCGGCCTGCGGCTGGAGGGGGACCTGCGGATGGGCACCGCGCTGCCGATGGTGTACCACGTTGGTGATCAGCCGTTCACGTACTCCGTCTTCCTGTCCGGGGGCACCATGGTGGTGGGCCGCAGGCCGGACCCCGGCCTGATCGCCGAGATGATCGCGGAAGAACGGGTGACGGCCTGGTGGGCCGGCTCCCCGGCCATGGTCGGCGGCCTGGACGCGGTCCTGAGCGCCCGGCCGGAACTCGACGCCACCAGCCTGACGGTGGTCGTCTACGGCTGGGCCGCCCTGGCCCCGCCGGTGCTGGCCGCGCTGAAGCAGCACTGCGGGGCGGACCTGGTGGCGTTCGAGATCTTCGGCCAGACGGAGTCCATCTCGTGCCACCGGTTCTGGCCCGACAAGTGGCCGGAGCTCTACGAGCGGACCGCGCCGCAGCACAACTACGTCGGCGTGCCCAGCCCGCTGCTGGCCTCCACGGTGCTCGATGCCGACGGGAAGGACCTGGCCGACGCGCCGGGGGTGGCGGGCGAGGCGGTGTACCGGTCGCCGTGCATGATGTCGGGCTACTACCGGGACGAGGCCGCGACCCGGCAGGCTTTCCGGTACGGCTGGTTCCATTCCGGGGACAGCTGCGCCTATGACGCCGACGGGCTGCGCGTCATGCTCGACCGGTACAAGGACATCGTCAAGACCGGCGGGGAAAACGTGTCCAGCCTGCGCGTCGAGGCGGTACTCGGGCAGCATCCGGCGGTGGCCAAGTCGGCGGTGATCGGCCTGCCGCACGAGCACTGGACGGAGGCGGTGACGGCCGTGGTCGTCCGCGCGCCGGGCGCCGCCGCCGACGAGGCCGAGCTGATCGGGTTCTGCCGCGAGCGGCTGGCCGGGTACGAGACGCCCAAGGGCGTGCTGTTCGTGGACGAGCTGCCCGAGACGGTCGGCGGCAAGGTCCTCAAGTACAAGCTCCGCGCCACGTTCAGCGATCACTACGGGAGAATCGGGGCCTGAGCGACGCGGACGTGCCCGGCTAAGCGGCGGGCCAGGAGGCTCTACGCGACGGGATCGATCCTCATCCGCCTGGGCCGTCCTCGGGCTCCCAGCGCAGCAGGTCGCCGGGCTGGCATGTGAGCACCTCGCAGAGCGCGGCGAGCGTGGCGAAGCGCACCGCCCGAGCGCGGCCGTTCTTGAGTACCGCCAGGTTGGCGGGCGTGATCCCGACGCGGTCCGCGAGCTCGCCCACCGACATCTTCCGCCGGGCCAGCATCACGTCGATGTCGACGGCGATCGGCATCAGATGACCTCGTCCAGCTCGGCCCGCAGCTCCGCCGCCTCGCCGTCGCGCGCGACGGCCTGGGCGAGCAGCAACCGCAGCACGAGCACGATGAGCGCGACCCCCAGGATGGCCACGCCCACCCCGCCCATGATGAGGGAGACGCCCGGGTCGTCCCGCTGGCCCGGCGCATTGAGCACCGTGACCGCGAACCACACGAGGGCGGCGGCCACGATCGCGCCGATCACGACGTCCACGTACCGGAAGGCGGCGTGGGAGAACACCGTGCCGCGTCGCACCATCGTCACCAGCCGCCATACGCAGACCAGGGCGACCTGGACCGACACCATGCCCAGGATCGTGATCACGCGCAGCGGGGTCAGCGGGAGCGACCCGTCATCCGGTTTGGTGGCCAGCGCCACCACCATCGCTGCCTGCACGAACACGGTGCCGGTGAGCACCAGCACGAGCACGGCCCGCAGCGCACGCACGGCCAGCTTTCCCATGACCTGTCCTCCCATCGAGGTACGGTGGGAACCTATCGAATTTCGATAGATGAGGCAAGCGGCGGGACGCCGCGACAGTAACGGACTCTCGCGGGCAGCGAAGCGCGGAGGGAGAATCGGGGCATGAGCAACGCGGATATCCACTTTTACTTCGACCCGGTGTGCCCGTTCGCCTGGATTACCAGCAAGTGGGTGCGGCTGGTGCAGGCCCAGCGCGACTACACGGTGGACTGGCGGTTCATCTCGCTGCGGATCATCAACACGGCCATCGACTACGACACGCACTTCCCGGCCGGGTACGACGCCGGGCACACCGCCGGGCTGCGGCTGCTGCGGGTGGCGGCGCGGACCCGGGACGAGCACGGCCGCGACGCGGTCGGCGCGCTGTACGCGGCGATGGGCGGGCGGGTCTTCGATGCGCCGAACGAGCCCGGCCACAGCGACGGCGGGTACCGCGGCACGCGGGCGTTCGTGGAGCCGGTCCTGGCCGACGCGGGCCTGCCCGCCGGGCTGGCCGGCGCCCTGGACGACGACTCGCTGGACGACGTGCTGCGGCGCGAGTCGGCCGAGGCCCTGGCGCTGACCGGCAAGGACGTCGGGACGCCGATCATCCAGTTCCGGCCGCCGGACGGGGTGGCGTTCTTCGGGCCGGTGATCAGCCGGGTGCCGACCGAGGCGGAGGCGGTGCCGCTGTGGGACAACGTCGTGGGCCTGGCCGGCTTCCCGGGCTTCGCCGAGCTGAAGCGCAGCCTGCGCGAGCGGCCCCAGCTGCGCAGCTTCGGCGTGGAGCCGGACCGGGCCGGCGTCCGGGAGGACTGGCACGGCGGCAGCCGCCGCGTCAAGAAGTAGCGGCCGCCGGGTCCTGGCTGGCCGGGTCCTGGCTGGCCGGGTCCTGATCGGCCTGGAAGGCGCGGCCGAGGGCGGTGCGCAGCCAGGTCTCGATGCCGGCCACGTGGACGGTGGCCCACGACCGGGCCAGCTCGGCGTCCCGGGCGATGACGGCGAGGTAGATCGCGCGGTGCTCGGCCAGGGTGCGCTCCAGCGCGCGCGGCTCGGTCATGCCGCGCCAGATGCGCGCCCTAGTGGTCGGCGCGGACATGTTGTCGACCAGCGAGGCGAGCACCGGGTTGCCCGCGCCGACCGCGATCAGCCGGTGGAACTCCAGGTCGGCGGCGACCAGTTCGTCCACGGGGGTGTCGACCTGGACGGACTCCAGCACCTTGCCCAGCTCGATCCGGTCCTCCGCCGACATCCGGGTCGCGGCGAGCGCGGTCGCGGCGGGCTCCAGGATCCGGCGGACCTCCAGGAAGTCGAGCACCGTGTCGTCGCGGTGGAAGTCGACGATGAAGCTGAGTGCCTCGAGCAGCAGCGACGGCGCCAGGCTGGTCGCGTACGTGCCGTCGCCCTGGCGCACGTCCAGGACGTTGACCAGGGTCAGCGCCTTCACCGCCTCGCGCAGCGAGTTGCGGGACAGGCCGAGCTCGGCGGCCAGGTCGGCTTCGCGGGGCAGCTTCTCGCCGGGGCGGACGCGGCCCGAGATGATCATTTCCTTGATCTTGCCGATGGCCTCGTCGGTTAGGGCCACTGCGCTCCTTCCGGCCGGATCCCGTAGACGCGCGCGGCCGTGCCGGCGAACACCGCGGCCCGCTCGGCCGCGCTGAGTCCCGCCGTGAGCGCCCGCGCCAGCGCCATGACGCCGGGGTAGTCGCTGGCCAGCAGGCAGACGGGCCAGTCCGACCCGAACATGACCCGATCCGCGCCGAACGCGCTCAGTATGACATCGGCGACCGCCCGCAGCGCGGGCGCGGGCGCCTCCGGTAGCGCTCCCGGCTCGGCCAGGCCGGAGAGCTTGCAGGTGACGTTCGGGCAGCGGGCCAGCGCGCGCACGCCCGCCGCCCACGGCTCCCGGCCGGCGGCGGCCGCGGGCGGGTTGCCGCCGTGATCGAGGACGAACGTCAGCTCCGGCACTGACTGCGCCGCGCAGGCGGCGGCGGCCAGCTGGTGCGGCTGGAGGATGAGGTCGTAGGCCAGCCCGGCACCGGCCACGGCGCGCAGTCCGGCGAGGACGTCCGGCCGGCGCAGCCAGTCCGGGTCCGGTTCGGCCTGGACCTGGTGGCGGATCCCGGCCAGGAAGCCGCCGCCGGGACCGGCGGCCAGCCGGGCCAGCTCGTCGGCGGCGGCGGGGGCAGTGAGGTCGGTCCAGCCGACGACGCCCTGGATCAGCGGGTCGCCCGCCGCCAGGGCCAGCATCTCGGGCGTCTCGGCCGCTTCGGTCACGGTCTGGACCAGGACGCTGGCGGTCACGCCCGCCGCGGCGGCGGCCGGGCGCAGCTCGCCGACCTCGAAGCTGCGGCGGATGGGCGCCCGCTCGTCGCCGGCCAGCCAGGGCTGCTCGCGGACGGCCAGGTCCCAGACGTGATGGTGCGCGTCGATGACGGTCACGGCTGCTCCCGCGGGTCGGCCGGCCGGGCGAGCGCGTCCCACAGCTCGGCCGGGATGGGCAGGCGGCGCAGGGCGACCGCCTCGGTGATCTCGTCCGGGGTGCGCGCGCCGATCAGCACGGCGGCGACGGCCGGGTCGCGGAGCGGGAAGCGGGCCGCGGCGGCGCGCAGGGGCACGCCGTACCGGGCGCAGGTGGCCTCGATGGCGCGGGCACGCTGCACCAGGGCGGGCGGGGCGGCCCGGTAGTCGAACCGGGCACCCGGGTCCGGGCGGGCCAGCAGGCCGGAGTTGAAGACGCCGCCGGCCAGGACGCTCACGCCGCGGGCGCGGGCGGCGGGCAGCAGCGTGGCCGCGGCCCGGCCGTCCAGCAGGGTGTACCGGCCCGCGAGCAGCACGACGTCGACGTCGGTGTCGGTGACGAACCGGGTCAGCATCTCGGTCTGGTTCATGCCGGCGCCGATCGCGCGCACGACGCCCTCGGCCCGCAGCCGTTCCAGCGCCGGGTAGGCCTGCGTGAAGGCCTGCTCCTCGTGGTTGTCCGGATCGTGGATCAGCGCGATGTCGATCCGGTCCAGGCCGAGCCGGCCCAGGCTGGCCTCGATGCTCGCGCGCACGCCGTCCGCGCTGTAGTCGAAGCGGCGCTCGTAGGCGGCCGGGACCGCGAACCCCGCGGCATCCCGGCCGGCCGGCTCGGCCACCGGGACCAGCAGCCGGCCGACCTTGGTCGAGATGACGTACTCGTCCCGCGGCCGGCCGGCCAGGGCCGCGCCGAGGCGGCGCTCGGCCAGGCCCAGGCCGTAGTGCGGGGCCACGTCGAACAGGCGGATGCCGGCCCGCCACGCCGCGTCGACCGTGGCCGCCGCGGTGGCGTCGTCGACCTCGGTGTAGAGGTTGCCGAGCGCCGCGCTGCCGAGGCCCAGCTCGGTGACCTCGAGGCCGGACCGGCCCAGCTCGCGGCGGGCCAGCGCGCGGGCCGACGGCGGGGCCGCCGGGGTCATGACCGGGCCCGCAGCCGGAGGCCGGCCATGCCGCCGTCGATCTCCAGCGCCGTGCCGGTCACCGCGCCCGCGGCCGGGCTGGCCAGGTAGGCGATGCCGGCCGCCACCTCGTCCGCGCTGACCAGCCGGCCCAGCGGCTGGCGCGCCTCCAGCGCGGCCCGCTCGGCGACCGGGTCGCCGGCCTGCGCCAGCAGCCGCCCGACCCACGGCGTGTCGGCCGTGCCGGGATTCACGCAGTTGACCCGGATGCCGTCGGGGAGGTGGTCGGCGGCCATGGCCAGCGTGAGCGACAAGACGGCGCCCTTGGTCGCCGAGTACAGCGCGCGCTGCGGCAGGCCGGCCGTGGCGGCGATCGAGCAGGTGTTCACGATGGCGGCCCGCCGCGACCGGCGCAGGTACGGCAGCGCCGCGCGGGTCACCCGGACCAGCCCGACCACGTTCACGTCGAACACTTGGTGCCACTGGTCGTCGGGGTTGTCGGCGACGGTGCCGATCGCGCCGATCCCGGCGTTGTTGATCAGGATGTCGATGCCGCCGAGGTGGGCGGCGGCCGCGTCGACGGCCGCGCGGACGGCCGCGTCGTCGCGGACGTCGGCGCGGACCCCGTAGCAGCCCGGCGCGGCCGGGTCGAGATCGAGGACCGCGACCTGCGCGCCCCGCGCGGCCAGCAGCGTCGCCGTGGCCAGCCCGATGCCGGACGCGCCGCCGGTGACCAGCGCGCCCAGGCCGTCCAGTTCCATCAGTTCAGTCCTCCGCTGTTCGGTTCAGTCCTCGGCCGTCGACTCGCCGCCGATGACCCGGGCCAGGAACAGCGCGAACAGGATCACGCCGCCGTCGATGGCCTCGATCCAGTAGTTCGAGACGTTGGCCAGGTCCAGAATGTTCTGGACCAGGCCGAGCAGGATTACGCCCGATGCCGCTCCTATCATGTTCCCGCGCCCGCCGCGGAGGCTGACCCCGCCGATGACGGCCGCGGCGAACACCGAGAAGATGATGCCCTCGCCGTAGCCCTGCTGGCCGGTCACCGCGGAGACGCGCCCGGCCTCCATCAGGCCGCCGAGCGCGGCCAGGACGCTGCCGGCCACGTACACGCCGATCTTGACCCGGTCGACCTTGAGGCCGGCCGCCCGGGCGGCAGCCGGGTTGCCGCCGACCGCGTAGATGGCCCGGCCCGTCCGGTGATAGCGCAGGAACAGCCCCACCGCCGCGAAGATGATCGCCGCGACGACGAGGGAGACCGAGATGCGCCCCCAGTACGCTGCGCCGAGGTAGCTGAACGCGGCCGGCAGGCCGAACAGCGACTGGGCCTTGACGATCCCGTTCTGCAGGCCGGCCAGCACGATCGTCATGCCGAGCGTGACGATGAAGCCGTTGAGGCGGCCCTTGACGATGAGCAGGCCGTTGACGATGCCGACCGCCGCGCCCACGGCGAGCAGGACGACGATGCCGAGATACGGGCTGAGCTGCGCCCCGCTGCCGAACGAGTGGACCGGCAGGATCAGCCAGGCGGCGACCATCGGCGCGAGCCCGTAGGTCGACTCGAGCGACAGGTCCATGCCCCCGATCATCAGGATCAGGCTCTCGCCGACGACGACCACGCCGAGCGCGGAGACCTGCTGGCCGATGCCGGCGATGTTGGACACGGTCAGGAAGACCGGGCTCACCACCGAGCCGACCACCAGCAAGATGACGAGCACGGGCAGCAGCGCGACCTCGCGGAGCACGCTGATGTTGACGCCGCGCAGGCGGCCGGCCAGGGTCCGGCCCGCGGGCGGGCCGCCGCCCTGGGCCGCCGGGTTGGCCGCGCCGGCGGCCGCCGCCCCGTCGGGTGTCGGTCCGGGGATCATCGTGCTGCCTCCTCGGGGCCGCCGGAGCCCTCGTCGACCAGGCCCTCCGTCGCGACGATCAGCGCGTCGCGGTCGAACGGCGGCTCGGTGAATTCGGTGAAGACCTCGCCGCGGACGAGCACGACGATGCGATCGCACAGGACGAGGTCGGACAGTTCATCGCTGCACAGCAGGACGCCCGCGCCGGTGCCGCGGGCGACATCGGCCAGCGACCGCAGCAGCAGCGCCTTCGACGCCACGTCCACGCCGCGCGTGGGCGTGATCGCGACGACGACGGCCGGGTGGTGGGCGAGCGTGCGGGCCACCGTCGCCTTCTGCTGGTTGCCGCCGGACAGCTCGCCGACCGGCTGGGCCGGCCCCGACGAGACCAGGGACAGCCGAGCGGTGATGGGCGCCGCGGCCGCCGCCCGGCGGCCCGGCCGGGTCAGGCCGAGGCGGCCGGCCAGGCGGTCGGCGATGGTCATGGTGACGTTCTCGGCCACCCCGAGGTGGGCCACGAAGCCCTCGGAGCGCCGGTCCTCGGGGATGTAGCCGATGCCCGCGTGCTGGGCCACGTCCCGGCGGCCGCCCGGCACGACCGCGCCCCGGACCCGGACCTGGCCCGCGTAGTACGGCTCGGCCCCGGCCACCACCCGGCCCAGCGTGGCCACGCCCGCGCTCAGCAGCCCGGTGACCCCGACCACCTCGCCGGGCGCGACGCGCAGCGACACGCCGCTCAGCCGGCCCCGGGCCGACGCAGCGTGCAGGTCCTCGACGACCAGCACCGGCTCGGCCGCCCGGTCCGCGCCGGGCCCGGCCGCGGGCCGCTCCGAGGCGGCCGCCACCGGGGCCGCGCCGACCATGGCCGCGACCAGGTCCTCGCGCCGCAGCGACGGGACGGGCGCGGTCAGCACCAGCTTGCCGTCCCGCAGCACGGCCACGTCCTGGCAGATCTCGAAGACCTCCTCGAGGTGGTGCGAGATGTACAGGACGGCGACGCCGCCCGCGACCAGCTGGCGGACGCGCTCGAACAGGCGGCGGACCGCGTCGCGCTCCAGCGCCGCCGTCGGCTCGTCCAGCAGGACGCACCGGGCGCCGCGGGCCAGCGCCCGGACGATCTCCACCATCTGCAGCTGCTCGACGGACAGGTCGCGGCAGCGCGCGTCCGGGTCGATGCCGAAGCCCCATTCCTCGATCACCGCCCGGGCCCGGGCGCGCATCTCCCGCCAGCTGACGAAGCGGTCCGTGCTGCCGAGGAACACGTTCTCCGCGACGGACAGGTCGGGCACGACCATGGAGTGCTGGAAGACCGTCGCGATCCACTCCCGCCAGCCCGCCACGTCGCCGACCCGCGGCGCGGGAGCGCCCTCGAACCGCACCTGGCCGGCGTCCGGGCTGACCAGCCCGGACAGCACCGACACCAGCGTCGACTTGCCGGCCCCGTTGCGGCCGACCAGGCCGAGGCACTGGCCGGCCTCGATGGCGAGGTCGACCGACTGCAGCGCGTGGGTGCTGCCGAACCACTTGTCGACGCCGGTGACGGCGACCAGCGGGGGGTCGCTGGTGGTCATCGGAGGTCCCTTCCTGCGGCGGTGGGTCTGGGCGGGCGGGGCGGTGGGCCTGGGCGGGCGGTGCGGTGGGCCTGGGCGGGCGGTGCGGCCGGCGCCTCCGGGGGCGCCG
>DASYBB010000125.1:0-35721 GCA_036501025.1 Streptosporangiaceae bacterium
CGCCTGCGCGCCCTGGAGGCTGACCTCCGCAAGGTGACCGGCGCCGACATCTTCCGCCTCGACGTCCCCGGCTGGTTCGGCAGCTAGCCGGCCGCCCTGAGTCAAGATCGTGGGAAGATCACTCACCTCAGGGTGCAGGCCAGGGCTCAGCAGAGTCCGCTGAGCGGCAACGGTAGCGTGAGATGCATGGACCCACATGACGGAACTGGTCAGCTCCCGGCCGCCGATGAGTACGGGCCGGGCCAGTACGCGGCGGCGGTCGGCCTGGTGGAGCGGTCGGCCGCGGCGCAGGTGTCGGCCATTCCCGAGCAGCCCGCCGACGACGGCTTCTTCGGCCCGGGCAGCGTGGCCTGGCGCCTGTCGGGGGACCTGTCCGGAGTGATCGCGGGCCTGCGCGCGCTGCTGCTGCAGGCGCTGCACCCGCTAGCCATGGCCGGCGTGGACCAGCACAGCGACTGGCGCCGCGACCCCGTCGGGCGGCTGGCCGCCACCACGGCCTACACCACGACCGTGACCTTCGGCGAGCGGGCCGCCGTCGAGCGGGCCGCGGGCCGGGTCCGCCGCATCCACGAGCGCGTGACCGGCACCGACCCGGTGACCGGCGGGGCCTACGCGGCGGGCGACCCGGCGCTGCTGCTGTGGGTGCACGCCGCCCTGGTCGACTCCGCCATCGCCGCCACCGACCTGTTCGGCACCGGGCTGGCCGCGCCGGACGCGGACCGCTACGTGGCCGAGATGGCGATCGCCGCCGAGCTCCTCGGGGTCCCGGCCGCGCAGGTCCCGCGCAGCACGGCCGAGCTCGCGGCCTACCTGAGCGCGACGCAGCCGGAGCTGCGGGCCACCCCGGCCGCCCGGGAGTCCATGGCCTACCTGCTCGACCCGCCCGGCCTGGACCCCGACATGGCCGAGATCTGGCAGGACATCCGCGACGGCGCCGTCGCCTCGCTCCCGGCCTGGGCCCGGGACCTGTACGGGTACGAGGCCGCGCCGCTGACGCCGGCCCGCCGGGAGGAGATCCGGCAGGCGCTCGGCGTGCTCGACGTCGTGTACCTGGGCGAGCCGGGCGTGCTGGAGGCCCGGCAGCGGGTCGCCCTGCGGATCCGCGCCGCCCAGCGCTCATGAGCCGCATGAGCCGCCCCCGCCTGAGCCGCCCGAGCGGCCTCAGCCGCCTGAGCCCCGGCCTCCGCACCCGCCCCCGCGCGAGCCGCGCCCGCAGCGTCGCCCTCGGCCTGGCCGCCGGCACGGCCGCGGCCGCGCTGGGCGCCGTCCTCGTCCGCCGCCGGGTCGGAACGCTGCGCTTCACCCGCGGCCTGTCCGCCGCGGCCCTGGTCACCCGGGCCGGCGCCCGCTACGCGACCAGCGCGCCGCGGTTGTTCGCGGCGGCCGGCGAGGGCCGCGAGCAGCTCCGCAACGATCTCGCCCTGCAGACGGCGCAGGACGTGACCAGCACGCTCGGCGCGATGAAGGGCGTCCTGGTCAAGCTGGGCCAGATGGCCAGCTACGTCGACGAGGGGCTGGCCCCGCCGGTGCGCCGGACGCTCAGCCGGCTGCAGGACAGCATCCCGCCCATGAGCCCGGAACTGGCCGCCCAGGTCATCGCCGAGGAACTGGGCCAGCCGCCCGAGGCCATGTTCGCCGAGTGGGACCCCGAGCCGATCGCGGCCGCGTCCATCGGGCAGGTCCACCGGGCCATCACCCGTGACGGCCGCGCGGTCGCGGTCAAGGTGCAGTACCCCGGCGTGGCCGAGACGATGGCCGCCGACCTCGACAACGTCGCGCTGCTGCGCCGGATGCTGAAGATCACCGCGCCGCACCAGGACGTCGAGGCGCTGATCGCCGAGCTCCGCGAGCGCGTGCTCGAGGAGCTCGACTACCGGCGCGAGGCCAGCAACCAGCGGCTGCTGGCCGCCTACTACGAGGGCCATCCCACGATTCACATCCCGGCCATCGTCGACGAGCTGTCGACGCGGCGGGTGGTGACGAGCGAGCTGTCGGACGGGGCGCGCTTCGCCGAGCTGGCCAACTGGTCCCAGGAGGAACGCGACCTGGCCGGGGAGACCATCTACCGCTTCGTCTTCCGCAGCCTGTACGAGCTGCACGCCTTCAACGGCGACCCGCACCCGGGGAACTACCTGTTCCACGGCGGCGGCAAGGTCACGTTCCTGGACTTCGGCCTGGTCAAGTACTTCACCGCCGAGGACCTGCGCCCGCTCATGGACATGGTCCGGACGCTGTGCGTGAGCAACCAGCCGGAGGAGTTCCGGGCCGGCCTGGAGGAGGCCGGCTTCATCGCCCGCGGCGCGCCGCTCAGCACCGACGACATCGTCGACGACCTGGCCCTGTTCTACGAGCTGGTCCGTGAGTCGAAGGTGACCACCGTGACCGGCGACTACGCCTCGGCGGTCGTGCGGCGCTTCTTCGACGTCCGCCGCCCGGTGGCCCAGTACGCCAGCATCCCGCGGTCCTACGTGATCCTCCAGCGGATCAACCTGGGCCTGTTCGCGCTGCTCGGCGACCTCAAGGCGACCGCCAACTGGCGGGCCATCGCCGAGGAGATCTGGCCGTTCACCCGGGCCGCGCCGTCCACCCCGATGGGCGACGCGGAGGCGGAGTGGCTGGCCAGCCGGGACCCCGGCCCGGCCCGGCGGCCCGCGGCGGTCGGCGACTAGCGGCTGCCATACTGACCGGCGGCGGCCATGCGGGCCGCGAGTTTGACGTCAGCGGCCCCGAGCTCATCGGCGCGCCCGAGTTCCTCGCCCTCCTGGCGGAGCTCGGCGGCCGCACGGTGACCTGCGCGGCCGTCGACGACAACGCATATGCGGCCTACCGCGCGGCCGTCATGGCCGACCCGGCCACCGCCGGCTGCTTCGAGCTGTTCACCGGCACCGGCACCGCGATCCGGACCGGCTACCTGGGCCAGCTCGGCACCGGAGTGCAGGAGCTCACCGGCCGCCCGCCGGTCACGCTGGCCCAGGTTGCCCGCCATTACCGTGATCAGGCCGGCGGCTAGAGTGCCAGCAGGGACGCAGGCGACAGATAAGGATGCCCATGGACGTGCGCAGTTATATCGACCAGAACGCGGCCGACTTCTTCGCCGCCCTCCAGGACTGGCTGCGCATCCCGTCGATCTCATCCGACCCGGCCCGCCGCGGCGACGTCCGGCGCTCGGCGCAGTGGCTCGCGGATCAGCTCCGCGCCGCCGGCTTCCCGGTTGCCGAGGTGTGGGAGACCGGCGAGCCCGGGCCGGATGGCCGGGGCTCCGGCCTGCCCGCCGTCTTCGCGGAGTGGCCCGCGGCCGATCCGGCCGCGCCCGTGGCGCTGATCTACGGCCACCACGACGTCCAGCCCGTCGAGCCGCTGGAGCAGTGGGACAGCCCGCCGTTCGAGCCGGCCCAGCGGGACGGCCAGCTTGTGGCCCGCGGCGCTTCGGACGACAAGGGCCAGGTCCTGTTCCACCTGCTCGGCATCGCGGCCAGCCTGGCCGCGTCCGGGCGGCCCGCCCCGCCCGTGACGCTCAAGCTGCTGGTCGAGGGCGAGGAGGAGTCCGGCTCGCCGAACTTCCCGGCGCTGCTGCGCCGCGAGGCGGAGCGCCTCGTGTGCGACGTGATCGTGGTCTCCGACACAGGCATGTGGGCGGCGGACGTCCCGTCCATGTGCGTCGGGATGCGCGGCATGGCCGCGGCCGAGATCGAGCTGCGCGGCGCGGAGCGGGACCTGCACTCCGGCTCGTTCGGCGGCGGCGTGCCCAACCCGCTGCACGCGCTGGCTGACCTACTGTCCGGCCTGCACGACGACGAGGGCCGGGTGACGCTGCCCGGTTTCTATGACTCCGTGGTGCCCGTGTCCGCGGCCGAGCGCGAGCTGATCGCCCGGCTGCCGTTCGCGGAGAAGGAGTGGCTGGCCGACGCCGGGCACAGCGGCGCCGCGGCCGGGGAGGCCGGCTTCAGCACCCTGGAGCGGATCTGGGCCCGGCCGACGGCCGAGGTCAACGGCGTCTGGGGCGGCCACACCGGGCCGGGCGCGAAGACCATCATCCCGGCCGCGGCCCACGCCAAGCTGTCGTTCCGGCTGGTCGCCGATCAGGAGCCGGCCGAGGTCATCGCGGAACTGCGGCAGTACGTGAGCGAGCGGGTGCCGCCGGGCATCGAGGCCACCGTGACGAGCGAGGGCGACGGCGTGCGGCCCTCGTTCTCGGCCCTGGACTCGCCCGCCGTCCAGGCGGGACGGCGGGCCATGCAGCGAGCGTTCGGCCAGGAAGTGCTGTTCACCCGCGAGGGCGGCAGCGGCCCGGAGGCCGACCTGGCCCAGATCCTGGGGGCGCCCCTGGTGTTCGTCGCGGTCGGGCTGGACTCCGACCGGGCCCACGCCCCGAACGAGAAGGTCGAGCTGGACCTGCTGCTCATGGGCGCGCAGGCGGCGGCCTACCTGTGGGACGAGCTGGCCGTGGCCGGGCCGCTGGCGGCCGCCCGGTGAGCGCCGACATCACCGAGGGCGCCGGGGTGATCGACACCACCCGGACCGGCGGGGAGATCGGGCCGCTGGTCCTGTCCCGCGGCGAGGTCGACCGCTCGGGCGTGCTGCGCAACAACGAGGCGTGGCTGGCGGAGGCGTGGGCCAGCCCGCTGACCCGGGTGCTGGTCGTGCAGAAGGGCCAGGCGATCATCGGGCTGGCCGGCGACGGCGCCGAGCTGGTCTTCGTCCGCCCCGACCAGGCGCCGGACGGCGTCCGGTTCCTGCTCGGCGTCGCGGCCGACGGCACCGTGTTCTTCGGCGTCGACGGCCCGCTCCCGGAAGCCGGCCAGGCGGCCGGCGCCGCCGAGGTCCGGCCGGCCCCGCTCCGGGAGGCCGGCCCGCTGCTCAGCAACCGCGACGCCGGGCTGATGACCCACGCCGTCGCGCTGGCCAACTTCCACGACACCCATCACTTCTGCCCCAACTGCGGCGAGCCCAGCGAGCCGGTGTCCTCCGGGCACGCCCGGCGCTGCACCGTCGAGGGGACCGACGAGTTCCCGCGGGTCGACCCGGCCATGATCGTGCTGGTCACCGACCCCGGCGACCGATGCCTGCTGGCCCGGAACGCGGCCTGGCCGGCGACCCGCGTCTCGATCCTGGCCGGCTTCGTGGAGGCGGGGGAGTCAGCCGAGCAGGCGGTCGTCCGCGAGGTGGGCGAGGAGGT
The DNA here is from genome assembly GCA_036501025.1 of Streptosporangiaceae bacterium. Lineage (GTDB taxonomy): Bacteria > Actinomycetota > Actinomycetes > Streptosporangiales > Streptosporangiaceae > DASUBV01. The sequence goes on from DASYBB010000125.1 coordinate 5,177, forward strand.
CGGCATCGCCGTCGGCCGGGTCCGCTACCTGGGCAGCCAGCCGTGGCCGATGCCGCAGAGCCTGATGCTCGGGTTCCGCGCCGAGGCGGCCGGCGACCTGGAGCTGCGCACCGACGACGACGAGATCACCGAGGCGCACTGGTACAGCCGGGCCGAGCTGGGCGACGCCATCGCCCGCGGCACGATCCGGCTGCCCCCGCCGGTGTCGATCGCCCACCAGATCATCCGGTCGTGGTACGGCCAGGACATTCCCGGCAGCTGGTAGCCCGCCCGGCCCGCCCCGGCCGGCCGGCCCGGCTAGCCCGGCGCCGGGCGCCCGAGGCAGGCGACGAGCCGGATGATGGCCGGCGCGTCGCCGGCGGCCGGCTGCTCCGGCCCGAACGGGCTGCGGCCGGGCGGCAGCGCCGCCAGCTGGGGCCGGGTGAAGGCCAGCTCCTGCTCGGCCAGGTCGTCGGGGAACGCCGCGGGCTGCCCCGTCGCCTGAGCCAGGTCCCAGCCGTGCACGAGCATCTCGACCATCCGGATGTGCAGCGTGCCGAGGCCGGGCATCGTCCCGACCGGGATGGTGAACATCTGCTCCAGCACCCCCGGCTGGCCGTACGCGTCCACCAGCTTGGCGGCGGCGTCCCGGTAGCGCTCGGCCAGGTCGTCGCCGGGCTGCACGGCCGCCGCCGCGGTCCGGGCCTGGGCCAGCGGCGTGCCGTGCAGGATGCTCGCGAACGCGTAGTTGCCGGTCACCATGTGAGTCACCAGGTCGGCGACCGTCCACTCGTCGCATGGCGTCGGGCCAGCCCACTGGCCCGCGCCGACCCCGGCCACGAGCTCCCCGGTCAGGTCCAGGGCCAGGGCGAGCTGGCCCACCGGCCCGCCCGTCATGCCGGCGCCAGCTTGCGCAGCGACGTGGCCACGTCGGCGCCGGGCGCGGGCAGCAGCTGGATGATCGGGGTGTCGAGGCCGGTCGCGTGGTACTCGGCGACCCGCTCCCGGCAGTGCTCCAGCGGGCCGTGGATGATCAGGTCGTCGACGACCTCGTCGGGCAGGGCCTCGAGCGCGCCGCGCCGGTCGCCGGCCGCCCACGCCTTCAGCATCGGGGCCAGCAGCTCGCCGCGGCCGAGCCACTCGTGGAACGCCGCGTAGACCGGCACGGTCAGGTACGCGGCCACCACCCGGCGGCCGATGGCCCGGGCCACGTCGGTGTCGGTCGTCGGGCAGACGAAGACCCGGGCGAGCACCTCGACGTCCTCGCCCGCCACCGAGCGGACCTGGGGCACGTCCTTGGGGGCCAGCCAGTTGGTGATCACGGCGTCGGAGTCGCGGACCGCGACCTTGATCATCCCGGGCCGCAGCGCCGCGAGGGCCAGGGCCGGCGGCACTTCCGGGGCCGGGTCCAGGCGGAATCCGTTGACCGAGAACGTCTCGTACTGCTGGGTGACCTTCTCCCCGGTCAGCGCGGCCCGCAGGAACCGCAGCATGTCCCGCGACCGCTGCAGCGGCTTGGCGAACGGGATGCCGTTCCACTGCTCGACGGCGACCTGGGACGACGTGCCGAGGCCCAGGACGAACCGGCCGGGCGCCAGCATGCCCAGCGTGCCCGCGCTGACCGCCAGCGCGACCGGCGCCCGGGTGTAGATCCCGGCAATGGCCGTGCCGAGCCGCAGTTCCGGCGCCCACTGCGAGGCCAGGACCAGCGGCGAGAACGCATCCACCCCGGCCAGCTCGGCGGACCAGGCGTCGGTGTAGCCGAGCACGGGCAGCGCGGTGACGAGCTCGCGCTGCGCGCTGAGGCTGAGTCCGTGCAGCGGCAGGGTGATTCCCCAGCGGTTCATACGGGCCATGGCGTCGTCCTCCCGGAGTCAGGTGCCCTGCCATTGTGGCCGATTCCGGGCCGCCGCGCGGCTCCGGGCTCAGGCCTCCGGCAGGCCGACCACGGTGGCCGTCAGGTCGATGGCGTAGGCGAAGAAGTCGTCGGCCGGGTCGGCCGTGCCGACCAGCTGGCCGAACAGCTCGAAGCTGATCATCCCGAACAGCTGGGTCCAGGCGACCAGCCCGCGGGCGGCGATGTCGGGCGTGACGCCGGGCGCGACCGCCGCGGCGACCAGCTCGCCCTGCGCCGCCAGCTGCCCGGGCAGCACGGCGCTGGCTGGGCCGCCGTCGTGCTGGTGGGCGCCGGCCAGCAGGCCGCCGAGCACCGCCGCGACCCGGGCGGCGTGCGCGGTGGTGTCCTGCGGGGCGTGGTAGCCCGGCACCGGCGAGCCGTAGATGAGGGAGTACTCGTGCGGGTGGGCCAGCGCCCAGCCGCGGATGGCGTGGCAGCAGGCCCGCCACCGGTCGCGGGCGGTCGCTCCCGGCCGGGCCGCGGCCACCGCGTCGGCGGCCTGCGCCGCGGTGGCCAGGGCGTCGTAGGCGTCGATGATCAGCGCCGTGAGCAGGTCGTCACGGCTCGGGAAGTACCGGTACAGGGCCGACGAGACCATGCCGAGCTCGCGCGCGACGGCCCGCAGCGACAGCTGCGCCCCGGTGGTGGCCAGCTGGCGGCGGGCCTCGTCCTTGATCTCGCCGGTGATCTCGGCCCGCGCCCGCTGCCGGGCCGTCGGCCGGACGCGCCCGGTTGTGTCCGCTGTCATGTCACACCGCCTCCTGCCAGCAGTGTGCCATCTCCGAGAGCACCGTTCAAATAAGAGAGCACCGATCTTGACAACTGCGCCAGTTTGGTGAACACTGATCTTAAGAGAGAGCAGCGCTCTCGCAGACCGCAGAGCGGCCGGGTCGCCGGCCGGGACCGAAGGAGCAGTCATGTCGGAGCAGGCCTCCCCGCACAGCACCCACCGCTACGTCATGCCGACCAGCGCGCTGGGCAAGACCCTGAACGGCTTCTTCAACGGCCTGGTGGCCCGCTTGGCCAAGGTCGGCCTCAGCGTCAAGGGGAGCCGGGTGCTGTACGTCCGCGGGCGCAGCAGCGGCGAGTGGCGGACCACGCCGGTCAACCCGCTGCGTTACGAGGGTGCCAGCTACCTGGTCGCGCCCCGCGGCCAGACCCAGTGGGTGCGGAACATGCGCGCCGCGGGCGGCGGCGAGCTGCACATCGGCCGCAAGGTCGAGAAGTTCACCGCGACCGAGCTGGCCGACGCCGACAAGCCGGAGCTGCTGCGCGCCTACCTGCGGAACTGGAAGTTCGAGGTCGGCGTGTTCTTCGACGGCGTCGGACCGCACGCCAGCGACGAGCAGCTGCTGGCCATCGCGCCCGGCTACCCGGTCTTCCGCATCACGCCGGCGTGAGGTCCGGGGGCGCCGGCTCGAGCAGGCTGAGCTGGTCCAGCCGGTCCGCGGTCTGCTCGTCGGCCGGCGTGTAGGTGGTCAGCCGGCAGTCGAGCCGCTGGCCCAGCCACAGGTGCGTGTAGTTCAGCCGGAGCAGCCCGACCTGCGGGTGCAGCCAGCGCTTGGTCCGGTTCTCCGGGGCGGCCACCTCGTGCCGGCCCCAGATCGCGACGAACTCCGGCGAGACCTCGGACAGCCGCTTGACCAGGCATTTCCAGGCCGGCTCGGACACGTGCTCGGCCATCGCGGCCCGGTACTCGGCGACCAGCCGCGCGGTGGAGTCCTCCCAGTCGATCATCGCGGCCCGCACGCTGGGGCTGGTGAAGGCCCGCCACAGGGTGTTCCGGTCCTCGAACGGGACGTCGGCCAGGCTGCCGGTCAGCCGCTCGTAGGAGCCGTTGAAGCCGAGCGTGTCGTGCCGCGAGTTGCGGACCGCGGCCGGGTACGGGTCCAGCTTGTCCAGCAGGACCTGGACGGTCGGCGAGAGCACCTGGCAGTCGGCCTGCGGGCTGCTGTCCGGGACCTCGGCCAGCCGGAACAGGTGCTCGCGCTCGTGCGGGTCGAGCATCAGGGTCCGCGCCACCGCGTCCAGGACCTGGGACGAGGCGTTGATGTCGCGGCCCTGCTCGAGCCAGGTATACCAGGTGACGCCGACCCCGGCCAGGGTCGCGACCTCCTCGCGGCGCAGCCCGGGGGTCCGGCGCCGCGGCGCGGGCGGCATGCCGACCTCCTCCGGGGCGATCCGCTCCCGGCGGCTGCGCAGGAACGCGGCCAGCTCGCGCCGCCGGGGGGCCTGGGCCACTGTCTGCGTGCTCATGGCTACTAGTATGACCGAGGCTGGCTGCTGTTGCCAGGTGGTCCCGATACCCGTATAAGCAGGCTCTAGTACCTGGATAACAAACCGGGCCATCCTGGACGTATGTCCTCCCCCCTGAACACCGCGCAGCGCCCCGCTGCGCTGTCCGTCCCGGCCCCGACGGTGACCGACGGCACCACGCTGACCGGCACGGGCCTGGCCATCGTCCTGGTCGGCGTGCTCCTGCCGATGGTCGACTTCTTCATCGTCAACGTGGCGCTGCCCACGATCGGCGCCGACCTGCACGCCAGCGCGCCGCTCCTGGAACTGGTCGTCTCGGCCTACGCCTCGGCCTACGCGCTGCTGCTGGTCGTGGGCGGCCGGCTGGGCGACGCGTTCGGCCGCAAGCGGCTGTTCCTGGCCGGCATGGCCGCCTTCACCCTCACCTCGCTGGCCTGCGGCCTGGCCCCGACCGCGCCGCTGCTGGTGGCGGCCCGCGCGGCCCAGGGCGCGTCGGCCGCGCTTATGGTTCCGCAGGTCCTGTCCACCATCCAGGCGGCCACGCACGGGCAGCACCGCGCCCGGGCGCTGGCCCGGTACGGGGCCACCGGCGGCCTGGCCGCCGTGGTCGGCCAGCTGCTCGGCGGCGTGCTGGTCTCGGCCAACCTGGCCGGCACCGGCTGGCGGCCCATCTTCCTGGTCAATGTCCCGATCGGCGTCGCGGGCCTGATCCTGGCCCGGCGGCACGTGCCCGATAGCCGGTCCCCCCGCGCCGCCCGCGTCGACTACCACGGCACCGTCCTGCTCGGCGTGACCGTCCTGGCGCTGCTCATCCCGCTGACCGAGGGCCAGTCACTGCGCTGGCCGGCCTGGACGATCGCGCTGCTGGCGGCGGCCCCGCTGGCCCTGGCCGCCTTCGTGGCCGTCGAGATCGTGATCGAGCGCCGCGGGCGCGTCCCGCTGGTCCCGCCGTCGCTGCTGCGGCACCGCAGCATGCGCAGCGGGCTGGCCCTGGCGCTGCCGTTCTTCGCCGGATTCGGCGCGTTCATGTTCAGCTACGCGCTCCTGGTCCAGCAGGGCCTGCACGACAGCGCGCTGGCCGCCGGAGCCGGGCTGGCGCCGATGGCCGCCGCCTTCCTGCTCGCCTCGCTGTCCACCTCCCGGCTGCTGCGCCGGTTCGGGACCCGGGTGCTCGGCGCCGGGGCGATCGGGCAGGTCGCCGGGCTGGTCATCCTCGGCATCACGGTCCTCGCCGCGTGGCCGCACGTCTCGCTGCTGGCCCTGGCGCCCGGCATGGCGGTGGCCGGGCTGGGGCAGGGCCTGGTCATGAGCCCGCTGTTCGGCGTGGTGCTGTCCGAGGTGCCGCCGGCGTCGGCCGGCGCCGCGAGCGGCGTGCTGACCACCACCCAGCAGGTCGCGCTGGCCCTGGGCGTCGCCACCCTAGGCAGCCTGTTCATCACCCTGGCCGCCGACGGCGCCGGGATGCGCGACGGCTTCCTGGCCGTGGTCGCGGCCCAGGTCGTGATCGGCCTCGGCCTCGCCGTGGGCGCCCGCCGCCTCCCCGGCTGGCACCGCTCCTAGCGCGCGGGCCGATCTCATGGGCGTCCCGCTCTAGCGGGCACCGGGTCGGACGCCGCGTGGGGCTGAGGGGGCGGCGGGAGCTGGAGTGTCGCCCGCGGAACGACTGAGCCGGACGGCGGCCCGGTCCGCCCGGTCCGCCCGGTGCGCCCGGTCCGGCCGGTCCGGCAGCAGGATCTTGTCGATGAGCCAGGCGGCCAGGCCCATCAGGGCCAGGCCGTCGAGATAGTGGCAGGCCATGGCGCCGAGGTAGGTCGGGCCGCCCCAGGCGTTCACGGTGAAGTTCGGGTCCAGGCCGCCGATCACCTGCTCGCCCGCGCGCCAGAAGCCGTAGATGAACAGCAGCGCGGGCAGCAGGGCCAGCAGGACCCGGCCGGGCGCGCCGGACACCGTGCGGGTCACGCGCCGGGCGGCCGCCTTTCCGAGCGGCGCGAGCAGCCACAGCCGCCCGCTGCGGCGGCCGAAGCGGCGGCGGTGCCGCCGCTGGCCCAGGGCGAGCAGCGCGATGGCCGCGACGGCCACGCCGAGGTGCTGCCACCAGGCGGACGAGCCGGGGACGAACGTCTCCCGGACCGGTGACCGGTCCAGGAAGCTGATCAGGCCCGCGCCGACGCCGCCGGCGAAGACGGCGGCGGCCAGGGCGGTCAGGGGCAGGGACATCTGCCGGAGGATCCGGCGGCTGGTGTCGGTCATGACGTCTACGCTGCCGCGCCGGCCGGCGCCGCCGCGTCGGGCTGGCGACCCGAACGGGGGTGGTTCCCCGGGCGCGGCCCGGCCGCCGGGTCCGCCTGGAGGATGACGCCCGCTCGCGACTGCGGGCTGATCACCGGAGCGCCGCGGCCAGGCTACGGTCGAAGGCATGGCAACCCGGCACCCAGGCTCCCGCCCCGCCGAGGGAGATCTCCGGGCGGCAGATGGCGACCGGCCGCCGGCGGGCGGGGCGTGGCCGGCGGGGGACGCGGGCTCGCCGCCGGCGCACGAGAGCTGGCCGCCAGGAGACGACGGGCCGGGGCCGCCGGCGGGCGGGACCGGGCCGGCGGGGGACGGGCCCTGGCCGCCGTGGCTCGCCGGGCTCATCCGCCGCCTGAGCGACCGGGCCGCGCCCGACGCTATCGACGGCGCCATCGCCGTCGGCTGCTTCGCGGCGTTCACCCTGCCCGTCCTGGCCGGGGCGGCGTCGCGGATCGGCTCGCCACTGGCCGTCAGCGTCTTCGGCGTCCTGGCCGCGGCGCCGCTCATCGTCGTCCGCCGATGGCCGCTGGTGTCCGTTGCCCTGATCACCGCCGTGTACGTGGCCGCGGCGCTGGCCGGCGTGCGGTTCACGCCGTTCGTCAGCAACGGCGGCCCCAATCTCGCCATCGCCGTCTTCGCGGCCGCTGACCTGCGCCCCCGGCGGTCCTCGCTGACGGCCGCGATAGCTGCCGTCGCCATCATCTGGGCGGTGCTCCCGCTCGGCATCAGGCTGCATCCCGCCCAGGACCAGGATCTCGTCCAGCTGCTCACGGTCATCCCGGCGTGGGTGGCCGGCGACATGGTCCGGGTCCGCCGCGGCTACCGGCAGCGCCTGGAGCAGGAGGCGCGCCACCGCGCGGCCGACCGGGAGGCCCGGGCGCGCGCCGAGGAGCGGCTCAGGCTCTCGCGCGACGTGCACGATGTCGTGTCCCACAGCCTGAGCACGATCGCGGTGCGGTCCGGGGTGGCCCGGCTGCTGCTCGACGAGCAGCCCGAGGAAGCCCGGTCCGCGCTCGCGGCCATCGAGTCGGCCAGCCGCTCGGCCCTCGATGAGCTGCGCCAGATCCTCCGGCAGACCCGTGATCCGGCGGCGGCGGCCGAGACGGCCACGCCCGCCCTGGGCGACCTGCCCGCGCTGATCGACGCGCTGCGCCGCAGCGGGCTGGACATCAGCTGCCAGTCCGCCGGCCAGTCCCGGCCCTACGGCACGGCGCTGGAGCTGTCCGCCTACCGCATTACCCAGGAGGCGCTGACCAACGTCATGAAGCACGCCCCCGGAGCGCGGGCCCGGGTCCGCCTCGAGCACGGCCCGGAGCAGCTCACCATCACCGTCACCGACGACGGACCCGGCCCGTCAGATGCGGCGGGGCGGACGGGGGGCTTCGGCCTGACCGGCATGCGCGAGCGCGCCGCGATGCTCGGCGGGACGCTGACCGCGGGAGCGCGGCCGCAGGGCGGCTTCGCTGTCGTCGCCCGGCTGCCCGCCCCGCCGCTGCCCGCCCCGCGGCTGCCCGCCCCGCGGCTGCCCGCCCCGCCGCACAGTGCCGAGGATGGCGTCGATGAGTGAGCGCCCGCCGGGGGAGATCCGGGTCCTGGTCGCCGACGACGAGGCCCTGGTCCGGGCCGGCTTCCGGGTCCTGGTCGACTCCGTCCCGGACCTGCACGTCGTCGGGGAGGCCGCCGACGGCGTCCAGGCGGTGCGCCAGAGCCGTGCGCTGCGGCCCGACATCGTGCTGATGGACATCCGGATGCCCATCATGCACGGGCTGGAGGCGACCAAGGTCATCCTGGACGGTCCCGGCCCGGCGCCCCGGATCCTCATCGTGACCACGTTCGACGAGGACGAGCACGTCTTCGAGGCCCTGCACTCGGGGGCCAGCGGGTTCGTGCTCAAGGACACCCCGCCCGAGCAGCTGCTCGACGCCATCCGGGTCATCGCGGGCGGCGATGCGCTGCTGACGCCGAGCATCACCCGCCGCCTCATCGCCGAGTTCGCGCGCGCCCCGCGCCCCGCGCCGCCGCCCAGCACTGCCCTCGCCCGGCTCACTGAGCGCGAGCGCCAGGTGCTGGTCCAGGTCGCGGCCGGGCTGTCCAACGCCGAGATCGCCGGGAGCATGCACCTCAGCATCCCGACGGTCAAGACGCACGTCAGCCGGCTGCTGAGCAAGCTGGGCGGCCGCGATCGCGCCCAGCTCGTCGTGTTCGCCTACGAGGCCGGCGTCGCCGCGCCCGGCCGCCGCCCGGCCGCGCCCTGAACCCCGCGCCGCGCGGCGGGCCAGCGCGGCCGCGCGCCGAGCGCCGGGCTAGCGCGCCGGGGCGGCCAGGCCGGCGAACAGGGCGCGCATGGCGGCGGCGACGGCATCGCGGGTCCGGGGCGGCTCGGCGGAGTTGGCGATCAGCATGGCGCCGCGGGTCAGCGCGCCGAGCAGCAGCCGGGTCACCGTCTCGGGGTCATCGACCCGCAGCTCGCCGGCCGCCACCGCCAGCTTGAGGACGGCGACGATGTCGGCGAAGGCATAGCGCTCGTCCAGCTCGGTGAAGCGGGCCAGGCCGAGCACGGCCGGGGCGTCGATGATGATGATCCGCTGCAGGTCCGGCTGCAGCACGGCGTCCAGGAACAGCTCGAAGCCGCGGGTCAGGATCTCCGTGCCGCTGGCCGCGCCGACGGCGGCCTGCGCCGATGCGGCCAGCAGCTCGGCGTGGGCCTCCTCGAAGACGGCCTCGAACAGCATCGTCTTGGTCGCGAAGTGGTGGTACAGCGCGCCCGTGGTGACCCGCGCCTCACGGGCCAGGTCCTCCACCGAGGTCGCGGCGTACCCGTCGCGGCCGAACAGCAGGCGGCCCGCGGCGAGCAGCGCGGCCCGCGTCTGGGCCACCTGCTCGGCGCGCAGGGACGTCCGGCGATCAGCATCGGGCACGCCCCATGTGTAGTCGGCGCCGCCCGCTCGCGCAACATCGCCCGCCGCCCGGAATCGCTCTTGCCAACGCACGCCGGCCTCCATATAGTCAAGATATCTCACATAGTCTCACTATCTGAAGGAGCCATGCAATGACGCAAGCCATCGACGGCCTGGCCGCGGACCGGGCCGCGCTGCTCGACATCTGCGCCCGGCTGACCGAGCCCGACTGGAAGTCCGACAGCGGCTGTCCCGGCTGGTCGGTCCAGGACCTGGTGGCGCACCTGGGCGCGCTGTTCTGGGCCGTGGTCGACCCGGCGCAGCTGCCCGACGTCGCGGGCCTGCCGACCGAGCGGGCGCAGGACGCCTACGTGGAGAGCCGCCGGGGCCTGAGCCCGGCGCAGGTCCTGGCCGACTACGCGGCGGTGAGCGCCCAGGCCCTGGAGGTCCTGGCCACGTTCGCGGGCCAGGACTCCGAGATCCCGCTGGGCGACCTCGGGACCTATCCGCTGTCGGTGATCCCGACGGCCTACAGCTTCGATCACTACGTGCACATCCGGGCTGACCTGTTCGCGCCGCGCGGCCCGCTGGCCGGCCCGCCGCCGCCCTCGGACGAGCTGCGCCTGGCCCCGGCCCTCGACTGGGCGCAGGCTGCCCTCCCGCAGCAGAACGCCGGCCCGCTCAGCGCGCTGGGCGGCGCCATCGAGTTCGCCATCGGCGGGCCGGCGGCCCGCACGATCATGGCCGGGACGGGCGAGGTCCGCGCCCGGGTCAGCTGCGGCGCGCCGGAGTTCCTCCGCTCCGTCACCCAGCGGGCGACCTGGCGCGAGCCGGGGGTCACGTTCACCGGCGACGCCGCCAGCCTGGCCGCGGCCCAGCAGCTCAAGGTGTTCTGACCAGGCGGTCCCGGGCCGCAGGGGCGCCCGGGGCAGTCCGGCCGGTCAGCCCGTGAGGGCCAGCGTGGCGCCGGCCGCGTCGATCAGCCGGTGGCAGCCGGGCGCGGCCGGGAACTTGGCCAGCGCGCCGCGGACCCGGGCCTTCGGGCCGTCCGGGCCGGCCAGGATCGTCCCGTCCGCCTCGCTGGCCACCAGCTCGTCGCCGACCCGCAGCAGGACCGGGCCCTCGCGCCCGGCGGACACCGCCGTCCGCCCCGCCGCCAGCGCGGCCAGGACGGCGGCCGGCTCGCCGGACTCTGCCTCCACCCAGGTGGTCGGCGAGCCGGGCGGGGCGTCCGAGCCCGGCCGGTGCCAGTCGCTGCCGCCGACCGGGATGGCCTGCGGATCCCAGGCCAGCCACCAGCTCAGCGGGACCGTCCAGCGCGGGTCCATCCAGCTCCAGTGCCACACCTCCAGCAGCGGCGGCCGCCGCTTCATCGGCGCGGTCCAGCTCAGGTCACCGCCGTAGGGGTGGTTGACCGACATCAGGCCCCCGGCCTGCTGCGCCGCCTCCAGCCACGCGTCCGGCGGCTTGCGGAAGTCGACCCAGCCCACGTCGCCGAGCACGTTCGCGTGGCCGGCCTCGGTGGTCACCTCCTGGCCCGGCACCAGCGCGATGCCGTGCGCGGCGCCGGCCGCGGCCAGCTCGGCGTGATGGCTGATCGTGTTGTGGTCGGTGATGGCCAGGAAGTCCAGGCCCCGGCCGGCCGCGAACCGGGCCAGCTCCGGGACGGTCATCACCCCGTCGGAGTGGACGGTGTGGGTGTGCAGGTCGCCGGCCAGCCACTGCCGGCCGGCGGCGGCCGGCAGCACCCGCCGGGCCGGCCGGTCGGTCAGCGGCGGCAGGTCCTGCGGGGCCGGCTCGGGGGCCAGCTCGCCCTGGCGGGCGGACACCGTCACGGTCAGCTGGTAGTCCGCGCCGGCGGACGGCACCCGGTGCAGGCCGATCATGACCAGCCAGGTACCGGGCTCGAGGTCGCCGCGCTGGTAGCCGGGCGTCGCGGCGTCCGGGGTGATGACGAACGAGCGGCGCGCGCCGCCCGACCAGCCCCGGAATCCGTCCGCCCCGATGCAGCCCAGGTCCATGACCGCGCCGGACCGCTCGTACTCGAGTTCCGCGCGCAGCGCGCAGGTTCCGGGCGGGACCTCCACCGCCAGGTACTGCCACGGCGATTCGAAGCGATCCTCCAGCGTCCAGCGCCCCGCAAACCGCGTCATGACCATGTGCTCCATCTGACCAGATCGCGGGCCGGCGGGCGAGCGCTACGCGGGGGAGCGGCCCGGGCCTTGCCGGGAAGAATTCAACGTGCGTAGAATTCATCGCAGGATGAATTCCTCGATGCGGGCTCGGCCAGGAGGTACCGCCGTGTGGGCAATGATCGTCAAGGAGTTCCGTCAGATCCGCCGCGACCGCCGCACGCTGGCCATGATGATCCTGATGCCGGTGGTGCTGCTGGTCGTGCTCGGCTACGCGGCCAGCTTCGAGGTGTCGTCGATCCCGGTCGCCGCGGCCGGCCCGGACGCCGCCGCGGTCGCCCGGATGCTGCCGCGCCCGTTCACCGTCGTCAGCTCGGCCCCGGCCCGCGGCCGCACATGGGCGGCCGACCAGCTGCGCGACGGCCGCGCCGCGGTGTCGGTCGTGACCGGCGCGGGCCGGCCGGCCGTCCTCATCGACGGCACCCAGCTGTTCACCGCGCAGGCCACGCAGACGGCGCTGGCCCGGCTCAGCGGCAGCCACGGCGGAACGGCGCTGGCCCGGCCCCGGGTGACTGTTCTTTACAACCCGAAACTCACGACGTCCTTCGTCATGATTCCCGGACTGGCCGGTGTCGTGCTGGTCTTCGTCGGGACGATCATCACGAGCCTCGGCGTCGTCCGCGAGCGCCAGTCCGGCACCCTGGAGCAGCTGGCCGTCATGCCGCTGCGGCCGCGGGACGTGTACCTGGGCAAGATCGTGCCGTACTTCGCCGTGGCCGCCGTCGACCTGGCCATCGTCCTCGTGGTCGGGATCGCCGTCTTCGGCGTGCCGTTCCGCGGCTCGGCGGCGGTGTTCGCGCTGGGCGCGCTGCTGTTCCTGTTCGTCACGCTCGGCATCGGCGTGCTGATCTCCAGCGTCTCGCAGAACCAGGGCCAGGCCATCCAGCTCGCGGTCATGACGCTGCTGCCCCAGGTGCTCCTGTCGGGGCTGATCTTCCCGCTGTCGTCGATCGCGGCGGGCGTCCGGTGGATCGCCTACTTCCTGCCGCTCACCTACTTCAACGAGATAGCGCGCGGGGTGATGCTGCGAGCCGAGCCCGCCACCGCGCTCGCGGTCCCGCTGGCCGTCCTCGCGCTGCTCGGCGTCGTGGTGGTCACCCTGGCCACCTTCCGGTTCCGGTCCTTCCTGGCCCCGGCGGCCCGCGGCCGGCCCGGCCGCAGGCGGGCCCGGCCCGCACCGGCCCCGGCCGGCCTCAGCGCCGGGCCGGCCCGGGAGCGCGGCGCATGACCGGCCGGCCCGCGCTGGGGGAGTGGGGCGCCCGCGGCGCCAGCGTCCGTCAGGGCCGCGCCATCCTCCTGGACGACGTGTCGCTGGCGGTCCGGGCCGGCCAGGTCGCCGCCGTCGTCGGCGGCGACGGGGCGGGCAAGAGCACGCTGCTGCGGTGCCTGGCCGGCGCGCTGGCCGTGACCGGCGGCGCGGTGGCGACGCCGGGGCCGGCCGGGACCGGTTACCTGCCGGGCAGCTCCGGGCTCTACCCCGACCTCACCGTCGCCGAGAACCTGGCCTTCCGCGCCCAGGCCTACGGCCTGCCGGGGCCGGCCGCCCGCCGCCGGGCCGCCGGGCTGACGGAGCAGGCCGGGCTGAGCGCGGCGCGGGACCGGCTGGCCGGGCACCTGTCCGGCGGGATGCGGCAGAAGCTCGGCGTGATCTGCGCCCTGCTGCACGAGCCGGACCTGCTCGTCCTCGACGAGCCCACGACCGGCGTCGACCCGGTGAGCCGGGCCGGCCTGTGGCAGCTCATCGCCGGCGCCGCGGCCGCCGGGACGGCCGTCGTGCTGAGCACCACCTACCTGGCCGAGGCGCAGCGCGCGGCGGCCGTGCTGGTCCTGGACGCCGGCCGGGCGCTGGCCGCCGGGACGCCGGGGGACATCGTCGCCGCGCTGCCCGGCGCCATCGTCGCCTGGCCGGGGCCGCCCCCCGCGGGCGCCCGGCTCCGGAGCTGGCGGCGCGACGGCCGGTGGCGCACCTGGATCCCGCGCGGCGAGGCCGCCTCGGGCCAGCCGGTCGAGCCCGATCTGCAGGATGCCGTCACGGTGGCGTCGCTCGCGGACGAGACGGCGGACCGGCCCGGATCGCCCCTGCCCGCGACGGTCCCGGCCCCGTCACCGCAGGGCGAGCCGGCCCGGCCCGGGCCCGGCGCCCGCGGGCCGGCCGCCCTGCCGCCGCCGCTGGCCCAGTGCGTCGCGGTCACCCGGCGGTTCGGGGCGGCCACGGCGGTGCGGGACGTCAGCCTGGAGGTCGGGCCCGGGGAGATCGTCGGGCTGCTGGGCGCCAACGGCGCGGGGAAGACCACGCTGATCCGGATGCTGCTCGGCCTGCTGCCCGCCACGGCCGGCACGATCGCGCTGTTCGGGGCGGCGCCGTCGCGCGACTCGCGGCGGCGGCTCGGCTACGTCCCGCAGGGACTGGGCCTGTACGACGACCTCACCGCGGCCGAGAACCTGAGCTTCTCGGCGGCGGTGTTCGGCGGCCCGCCGGCTGACGTGCCCGACGGGCTGCGGGGCCGGGCCGGCGTTCCGGTCGGGGCGCTGCCGCTGGGCCTGCAGCGCCAGGCGGCTTTCGCGCAGGCCCTGGCCCACCGGCCGGGGCTGCTGGTCCTGGACGAGCCGACCTCGGGCGTGGCGCCGCTCGGGCGGGCCCGGCTGTGGGAGACGATCCGGGCCGCCGCGGAGGGCGGCGCCGGGGTCCTGGTGACGACGCATTACATGGAGGAGGCCAGCGAGTGCGACCGGCTGGTGGTGCTGGCCGGCGGGCGCGTGGTGGCCGGCGGAACGCCGGCCGAGGTCATCGGGAACGCCACCGTGACCGTCGTGACGGCGCCGGCCTGGCAGGCCGCGTTCCGGAAGCTGGAGGAGCACGGGCTGGCCGCGACCCTGGCCGGGGCGACCCTGCGCGTCCCCGCGGGACCCGACCAGGTCCGCCGCGCACTGGCGGCCGAGCCGCCAGCCGGGGAAATGGGGCCAGCCGTGCACGTCGGCACCGCGCCGGCCACCCTGGAGGAGCGGTTCTTCCAGCTGGTGCAGTCGGGCGCGGGCGGAGAGGGCGGGTAGACGCCGATGACGGACGGGACCGACGGGGACGGGCGCGCGGCCCGAGCCGGGCGGGACGGGCACGCCGCGCAGGCCAGCCGCGGCCGGCGCAGCCCGCGGGCGCGGACCGGGCGGCGGGCCGGGGACAGCGGCTCCCGGGAGGCGATCCTGGACTCGGCCCGGCTCCGGTTCGCCGAGCACGGCTACGAGGGCGCCACGATCCGCGGGATCGCCGCCGGGGCGGGCGTGGACCCGGCGCTCGTGCACCACTTCTACGGCACCAAGGAGAAGCTGTTCGCGGCGGCCATGCGCCTGCCGGCCGTGCCGAGCGAGGTGATCGAGGCCGCCCTGGCCGGCCACGGCGGCGCCCGCCCGGGCCCGCACCTGGTCGCGACGGTGCTGGCCGTCTGGGAGGATCCCGCCGTGCACGGCGTCATGATCGGCCTGCTGCGTTCCGCGATGAACAGCGAGCAGGCCGCCCGCCTGCTCCGCGAGTTCATCACCGACGCGATCCTGACGCCGGTGAGCGCGCTGGCCCGGGCCGGCTCGCCCGAGGACGCGGCCTACCGGGCCGGCGCGGTGGCCAGCCAGATGCTCGGCCTGGCGGTGACCCGGTACGTGCTCCGCATCAGCCCCATCGCCACTGCCAGCATCGCTGACCTCGCCGCCACCATCGGTCCCACGGTCGAGCGCTACCTGACCGGCGACATAAGGGCTGACGGAGGCCCGCCTTAGCGGTTCGGATCGCCCGTCATTGAGACGGTGCGATCCGCACCACTATGGGGGCCAGTCCCGCCACGGCGGCCGAGGACGCAAAAACGCTGGCGCCCAGCCGGTAGGCTAGGCACCAACATGGCAGTGATCCGGCTATCACCGGTGAGCCTCCGGAAGAACGGGCGCGCAGCGCCTCACTAGAACCGGACGGGCGGGCCCGTCACAGCCCGCGAACGAGCGGCCGCGGCCGCGCCGGCGCCTGACGCCGGCCGCGCTGCGGCAAGCGAGGTGGTACCGCGGTGCCGCCCGGCCAGCCCGGGCGATGTCGTCCTCGTGCCGAGCCGAGGACCGACCGCGAAGGACACGACCCATGGCCTATCCCAAGGTCTCCGCCGAGCAGGCGCCCGCCAGCGGCGGGGCCGCCGAGAACGGCGGCGTGCCGTCCAGCCCGCGCTTCCCCGAGATCGAGGAGCGGGTCCTGGCCTACTGGGCCGCCGACGACACGTTCCGGGCCTCGGTGGAGAACCGTCCCGCCGGGGAGGACGGTGCCAACGAGTTCGTCTTCTACGACGGCCCTCCCTTCGCCAACGGCCTGCCGCACTACGGGCACCTGCTCACCGGCTACGTCAAGGACCTCATCCCGCGGTACCAGACCATGCGCGGCCGCCGGGTCGAGCGGCGGTTCGGCTGGGACACCCACGGCCTGCCCGCCGAGCTGGAGGCGATGAGCCAGCTCGGCATCAAGACCCGCGAAGAGATCATCGAGCTCGGCCTGGACAAGTTCAACGACGCCTGCCGCGAGTCGGTGCTGCGCTACACCCAGGCCTGGCGCGACTACGTCACCCGGCAGGCCCGCTGGGTCGACTTCGACAACGACTACAAGACGCTCGACCCCAGCTACATGGAAAGCGTCATGTGGGCCTTCCGGCAGCTGCACGAGACCGGGCTGATCTACGAGGGCTACAAGTGCCTGCCCTACTGCTGGAACGACGAGACCCCGCTGTCCGCCCACGAGCTGCGGATGGACGAGGACGTCTACCAGGTGCGCCAGGATCCCGCGGTGACCGTCGGGTACCGGCTCGAGACCGGCGAGCTCGCGCTGATCTGGACCACCACGCCGTGGACCCTGCCCGCCAACCTGTCCATGGCGGTGCACCGCGACGTCGACTACGTGGTCGTCGAGTCGGATTTCACCGGCGCCGCCGAGCGCTACGTGATCGCCGAGGCGCGGCTCGGGGCCTACGCCCGCGAGCTGGGCGAGGACGCGGCCGACCGCATCGTCCGCCGGTGCACGGGCGCTGACCTGCTCGGCCTGCGCTACACGCCCCCGTTCAGCTACTACACCGGGCACCCGGGGTCGCACACCGTGCTGCACGCCGACTACGTGACCGTCACCGACGGCACCGGCATCGTGCACATCGCGCCGGCCTTCGGCGAGGAAGACAAGCTGCTCACCGACCAGTACGGGATCGTGCCGGTGGTCCCGGTCGGCCCGGACGGCCAGTTCACCGCGCCCGTCACCGAGTACGCCGGCCTGCTCGTCTTCAACGCCAACCAGCCCATCATCGATCACCTGCGCCAGCGCACCCGCCTCGACGCGGGCACAGCGCCCGCCGCGGACGACGGCGGCGCCGGCCGCACCACCGAGGGCACCGTGCTGCTGCGGCGCGAGACCTTCGACCACTCCTACCCGCACTGCTGGCGCTGCCGGCACCCGCTCATCTACATGGCCGTCTCCTCGTGGTTCGTGTCGACCACGGCCATCCGGGACCGGATGCTGGAGCTCAACGAGCAGATCACGTGGGTCCCCGAGCACGTCAAGCACGGCCAGTTCGGCAAGTGGCTGGAGAACACCAGGGACTGGGCGATCAGCCGGAACCGGTTCTGGGGCAGCCCGATCCCGGTCTGGAAGTCCGACAACCCGGCCTACCCGCGGGTCGACGTGTACGGCTCCGCGCAGGAGCTCGCCGACGACTTCGGGGTGGCCGTCACCGACCTGCACCGGCCCGCCATCGACGAGCTGACCCGGCCGAATCCCGACGACCCGACCGGGCAGTCGCTCATGCGCCGGGTCCCGGAGGTGCTGGACTGCTGGTTCGAGTCCGGCTCCATGTCGTTCGCGCAGGTGCACTACCCGTTCGAGAACGCCGACTGGTTCGAGCACCACTTCCCCGGCGACTTCATCGTCGAGTACATCGGCCAGACCCGCGGCTGGTTCTACCTCATGCACGTGATGGCGTCGGCGCTGTTCAAGCGGCCGGCCTTCGAGACCTGCCTCAGCCACGGCATCGTGCTCGGCTCCGACGGCCAGAAGATGTCCAAGTCGCTGCGCAACTACCCGGATGTGCGCGAGGTCTTCGACCGGGACGGCGCGGACGCGATGCGCTGGTTCCTGATGTCCTCGCCCATCCTGCGCGGCGGCAACCTGATCGTCACCGAGCAGGGCATCCGGGAGGGCGTCCGGCAGGTCCTGATCCCGCTGTGGAACAGCTGGTACTTCTTCAGCCTGTACGCCAACGCGGCGGGCTACGCGGCGGCGCCCGCCACCGCCCCCGATGACCTGCTGGACCGGTACCTGCTGGCCAAGCTGCGCGACTTCGCGGAGACCACCGCCCGGCAGCTGGACCACTACGAGGTCGCGAACGCGTGCGACTCGACCCGGGCGTTCCTGGACGTGCTGACCAACTGGTACATCCGCCGCTCGCGGGAGCGGTTCTGGGACACCTCCGGGGCCAGCGCTGCGGTGACCGGCCAGGCGTTCGACACCCTGTACACCGCGCTCGAGGTCACCTGCCGGGTGACCGCGCCGCTGCTGCCGCTGGTCACCGAGGAAATCTGGCGCGGCCTGACCGGCGAGCGGTCGGTGCACCTGGCCGACTGGCCGGATGTCTCCGCGCTGCCGTCCGACCCGGGCCTGGTCGCCGGGATGGACCGCACCCGCGAGGTGTGCTCGGCTGCGGCCTCGCTGCGCAAGGTGGCCGGCCTGCGGGTCCGGCTGCCGCTGCCCGAGCTGACCGTCGTCGCCGCCGACGCCCAGGAACTGGCCGACTTCACCGCGCTGATCGCCGACGAGGTCAACGTCCGGGAGGTGACCCTGCTGGACGTCGCGGACGCGGCGGCGGCCCAGATCGGCGTGTCCGAGCGGCTCACCGTGAACGCCCGGGCGGCCGGCCCGCGGCTGGGCCGGGACGTCCAGGCCGTCATCCAGGCGAGCAAGGCCGGCGACTGGTCGGTCGACTCGGCGGGCGTCGTGACCTGCGGTGGCGTCGTGCTGCGGCCGGGCGAGTTCAGCATCGACACGGTCGTGGCGGACGGCGCGGGCGCGACCGCGACGCTGCCCGGCGGAGGCTTTATCTTGCTGGATACGGCAGTGACGCCGGAGCTCGCCGCCGAGGGCCTGGCCCGTGACGTGATCCGCGCGGTCCAGCAGGCCCGGCGCACGGCCGGCCTGGACGTGTCCGACCGGATCGCGCTGGCCGTGGCGGGCACCGAGGCCGCCCTGGCCGCGGTGGCCGCCCACCGCGACCTGATCGCCGCCGAGACCCTCGCCACCGGGCTCGACCTGCTGGCCGCCGGCGCCCTTGACGGCGACGCCGGCGCGGGCGACCCGGTGTCTGTCGGCGACGGGGAGAACATCCGCATCCGCGTGACCAGCTGAGCCGGGAGCCCCGTCGTTTCGCCGGGTTCATGATCGCCGGGACCGGCGGCGGCTTCGTTACGATCTGGGCATGGACGCCATCCTCGGGGAGTGCTCGCTGGAGCGGCTGCGCCGCCGCCGGACCTACAAGTGGCGGACCTACCCCGACGACGTGCTGCCCGCGTTCGTGGCCGAGATGGACTTCGACGTCGCCGAGCCGGTCACGGCGGCCGTCCGGGACGCCCTGGACAACGGCGACCTCGGCTACCCGGACAAGGGCGAACTGGGCGACGCGTTCGCCGCGTTCGCCGCCGCGCGGCTGGAGTGGGCGGTCGACCCGGAGCTGGTCTTCGCCATCCCCGACGTGATGACCGGCATCACCGAGACGCTGCTGGGGCTGACCGCGCCCGGCGACGGCGTGCTCATCAACCCGCCCGTCTACCCGCCGTTCTTCTTCCGGATCAGCCTGCTGGGCCGCGAGGTCGTGGAGGCGCCGCTGACCGTGGACGACGCCGGCCGGTATGACCTTGACCTGGACCTGATCGACAGCGTGCTGGCCGCCGGGCACGTCCGCGCCTACCTGCTGTGCAGCCCGCACAACCCGGTCGGCCGGGTCTGGTCCCGCGCGCAGCTGACCGCCATCGCCGACAGCTGCGCGCGGCACGGCACCGCGCTGATCGTGGACGAGATCCACGCCCCGCTGATCCTGCCCGGCGCCCGGCACGTGCCGTTCCTGGCCCTGGACCACCCGGTGACCGAGCGGGTCATCACGTTCAGCTCGGCCTCCAAGGGCTGGAACATCCCCGGCCTGAAGTGCGGCGTCGCCGTCGCCGGGTCGCCCGCCGCGGCCGCCGTGCTGAGCGAGCGGTGGGACGCGCTGCTGGCCGCCGAGCCCGGCGTGCTGGCCTCGGTCGCCGCGTTCACCCGCGGCCACGCCTGGCTTGACGCCATGCTGGCCCAGATCGACCGCAACCGCGGGCTGCTCGCCCGGCTGCTGGCGCAGCACCTGCCCGCCGTGGGCTACGTCCCGCCCGAGGCCAGCTTCCTGGCCTGGCTCGACTGCCGCGCGCTGGGCCTGGGCGACGACCCGGCCGCCGCGTTCCTGGAGCGGGGCCGCGTCGCCCTCAGCCCCGGCCCCGATTTCGGCGCCGCCGGGCGCGGCCGCGCCCGGCTGAACATGGGCACCTCGCCGGAGCTGCTGGCCGAGGCCGTGCGCCGGATGGCCGCCGCCGCCGCATAGGACTTGCCGCCCCGGGCCGCGGCTGCCAATATCTGCCGAACTACTTCAATCCGGAACGCTGGCCGGCCGCGCCCGTCCCCAGCTCCCGGGCCGGTCCTGCTGCCTGATGGAGTCACGCTATGCCCGCCGCCTCCTCCGCCGTCCCGGCGCCCGGCCCGGCCCGGCCGGGCCGGCGGCCGGGCCGGCTGCTGGGTCCACTACTGGCCGTCCCCGCCGCCCTCGCCCTGGTGGCCGCCTGCGGCGGGTCCGCGGGCGGCCCGGCCGCCGCCCCCAGCGTCACGGCCAGCGCGTCGGCGGCCGCTTCCGCCTCGACCGCGGCCGGGTCGCCGCCCATCGTCGCGGTCACCGCGGCCGGCGCCCTGGAGGTGCTGAACTCCGCCACCGGCACGGCCGAGGCCCAGCTGGTCCCGTCCGGGGTCATCGGCGACGAGGTCAGCGTGTCGGCCAGCGACACCGTCTACTTCGCGGTCCGCCGCGGCTGCACCGGGGAGATCGAGTCCGTGCCGCTGGCCGGCGGCACGCCGGTGCCGATCACCCCCGGCCAGCTGCCCGCGCTCAGTCCGGACGGCACCAAGCTCGCGTTCGCCAGCGAGCCGACCCTGAGCGACTCGACCTGCCTCCCGGCCAGCGGCGACCCGGTGCCGCTGTTCAAGCTGGCGGTCCGCACCCTGGCCACGGGCGCCCAGGTGACCTACCCGATGGTGCCGGCCGGGTCGGACAGCGGCCTGCCCGCGCCGATCTCCCACCTGTCCTGGGCGCCGGACGGCCAGCACCTGGCCGTGTCGGTCTCGTCGGTGGAAGACAACGAGGGCTGGAACCTGGCCCTGGTCAACACGCCCGCCGCCAGGTACTACCTGCAGGGCGCGGGGGTCTCGTTCGTGCTGCCGACCGGCCAGCCCACCCCGCAGCAGAGCTACCTGCGCGAGGGCGTCTACCTGCCCGACGGCAACCTGTTCGTCAGCCGCGCCTGCTGCGGCGGCGTTCCCGAGCACAACACCTCGCGGCTGATGTGGGAGGTCAACCCAGCCGGGACCCTGGTCCACCAGGTGGCCATCGGGTTCGCGAACCTGGATCACGACAGCCTGGACGCCAGCCCCGACGGCAAGTGGCTGCTCTACCTCGGCGGCGGCGGCCTGTACGTCTCGCGGGGCGGCGCGGCCCCCAGGCAGCTGACCTCCGGCCTCATCGCGGCTGCGTTCGTGTAGCGGCCGTGGCGGCTCGGGCACGACGAAGGGGGACGGGCCAGGCCCGTCCCCCTTGTCGCGTGCCGGCGGATCTCTAGCCGGCTAGAGCCCGATGCCCAGGGTGATCAGCGCCGCCATCCGCGGCGTGCCGATGCCCGTGGCCTCGTCGTACCCCGGCGTCACCGGGTCCAGGCCGTTCGTCGTGACGGTCTGCCCCGCGCCGGTGATGTCGTGGAAGAAGACCCTCGGGGTGAGGTTGAACAGCAGGTACAGCCCCGGGTTGATGTTGCCGGCCCGGTGGCCGGTGAAGCTGTCCCGGTCGGCGATGATGGCCGACCAGAACGGCGACGACAGGCTGGTGCCGCCGATGCCGAACCAGCCGGGCGGGTTCTGGCCGCCGCTGAACGTCCCGCAGACGCTGAACGGCGTGTTGGCGTTCCCGGTGCAGAACTCCGCGTACGGACTGAACTCGTCCGCGTCGACGGAGATGTCCGGGTCCTCGCGGCACGGCGTGCCGAGAGCGGCCAGCGAGCACTGCGTGGTGCCGTTGCTCACCGTGGACAGCGGGTTGCTCACGCCCGGGCCGCGCTGGTAGGCCGGCCGGCCCCAGTACATGCTGGACCCGCCGCCGCCGGCGCCGGTCTGCCCGCACCAGAAGAAGCCGCCCAGGTTGTCGTTGGCCGCCGCCGGCGCGGCGTTGCTGCACAGGTTGTTGGTGTTCCAGATGGTCTCGGTGCCGGCTGCCGGGTAGGCCGGGTGCTGGCTCGCGCCCGGGTTGAAGTTCTCCAGCGACGTGCCGCCGACGCTGGTGACGAACGGCTGCGACGGCGGGTCGAGAACGGCGACGCCCGTTGTGCCGTCGGAGCGGATGCAGGAGAAGGCCCCGGTGTCGCCCTCCGCGCCGAAGGTGCTCTGGCCCTGCATGGCCATCTGCTCGAAGACCGTGTTCTCGGCCTGCGCGTAGGCCGCGGTGGCGTCCTGCTCGCAGACCGCCCAGCTGGAGCTGACCGACTCGGCCTGGTCGGCGTTGGCGATCGCGGTCCACTCGTCGAGCTCAGTCTGGCCGGTGAAGTCGTTGGGCGCGTTGTAGACGATCAGGTTCTTCACGTTCGGCGCGATGGCCAGCTGCATCTCGATGTCGGCGTCGACCTCGATGTCGCCGGCGAACCCGTTGAAGTTGGCCGGGCAGGTGTCGCCGACCGGGCACTGCGGGGCCAGGGGGCCGCCGTCAACGTTCACGTCGGTCAGCGGCGGGGTGAAGTGCGACCCCAGGAAGGTCTGCGCCCAGGTGGTGATGTCGGAGTGCTGGTAGGACGAGAGCTCGAACACGCCGATGGTGGCGCCGTGGCCGGTCGTCCGCGGCGTGGCGCGGGGCGCGCCGTAGATCGAGTTGTCCTGGGCCGGGGTCAGGCCCGAGCAGCCCGGGCCGTCCCCGTAGCCGAACGCGAAATCGGTGCCGCTGTTCACCTTCGCGAACTGCTGGGCGACGGTCGGGTAGGGCGTCTCGCAGGCGGGGGGCACCGGCGCGGCGCTGCCGGTCGCGGCGGGCGCCGCGCTCGGGCGGACGACCTGGCTCTGGTCCCGGATGGTGTTCGTCAGCCCGGTGACGCCCTGCACGTAGCTGGCCATGCCGCTCGGCAGCGCGACCGGGGCCGAGTTCTGGTAGTAGTTCACGCCCTTCTTGGACCGGTAGGTGCTGAGCTTCGTGTGGAACGCCGCGGCGACCTGCGCGCTGGACCCGGTGGCCCGGACGATGAACGGGGAGCTCGAGGACTCCACCTTGAGGCCGGCCTTGGCCAGGAAGCCGGTCACGGCCGCCGTGCGCGCCGCCGACGGCGCGTAACGGGCGTCGAACTGGCCCGCGGCCAGCCAGTGCTGGTAGCTGGAGCTGCCCTTGGTGTAGATGGCCTGCAGCGCGCTGGCCAGGCCCGCCGGGTTGCGGGGCTGGAGCGCGACCTGAACGGCCATGCTCGCGGCGGTGTACGGGCCCGTCTGGGGGTCCGCGGTGGCCGGAACGCTGCTGGACAGGGCCGTGTACCCGGCCGGGACGGCCGGGGAAGCCGAGGCGGCGACGGAGGCGAAGCCCCCCATCGCGGCGGTCATGGCTAGTCCCAGGACCGCGACAGCGCTGGCGCGGATCGGGCGGTGGTGCCAGGTCATGCTTGCCCTCCTATGGTACGGAACCAGCCTCGGATTCGGGCATAGCCTGATTTGGCCCCCGGGCAAAGTCAAGGCCCGGCCGGGGTACTCTTCGGTCTTTTTGTGATAAGTCCGATACCGTCCCGCCCCGCTGCACCCACCCTGACCTGGTCACCGGGCACGTTACGTGCGAATGTGGTACCGAGCCCCCGCCCATTGCCAGCATGTGGAGGGTCTGATGGGCAGGGATGTCCCGGCCATTACCGTCAGCCAGCAGGACCGGCGCGCCTACCGCGAGAAGGTCCGGCAGTGCCTCGACGTGTTCGCGCGCATGCTGCGGGAGTCGCGGTTCGAGAACGAGGCCCCCCAGCTCGGGCTGGAGATCGAGCTGGACCTGGTCGACGGCGAGGCGCTGCCGTCGATGCGCAATACCGAGGTCCTGGACGCCATCGCCGACCCGCGCTGGGCCACGGAGCTGGGCCAGTTCAACCTCGAGATCAACGTCCCGCCCCGGAAGCTGACCGGCGACGCCTTCTCCCGCCTGGAGGACAGCGTCGTGTCCAGCCTCGGCCACGCCGACAAGCGCGCGCTGGACCTCGGCTCCCGGCTGGTGATGGTCGGCATCCTGCCGACCCTGCGGCCCTCGGACGTGACCGCGTCGGCGATGTCGGAGAACCCCCGCTACCGGCTGCTCGACGAGCAGATGTTCGCCGCCCGCGGCGAGGAGATGCAGATCGCGATCGAGGGCCCGGAGCGGCTGCTGGCCCACGTGGACACGATCATGCCCGAGGCGGCGTGCACCAGCGTGCAGTTCCACCTCCAGGTCAGTCCCGAGGCGTTCGGCAGCTACTGGAACGCGGCCCAGGCCGTGGCCGGGGTCCAGGTGGCGGTGGGTGCCAACTCGCCGTTCCTGTTCGGCCGTGAGCTGTGGCGCGAGACCCGGATCCCGCTGTTCGAGCAGGTCACCGACACCCGGCCGGAGGAACTGAAGGAGCAGGGCGTAAGGCCCCGGGTCTGGTTCGGGGAGCGCTGGATCACGTCGGTGTTCGACCTGTTCGAGGAGAACCTGCGGTACTTCCCGGCCCTGCTGCCGCTGCGCGGGGACGAGGACCCGGTCGCCGCGCTCGACCGCGGCGACGCGCCCCGGCTGGCCGAGCTGACGCTGCACAACGGGACCGTCTACCGGTGGAACCGCCCGGTGTACGCGGTGACCGACGGGCGGCCGCACCTGCGGGTCGAGAACCGGGTGCTGCCGTCGGGGCCGACCGTGGTGGACGTCGTCGCCAACGCGGCGTTCTACTACGGCGTGGTCCGCGCGCTGGCTGAGGCCGAGCGGCCGATCTGGACCCGGATGTCGTTCTCGGCCGCGGCGGAGAACCTGGTGAGCGCAGCCCGGAACGGGATCGACGCGCGGGTCTACTGGCCGGGCATGGGCCAGCTGCCCGTCACCGAGCTGGTGCTGCGGCGGCTGCTGCCGCTGGCCTGGGAGGGCCTGTCGCAGTGGGGCGTCGACCTGTCCGACGCCGAGCGGCTGCTCGGCATCATCGAGCAGCGCTGCCTGACCGGCCGGACCGGCGCCACCTGGCAGTCGCAGACCGTGCACGACCTGGGCGGGCCGGCCGACCGCCGCGGCGCCCTGCAGCGAATGACCCAGGGCTACATCGACCGGATGACCACCAACGAGCCGGTGCACTGCTGGCCCCCGCTGTAAGACTGCAGTGAAGCCCCTTCATTATCGGTGACGTGTCGTTACTCTTCGTGTCTGGCTCTGCAGCCGGGAGCCGCGACGCGAGGGGTGGGCGATGGTGCGCAAGCTGGCGGCCGAGTTTCTCGGGACCGCGATGCGGGATCGCCGTGGCGGCCGGGTACTGGGCCGCCCAGTGCGCGGGCGGCATCGTCGGCGCGCTGGTGCTGTGGTGGCTGCTGAACTCCTCGCCGATCTACACCATCAGCGATGAGGGCCTGGGCACCAACGGCTGGGGGACGGCCTCGTTCCTGCACGTCACGGCGGGCGGCGCGTTCCTGGCCGAGGTGGTCCTGACCGGGATCTTCGTCTTCGTCGTGCTGACCGTGACCCGGCCCGGCGAGAGCACGGCCATCGCCGGCCTGCCGATCGGGCTGACCCTGGCCGCGGTCCACATCTTCGGCATCGCGATCGACGGGACCTCGGTGAATCCCGCCCGCAGCCTCGGCCCGGCGCTGATCACCGGCGGGCTGCCGCTGCGCCAGGTCTGGCTGTTCATCGTGGCGCCCCTGGCCGGCGCCGCGCTGGCGGCGGTGGCGCACATCCTGCTGTACCCGGCCGACCCTGCGCCCGGCGACCGGGTGGCCAGTCCGCGAGCGGTTTCGGAGCCGCATCCGGGCTGACCCGGCGAGCGGGGCCGGCCCGCGGGCGCGGCGGCAATGAGACGATCGTCTGATGACAGGAAATCCGGAACCGGCCGCGGCGGGGCTCCGGCTGGGCGAGGCGCGCGGCCGCTGGGTCCTGCTGGCCATGGTGCTCGGCTCCGGGATGGCCTTCCTCGATTCCACCGTCGTGAACGTCGCCCTGCCGACGATCGGCCGGAGCCTGTCGGCCAGCCTCGGCGGCCTGCAGTGGACGGTGAGCGGGTACACGCTGTCGCTGGCCGGGCTGATCCTGCTCGGCGGCTCGCTCGGGGACCGGCTGGGCCGCCGCAAGGTGTTCCTCATCGGGGTCGTCTGGTTTGCGCTGGCCTCGGCGCTGTGCGGGCTGTCGCCCAGCATCGGGGTGCTGATCGGCGCGCGGGTCCTGCAGGGCGTCGGGGGAGCGCTGCTCACGCCGGGGTCGCTGGCCATCATCCAGGCGTCGTTCGTCCCCGAGGACCGGTCCCGCGCCGTCGGTGCCTGGTCGGGTCTCGGCGGCGTGGCCGGCGCCATCGGGCCGCTGCTGGGCGGCTGGCTGGTCCAGGCGGGCGGCTGGCAGTGGGTCTTCTTCCTGAACCTGCCGCTGGCGGTGGCCGTGCTGTTCGTGACCATCCGGCACGTGCCCGAGACCCGCGACCCCATGGCGTCCGGCAAGTTCGACATCGCCGGCTCGGCCCTGGCCGCCCTGGCCCTGGCCGGGATCACCTACGCGCTGATCGAGGCGCCCGCCGGCGGCGGCGACCAGCTGCTGCTGACCGCCGCCGCGGTCCTCGGCGTGGCCGCGGCCGTGGCCTTCGTCCTGGTTGAGCGGCACCGGACCCGGCACCCGCGCGGGACGCCGGCCATGCTGCCGCTCGACGTGTTCGCCTCCCGTGAGTTCAGCGCGGTCAACATCGTCACGTTCCTGGTCTACGCCGGCCTTGGCGGCGTGTTCTTCCTGCTGGTCCTGCAGGTCCAGGTCGTCGCGGGCTACTCGCCGGTGGTGGCCGGCCTGGCCCTGCTGCCGATCACCCTGGTCATGCTGGCCTTCTCGGCCCGGTCGGGCGCCCTGGCCCAGCGCATCGGGCCGCGCTGGCCGATGACGGCCGGCACGGCCATCAGCGCCGCCGGCCTGCTGCTGATGCTGCGCATCGGCGCGCACGCCTCCTACCTGACCGATGTCCTGCCCGCGGTGGCCGTCTTCGCGGCCGGCCTCGTGCTGACCGTCGCGCCGCTGACCGCGACGGTGCTGGCCAGCGCGGACGTCCGGCATGCCGGCGTGGCCAGCGGCGTCAACAATGCCGTGGCGCGGGCGGCCGGGCTGCTGGCCGTGGCCGGGCTCCCGGCGCTGGCCGGCCTCGGCGAAGCCAGCTATCACTCGGCGCCCCAGTTCAATACGGGATTCGACAAGGCCATGATCATCAGCGCCGGCCTGCTGGCCGCGGGATCGGTGCTGTCGGCGCTGACCATCCGCAGCGACGTGCTCAGCCCGCCGGGGGAGACCGCCGCCGCGGCGCCGCAGTGCCGGGTCAACTGCGCGGTGGGCGCGCCGCCGCTGGAGCCGGCCGAGCCGGCCGGCAGCTAGCTGTCCGGGCGCTCCTTGACCTCTATCTCGACGTCGGGCCGGAGCTGGCCGGCCTCGGCATAGAGCTGGTAGGCGTCCAGGTCGGCCTTGGTCAGCGGCGGCGGCAGCAAGCTGCGCGGCCACAGCCGGCGCGTCCGGACGACGTTCAGCTCGACCATGTACAGCGTCAGCTGGGCCTGCAGGTAGAACCAGGCGAGCAGGCCGAGCACGACCGCGAACGCCCCGTAGGCGGAGTTGCTGGCCAGCTGATGGCCGATGAAGTAGCCGCCGACCAGCTGCAGGATCTGCCACGCGACCGCGGCCAGGATGGCGCTGAGCCGCAGGTCGCGGAACGGGACCTCCTTCGCCGTGGCCAGCCGGAAGCCCACCCAGAACAGGCCGACGTTCAGTACCAGCGACACGGCGATGGCCGCGATCCGCGCGAACGCCCCGCCGATGTGGCCGGTCCCGCCGGCGATGCTGGACAGCGCGATGGTCGCGATGATGCCGGGGCCGATGACGAGGATGAGGCCGAGGCTGCGCAGGATGGCCCACGGGAAGCCGGGGCGCCGCGACATCGGCACCTCCCACACCGAGTTCAGCGCGTTCTGCATGGCATTGGCCACCCCGCGCGCGCCGAAGAAGGTCAGGATCAGGCCGATGACCAGGGCCAGCCCGGTCTTGTGCAGGCCGTGCACATTCGTGGTGAGCTGCGTGCCGATGACCGGGTACTGGGAAAGGGCCGAGTGCAGGACCTGGTGCCGCAGCGAGGCGTCGTTCTTCAGCACGATGTCGAGCACCGTGACGAGCACCAGCAGCAGCGGGAAGATTGAGGCGAATGCGTAATAGGCGATCAGCGCGGCCAGGTTTCCGGCCTGGTCGTCGCTGAACTTCTTCCAGGTCGCCACCGGCACGGCCAGCCAGGCGCGTGCCCGCTGTGCCCGGTCTGCGGCCTGTATCAGCCTCTTTACCTTGTCCATGACCAGCCTCTAGTACCCCCGGCGGCCATTCTCACGCATGATCACCGGCCCGGCCCCGGCCACGCCGGGGCCGGGTGCGGGCGGGGGGATAATGAGGACAGGCGCCGGTGCGCGGCCGGTGGTCTCTGCCAGAGGGGTGAGTGCCGGTGACCGAGGACGGCACGCTCGTGGGGCGCATCGGCGTCCTCACGATCGCCACCCGCGGCCCGGCCGGGCCTGGTGAGGTGCTGGTTTCCGTCCGCGGCGGCTCGGAGTGCTACATCGCGTGGTCCCCGGAGCCGCTGGCCCGCGGCAGCACCGTGCTCGTCATCGAGACTCGCGGGACCCGGGCGGTCGACGTGAGCGCCTGGACCGACCCGGTCGGCGACTTTCCGGGCCGGTGATTTCCCGCCGGCCGGCTTTCCGGCGGGCGGCGGCGAGGAGTATGAAGGTTATTTGACAGCGATTCCGGCATATCGGCCGGAACATCCTGGCCCGCCCGCCGGGTCCTGAGTGGAGATGAAAGATGTTCGGATATCGCGTACCGCGCCCTGACGAGGCCATGCTGGTCTCGGGAGGGAAGTTCGGCCGCAACGGGGCGCCGTTCAAGGTCGTCACCGGGCATGGCACATTCGTTCCGCCTTTCGTCCGGAAGGTCAACTTCCTGACGCTGTCCATGACCGAGGCCGAGGTCTCCGAGACCTGCGTGACCCGGCAGGGAATCTCGCTCAACGTCCGCGCGGTCATCGCCTTCAAGGTCGGCAACGACGAGGAGAGCATCGTCAACGCCGGCCAGCGGTTCCTGTCCGACCAGGACCAGATGTCGACGCTGACCGGGCGGATCTTCGCCGGGCACCTGCGCTCGATCATCGGCTCGATGACCGTCGAGGAGATCGTCACCGAGCGGCAGAAGCTGGCCACCGAGGTGCTGGACGGCTCCAAGACGGAGATGGCCAAGATCGGCCTGACCGTGGACTCGCTGCAGATCCAGTCGATCGACGACAACAACATCGGCTACATCGACGCGATGGCGGCCCCGCACAACGCCGCCATCCAGCGGCAGGCCCAGATCGCGCAGGCCCAGGCCAACCAGGCCGCGGCCGAGGCGCAGCAGCAGTCGCAGCGGGCCCAGGCGGAATACGCCCGGCAGACCTCGATCGTCCAGGCCCAGTACAAGGCCGAGGTGGATAAGGCGCAGTCCGAGGCCGCGCAGGCCGGCCCGCTGGCCCAGGCCCAGGCCACCATGGCCGTGCTGTCGGCCCAGGCCGAGCTGGCCCAGCGCCAGGCCGAGCTGCGGCAGCGCCAGCTGGTCTCCGAGGTCATCCGGCCCGCCGAGGCCGAGGCCGAGAAGGTCCGCATCCTGGCCCTGGCCGACGCCAAGCGGGTCACCATGCAGGCCGAGGCGGCCGCCTCGCACAACCGCGTCGCGCTGGACCGGATGCTCATCGAGCAGCTGCCGCAGATCGTCCGGGAGGCGGCCGCCGGGCTGGCCGGGGCCAACGTCAGCGTGCTCAACGGCGCCGAGGGGCTCAGCGAGGTCGCGGCCGGGCTCGTGGCGCAGGGCCTGACCATTCTGGAGTCGGTCAAGAAGGGCATGGCCGGGGCGACGGATGCCGCGGCGGAGAAGGACCAGCCGCAGCCGGAGGCGGCCCCGGCGGAGCTGCCCGCCGCCGCGGACGGCGGCGACCGCGGCGACCGCGGCGGCCCGGCCGCCGGCCGGTCGCGCCGGGTCTAGTTCGGCCGGGAATTCCCGGACTATCCGGATAACGGTTCTTGGCCAATTCCGTCATTTTACGGGATGCCTGATTACTGCCGGATTACTGCATAGCTGGGCGGGTTAGTCCGCGGGGCGCCGGTCCCGCGGACTAGCCATTATGGAGAAGTTCAGTTACCTCACGTGCCAGCCGAACTACGCGTGGTAGCGTAAGGCTACTGACTGGCAGGGCGGGATAACAGAGAGCAAACCTAGCCAGCATATGTCGCAGTATCATCGCCAGCCGTTACGGCAATGGCTTGACCGCCCAAGCCACCGAAAAGGCAGTCGGACTGGCGAATCAGAACAGGAAGGAATCCCCAATGCGGAATCGCATTGCGAGGGCATGCTCTGTGCTCGCGGCCGGGGTCGCCGTCTCGTCGGTGATCGGTCTCTCTGCGGCGACCATGGCGAGTGCCGCCACGAGCGTCAAGCCCGCCGCCACCCCGGC
>DASYBB010000126.1:0-3600 GCA_036501025.1 Streptosporangiaceae bacterium
CTCCACGATGGTGACCGGTGCCCGGGCGGGGCCGCGGATGCGGTCGCGGGCCGGGTCGACGGGGGCGCCGAGGTCGGTGATGACCTCGGCGGTGCCGAGGAGCGCGCGGACTTGCAGCCGGGCTGGCAAGAGGCCGACGGCACGGAAGACCAGCCAGGTGACCGCCGGCGCGACGATCACGGTGGACAAGACGCCGAGCTTGGCTTCCTGCAGCTGGGTACCGGTAAAGGCCAGGGTCGCGATCAAAATGGACACCGCGAAGCCGATTCCGGCAATCGTGCCGACGCCGGCGACGGTGACCCAGCCGACCGGCGGCCGGAGCCGTCCCCGGCTCAGGCGGGTGAGCAGCCACGACGCGCCGGTGATGCCGAGCGGCTTGCCGGCGACGTAGCCGATGAGGATGCCCAGGGTGACGGGAGAGGTGTAGGCGCGGGCGAGGAAGGTGCCGCTGAGCGGGATGCCGGCGTTGGCGAGCGCGAACAGCGGGACGATGACGTAGCTGGTCCAGGGATGGTAGAGCTGCTGGAGCCGCTCGTTCGGTGACAGTGCCGTGGCGAGCCCGGCGCGCGCTGACTGCGCGAGTTCGGGGGTCGGCTGCTCGCGGAAGCTGCGGAACAGGTCGCTTGCCCGTTCCAGGTCGGTCCGGGCCGGCGCGTAGGCGAAGGTCAGCAGCCCCATCACCAGGCCGACAACCACCGGGTCGACGCCAGACTTCAGGACCGCGACCCACGCCGCGATCCCCGCCGCCGCGTAAACGATCCCGTACCGGATCCCGGCCCGGCGCAGGAGCAGGATCACGGCGAAGATACCGGCCGCGATGCCCAGCGGGGCCAGCACGACGGCCTTGCTGTAGGCGGCGCCGATCACCACCAGCGAGACCAGGTCGTCCACGACCGCGACCGACAGCAGGAACGCGCGCACCCGGTCGGGGAACCGGGGCCCGGTCACCGCCAGCGTCCCGAGTGCGAACGCCGAGTCCGTGGACATGGCCGCGCCCCAGCCATGGGCCGCCGGGCGGCCGGCGTTGAGGACCAGGTAGATGACGACGGGGATGATCAGCCCGCCCAGGCCCGCCGCGACAGGCAGCGCCACCCGGGCCCGCTCCCGCAGTTCGCCCATGTCGAACTCGCGGCGGGCCTCCAGGCCGAAGACGAAGAAGAAGAAGGTCATCAGCCCGCTGTTGACCCACTCGCGCAGGTCAAGCGACACCCCGGCGCCGGCCAGGATGACCGACAGCCGGGCACCCCAGACGGCGTCATAGGACGACGCGCTGATGTTCACCCAGGCCAGCGCGGCCACCGCCGATCCCAGCAGCACCGCCGCGCTGCCGGCCTCCGTGCGCAGGAACACCTGCAGCGGCGTCTGCAGGCTCCGCGCCCACGCCGTCCGCCCGGAAAACGGGCGCACCGCCGCCGGCGGCCCCTCCTCCTCAGGCACGGCATCCTCCTCACGGCCGCAGCAGCCCGCGCAGGGCCGGTCAGCAGCGACGCGCCGGACGCGCGGCTAGCTGCCCGGTCGCCAGAAAGGCCATGCTAGCGGCAGCGCCCGCTGGCCGGGCTGTGCGGTTCAGTGGCGCCGCGCAGGGCCGGCCGCGGCGTCCGGGCGGACTCCCGGTACGGGCTGCGCCGCGGCGCCTTAGCGGTCTTCCGTGACCGCGGCGAGCAGGCCGCGGAAGTCCTCACAGCACGGGCCGCACGCGGCCAGGTGCGCGGCCACGCCCGGGTAGCGGCGGGCCGCGTCCGGGTCCGCGGCGACTAGGTCGACGTAGACGTGCAGGACGTCCATCGCCTGCTCGCACCCGACGTCAGCCGGGTCGGTGCGAAGGAAGCGCTCAAGCGCCGCCCAACTGCTCATGACGGTCCCAGCCCCCTCTCCTCCAGGTAACCGTTGGCGACCAGGAACCCGCGGTCTTACGGCGGGCGTCGAAGATCACCTTGTAGATCGCGTTCCGGTTCGTCCCGAGCCTGGCCACCATCGCGTCCAGGGGCACCTCGTCGAGCACGACCGCCACGAACAGCCGCCGCTGATGTTCGGTCAGCGTCTCATCGACGGCCCGCCGTACCGCCTTCACCAGCTCCGCGTGCTCGGCATCCTGGCCAGGGCCGGCCCCGAGCCGGTCCGGCAGCCGGTCCCAGTCTTCCGCCTCCAGGTGCTGCGCCGGGTGCCGCCGCCAGTAGTGGCGGCCCAGCTTGCTCGACACCTCGAGGATCACGAACCGGCACGCCCACGTGGTGAAGCGGCTTTCGCCGCGGAAGCTACCGAGCTTGCCCAGGATCGCCAGCATCGCGTCGTCGGCCGCCTGATGAGCCAGGTCGTCGAGCTCCCGGCCGGAGATCCAGGCCCCCGCTTCCCTGCGGCGCAGCTCGCGGACGGCGACCCGGACAAGCAGGCCGTGCAACCGGGCTAGCCCCGCCTCGCGCATCGCGCCTGTGCCGTTGAGGGCGGAGATCCATTCGGCCGACGCGTCGTCCAGCGCCGCCGGATTCCCGCACGTATCCACCATGCGAGCATATCCGCCGTCCGGCCGCAGCAGCGTGGCGAGGGCAACGGCTGCTGGCTGAAAGTCGTCCTGCCCTGGCTTGGCGAGCGGTATGCGGCGGTGCTCGGCGACCCCGTATTCGTCGCCTCTACACCATCAAGCTGCTGCGCCGCGGCACCCTCTTATCGCCCGCGCCTGGAGGATCCACGGCGGGACCCAGGCGGCTCCAACCCCCGTGGAAATACCTGCAGGCAGTACGGTACGCGGCCTGGAAGGAGGCGAAACGCCGCCGCGGTCGATCACGTTGTAATCCGGGGCCGCGGTGATCTGGGCCCGCTTGGCTGTAACGGGCTGGCCTGTGCGGGGACTGAGTCGTGTGGGGGCGGTCCCGTATCTCTCGACAGTGGAGGAACATTGAGAATCCTGAATGGCCGTCGCGCTTGGGCGGCCGGGCCAGGGGCGGCCGAAGATGCCCGCCCGTTCGGTGCTAGGCGCCTGCTGGCGTCCCGGTGGCGGGTCCCGGTCGCGTTCGGCGTGCTCGCGGCCGGAGCCGTGCTGGCGGCTCCGGCGGTGGCGTCGGCCTCGCCCTTGCCGTCTCCGGTTACCGGGCACGTCTACCTCGACGACAGCACGGCGGGCTCGAACACGATCGCGGCGTTTGACCGGCACGCTAACGGGACGCTGACCCCGTTGCCCGGCTCCCCCTTCGCGGCCGGCGGCGCCGGCAGCGGGGCGGGCCTGGCCTCCCAGGGCGCGGTGCAGGTCGCTGACGGCGGCCGGCTCCTGCTGGCCGCCGACGCGGGCAGCAACCAGGTCTCGGTGCTGCGCATCCAGCCGGACGGGTCGCTGCGCCCGGCGCGCGTGGTCTCCTCCGGCGGCGTCCTGCCGGTGAGCATCGCGGTGCACGGCAGCCTGGTCTACGTCGCGAACGCCGGCCCGGCCGGCAGCAGCTACGCCGGCTTCCGGCTCGCTCCCGGGGGCAGCCTGACGCCGGTGCCCGGGTCAACGGTGGCGCTGCCTGCTGCCGCCCAGCCCGGTGACGTGCTGTTCAACAGCGCCGGCACCAAGCTGGTCGGCACGCGGGTGGGCACCTCGCAGATCGACAGCTTCACCGTCGGGCT
>DASYBB010000127.1:0-63745 GCA_036501025.1 Streptosporangiaceae bacterium
GGGCGGCGGGCCGGGTTCCGCAGCGGGGCATGCGCGAACTGAGCCATTCCCTGGCGAAACGAAATGCTCGCGTGAAAGCCCAGCTCCGAGCGAGCCAGCTCGGGCGACGCGACAACGTGCCGGACGTCGCCGACCCGGAACTGGCCGGTCACCTCCGGGGCCGGGCCGCCGAACGCGTCGGCCAGCGCCGCCGCCATCTCGCCGATGGTGCACGGCTGGCCGCTGGCCACGTTGTAGGCGCGCAGCTGCCCGGCATGGCTCGGGGGTCTTCCGGCTCGGGACCGGACCCCGGCTCCGGGCCGGGGCCCGGTCCGGCTCGCGGCCGGTGCTCCGGCGTGCGTTCCGGCTCCGGCGCCGGCCACGGCATCCAGGGCGGCCAGGTTGGCCGCGGCCACGTCGGTCACGTGCACGAAGTCCCGCAGCTGCCCGCCGTCCTCGAACACCCGCGGCGCCCGGCCCGCCTCCAGCGCCGACCGGAAGATGGCGGCCACGCCCGAGTAGGGCGTGTCGCGCGGCATCCGCGGCCCGTAGACGTTGTGATAGCGCAGCGCGATGGCCGCGCCGCCGGTCATGTTGGCCCACACCCCGGCCAGCTGCTCCTGGGCGACCTTGCTGACCGCGTAGGTGTTGCGCGGGTCCAGCGGGGCCGACTCGGGCACGGTGGCGGTCCGCAGCTCGGCGCCGCACGCCGGGCAGCGCGGCTCGAACCGGCCCCGCTCGAGGTCGGCGCGGGCCCGGGCCGGCGGGCGGACCGGCCCGTGCTCGGGGCAGTCGTAGCGGCCCTCGCCGTAGGCGACCATCGAGGAAGCCAGCACCAGGCGCGGTACGCCGAGGGCGCCCATCGCCTCCAGCAGCACGGCGGTGCCCGTCACGTTCACGTCGCAGTAGGGCGGCAGGTCGGACAGGTCGACGCCGAGGCCGACCAGGGCGGCCTGATGGCAGACCGCGTCGACCCCGGCCAGCGCCCGCCGCACGGCACCGGGGTCCCGGACGTCGGCGGTGACCAGCTCGGCCGCGGCGGGCCAGTAGCCGGGACGGCCGTCGTGCACGGCCGGGGCGAGGCTGTCCAGGCCGCGGACGTCGTGCCCGGCGGCCAGCGCGGCGTCGGCGACATGGGATCCGATGAAGCCGGCCGCGCCGGTGATGAGGATGCGCATGCCCGCAGCGAACCACGCCGGTCACCGGGCCGGCGGCACGACCAAGATCCGTCACAATCCCGTAAGGGTCAGTGACGGTCAGTTGCCCTTAGGGTGCCGGTCATGGTCACCGACGTGATACTCCCCTGCCTCAACGAGGCCGCCGCCCTGCCCTGGATCCTGACCCGGATGCCGCCGGGCTACCGGGCCATCGTCGCCGACAACGGCTCGGACGACGGCTCCGCCGACGTCGCCCGGCGGCACGGCGCGCAGGTCGTCACGATCCCGCAGCGCGGTTTCGGCGCCGCCTGCCACGGCGGCCTGCTGGCCGCGACGAGCGACCTGGTCGCCTTCATGGACGCGGACGCGTCGATGGACCCGGCCGACCTGCCGCGGGTGGCCGGGCCGGTGCTGGCCGGCCGGGCCGACCTGGTGCTCGGCGCCCGCCGCCCGGCCGGGCGCGGCGCCTGGCCGCTGCACGCCCGGCTCGGCAACCGGGTCATCGCCGCCGCGGTCCGCCGGCACACCGGGGTCGGCCTGCGCGACCTGGGCCCCATGCGCGCGGCCCGCCGGGCCGACCTGCTGGACCTCGGCCTGGCCGACCGCCGGTTCGGCTACCCGCTGGAGATGGTCCTGCGCGCCGCCCAGGCCGGCTGGCGGATCGCCGAGGAGCCGGTGCCCTACCGGCCGCGCACCGGCAAGTCCAAGGTGACCGGCACCGTCGGCGGCACCCTGCGCACCGTCCGCGACATGCGCAAGGTCCTGGCCGCATGACCCCCGCCAGCCCGGCGGCCACCACCCCCCGCACCGAACGGGCGCTCGCCGGCGGTGTGGCCGCCGAGACAACGCTCCCGCTCGCCGGACTCGCGCTCGCCGGGGGTGCGCCCAACGAGCAGGCGCTCGCCGGCGACGGGCTCGGCGGGGGCACGCTCGCCGGGGGTGCGGCGGCTCGGACGGCCGGGACGGTGACCGGGCAGGTCGTGGTGATCGCCAAGGAGCCCGTGCCCGGCCGGGTCAAGACCCGGCTGACGCCGCCGTTCAGTCCGCGGCAGGCGGCTGACCTCGCCCGGGCCGCACTGGCCGACACCCTCGCCGCCGCGGCCGCCGTGCCCGCGGCCCGGCCCGTGGTCGCCCTGGACGGGACGGCCGGTCCGTGGCTGCCGGCCGGCGTGCAGGTGCTGGCCCAGCCCGGCGGCGGCCTGGACGAGCGGATCGCCGCCGCCCTGGACGACGCGTACCGCGGGCTGGCCGTGCCGGTCGTCCTGATCGGGATGGACACCCCGCAGGTCACCCCGGCGCTGCTGGAATCGGCGCTGCGCCCGCTGGCCGACGGGACCGCCGACGCCGTGTTCGGCCCGGCCGCCGACGGCGGCTTCTGGCTGCTCGGCCTGCGCCGCCCGGACCCCAGCCTGATCCTCGGCGTGCCCATGTCGACCGAGCACACCGGCGTCACGCAAGCGGCCCGCCTGGCCTGGGCCGGCCTCCGCATCCACTGGCTGCCCCTCCTGCGCGACGTCGACACCGCCGCCGACGCCTACGCGGTCGCCCGCGAGGCCCCCCGCAGCCGCTTCGCCGCGGCCCTCGCCGCCATGTCCGACCCCGCACCCTCCGGCCAGCCCGCCGCCAGCCTGTCCCGTTCATGAGCGCGACCGTTTCTCCGCAGATCTGGCCGAAAAACGGTCACGATCATGATGCGCCGCGGGTGACAGCACCAGGGAGGCTGCGACCTCGGGAAGACGCCCGTCAGGGGTCGCCGGCGGGACCTGGCGGCGGCCACCGACGCCGGGGGAACGACATGACCGTGAGATCGCTGTCGCAGGAGCAGCAGCGACGTTACGGCCATGTCGTATCCGGGCGGCCGCCGCGCGCTGCTCGCACCCGGCGGCGGCCGATGCCGTCACGGAGCGGAGCCGGTCTTACGACATTGTTACCGTCAGCTCAGGAGACCCGCCGACCGCCCGCAACTTGGCTAGCCTCCGGGCCATGACGGGGAAGCGGGAACCCGCCCGTGACAGGCGCGGCCGAACTGGGGCCGGGCTGCGCCGGCGCGGCGGGCACGACGCAGGCAACCGCGCCGGGGACAGACGCCGGCTCGCGCGAGGGCTGGCTGGCCTGGGGCGCGGCGCGTTCCTGGCCCTGCTCGCGGTGGCTACGGTGGTGCTCGCGGCTCGAGCCGTCCGGTCGCGCGCCCGCCGGGCCGGGAAACACGTCGCCGGGCTAGCGAAAAGCGCGGGCGGGCGGATCCGGCACCGGGCCAACGCGCTGCGCCGGGCCACAGAGCCGCGCCCAGCCACAGAGCCGCGCCCAGCCGCGGGCCGGCCCCCGGCCGCAGGGCCGCGCCCGGGCGCAGGGCTGGTCGGTCGGTCCAGGGCGGTCCTGTCGCTGGCTTTGCGACAGGGGCCGCCGCGGCCGTTCCGGGCGGATGCCTTTCGCAGTCCGCTGCGCGGGCCGTGGCTGACCGCGCTGCTCGGGCTGGTGCTGCTGGGCGGGCTCACGGTCGTGGCCGTCACCGGGCTGCTGTCCTACGCCGCTTACGACCCCCGGCTGCCCGGCAATGACCAGACTCCCGGCGCCCGGCTGCTGAAGTTCTACCTGTTCCCGTGGCCCGCCGGGCCGGACTGGCTGTACCGGGTCAACCAGGGGGTGCATGTCACGCTGGGCCTGGCGCTGCTGCCGGTCGTGCTGGCCAAGCTGTGGTCGGTGCTGCCGCGGCTGTTCGCGTGGCCGCCCGCGCGGTCGCCCGCCCAGGTCCTGGAGCGGCTCAGCCTGATCATGGTCGTCGGCGGCGTGCTCTTCGAGATCGTCACCGGGATCCTGGACATCCAGAACTACTATG
Source organism: Streptosporangiaceae bacterium (assembly GCA_036501025.1). Lineage (GTDB taxonomy): Bacteria > Actinomycetota > Actinomycetes > Streptosporangiales > Streptosporangiaceae > DASUBV01. The sequence goes on from DASYBB010000127.1 coordinate 3,973, forward strand.
TCTTCCCGTTCTCCTTCTACACCGCTCACCTCTACGGCGCCTGGGTCTTCATCGCCGGCCTCGTCGCGCACGTCCTGCTCAAGTTCGGCCGGATGCGCGCCGGGCTGCGCTCCCGCCGCCTGCGCGCCGAGCTGCGCATCCCGCTGGCGCAGACGAGGCCTGAGGCGGTCGCGCCCGAGGCCGGCAGCACGGAAAGCCCGGGCAGCGCGGGCAGCAGGGAAAGCGCGGGCAGCGCGGGCAGCCTGCGGCCGGCCGACCCGGCGCGACCGACGATCTCCCGGCGCGGGCTGCTGGGCGCGGTGGCCGGGGCGTCACTGACGCTGGCCGGCCTGGCCGCCGGGCAGTCGATCGGCGGCTGGACGCGGTGGACGGCCCTGTTCGGGCCGCGCGGCACCTCGGCCGCCCTGTCGGGCGTCCTGCCGGTCAACCGGACGGCGGCCGTGATCGGGCTGACCGACGCCGACGTCGGGCCGGCCTACCGGCTGGTGCTGGTCGGCCGTCACCAGGTGTCGCTGACCCGCGAGCAGGTGGCGGCGCTGCCCCAGCGCTCCGCCGTGCTGCCGATCGCGTGCGTGGAGGGCTGGTCGGCGGCGGCGCTGTGGTCCGGAGTGCGGCTCACTGAGCTGGCCCGGCTGGCCGGAGTCCGGGACCCGGCCGGGGCGGTGGTGGAGTCGATCGAGCGGACGGGGTCGTTCCGGCTGGCCAGCCTGTCCGCGGCGCAGGTGACCGATCCCCGGTCAATGCTGGCGCTGCGGGTGAACGGCGCGGACCTGTCCCGCGACCACGGCTACCCGGCGCGGACGATCATCCCGGCCGCGCCGGGCGTGCACAACACCAAGTGGGTCAACAAGATCACGTTCCTGGCGGCCGCGTGAGAGCGGCGGGGCGCTGGCTGCGCCGGTGGTACGGGGCCAGCCCGCTGCACCTGCTGGCCCTGCTGGCCGCGCTCGCGCTGGGCGGGTACGCGGCCGCGGCGGTGGTCGCGGCCGGGCCGTGGCGCGGCTTCGCGGTGTGGTTCGCGGTCGCCATCGTCGGGCACGACCTGCTGCTGTTCCCGCTGTACTCGCTGGCCGACCTGTCGGCGCGGCGGCTGCTGCCCGGCTGGGCGGGCGGGATCCGCGAGAGGAGCCGGGCGGGCGGGAAGGGCGTCCAGACTGCGGGACGGGTGGCGCCTCCGGTCGTGAATTACCTGCGCGTGCCGGCCGCGTTCTCCCTCCTGGTCCTGATCGTTTGGTTTCCGCTCATCCTCGGGCTGTCGGCCGGCACCTACCACCGGGCCAGCGGGCTGTCGGCCAGTCCGTACCTGGGCCGGTGGCTGGCGCTCACGGGCGCGATGTTCGCGGGATCGGCAGCGTGCTACGCATGGGCGCTGCGGCGGGCCGGGCGGCGCGCCGGGCGGGCGGGCTGACATGCAACCCCTGCGGGTCGCCGATGAGTCACTGCGGTGTGACGATGACTTCATGACCGCGAGAGCCCGAGGCGGACGCCCGTGAGAATGACCGGCTGGCGCTGGAGTGTCGTGGCGGCCGGCACCGCCGTGCTGCTCGCGGTCCCCGGCCTCGTGGCCGCCCTCCCGGTTCCGGGCTCGCCGCTGACCGCCGCGGCGCTGCGCGCCAAGATCGCGGGCTCGGCGGCCCTGCCGTACGAGGGGTACGTCGAGAGCACGGCCGACCTGGGGCTGCCGCTGCTGCCGGACCTGGCCGACGTGAGCGCGCTCGCGGACGGGGTCACCGAGCAGTACGCCTGGTACCGCGGGCCGCAGCAGTGGCGGGCGGACACCATCACGACAGCCGGGGAGAATGACGTCTACCAGGTCGGGGCCACGACCTACCTGTGGAATCAGTCGCTGAACCTGCTGACCCAGGTCGTGGGGGTGGCCTCGGTCCGGCTGCCGCGGGCGGCTGACCTGCTGCCGCCGTCCCTGGCCCGGCTGCTGCTGTCGCTGGCCTCGCCCCGGGACCGGCTGGCCCGGCTGCCGTCGCGGCGGGTGGCCGGGGTCGACGCGGCCGGGCTGGCGCTGCGGCCGGTCAACGCGGCGACCACGGTCGGCACGATCGAGATCTGGGCCGACCCGCACACCGGGCTGCCGGTCGAGGTCCGGGCCTACGCCCGCGGCGACGGCAAGCCGGTCCTGGTCAGCGACTTCCTCCAGGTCAGCCAGCAGCGCCCGGGCCTGGCCGCGGTCACGCCGCAGCCCGCGCCGGGCGTCGACCTCGCGCAGGCCTCGCTGGGGTCGCTGAACCACATCCTGAACAACGGCCGGCGTCACCCGTGGCCGCGGCAGCTGGGCGGCCAGGACTACGACCCGGTGGTCGACGGCCTGAACGCGGTCGCCTTCTACGGCTCGGGGTTCGCGCGGTTCGCGCTGGTGAACCTGCCCGGCAAGACGGGGCGGCAGGTGGTCAGCGCCGTGACCTCGGCCGGGGCGGGCGTGGTGCCGGTGACGGGCGGCACGGAGGTGGTCGTGGCCACCCCGCTGCTGACGGTGGTCCTGGCCACGCTGCACCGGTTCGGCGGGATCACGTTCCTGCTGGCGGGCGCCGAGACCGCGAAGGCGCTGGAGGCCGCGGCGACCAGCCTGCTCGGCCTGCTGGCCCGCTTTGCCGACCACGACCGGCAGGGGCGCCGATGATCGTCACGCACGGGCTGACCAAGAGCTTCGGCCGCTTCCTGGCCGTGGACAGCGTCGACCTGGACGTCCGCGAGGGCGACCGGTACGGGTTCCTGGGGCCGAACGGCTCCGGCAAGACGACGGTGATCCGGATGCTGCTCGGCCTGGTCTACGCGACGAGCGGCGAGATCCAGGTGCTGGGCGAGCGGATGCCGGCTCGCGCGTCGCGGGTGCTGCCGCAGGTGGGCGCGCTCATCGAGGGGCCGTCGGCCTACCCGCACCTGTCGGGCCGGGCCAACCTGAACCTGATCGACGCGGCCGGGCCGGGCGGCCGCCGGACCCGCAAGGCGCGGATCGCCGCGGCGCTGGACCAGGTCGGCCTGGGCGGGATCGACAGCCGCCCGGTGGGCAAGTACTCGCTCGGGATGCGGCAGCGGCTGGGCCTGGCCGCGGCCCTGCTGCGGGCGCCGCGGCTGCTCATCCTGGATGAGCCGGCCAACGGCCTGGACCCGCGCGGCATCCGCGAGCTGCGGGACCTGCTGGCCGGCCTCAGCGCGGCCGGGACGACGATCTTCCTGTCCAGCCACCAGCTCAGCGAGGTCGAGCAGCTGTGCAGCCGGGTCGGCGTGGTCGACCGCGGGCGCCTGGTCCTGCAGGACGACCTGCCCGCGCTGCAGGCGCCCACCGGGCGGGTCGTGGTCCGCAGCCCGGAGCCGGGCCGGGTGGCGGCGGAGCTCGACGGCCAGGTGGCCCGCCGCGACGGGGACACGCTGGTGGTGACCGCGCCGGACGCGGCGGCGCTGAACGCGCGGCTGGTGGGCGCGGGCATCCCGGTCAGCGAGATCGGCCCGGAGCGCCGCTCGCTGGAGGACCTCGTCCTGTCGCTGACCACGGCCAGCGCGGACCGCGTCGACCGGGTGCCCCGGGCCGCTCCCGCCGGGGCCGGCCCGAGCGAGGAGGACGCCGCGCATGATCAGGGTTGAGCTCGTCAAGCTGGCCCGCCGGCCGCGGAACTGGGTCAGCCTGGCCCTGCTGTGCGGACTGCCGGTTCTGGTCGCCGTGTTCGTGGTGGTCACGCACCTGGTCCCGCCGCCGGGCCAGGGGCCGACGCTGCTGTCGGACGTGCTGTCCAGCGGGAACCTGTACCCGGCGGCGGCGCTGGCCATCGTGCTGCCGGTGTTCCTGCCGATCGCGGTGGCGGTCGTGGGCGGGGACTCGATCGCCGGGGAGGCCGGCTCGGGCATGCTGCGCTACCTGCTGGCCCGGCCGGTCGGCCGGGCCCGGCTGCTCACGGCCAAGCTGGTCGCGCTCGTGGTGTACGTCGTCGCGGCGGTCGTCCTCGTCGCGGTCACGGCCTACCTGACCGGCATCGCGCTGTTCGGCGCGGCGCCGGTGACCGCGCCGACCGGCGGCGGCACCCTGGCCGCGCCGTCCCCGACCGCGGCCGCGGCCACGTCGCTGTCGGGGACGGCGGTCACGCCGGGCGGCCTGGTGCTGCGCATCGTCGGGGCGGTCGCGTTCATCGCCGTGTCCATGCTCGGGGTGGGCGCGATCGCGCTGTTCCTGTCCACGCTGACCAACTCGCCGCTGGCCGCGGCGCTGGGCGCGCTGGCGGCGCTGATCACCAGCCAGGTCCTGGTCACGCTGAACTCGGCCGACGCGGTCGCGCCGTACCTGCCGACCCGGTACTGGCTGGCCTGGATCGACTTCTTCCGGGAGCCGATCCTGTGGCGGAACATCGACCGCGGCCTGGCCGTGCAGGCGGTCTACGTGGTGGTGTTCCTCGGCGCGGCCTGGGCGCACTTCGCGACCAAGGACGTCACCAGCTAACTCCCCGGTCCCGGGGTCAGGCCGGGCAGTCGGCGGCGCTGGGGCGGGCGATGGGGCCGGCGCCGATGGCCCGCAGGACCATCGCGGCGACGACCGGGCTGGTCGGCAGCTCCGAGTGCGTGATCCGCTGCCGCGGGCAGACCGACTGGACCGGGACGTCGATCGCGCCGGCCAGCCGGGCCGAGTCCGGCGGGCTGACCGTGGTGTCGTCGGTCGTCCACAGCGACAGCCAGCGCAGGCCGCCGGGGGCACCGGCGGCCACTCCGGTCAGCAGGCTGCTGCCCGGCACCAGCTGCTGGCAGGCCACCGGGCAGGCGCCGGGCGCGAACCCGGCCGCCGAGCCCGCCACCAGCGTCCCGTGGAACGGCGAGCCGAGCGTGACGACCCGCCGCGCCTTGCGCGGGCCGTCGTCCTCCCGCGCCCACAGCAGCGTCGCGACGCCGCCCGCCGAGTAGCCGATGACGTCGACCGACGGTGCGCCCTTGCGCAGCAGGCGGGTGACGGCCGCGTTGATCTCGTCGGCGACCTGGCTCAGGCTGCCGGTGCCGTGGCCGGGCAGGCTCAGCACGGTCACCGACCGGCCGGTCGCGGCGATCCGGCGGCCGAGCACGCGCAGCGACGTGGTGCTGCCGCCGTATCCGGGGACGAGCAGGACGGGGCCGGGCCGGTCCTGGGCCGGGAAGGCGGCCGGTGACCGGTCGCCGGCCAGCCGCACGACGATGGTCACGGCCGCCGCGCATACGGCCGCCGCGACCAGGAGGGCCACGCCGCCGACGAAGGCCCGGCGCCGCGCGGGCAGGCCGCGCAGCCAGGCCCTCACCGTCCGGCCCCCGCGGCCCGGCCCGTCAGAGCGCCACGGGCCGGCGGCGCAGCAGGAGCAGGCCCGTCGCGGCCAGCATCACGACGGCCACGATCTCGACGATGAGCGTCGTCCAGGCCTCGGCCGAGATGAAGGTCAGCTTGAAGTTGAACAGCCCGGTCGTGAGCACCAGGATGAACCCGAGAATGGTCCCCAGGACCAGGCCCAGGGCCGCGAGCACGACGAGGATGTGCCGGGTCACGAGCAGGCCGGCCGCGATGACGAACGCGGAGATCACCTGGAGCAGGAACAGCGGGCCGAGCACGTTCACGTGGCGGTAGGCGATGTTCCACAGGTCCAGGTGTATCGCACCGGAGGTGATCAGGAGCCCCGCGTCGATGACGATCAGTGCCCACAGGGCGGCCTTGCCGGGGACCGCTGCTTTCTGGGTAGTGGTCGCAGTCATTGGTTCGGCACCTTTCTGGTGGCCGTGAAGGGCTCGGTCCACTGGGTCAGGAACGTCCGGGCCAGGCCGGGAGCACCGGTCGCGGCCTGCTCCACCGGGATCGGCCGGCCGCTCAGCCCGGTCACGCAGGCCGCCGCGCCGGGGGCCGGGAACACCGCCCGGCGCGACAGCGCGTCCCAGATGGCGAACGCGGTGCCGAGGTTGATGTCGAGGCGGCCCGTGGCCTGATGGTGGATCCGGTGATAGGCCGGGCTGATCAGCACGCGGCCGGCCGGCCCGTAGGTCCAGGGCACGTTCGCGTGCGGCAGCGCGCCCAGGCACGCATAGATGGTGAAGATGACGGTCGGGGTGACCGCGTTGGAGCTGATGGCCAGGATCGGGACCGCGGTGAGCAGGAAGCTGACGTGCACCAGCGGGTGCGCGCGGAACGTGGTGAGGATGCTCAGTTCCTCTTGCGAGTGGTGCACGGCGTGCAGCCGCCACAGCGAGTTGACCCGGTGGTTGCCCAGGTGCGCGAGCCAGTCCAGGAAGTCGATCACCAGCACGGCCGCCGCGATGAACAGCCAGCTCGGCACGCCGGGCAGCCGCGGGATCACCAGCCACGGCGCGTGCCGGGCCAGTTCCCCGGCGAAGCCGGCGCCGATCAGCACGATCACCGGCACCACCAGCAGCGCGTAGGCGAACAGGTAGCACAGGTCGGCCACGTGACCGCGCGCCAGCAGCGGCCGCCGCACAGCCGGGTTGAGCTGCTCGATGCCGAACATGACCAGGACGAACCCCAGCACCACCGGCCCGGCCAGCTCGAACCGGCCCGCGTTGACGGACCGGGCGATGCCGAAGTCGCTCAGCTGCGTCCAGCCCCGCCAGCCCAGCCAGCCCGCGATCCCCGCGATGACCACCGTCGGCAGGTAGAGCCGCCGCGCCCCCGGCCCCGCCGCAGCGCCGCGCGGCCCGCGGCGTGCTAGGTCAGTGGCGGCGCTCACGGCGCTCCTCCCGGTCCGGCGGCGGAACTGCATGATCGGTTCCACAGCTAGCACGGTGACCGGCGCCCGGCGGTTCACGGCGGGCGCCCCGCCGGGCGGCTCAGCGGTGATACCCCCGGGTTCAGCCGAGTGCCAGCCAGCGCACGCCCGCGCGCTCCACGGCCTCCTGCTCGGCCGCCGTGAGCGGGCTCCGCCCGGTGGCCCTCGCGATCAGGCCGGCCCGGTCCCAGCCCGCCTGCGCGCGGAAGGCGGCCGCCGCGCCCGCGCCGCCGAGGAGCAGTTCCTCGACGACGGCGGCCGCCGGATCGGTCAGCCACGGGTCCCGCCCGAGCCCGGCCGCCAGGTCCAGCCCGTGCACGGCCAGTTCCAGAACCCGGGTGCGCATGAACTCGGTGAGCAGCATCAGGTCACCGTGCCGGGTCCGTACCCGCCGGCCCGCCGGCGGCGCCTCGGCGTCGGCCAGGCCCGCCCGCCAGCAACGGTCGAACTCCGCCCGCAGGTCGTCCGGCCCGGAGCCGGCCGCGCCGCGCTGGGCCGTCGCGATCCGGTCCGCGTTGGTGGCGGCGGAGAACCGCCGGTCGGCCCGGTAGTAGCCGACCGCGGTCACCAGCTCGCCCGGTCCGGGCTCCGGGCCGGCCAGCATCCCGCAGACCCGGCCGGCCGCGTTGGCCACGTGCGCGAATAGCTCGCCGACGGTCCACGGCGGGCACGGGCTGGACGTGCCGAAGGCCGCTGCCGGAGCCGCCGCCATCGCCGCGGCCAGGCTCCGCGCCTCGGCGGCGAACCCGTGCAGCACCGCGTCAGCCGCCATGGCAGCACCGTACCGGCCCGGCGCCGCCGGGCGCGGCTACGATGGACGGGGTGCTGAGGCCTGACTACCCGATCCGGACGCAGCGGCTGATCCTCCGGCCCTTTGCCGAGACCGACCTTGAGGACCTGCACGCGATCCAGTCCCGCCCCGAGGTCGCGCGCTACCTGTACTGGGAGGCCCGCGACCGCGAGCAGGTCCGGCTGGCGCTGCTCAGCATGGTCCGCGGCTGGTCCCTGACCGGCGAGGGCGACGTCCTGGCCCTCGCCGTCGTGCTGCCGCCGACCGGGACCGTGATCGGCGACGTGATCCTCAAGTGGTCCAGCGTCCAGCACCGCCAGGGCGAGATCGGGTACGTCTTCCACCCCCACTACGGCGGCCAGGGCTTCGCCACCGAGGCCGCCACCGCCATGCTCGGGCTGGGTTTCGACAGCTTGCGCCTGCATCGCATCTTCGGCCGGATCGACGGCCGCAACGCGGCGTCGGCCCGTGTCCTGGAGCGACTCGGCATGCGGCGCGAGGCCCATTTCGTCCAGAACGAGATCGTTAAGGGCGAGTGGACCGACGAAGTGGTCTATGCCCTCACTGAAGATGAATGGCGCGCTGCCGCCGTATTGCCCTGAATCGACCGCGCCGTCCCGCCGGACACGGGAAGATAGGGCAGCTTAGGGACGCAGGGCAAGGGGAGCGGCGGGCATTTTCGTGGGACATCGCCTTCAGCGCGGGGCGCTAGCGTGAGCATGCCCGGCAGCGACGCTGCGCTCATCAATGCGATCCGGTCCGGCGACCCGGGTGCCTACGACGTGCTCCGCTCGCGGCACGGGGCCGCGGCGCGGCGCCTGGCCAGTCACCTCCCGCACGGCCCGGCCACGGTGAACGATGTCGTGGACTGGGCGTTCGTCCAGGTGCTGGAGGCGATCCGGCGCGGCGGCGGCCCGACCGACGCGTTCCGGCCCTACCTGCTGACCGCCGTCCAGCGCGCGGCCCGCGACTGCGCGGCGGGCGAGAACTCGCCGATCCCGACCGACGACCAGGACATCCCCGACCCCGGCCAGCTCATGACCGCCGGGGCGGCCGGCGACAGCGCACCAGCCGCGGGCGCCGGGCGGCCCGGGAACGGCGGTTCGGCCGGGAACGGCGGGCCGGCCGGGAACGGCGGTTCGGCCGGGAACGACGGCCAGCCCGGGACCGGCGGGCCGGGCCGGCCCGGACGACCGGGCAGGCCCGGCCGCCCTGCTCGGCCGGGACGGCCGGCCGAGGGCGGCGGAGCGGCAGCAGGCGGCGGCGCCACGGGCGCGGCTGCGGTGGCGGCGTTCATGTCGCTGCCGGAGCGCTGGCGCGCGGTGCTGTGGCACACCGAGGTCGAGGACGCCGCGCCCGCGGCCGTTGCCTCGCTGTTCGGGCTCGGCGCCGCGGATGCCGCGGACCTGGCCGCGCGCGCCCGCGACGGGATGGCTCAGAGCGCGGGCATCGAGCCCGGCGGCGTGCACGCCGTGCTGCGGCACGCCGTCGCCCCGGCTGTCCTCGGCGCCGGCGCGGCCGGCTACCTGACCGAGCTGGCGTACACCGCGCCGCCCACCCCCGTCGGTCCCCGGCACGGCGCGCAGGATCACGGGCCCGCCGGTGCTGGCCTCGCTGAACCGCCGCCGGCGCGCCCGGCCGGCGCGCTGGTGCTCGGTGCCCCGGTGGCCGCGGCGGGGCTGGCCAGCCCCGCCCCGGAAACGACCCGCCCTTCCCCGCCTCCCCCGCCAGCTTCGGCGCCCTCGCTGACCCCGTCGGGCCTGCCGGGTCCGCCGAGTTCATCCGGCGCGGCCAGCCCTCCGCTCGATCCGGCTCCGCCAAGCCCGGCCCGCCGCCCAGCCCGCCCAGCCCGCTCAGCCCGGCCAGGCCGTTCGGCACGGCCCGCGCGCCCCGCCCGCCGGGTGAGCCCCGCCGAAGCGACCGCTACCAGCCCGGCCGCCCCGGCCGACCCAGCCAGCCCGGCCCGCTCCGCCGGCCCGGCTCGCGCGCCCGAGTCGGCCGACGCGGAGAGCACCCTGGCTGCTGGCACGCCAGCAGCCAGCGCTGCTGCGCCTCGGGCTACGGGCGCGCCTCGGGCCGCCGGCGTGGCGGGTGCCGCCGGCCTCGCTGGCGCCGCAGGCCTCGCTGGCGCCGCCGGCCTCGCTGGTCTCTCTGACACGCCTGGTCTAGCTGACACGCCTGGTCTGGCCGACACGCCTGGTCTGGCCGACACGCCTGGTCTGGCTGACGCTCTTGCTCCCGGTGACGGGTCCGGCGCCGCGGGGACGCTCGGCGCCCTGGGCGCGCCCGGTACGGCGCGCACGGCCAGCGCCGCGGACCCGCCTGGCGCGGCCGACACGCTTGATGGCCTCGATGTGGGCGCGGCCTTCGGCGCTGGGCCGGCCGGGGGCGACGGACCGACGGCCGGGCCGCGGCGGAACCGCTCGGCTGCCAGGCGGGCGGCGCCGGGCCCGATGGCGGCGGCCGGGGCGGCGCCCGAGGCCGGGGCGGCGCCCCAGGCCGCGGCGGCCCGGTGGCGGGGGGCGCGCCGGCGGAACACCCTGGTCGGCGCGGTGGTGCTGGTCGTCATCCTCGCGATCGCGGGTTACGCGCTGTCCCTCAACCATGGCACCGGGCCTGCGACCGCCGCGCGGAGCCGGCCGGCGGCAGCGCCGAGTACGCTCGCGCCCGCCTCGACCAGCCCGGCGTCGACGCCGTCGGCCACGCCGACCCAGTCCTCGACTCCGCCAGCGACCACCGCGCCGGCGGTCGCCGCCGCTCCCCCGCCGCCCCCGGCTCCGCCCGCGCCCGCGGTCCACCTGTCCGCGGTGGTGAGCATGGGCGGGATCGTGGGGTACGGCAGCATCGCGGGCCTGAACTTCACGGTGGCCAACGTCGGGCCGGTCACCTCGGCGATCGTCACCGCCCGGATCGCGCTTCCGGCCGGAATGACCATGAGCTTCGGCGCAGGGACGTCGGACGGCTGGACCTGCAGCCCGGCCGGCCAAGGGGCCGTCTGCACCCACGAGGCCATCACCCCCGGGGCCAGCGGCAGCGACGTCCTCTCGGTGCTGCTCTCCTCAGCGTCCGCGTGCGGCCGGCCGATCGAGCTGACGGTGACGAGCCGCTTTGCCCACGCGTCAGCGTCGACCCCCGTCCGGTGCGGCCACCGAGGCTAACTCTCGGCGGCGATGCCGGGCATGAGATACGCGACCAGGGTCGCGGGCAGGTCGTCGGACAGCGGGGCATGGCCGAAGAACAGCCGGTAGTACACCGGCGCGAATAGCTCGTCCAGGATGGCCTCGAGGTCGAGGCCGTCCCGCAGCTCGCCGCGCTGGACCCCGCCGCGCAGGGCGTCCCGGGCGACGGCCCGCCGCGGGACCAGCCACTGCTCGCGCAGGGCGGCGGCGATGTCGGGGTCGGACTGGGCCACGGCGATCAGGGCCTGCATCAGCGGGCCGGCGGTGGTATCGCGGAAGATCTGGATCAGCGCATCGAGCTGCCAGGTGAGCGCCTCGGCCGCGGACAGGCCGTCCGGGATGGCGAGCGTCCCGGCGACCCGGTCGAGGAAGCCGTCGAGGGCGACCGCGCCGCGCGACGGCCACCACTTGTAGACCGTGGCCTTGCTGACGCCGGCCCGGTGCGCGATCGCGTCCATGGTCGCGGCGGGCAGGCCGCCGCTCAGCATGAGGTCGCCGGCGGCGGCCAGGATCGCCTGCCGGGCCTTCTCGCTGCGCGGCCGGCCACGCCGCCGCCGCGGCGCGGCCTCGCCGCGCGCCGGGTCAGCGTCCACCGGGTCAGCGTCCACCGGGTCGACCTCCGCCGCCTCCACCTCGGGCGCCTCGACCTCCGCCGCCGCGCCGTCCGCCGGGTCCGGATCTGCCTCACGCACCGTCACACTTTAGGCACTATCCACTGGCCTTCGGCACCCTTCGCCGCGCCGCGAATCACCTCAGGCGCCGGTCGTCTCGGCCGCCGGCCGGGCCGGGGCCGGCGTGCGGGCGAATTCCCACAGGTAGATGCAGCCCGCGGCGAGCGGCAGGGCGGCGCCGAAGACGGTGACGGCCGTCCAGCCGTGGCTCTGGTAGAGCCAGCCGGAGACCGCGGACGCGATCGACCCGCCGATGAACGAGACCGTCATGTAGACCGTGTTCAGGCGGGCGCGGGCGTCCTCGCGCAGCCCGTAGATGTCCCGCTGGCTGATCACCTGGTTGCCCTGGGTGGCGAGGTCGAGCAGCACGGCGGCGCAGGCCAGCAGGAGCACGCTCCCCGAGCCGAGGCCGGCCAGGATCATCGCGCCCGCCCCGGCGACCATGGACAGGCCGCGGACGCGGCGGCCGAGGCCGCGGTCGCCGAGCTTGCCGGCGGCCAGCGCGGCCGCCGCGCCGCCCGCGCCGACCAGGGCGAACACCGCGATGTGCAGCTGCGACAGATGATGGGCGTCGATGAGCTCGTAGGCGATGGAGGTCCAGAACGCGCTGAACGAGCCGAACATGAGCGCCTGGCACACGGCCCGGCGGCGCAGCACCGGCTCCGCGACGATCAGCTGGACGGCGGACCGCAGCAGGCGGCGGTACCGGGCCGTCGCCACCGGGGCGCGCGCCGGGAGCATCCGCCACAGGACGGCCGACAGGGCGATCATCGCCACCGCCGAGATCAGGTAGATGCTGCGCCAGCCCCAGGCCGCGGCCGTGACGCTGGCCAGGGAGCGCGCCAGCAGGATGCCGAGCAGCAGGCCGCTCATGACCCGGCCGACGTACTTGCCGCGCTGGTCGGGCGGGGCCAGGTGCGCGGCGAACGGCACCAGGACCTGCACGACGACCGACGTCACGCCGATGCCCACCGACATGACGAGGAACAGCGTGAAGTCGGGCGACAGCGCGGCCACGCCGAGCGCGATCGCCGTGATGACCAGCGTCCGGCAGGCCAGCTTGCGGTTCTCCAGCACGTCGCCCAGCGGGACGAGGAAGGCCAGGCCCGCGGCGTAACCCAGCTGGGTGGCGGTCACGACGATGGCGGCCGTGCCCTGGCTGACGTGGAAGCTCGACGCGATCAGGGCCAGGAGCGGCTGCGCGTAGTAAAGGTTCGCGGCAGTCAGCCCGCAGGCGACGGCCATCACGAGGATGATGACACTCAGCCCGGCCGGCGGGCGGGTGCCGCTGGTCGCCGCACCGCCCAGCCTGGTCGTCGGGGTCGCCGTCACCGGGGCTCCTCTCTATTTACTGAACTCAACGTTCACAATATACCTGATACATCAACGCTCAATGAGTCCGGCTCACTCTCGGGTAGGCCGGTGAAGGAGCAGACCATGACCGAGATGACCTACGTGCCGCTGCCGGGCAGTGAGCGCACCGCCCTGCCGCAGGCCGCGTCGGCGGGCAGCCTGGACGAGACCGAGCACATCACGGTGACGCTGGTCACCCGGCGCAAGGCGCCCCTGCCCCGCACCGCGGCCGGGTCGCTGGCCCGGATCTCCCGCGATGACCTGGCCCAGAACTACGGGTCCGACCCGGCCGACCAGGCGCTGGTCGCGCAGGTGCTGGGCGGGCCGGGCACCGCGCTGACGGTCACGCACCAGGACCCGGCCACCCGCCAGATGACGGTCAGCGGTCCGGCCGGCGCGCTGGCGTCGATGTTCAAGACCTCGCTCCGCCTGGTCACCAGCACCCGGCCGGACGGCTCCGTCACCTGGCACCGGTACCGCGAAGGCGGGCTCCAGGTCCCGGCCGCGCTCGACGGCATCGTCGTGGCCGTGCTCGGCCTGGACAACCGGCCGCAGGTCCAGCCCCGGCTGCGGCGCCGCCCGGCCGCCAGCGCGCCTCCGGCCAGCCCGGCCGCGCCCGACGCGCCCGCCGCCGCGAAGCCGGTCTCCTACACCCCGCCCCAGGTCGCGGCCGCCTACCAGTTCCCGGCCGGCACCGACGGCACCGGGCAGCACGTGGCCATCCTCGAGTTCGGCGGCGGCTACGCCCAGGCCGACCTCGACGCCTACTTCGCCGGCCTGGGCATCACGCCGCCGGTCACCACCGCCGTGTCGGTGGGCGGCGCCCAGAACGTGGCGGGCAAGGACCCGTCCGGCGCCGACGGCGAGGTCCTGCTGGACATCGAGGTGGTCGGGTCGGTGGCGCCCGGCGCGGCCATGTCGGTGTACTTCGCCCCCAATTCCGACCAGGGCTTCGTCGCGGCGGTGACGGCCGCGACGCACGCGACGCCGCCGCCGGCCGCGATCAGCATCAGCTGGGGCGAGTCCGAGGACGCCTGGACCCCGCAGGCCCGCACCAGCCTGGACAACGCCATCGCCGACGCCGCGGCCACGGGCATCACCGTGACCGTGGCGTCCGGGGACAACGGCAGCAGCGACGGGGTGACGGGCACGGCCCCGCACTGCGACTTCCCGGCCTCCAGCCCGCACGCGCTGGCCTGCGGTGGCACCAGCCTGCGCTATGACCCGCAGACCGGCACGCTCACCTCCGAGAAGGTGTGGAACGACGGGGCCGGGCAGGGCGCGTGCGGCGGCGGCGTCAGCGACGTGTTCGCGCTGCCGTCCTGGCAGGCCGGCGTGGGCGTGCCGGTCATCGTGCACACCGGCAAGCACGGTCGGGGCGTGCCGGACGTGGCGGGCAACGCCGACCCGGAGACCGGTTACCAGGTGCGCATCGACGGGCAGGACGAGGTGATCGGCGGGACGAGCGCGGTGGCCCCGCTGTGGGCGGCCCTGGTCTGCCGGCTGGCGCAGGCGGCGGGCCATTCGTTCGGTCTCATGCAGGAAATCCTGTACGCCGGCGTCCAGCCCGCCCGCCCGGCGGACGGCCTGCGCGATATCACCACCGGGAACAACGGCGCCTACAAGGCCAAGCACGGCTGGGACCCGTGCACCGGGCTCGGCGTGCCGGAGGGCACCGCGCTGCTGAGCCGGGTGACGGCGGCGGGCGCGGGCGGGACGGCGGCTCCGGCGGGGTGATCCGGGGCCGGGCGGGGGCGGTGCCGCCGGGGGGACGGCGCCGGACCGGGGTGGGCCTGTCGGCGGGCTGGTGGGCGGTCGTGCCCGTCAGCCCGCCTTCGGCCCGCCGAGGGTGCCGGGGGCGCCGAAGCGGCGCAGGACCTCGGGGACGGCGACGGTGCCGCCCTCGTCCTGGAAGTTCTCCATGATCGACAGCAGCGCCCGGGCCGTCGCGCCGGTGCCGTTGAGGGTGTGCGCGAACTCCAGCTTGCCGTCCCGGCGGAACCGGACGTTGAGCCGGCGGGCCTGGTAGTCAGTGGTGTTCGAGCAGGACGTGATCTCCCGGTAGCGCTGCTGCACCGGGAACCAGGCCTCGATGTCGTACTTCTTGGCCGCCGGGGCGCCCAGGTCGCCGACCGAGATGTTCATCACCCGGTAGGGCAGCCCCAGTTCCTGCGCGATCTCCTCCTCATAGGAGAGCAGCTGGTCGTGGATCTCGCGGGACTGCTCGGGCGGGCAGTAGACGTACATCTCGACCTTGTCGAACTGGTGCACCCGGAACATGCCCTTGGTGTCCTTGCCCGCCGCTCCGGCCTCGCGCCGGAAGTTGGTCGTGAACGCGGTGTACCGGGCGGGCAGGTCGGCTTCCTCGATCACCTCGTCGGCGTGCAGCCCGGCCAGGGCGACCTCGGAGGTGCCGGTCAGGTACAGGCCGTCCTTCTCCAGCTCGTAGAGGTTGGACGCCTCGGTCGGCAGGAAGCCGGTGCCGTGCATGGCCCGCTCGCCGGCCAGCACGGGCGGCAGCACGAGGAGGAAGCCACGGCCGGTCAGCTTGTCGATGACGTACCGGTACAGGGCCATCTCGGCCAGCGCGACGTCGCCGATGCGATAGGCGAACCGGGACCCGGACAGGCGCGCGCCGCGGGCCATGTCGATCCAGCCCCGCGGCGAGCCGAGCTCGGTGGAGTCCTTCGGCTCGAAGCTGAACGCGGGCTGCTCGCCCCAGGTCCGGACGAGCTGCGCGTCCTCCTCGTCCATGCCGTCGGCGGCGGTCGGGTCGGGCAGGTTCGGGATCCGGTCCAGCAGCTCGTCGCGCTCGCGGCGGGCCGTAGCCTGCTCGGCCTCGGCTGCGGCGAGCTCCTCCTTGAGCTGGCGGAGCTCCTCGATCTGCTCCGGGCCCGGCGGGCGGCCCTTGGACGACCTCTTCTGCGCGGCCCGCAGCGCCTCGGCGCGCTCGGTATGCGACCGCCAGCTGACGTCGGCCGCCAGCAGCGCGTCGAAGTCCTTCTCCGCGCCCCGCCGGGTGAGAGCGGCCCGGTACCGGTCGGGATCCTGCCGTGCAGCCTTGAGGTCAATCACGGGCGCGAGTCTAGCCGGGCGGCGGCGGGGCGGCAGCTTCGTTACCGGGCCGCCGCCTCACTTCCGCCTCACCTCCGCCTCACTTCAGGCACAGGCCGATCAGGCCCAGGTCGAGGCAGATACTCGGCGAGGGAGACGGCGTCGGCGACGGCGCGGGCGGCGGGCTCGAGGCGACCGGGTCGGGCGGCGGGGAACCCGACGGCCCCGGACCGGGCGACCCGGACCCGCCAGCCGGCGAGGACGAGCCGGGTTCCGGCGGGCTCGGCGAGGCCGAGGCGCGCGGCGACAGGCTCTTCCGGGCCGGCGCCCCGACCGCCGCCGCGGGACCCGGCGCCCCAGGCGCGGCCGGGGCGGAGCGCGCCGGGCCACCGGGTGCGGCCTGGGGGAACGTGATCGACACGGCGGACAGCATCACGTAGGCGAGCGTCGCGCTGGCGATGATCAGCACGGGCGGGAGCAGCAGCAGCGGGTGGGCCCGGAACGCGGCGGCGCCGTTGCGCGCGGTGGCCGCGGCCCGGTCCCGGGCCACCGCGGCGGCCACGCCGGTGGCCGGCAGGCGCGGCCCGTGGCCCATGCTCGCGGAGCTGCGGGCCCGCAGCAGCGCGGCCCGCCGCTCGGCGTGGGTCAGGCCGGGCAGTAAGTAGATGATGGTGTTCGCGCCGCTGGTTTCGGCCCGGACATGCAGTCCGGCGGGGAGATCGGCATAGCGAATCTTGATCAACGATGATCCTCGCGGGCGCCCTAGCTGCTGTTACGACATGCTGCATGTGTCACACAATGTGTGACGACCATATCACTCTCGATAGCAGCAATCCCACGAGTACCGCCACGTCCCGGACGCGGCGGCGGCGGGTCCGGCGAGCCCCGGCTACGCTCACGGGAACGGAGCAGGACAGGGCGGGAAGGGCGGGCGAAAGAACCGTGCTGCGGACGTGGCAGGCCGGGGCCGTGGCCCTGGCCGGCGGCCTGGCGCTCGACGCCGCCTTCCCGCCGATCGGGTTCTGGCCGCTGGCCGCGGTCGGCCCGGCCCTGCTCGTCCTCGCGCTGTGGCGGCGCAGCCTGCGCGGCTCGTTCGTGATCGGGCTGATCTTCGGCGTGGCGTTCTTCTTCCCGCTGCTGTCCTGGGTGCTGAACGTCGCCTGGTACGCCTGGGCCGCGCTGGCCGGGGCCGACACGGTCATCCTGGCCGTGGCCGCGATCGGGCAGCGGCTGCTGCTGCGGCTGCGCCTGTGGCCGCTGGCCGTGGCCGGCTGGTGGGTGGCGGTCGAGTCGCTCCGCGACCGCTGGCCCTACGGTGGCTTCCCGTGGGGTCGGCTGGTGATGAGCCAGGCCGGCGCCCCGACCCAGTCCTGGGTCGCGGTGGGCGGTCCCTACCTGCTGACGTTCCTCGTCGCGCTGGCCGGCGCCTGCCTGGCATGGCTGATCCTGGGCCGCGCCAGCACCAGCACCAGCGCCAGCGCGGGGCCGTGGCGCGGGCGCGCGGTGCCCGCGGCCGGCCTGCTGGGCGCCGCGGGGCTGGCCCTGGCCGGCCCGCTGCTCCCGGTCGACGGCGGCGCCCCGCACACCCCCACGGCGGAGGTCGCCGCCGTGCAGGGCAACGTGCCCCGTGCCCGGAACCTGCCCGACCTGCTGCGGGCCAACACCGTCACGGCCAACCACGCGGCCGCGACCCGCCAGCTCGCGGCCCGGGTCAAGGCGGGCACGGCGGCCGCCCCCGACGTCGTCATCTGGCCCGAGAACTCGACCGACCAGGACCCGAGCGCCAACCCGTACGTCTACGCGACGATCGCCCAGGCCGTCACCGCGATCAACCGGCCGGTGCTGGTCGGCGCCATCCTGCAGGACCCGGTGCGCAACGCCGGCCAGCTCTGGCGCCCGCGTGTCGGCCCGGTCCAGGACTACGTCAAGCGCCAGCTGGTCCCGTTCGGCGAGACCATCCCGATGCGCAGCTTCCTGAACAGCTTCACCTCGCTGCCGGCGCTCCAGCCGGTCAACTTCACGGCCGGCCACCAGGCCGTGGTGTTCCACGTCGGCCGGATCAGGATCGGCGACGTCATCTGCTACGAGGTCGGCTTCGACGGCCTGGTCTCCTCCGAGGTCGCGGCCGGGGCCAACCTGCTCACCGTGCAGACCAACGACGCCGACTTCGAGCTCGACGGGCAGACCGGCGAGAGCCTCCAGCAGCTGGCCATGGCCCAGATCCGCGCCGTCGAGCACGACCGGGCCGTGGTCGTGGCCTCGACCACCGGGGTCAGCGCGATCATCGCGCCGGACGGGCGGCTGATCATCCGGACCGGCCTGTGGGAGCGCGCCGAGCTCGAGGCCCGGGTCCCGCTGCGCACCGGCATCACGCTCGCCGACCGGCTCGGCGGCTGGCCCGAGGTCGTGCTGACCGGGGGCACCCTCGCCGCCCTGGCCTGGGCTCTGGCCGGAGCCATCCGGCAGCGGCGCCGGCCCGCCCCGGCGGCCGCCGCGCCGCCCGCGGACGTCCGGGCCGCGGCCGGGCCGAGCTGACTCAAGGCGGCCCGCCGAGTGGTTTGCGCCGGGGGGCGATGACTCCCCGCATGCGAAACGGGCGCCACAATGGAACCGTGCTTCAGCGAGCCCGAGCAGCGACCTGGCGCGGTCTCCGGCAGCCTGTCCGGTGGGCCGTGCTGATGGCCGGCGGCCTGCCCGTGCTCGCCTTCCCGGACGTGAACCTGGAGCTGCTGGCCTGGGTCGGCCTCATTCCCGGCCTGCTGCTCATGGCCAGCGCCCCCACCCGGCGCGAGGCGGCCGTCCGGGGCTGGTGGTTCGGCACCGGCTACCTGCTGGCCGCGATGTACTGGCTGCTGCCCAACCTGGGCCCGGGCCTGGTGCTGGTGGCCATCCTCATCGGCGCCCTGTGGGCCGGCGTCGGCCTGGCCGCGTGGGAGACCATGGCCCCGCCGGTGACCGCCCGGCGGGCGGCCGCGGCGCTGGTCCTGGTGCCCAGCGCATGGCTGGTGACCGAGTGGCTGCGGTCCTGGCAGGGCTTCGGCGGCCCGTGGGCGGTGCTCGGGGTCAGCCAGTGGCAGCACCCCGCCGTCCTGGCCCTGGCCGCCGTCGGCGGTGTCTGGCTGGTGACGTTCGCGCTGGTGGCAGCCAACACCGGCCTGGTGATCGCGATCCGCGCCCGGGCGCTGACCCCGCGGCTGATCGGCGGCGCCGGGGCACTGGTGGCCATCGCGGCCGGGCCGGCCGCCTTCGCGCTCACGGCGGCCAGCCCGCCTGTCCGGACCGTCACCGTGGGCCTCGTGCAGTCGGGCCTGATCCGCGACCCGGCCGCCCGGGTCGACGCGAACGTCCGGCTGACCCGGGCGCTTGCGGCCGGGAAGAACCCGGCGGACCTGGTCATATGGGGCGAAAGCAGCGTCGGCTACGACCTGAGCACCAACATCGCGCTGCTGCACCGGCTGTCGCGGCTCGCCGCCGCCGACCACGCGCAGATCCTGGCCAGCCAGGACGCGCAGGACGCGGCCGGGCTCAAGTCCAAGGTGGCCGTCCTGATCGGCGCGAACGGCATCGCCGGCCAGTACGTGAAGAGCAGGCTGGTGCCGTTCGGGGAGTACATACCGCTGCGCCCGGAGCTGGGCTGGCTCACCGGCATCAGCCGGGCCGCGGCCCAGAACATGGTGCCCGGCCCCGGCGCCCACGTCCTGCACGCCACGATCCCGGCCACCGCCGCGGACGGCGGCCCGAACCTGACCATCGGCCCGCTGATCTGCTTCGAGTCGGCATTCCCGGACATGTCCCGGTACGACGCGGATCACGGCGCCCAGCTCATCACCTACCAGACCTCGGATTCCACGTTCCAGGGCAGCTGGGCGCTGGCCCAGCACGCCTCGCTGAGCGCGCTGCGCGCCGCCGAGACCGGCCGGCCGACCGTGCAGGCCGCGCTGACCGGCGACTCAGCCGCGTTCGACGCCCGCGGCCGCCAGCTGGCCTGGGCCGGCCCCGGCGACCACGGCCGCCTGACGGTCACGATGGCGCTGCCGGCGGCCTCGGCCCGGACGCCGTTTGACGTGCTGGGCGACTACGTGCCGCTGACCGCGCTGGCGGTCGTCGCCGCCGCGGCCATGTTCGGGCTGGCCCGATGGGGGCATAACGGGCGGATCAGGCAAGGCCAGATTCGGCCGGGCGGCCCGCCCAGCGGCGGGCCCGACATAGCCTCGGACTCAGGCCGCGCCCCGGACAGAGAGGTCACCCGTGCCCAGGAAGCCCCCGTCCCGGAGTCTCTCGAGTAAGGCCGCCCTGGCCGTCTGCGCCGTGGCCGGCCTGCTCGCCGCGGCCTGCTCCGGCGGCGGATCCGGCGCCTCGGGCGCCGGCCCGGGCGCGTCGGCCAGCCCGGCCGCGGACTCGTGGCTGACCATCACCCCGGCCACCGGGGACAAGGCGGCCCAGCCGGGCCAGGGCATCACCGTGGCCGCGGCCAAGGGCAAGCTCGGCCACGTGTCGGCGCAGTCCGGGGGCGTCCCGGTGGCCGGGACGATGAACAGCGCCGGCACCCAGTGGCACAGCACCTGGGCGCTATCCGTTTCGGCGAGTTACACCGTCACGGCGAGCGCGACGGCCCCCGGGGCCAAGCCGGTGACCAAGACGAGCACGTTCACGACCCTGTCGCCGAAGAGCACCTTCCAGACGCAGATCTTCGAGGGCGCGGGCCAGACCTACGGCGTCGGCATGCCGCTCATGCTCAAGTTCAGCGAGCCCGTCGCCAACAAGGCCGCGGTCGAGCAGTCCCTGCAGCTGACCACCTCCCAGCCGGTCGTCGGGTCCTGGTACTGGGACGGCGACACCGAGCTCAACTTCCGGCCGCGCCAGTACTGGCCGGCCCACACCACGGTCAGCTTCACCGGGCACCTCGACGGCGTCGAGGCCGCCCCCGGCCTGTACGGGGACCACACGCTGACCCAGACGTTCACGATCGGCGACTCGCTCATCGTGGTGGCCAGCACGGCCAACCACCACATGGACCTGTACCGCAACGGGACGCTGTTCCACAGCTGGCCGATCAGCACCGGCAAGCCGGGCGACAACACGCCGAACGGGACGTACGTGACGATCGAGAAGGGCAACCCGGTCCTGATGACCGGGCCCGGCTACAAGCTGAAAGTCCCCTGGTCGGTCCGGTTCACGTTCAGCGGCGATTACCTGCACGACGCGTTCTGGTCGGTGGGCGAGCAGGGCTTCACGAACGTCAGCCACGGCTGCATCAACATGCCGCCCGCTGACGCCGAGGCGTACTACAAGCTGGCCGTGCCGGGCGACCCGGTGACGGTCACGGGCAGCCCGCGGGCCGGGGTATGGGACAACGGCTGGACCGAGTGGTTCAAGGCGTGGCCGGATTACCTGGCGGGCAGCGCCCTCCACGAGGCCGTCGTGACCGGCCCGGACGGCAGCCAGTTCGTCAGCCCGTCCGCCGTCCCCGCCGCCACCGGCACCGCCCCCCTGTCCGGCCCCGCCGACAACAACGCCACCGCCTAGCTAGCACCCCTGTCCCAGGCCCGCCCCGGCCGAGGGCCGCGCAGCGGAGGCGGCCGCCGGATGCGCTTCGTTCTATTCCTTCGCGTAACTAAACGTGACTTAGGTCATAGCGGGAAGCGACGGCGCTGACCTCGACGTTATACGTGCGATCCTCGCCGGGGACCACCTCGTCATCACGATGAGTGACTGGTTTCCGTGCCCGCGGCCCACGGCGGCAGCGCACCCGCGCAGCCAGCCGCCGGGCCCGCCCTGAACCCGCGAAGCGCACGCCGAGGCGTGTGCGTGAGCCTGCCTGCAAACGATTGCAGGCGGCCCATCCCGGCCTGTGGCCCCTGCCCGGCCGGCGGCGAGGACAGACTCGGAAGGAAGCGCATTGCGCCGCACCCCCCTGACTGACCTGCTCGCTGCCCGGAACAAGCTCAGCGCCCTGAAGCTCAGCACGCTCAAGCTGGGCGGCGCCGGACGGCGGGGCAAGACCCTGGCCTACGGCGGAACCGCCCTGGCGCTGGCCGGCATCGGCGGCGTGACCGCCGCCGCGGCCACCACGTCGGCCACCCCGGCCGCGGCCGGGATCGCGAGCACCTCGCATCGCCTCAGCGTGGGCGATGACGCGGACGTGCAGCTCGGCTCGTTCGGCCCGGGAATGACCATCCACGCCCCGGCCGGCTCCGCCGCGCCGACCCACGCCACGGTGACCAGCGACGATCAGCCCGCCGCGGGCCAGTCCGCTGCGGGGCACGCCAAGGCCGCCGGCCACGCCAAGGCCGCGGGGCACGCCAAGGCCGCGGGGCACGCCAAGGCCGCGGGCCACGCGAAGACGACTGCCGCCACGGCGCACGGCACGTCCGTGCACGTCGTCCGCCACCAGGGCGCCAAGAGCTGGAAGCAGATCCGGGACGAGCTGGCCAGCCAGACGACCCCGCGCGCCAAGGCCGGCAAGCTGCCGCTGGCGGACCGGGTGGAGATCGGCTCGGCCAGCGGCTCGCAGTCCTACCTGCCCATCGACTCGGCGCGGATGGCCAACGCCACCGCCATCGTGCGCCAGGCGCTGAACAAGCACATGGGCGTCCGGGCCGCGGTCATCGCGGTCGCGACGGCCATGCAGGAGTCCGGGCTGCAGAACATCAGCTACGGCGACCGGGACTCGCTGGGCCTGTTCCAGCAGCGCCCGTCCATGGGCTGGGGCACGGCGGAACAGATCACCACGCCCTCCTACGCCGCGGACGCGTTCCTGAGCGCGCTGGCCACGCACCAGAAGGCCGACCCGGGCTGGGCCGGGGAGCCCCTGTGGGCGACCGCCCAGGCCGTGCAGAAGTCGGGCTTCCCGTACGCCTACGCGAAGTGGGAGAAGCAGGCCGCGCAGCTGGTCACGACCATCGCCACCCGGCTGGCCTGACGCCCCTGCGCGGCCGGTCATGAAGACCGCCCGGGTGCCATCCCCCTGGCACTCGGGCTTCGCCGCCCCGGCCCGGTTGCCCCCCACCGGACCGGGGCGGCTTCCCCTGTCCGCCGCCGAGCCGGCCCGGCTCGGCCCGGGCATGGCCCGGTGTGCTGTAGAAACTTGGACATGCAGACGTTCCTGACGCACACGGAGTTCCTGGCGCTCATCCTGTTCGGGATCGTCGAGGCGTGCTGCGTCCCGATCTCGTCGGAGATCACGTTCGGCTTCGCCGGTGTGCTCGCCGCCCAGCAGGGCCACCTCAGCCTGCCGGTCGTGATCATCGTCGGCACGCTGGCCGAGCTGGTCGGCTCGTTCATCTCCTACGCGGTCGGCCGCAAGGGCGGCCGCCCCGCGGTCGAGCGGTACGGCCGGTACGTGCTCATCACCAGCCGCGACCTCGACCGGGCCGAGCGGTTCTTCGCCGGCAAGGGCGCCTGGGCCGTCCTGATCGTGCGGCTGCTCCCGGTGCTGCGGGCCTTCGGCGGCCTGGTGTCCGGCATCGTCGAGGTGCCGGTCGCGCAGTTCGCCATCTTCAACGCGATCGGCACCGTGATCTTCGCGACCGCGCTGTCCAGCATCGGCTACGGCGTGGGCAGCGCCTGGACCAGCGTCTCGAAGGACCTGTCGATCGGCGGCTACGTCATCGTCGCGGTCGTCGTGCTGGCCGTCGCGGCCGTGATCGTGCTGCGGCTCCGCGAGTTCCGGCGGGAGCGGGCGGCCGGCACCCTGCCGGCCGCGCTGCAGGAGCCGGCCGCGGTCGGCGAGCGGGCCGAGCCGGGCACGCCCGCTCAGCCCGCCCCGCCGGCCCCGCCGGCCAGCCACCGCCGCACCGCCCGCCGCCGCTAGCCCGGCGCCCGGAGCCGGGCGCCGGGCCAGGGCGGTCCCGAGGCCCGCGCCGCCTAGACCAGCGCCTGCTGGACCAGCTGGCGCAGCTGGGACCGGACCGGGTACGCGCTCGACGGCACGAACTGGGTGAAGAAGCTCGCCGTGATCTCCTCCACCGGATCGATGTAGAACGCCGTGCTGGCCGCCCCGCCCCAGGAGAACTCGCCGGCCGACGTCAGCGTCTTGCCCGGCACCGGGTCGAGTACTACGGCGAAGCCCAGGCCGAACCCGCTCCCCCGCATCGGCGACTCGGCGTTGATCGGCGTTCCGTAGGTCTCCAGGTCGGCGTTGCCGGGCAGGTGGTTGCGGGTCATGTAGGCCACCGTCCGGGGGCTGAGCAGCCGGTTCCCGTCCAGCTCGCCGGCCGGGCTGCCGGGCCGGCCCAGCAGCATCAGCAGGAAGCGCTGGTAGTCGGCGGCGCTGGACACCAGGCCGCCGCCGCCGCTGAGGTAGGCCGGCGCCCGGTAGTGCCCGGCGCTGAACGGCTCCGACCGCACGGCCCGGCCATCCTGGCCGGCCGTGTACACCGCCCCCAGCCGCGCGGCCCGCTCCTCGCCGGCGAAGAACGCGGTGTCGGTCATGCCCAGCGGCCCCAGGATCCGGGTCGCGAAGAACTCGTCCAGGCTCTGGCCCGACACCACCTCGACGAGCCGCCCGAGCACGTCGGTGGCCACGGAGTAGTTCCACTCCGAGCCGGGCTGGAACAGCAGCGGCAGGCCCGCCCACTCGTCGACGCAGCCGGCCAGGTCCATCCCGCGCGGGCTGCCCCACTCGAAGCCCGCCGCCCGGTACATCGCGTCGACCGGGTGGTTGCGCAGGAAGCCGTAGGTCAGGCCCGAGGTGTGGCTGAGCAGGTGCCAGACGCGGACGGGCTCGGTGGCCGGGACGGTCACCGGCCGCAGGTCGGTGCCGCCGCTGAACACCCGGGCATCGGCGAAGGACGGGATGTACCGGCTGACCGGGTCGCTGAGCTCGAACCCGCCCTCCTCGTACAGCATCATCGCGGCCACCGACGTGATCGGCTTGGTCATCGAGAAGATCCGCCACAGCGTGTCGGACTCCACCGGCAGCCCGGCCTCCACGTCCCGCGAGCCGCGGGCCGACACGTGCGCGAGCTGGCCGTGCCGGCTGATCGCGATCAGCCAGCCGGGCAGCCGGCCGTCGTCGACGTAGCGCGCGAAGTGCCGGTCGATCCGCTCCAGCCGCGCCGGGTCGAACCCGACCTCGGCCGGGTCTACTTCTGCCTTGAGCCCGGTCATCCTGCGGTGCCTCCTTGTGCCTGCCGGTCGGGATGTCCCCGTATGCCTGATCCTGGCGCCCCGGACCGGGCCAGGTCTAGAGGGACCGGCGGCCGAGGCCGGTCCGGCGGCGCACCTCGTAGAGCAGCACCCCCGCCGCGACGGCCAGGTTGAGCGACTCCGCCGTCCCGACCATGGGGATCCGCACGTGCAGCCCGGCCCGGTCGAGCAGCGGGCCGGGCAGCCCCTCGCCCTCGCTGCCCAGCAGCAGGGCCAGCGGCGCCGGGAACTCCGCCTCCCACACGGAACGCTCGCCGCGCGCCGAAGCCGCCGCCACCGTGATGTGCCGGCTGGCCGACCAGTCCAGGAATTCCTCCGCCGAGGCGGCGGCCGCGACCGGCACGTCGAACAGGGCGCCCATGCTGGCCTTGACCGCGGCCGGGTCGTACGGGTCGGTGGCCGCGCCGGTCAGGATCACGCCCGCGGCGCCGACGGCGCTGGCCGTGCGGATGATGGTGCCCACGTTGCCCGGGTTGCCGGGCTCGTGCAGGGCGACGAACAGCGCGCCGGCCGGCACCTCCAGCGCCGCCAGCGGGACCGGCCGGGCCGCGACGATCGCGGCCAGCCCGCCGGGCCCGTCGCGGCCGGCGATCCGGGTGAATAGCTCGCTGGTCACCCTGGCCACCCGGGTCCCGCGTTCTTCCTCGGTAGTGATCATGGCGCGGGCGGCGGGCGGCTTGAGCAGATCCGGGGCCACGACCAGGACCTCGATGTCCGCGCCCGCCTCGACCGCCTGCCAGACCGGCTGGATGCCCTCGACCACGAACGCGCCCTCGCGCCGCCGGTGCCTGCGCTCGGCCAGCAGCCGGATCCGCTTGATCAGGGGATTGGCCGCGCTGCTGATGATCGGCTCATGGGTGGCCTCCGGCATGGTGCTCCTTTCCGTGCCCCCTATAGTGGCCGCCGGCGGGTCACAAATCAGGCGGGGTCAGCGATGGGCGCTGAGCAGGACCGGGTCCGCAGCTGCGGGGCCGCGCACCAGACGGGGCGGACGGCCCTGATCGCGGACATCATCCGGCGGAGGCACGGCGCGGTGCCGGCTGAGCCGGACATCGCCGAGGAGTGAGCGCGCACGTAAGATCCTGGTCATGAGTCTTCAGGGCGAGTACGTACCCAGTACAGCTCAGTGGGTCCGCGACCAGGTCGAGGCCTATGAGTCATCCAAGGGCGAGCGCGCCAGCACGCTGCGGGACACCGGCCTGCCGGTGATCATCGTGACGAGCCGCGGGAACAAGTCGGGCAAGCTGCGCAAGACGCCGCTGATGCGGGTCGAGCACGACGGCGAGTACCTGCTCGTGGCCTCGCAGGGCGGCGCGCCGAAGCACCCCGTCTGGTACCACAACCTGGTCGCCGACCCGGAGGCCGTCACCATCCAGGACGGCCCGGAGCCGTTCGACGTCCGGGTCCGGGAGCTGACCGGCGACGAGCGTGCGGTGTGGTGGCAGCGGGCCGTGGCCGCGTTCCCGCCCTACGCCGACTACCAGGTCAAGACCCAGCGCCTGATCCCGATCTTCCTCGCGACCCGCCGCTAGGCGTCGGGCTCCGGGACGTAGTGGCGGCTCTGGTCAGCCGGGTCGACCCAGACCCGCATGACCACCCGCGAGGCTGGATCGCGGAACCGCTCCGGCGTGGGCACCCAGCCGGCACCCGGCTGGGCGGCCTGGCCGTGGGCGCGGCGCCGGGGCTTGCCCGCGGCCGGCCCGGCCGGGACGAGCGCGGGCAGGTCGGCCACGCTGCCGGCCGCCTCGTCGACGAACTCCGCGGCCAGCACGACGCCGACCCGCCGGTCCAGCTCGGCGTCATCCAGGCGGCCCTGGGCGTAGTGCTCGCGCAGCAGCCCGATGATCCGCTCCCGGTCGGCGTCGCCGGCCGGGGCGCGCTGCCCGCCCGGCACCGCTAGGCGGCCGGCCGGGCGACGACCGCCGTGCCGTAGGCCACGATCTCTGTGAGCTGCTGGCCCATCTCGGACGAGTCAAACCGCATGGCCACGATGGCGTTGGCGCCGAGGAGCCGGGCGTTGTCGATCATGCGGTCGATCGCGTGCCGGCGACTGTCCTCCAGTAGCGACGTGTACTGGGTGACCTCGCCCTGCCGGAGCGCCTTGAACCCGGCGCCCACCGACTTGGCGAAGCCCATGCTCCGGACGACCAGGCCGAAGGTCAGGCCCAGGTCCTGCTCGATCGTCATGCCCTGCAGCTCAAGCGCGGTCGTCACCGGGAAGTGCGGGGTGCTGGCCTCAGTCATCCCGCCAGTCTAGGACCGGCCCTGCCGCGCGTCCGGTCCCCGGGCCGGGCCGCCGCGTGGCGCCGCCGCGCCACCGGGCGCGTCAACAAAGGTTGACAGACCGTGCAGCGTCAACATATGTTGACGGCATGGGAAATGACACGCTGCTGGCGGAGGCCGCGAACGGCCAGGATCCCGCCGAGGGGCTGCGGGCCGTCCGCGCGCTGCGCGACCTGGCCGAGCGGCTGGAGAACCTGCAGGTGAGCAACGCCCGGGCGCACGGCTGGTCGTGGCAGGAGATTGCCGTCTTCCTCGGCGTGAGCAAGCAGGCCGTGCACAAGAAGCACTCCCGCCGGCTGGGCCAGTGAGCGGCCGGCCCGGCGGCCCGCCGCCGGCCCCGCCGTGCACTGCCGGAACCGTGAGCCAGAGGGGACAGTCTGATGTTCGAGCGGTTTGACGAGGACGCCCGCGGCGTCGTCCTCCGCGCCAAGTCGGAGGCCATCCGCACCGGCCAGGCCGAGGTCGGCACCGCGCAGCTGCTGGTCGGGGTGGCCTCCGGGGCGGGACCGGCGGCCGAGGCGCTGCGGGCGGCCGGGGCCGGCGTGGCCCAGCTGCGGAAGCTGATCCCGCCGGGCGGCGGCCCGGGCCGGCTGGAGCCGCTGGACGCCGAGGCGCTCGCCTCGATCGGCATTGACCTGGACACGGTCAGCCGGGCCACCGACGCCGCGTTCGGGCCCGGCTCGCTGACCCGGACCAAGTCCGCGCGCCGTGTCCGGCGCCGGAAGAGCAGCTCGCCGCGCATGGCCGAGCCGGCCAAGGCGGCGCTGACGCTGGCCCGGCACGCGGCCCTGCGCCTCGGCCACCATCACATCTCGGCCGGGCATGTCCTGGCGGGCGTCCTGGACCAGCCCGCCAGCCAGGCGATCTCGCTCCTCAAGGCGGCCGGCGTGGACGTCCCGGCGCTGCGGGCGCAGGTGACGCGGGACCTGGCCCGCTCCGAGAGCGACCGGCCCGGCGCGGCCGGTGCTCCTGACCAGTGACCGCCTCCGGCCGGCGCGCCGACGCCGGGCCGGTGCCCGTGACCGCCTGCGGCCGGCGCGCCGACGCCGGCCGGGGGTGGCGGGTACCAGTGACCGCCTGCGGCCTGCGCGCTGGCGCCCGGCCCGCCGGGGCCGCGGGTCAGACGAGGCGGGCGAAGCGGGCGAGCGCGTACTGCAGCGACCGGCGGGCCAGCGGGCCGACCGCCCGCTGGCCGGCGACCTGCGTCGCCCGCAGTGCGGGACCCCGCTGCAGGGCGGCGGGCAGCGGGAGCTCCACCACTTCCGTCCAGCGGAACTCGGTGAGCTCGCCGTGCGGGATGACCTCGAAGATCCCCCGGCCGCGGACGACCTTCCCGGTGTGCTGGACCACGCAGCGGCGGGGTGGATCCCACTCGGTGATGACCATCGTGTCGGTGAAGCCGACCGGGCCGACGGCCGTGCGGGCAGTGACCTGCGCACCGACTCCGGTGCCGCCGCGCACCCGGGTGGCGGGGATCCACTCGCCCTGACGGGACCAGTCCATGGCCACCTCCCAGACCCGCTCGGGCGTGGCCCGGACCCGCGTCGCGGCGCTGACCTCCAGGGATTCGGGCACCCCGTCACGATAGCCGCCTCATCACGCCCGCGCCCGGCGGCGGGCGGCGGGCGGCGGGCGGCGGGCGGCGGGCAACAGCATGAACGTACGATCACTGCTGCTGTAGCGACAGCGAACGTACGGCCATGTCGCTGTGGTCCCCGCCGGCGATGCGGCGAGTGCGGTGGCCGGTGGCGAGG
This sequence comes from Streptosporangiaceae bacterium, assembly GCA_036501025.1. GTDB lineage: Bacteria > Actinomycetota > Actinomycetes > Streptosporangiales > Streptosporangiaceae > DASUBV01. Next base: position 32,935 of record DASYBB010000127.1, read on the forward strand.
GCGGCGGCGCCCGGTTAATGTGCAACCACGAGGTAGCTATTACTGCGGGTTGCGGCCAGCGCCGGGCTGGCGGAGAGGACCGGGGTCATGCCAGACGGCGGGGAGCCGGCGGGCGCCGAGCAGGTGCTGATCGCGCTGGCGGATCCGATCCGGCGCGGGATTCTCGACACGCTCGCCGCGGCCGGGCCGGCGACCGCGACCCGGCTCGCCGCTGACCTCCCGGTCAGCCGGCAGGCGGTCGCCAAGCACCTGTTCATGCTGGACCGCGCCGGGCTGGTCTCCGTCCAGCGGCGCGGGCGCGAGATGCGCTACCGGATCCAGCCGCAACCGCTGGCCGAGACCGCGGCATGGCTGGCCGGCCGGGCGGCGAGGTGGGAGCAGCGGCTGACCGCCGTCACTCCCGCCGCGGCGGCCGCCGCGCCCGCCGAGCCGGGCTGACCGAGCCGGGCTGACCGAGCGGACTGACCGTCCGGGCTGACCGAGCGGGCTGACCGAGCGGGCTGACCGGCCCGCGCCGAACCGGCGGGGCGGACCGGGCCGGTCAGGAGACGATGTCCTTGGTCCGGAACCGGCGGAAGGCCAGGGCACCCAGGATCAGCGCGTAGGACACCGACACCGCGCTGCCCTGGATCATCCCCGCGAAGGAGACCTGGGGCTGGAGGACGTCCAGCCAGGCGAACTGCCAGTGCGTCGGGAGGGCCTGCCGCCAGTTACCGAGCGCGGTGACGGCGTCGAGGATGTTGCTGACGATGACCAGGCCGACGGCCCCGCCGACCGCGCCCAGGGGCGAGTCGGTCAGGACCGACAGCAGGAACGCGAGCGCCGCCACCACCAGCTCGCTGACCAGGACGTAGGCGAGCACGATGGCGATCCGGCCGAGAGCGGCCCCGGCGGGTATCTCGATCCCGGTGCCGGGCAGCTGCAGCTGGTGCCAGCCGAAGGCCAGGGTCCCGGCGAGCAGCGCCATCAGCGTCAGGTAGGTGACGGCGACGATGGAGAACCCGAGTGCCACGATCAGCTTCTGCCGCAGCAGCCGGGACCGCGGCACCGGCGCGGCCAGCAGGTAGCGCAGCGACGACCAGCTGGCCTCGGTGGCGACGGTGTCGCCGCAGAACAGCGCGACCGCGACGACGATCAGGAACCCGGCCGACACGAAGAACGTGAAGGCGGTGAAGTTCAGCCCGCCGATGGTGGCCGCGGCGACCAGCCCGGGGGTGCCGTTGCCCGACGCCGGGCCGCTGACCTCGAACGCGCCGACCAGGATCCAGGGCAGCGCGGTGAGGATGCCGAAGGCGACCAGCGTCCGGCGGCGGCGCAGCTGCCGGATGATCTCGACCGAGAGCGGCAGCGTCCGCCGCGGCCGGTAACCGGGGGCGCTGGCCGGCTCGGGGCCGGGGGCGGCGGGAGCGCGCTCCGGCTCGGCCCGGGCGGTCACGGGGCCAGCTCCTGATCGGCCGCCGCGACGGCGGCCAGGTCGCCGGCACCGTTGCCGGCGCCAAGGCCGGTCCCGCCGCCGGCGATCAGGGCCAGGAAGGCGTCTTCCAGGCGGCGGTGCGGCATGACCCGGTCCACGGCCAGGCCGGCCCCGACGAGGGCAGCGACGGCGGCCGAGGCGGGCTCGCCGCCCAGCTGCACCAGCACGCCGTCCGGGTGCCGGTCGACGCTGCCGAAGCGGCCCAGCGCGGCCAGCACCTCCCGGGCCCGGCCCGGGTCGGGCGTGCCGATGACGACGGCGCCGCCGTCGCCCCCGATCTCGCCCACCGGGCCGGCCGCGATCCGGCGGCCGAGGTGCATGACCACGACGTCGGTGCAGGTCAGCTCCACCTCAGCCAGCATGTGGCTGGACAGGATCACGGTCCGCCCGGCGGCCGCGTACTGCGTCAGCACGTCGCGCATCTGCCGGATCTGCGGCGGGTCCAGGCCGTTCATCGGCTCATCGAGCACGAGCAGGTCGGGCAGCCCGAGCATGGCCTGGGCGATGGCGAGCCGCTGGCACATGCCGCGCGAGTAGGTCCGCACGGGCTTGTCCGCGGCCGCGCCGAGGCCGGCGATCCCCAGGACCTCGGCCAGGTGCGCGCCGCCGGCCGGTCGGCCGGTCGAGCGCCAGTACATCTCCAGGTTGGCCCGGCCGGACAGGTGCGGCAGAAAGCCCGGTCCCTCGACGAACGCGCCGAGCCGCGACAGGGCCGGCGACCCGGCGTGGACCTCGCGGCCGAAGATCGTAATCGTGCCGGAGTCGGGGTGAATCAAGCCCATCAGCGCGCGGAGCGTGGTCGTCTTGCCCGCCCCGTTCGGGCCGAGCAGGCCGAGAATCATCTGGCGCTCGACCCGCAGTGACAGGTCGTCGACGGCGAGGTGACCGTCCTTGAACCGCTTGGTCAGCCCGGAGATGTCGAGCGGCACGCCCGCCAGGTCGGGCCGCGGGCCGGCCGGCCCGGACCGGCCGGGGCGACGGGGGCCGGCGCGACCGGCACCGGGGAGACGGGCACCGGGGCGACGGCGGCCCCCGCGGCGGAGGCTGAGGATCAGCCCGGCGGCGACGGCGGCGGCGAGCGGGCCAGCCCAGGTCCACCACGGCAGGCCGCTGCTGGACACCAGCAGGGCCGCGTCGGTCGGCAGCGTGACTCCGGGGCCGGCCAGGCTGACCCGGTAGACGGCCGGCGCCGGCGGGGTGGCGTAGCCGAAGTCGGTAGTGGTCAGGACGAGCCGGAGGCGGTGCCCGGCGACGAACTGGTAGTCGATGGCCGGCAGCCGCACGGTCACGTCCTGCCCGCCGGATCCGGGCGGCACGGTCACCCGCAGCGGGGCGGCGAGGCTGAACGGCAGCGTCGCGTTGCCGGCCTGGTCCACGTCGTAGAGCTCGGCGAACAGCGTGACCTGGGCCGCGCCGCTGACCCGGATGCGGACCGCCGCGGCGCCGGTGACCCGGACCGGCCGGGCCAGGACGGCGGAGGTGAAGGCCGCGGTCTGGCCGGGCATGTCGATGGCCAGGCCGGGCAGGCCGCCGACGCCGGGCAGGGTCGAGAAGGACGGCGGGGCGCCGCCGGGCGGGTTGATCACGGGCTGGGGCGGCCCGGCCAGCCGGATCAGCGTGCGCCCGGTGCCGTTCAGCCCGGGGTAGCGCGCGGCGGTGGCCACCGCCAGCTGGGCCTGGCCGCTGCTGGCGTCGAAGCGGCGGTTGCGGCTGACGGCGAAGCCGGGCTGGCCGCCCGTGCTCCCGCTGGTGGCACCCGCGCGGGGCCGGACCGGCGACGGGGCGGGGCGTCGCGGGGTGAGCCAGCGTTCGAACCAGTCGGTGGTGAGGGTGTCGAGGCGGCTGGTTTCCTGGTTGCCGCCGTCATGGCCGCCGGCGAACCAGACCATGGCGGCGGGGGCGCGATTGCGGCGGAGGGCCTGGTAGGTGGCGTCGGCCTGGTCGAGGCCGAACAGCGAGTCGTGCTCGCCCTGGATCAGCAGGGTGGGGGCGTCCAGGCGGCCGGCGACGCTGGCCGGGCTGGAGCGCAGCAGGGTCGTGACGGCCTGGGGCGTGGCCCGGCCGAGCGTGGCGGCCTGCTGGTAGATGGTGCAGATCGCGGGCAGGAAGCGGCCGCACGGGCTGACGGCGGCGCGGCCGCTGGCCAGGGCGGCCCGGCCGCCCGTGACGCCCTGGGCGAAGAGCAGCCCGGCCCACTGCCGCTTGAACACGCCGCCCGCCGGGCCGCCGCCGGCGGCGTTCGGGAACAGCGCGGTGGCCAGGTTGTTCCAGGTGCTCACCGGGACGACGGCGTCGATCCGGTGATCGTAGGCGGCGGCCAGCAGCGCCATGGCCCCGCCGTAGGAGGCGCCGGTGATGCCGACCCGGGGGTCGCCGGGATGGTCGAGCCGGACCCGCGGCTGATGCGCCAGCCAGGTCACCAGCTGCTCGACGTCCTTGACCTCATAGTCGGGCGAGTCCAGGGCGATCTGGCCGGTGGACCGGCCGAAGCCGCGCGCCGACCAGGTCAGGACCGCGAACCCGGCCCGGGTGAGCTGCTCCGCCTCCGGGCGCACGGCGTTCTTCGTCTCGCCGAAGCCGTGCGCGAGCAGGATGGCCGGGACCCGGCCCCGGCCGGGCGGAGTGAAGAACGTCGCGTCCAGCGAGACGTGCTGATTGTCCTTCGGGCCATCGGTGACGGTGATGGTCAGGTTCCGCGCGGTCACCGGGACGGGCGCGCTGGCCACGGAGGCCGCGGCGGAGCCGGCCACCACGATGGCGGCCGCGACGGCCACCAGGACAGCGAGGCGCCGGCCCTGCGGCCCGTGCCACCGGCCCGGAAGGTGCATACCCGGAACCTAGCAACGACCGACGAGTGCTGGCGTCACGGCCGCGGCCCCGCACCCCGGCGTTACAGTGCATGCGTGGGGGCGGCTCAGGCTGGCACGGCGGGCACGCACGGGTTTCCGCCTGTCCGGACGAGCTTCGTCGGCCGGGCGGCCGCGGTCAGCGACGTCCGCCGCCTGCTGTCTGAGCACCGGCTGGTGACGGTGACCGGGTCGGGCGGGATGGGCAAGACGCGCCTGGCGGGCGAGGTGGCCCGGCTGGTCGCCGGCCGTTTCGCGGACGGAATCTGGCTGGCCGAGCTGGCGCTGGCCGCCGCTCCGGAGCAGGTGGCGCCCGTGATCGCCGCCGCGATGGGCGTGCCCGAGCTTCCCGGCGTGCCCGCCGCGCAGGCCGTCGCCCGGGCGCTGGCCCGGTCCCAGCTGCTGCTGGTCCTGGATAACTGCGAGCACGTGATCGAGGCCGTGGCCGGGCTGTGCGCGGAATGGCTGCCGGCCGCCGACGAGCTGAGGATCCTCGCGACCAGCCGGGAGCCGGTCGGGATCGCCGGGGAGCTGCGGTACCGGCTGGCGCCGCTGACGCTGCCCGGGTCGGACGGCGGGACGGGCGCGTCAGATGCCGTGGCTCTGTTCGCGGACCGGGCCCGCCTGGCCGATCCGCACTTCCGCATGACGGCCGACACCGGCCCGGTGGTGGCGCGGCTGGTGGAACGGCTCGACGGGATGCCCCTGGCGATCGAGCTGGCCGCGGCGCGGGTGGAGGCCATTGGCGTGCCGGTGCTGCTGGACCGGCTCGATGAGCGGCTGAGCCTGCTGACCGCCGCTGACCGGCTGGCCCCGGCTCGGCACCAGTCGCTGAGAGCGACCGTCGACTGGAGCTATCAGCTGCTCGGCGAGCACGAGCAGCAGGTGTTCCGCGCCATCTCGGTGTTCCCGGCGCCGTTCACGCTGGACGGGGCCGAGGCGGTCGCGGGCGACGGCGCCGGCCCGGTGATCATGCGGCTGGTGGACTGCTCGCTGCTGACCCCGCCGCATGCCGGGCCGGACGGCCGGTCCCGGTATCAGATGCTGGACACGCTGCGCAGGTACGGGGCGGACCAACTGGCCGCCGCCGGGGAGCAGCCCGCCGCGGCCGCCGCCCTGGCCCGGTGCGTCCGGCAGATCGCGCGGCGGGCCTGCGGCGAGATGCAGGGCGCCGCGGGTGAGCTGGCGGCGGCCAGCTGGCTGGACGCCGAGGACCCCGCGATCCGCGACGGCCTGGCCTGGGCCCTGCACCACGACCCGGCAGCGGCCCTGGACCTGGTGATCTCGCTGGCGCCCTGGTGGAAGCTGCGGGGGCGCCTGGTGACCGGCTATCCCCTCATCCGGGGCGCGGCCGCGCACGCGCCGGCCGGCAGCGATGACTGGTGCGCCGCGCAGTACTGGCTCGGCCAGGCCGCGCACTCGACCGGGGACTTCGAGACCGCCGCAGGCCACTTCACCGCGATCATTGACGTCCAGTCGGGCCGAGAGCCCGGGGCGGTGCTGGCCGGCGCGCTGGCCGGCCGGGCCGCGGCGCTGGTCAACGTCAGCCGGCTCGCCGAGGGCATCGACGACGCGCGCCGCGCCGTGGCCCTGGCCCGTGCCATCGGGGACCCGGGCAGCGAGGCGCTGGCCCGGCAGAACCTGCACATAGCCCTGTACTACGCCGGGGACCTGGACGGCGCCCTGCACTGGGCGCGGGAAGCCGTCGCGGTCAACCCGGCCGGCGTACCGGGGTGGATAGCCCGCCGCGGCCTGCGCTTCCTGACGGTGGCACTGTACGAGAGCGCGGAGCTGTCCGCCGCCCGGGAGCGCAGCACGGAGGGGCTGGCGCTGGCCCGGCAAGCGGGCGACCTGCCCGGCCAGGCCGCCTTCCTGGACCTGATGGCGGACCTGGACCGGCTGGCCGGGCAGCTGGCCGAGGCCGGGACCCACCTGCACGAGGCGCTGGAGATCGCCGACCGGATCGGCGATCCGACGGCGCTGCTCAACAGCCTCGACAGTTGCGGTCACTGGTGCGCCGCGGGGCAGCGCTGGGGGCAGGCCGTTACCGTGTGGGCCGCTTTCCAGGCGCTGAACCAAGCCGAGGGAGCCATCGACATCCCGCCGGACGCGGTCCGGCGCGCGCAGCCGCTGGAGCGCGCCGGCCGGGCGCTCGGTCCCGACGGGACCCGGGCCGCCGGGCAGCGTGGCGCAGCGATGGGGATGACCACCGCCGTGCAGTTCGCCCTCATGCTCACCGCCGCCGACGAGGGAGCAGCCCAGGCCGGGCCGCTCAGCCCGCGCGAGCGCGAGCTGATCGCCCTGGTCGCCCGCGGGCGGACCGACGCCGAGATCGCCGGCGAGCTCTACATCAGCGTGCGGACCGTCCGGTCTCATCTCGACCGGATCCGCGATAAGACCGGCTTCCGGCGGCGCGCTGACCTGACGCGGCTCGCCCTCGCCGAGGGCCTCGTCTAGCCAGGCGGCCGCCCGTCCCGGCCGGCGTGGGTACTTGTACCCCGGCCCCGGCCCGGCGGAAGAGGGGCAATCGGGCCTCTGCCGGCGGGTCCCCGCGGCCAGGCAGCCTGTGGGCATACGGCCGGGCCTCGTGGTCCGGCCCGAGCAGACAGGAGAGCGCCATGAATGCACACTCAGCCCGCACGGGTCCCTGGCCCCTCAGCGTGGCCCGGCAGACCGGCCGCCGGCTGCGCCGGCTCGGGGCCCTGGCCGCGGCGGTCATCAGCGGCCTGGTCGCGTCGGCCGTGATCGTCCCGTCCGCCTTCGCCTCGGTGCCGGTGGAAATGGGGGGCGCGAGTGTGCCGGGGGAGGCGGGCCGCCTGGGCCCCGGCTCGCTGGCGCACGTGCCGGCATCGGTCGTTCTGCCGGCGCATGCCCGGGGAGCGGTCGTCACGCCGGCGCACGTCCCCGGGTCGGTCGTCCGCGTGGTCGCCGCCAGCGGCATGCTCGCCTGGCAGGTCATCCTCATCGCCCTGGGCGCCGCCGTGCTGGGCGCTGCGACCGCCGCCCTTATCAGCCGGGCACGGTCGGGCCGCCGGGCCAGCGCCACGGCGGGCGCCTGAACGGACAGCGGAGCACGCGGCCGGTACGGGGCACTGGCCGCGGGCTCCGCACTGGATTGACCGGCGCGCTGGTGCTGACGCCCGGCCAGCAGGTGGCAGGCAGCTGGCAGCGAGCACGTCGGGTACGCCTGGGTCGTCGATGAGTACGGCGCGGGCGTGGTGCTGGTCACCAGCTTCACCGACCTGACGGCCGCGGGCCGGTGGCGGCCCGCGCTGGATGCGCTGGCCCGCGGGGTGCGGCTGGACCCCGCGGCGGGAGCGGAGCGCCGCACGCTAGGTTGAGCGCCATGGCGACGTTCATCACCCGGCTGGATCAGGCCGGCGGCGGGCTGCGGCTGGCCGTGAAGGATCTCATTGACGTCCAGGGGACGCTGACCACCGCCGGCAGCAAGGCGCTCGCCGACCGGGCCATCCCCGCCCTGGCCGACGCCCCGTGCCTGGCCGGCGCCCGGGCGGCGGGCGCGGTCATCGTCGGCAAGACCAACCTCAACGAGCTGGCCTACGGCGCCTCCGGCCTGAACGAGCACTTCGGCACGCCGGTCAACCCGCTGGACCCGGACCTGCTGCCGGGCGGGTCGTCGAGCGGATCGGCGGTGGCGGTCGGCGCCGGGGAGGCCGACGTGGCCTACGGGTCGGACACCGGCGGGTCGATCCGGGTGCCGGCCGCCTACTGCGGCGTCACGGGGCTGAAGACCACCCACGGCCGGGTGCCGCTGGACGGCGTGTGGCCGCTGTCCCCCAGCCTGGACACGGTCGGGCCGATGGCCCGCGATGTGGCGGGCCTGGTCGCCGGGATGGCGCTGCTCGAGCCCGGCTTCGCGGCCGCGGCCGGCCCGGCGGTGAGCCTGGGCCGGGTGCGCGCCACCGGCGAGGCGCAGGACCCGGCCATCGAGGCCGCGCTGGACGAGGCCCTGGCCCGCTGCGGGATCGGCGTCGCCGACCTGGAGCTGGACGGCTGGGCGGACGCGCTCACCGCCGTCTACACGATCATGGCCGAGGAGGCCGCGATCAGCGACGGCACCCTGATGGCGGACCCGCTGAGCCGGGCCGGGCTCGGCCCGGCCGTGCGCGACCGGCTCTCCCAGGCGGCTCAGGTGACCAGCGAGGACGCAGCGGTGGCGCGCCGGTTCCAGGCCGAGTGGAAGGCGACCTTCGACCGGCTGTTCCAGGCCGCGCAGCTCCTGGTCCTCCCGACCGTGCCGTTCTTCCCGCCGCCGGTCAGCAACGGGGGCAAGGAGCCGCACACCCGGCTCACGGCACCGATCAACCTGGCCGGGCTGCCCGCGCTGGCGCTGCCGGTCCCCGCGCCCGGATCCCGGCTCCCGGCCAGCCTGCAGCTCATCGGGCCGGCCGGCAGCGAGGAGCTCATCCTGGCCACCGGCGCCGTCCTCGAGGCCGCGGCGGGCTACCGGCGGCCCTGAGTCAGCCGGCCGGCAGGGCCGCCGGGTGCTCGCGGCCGGCCGTGGCCAGGTCGAGCACAAGCCGGACCAGCACCATCAGCACCCGCTTGACCGAGTCCCGCTGCCGCGCGTCGCACAGCACCACGGGCACGCCGGGATCCAGGCACAGGGCGATCCGGACGTCCTCGGGGGCGTACCGCGGGGCGTTGTCGAAGCAGTTGACCGCGACGACGAACGGCGCCCCGCGCTGCTCGAAGTAGTCGACGGCGGCGAAGCAGTCGGCCAGCCGCCGGGTGTCGGCCAGCACCACCGCGCCCAGCGCGCCGTGGGCCAGCTCGTCCCACATGAACCAGAAGCGCTCCTGGCCCGGCGTGCCGAACAGGTACAGCACCAGGTCGGACCGGAAGCTGATCCGGCCGAAGTCCATGGCGACGGTGGTCGTCGTCTTGCGCTCCACCCCGGCCAGGTCGTCGACCCCGATGCTCCGGTCGCTGAGCTCTTCCTCGGTGCGCAGCGGCCGGATCTCGCTGATCGACGCGACCAGGGTCGTCTTGCCCGCCCCGAACCCGCCGGCGATCAGGATCTTGGTGGTGACCGGCAGGGCGGGCGGGTCAGAGTGCCTGGAGTCCATCAAGTACGTCCCTCAGCAGTCGCGCGTCGGTTACCGGCCCCGGGCGCGCCGGGCGGATGCTCACCATGCCGTGCTCACTCAGGTCGCCGAGCAGCACGCGCACCACGCCGACCGGGAGATCGAGGTCCGAGGCCACGTCCACGACGGTCTTGGGGCTGCGGCCGACGTGCAGGATCCGCCGATGCTCGGGGCTGAGCCGGAACCCGTCCGGGGGCTGCCGGCCGGTCGCCAGCACGACATCGATCAGGCCGAAGGACGCCCCGTTCTCGCTGGGCAGGGTCCGGCCCTTGGTCATGGCGTAGGGCCGGACCACCGGACCGGCGGCCCGGTCCAGCCAGCTATCCCGTCGAGCAGTCATGGCCGCTCACCCGGTGGCCGGCTCGTGGTCGGCGAACCTGGGCGGCGCCGCCAGGTACTTGCCCATGCGCCGGATCAGCATGGCCATCTCATAGGCGACCAGGGCGACATTGGCGGTCCCGGCGCTCAGCACGGCCAGGCACGTGCCTTCCCCGGCCGCCATGATGAACAGGAACGCCGTCTCCATCTCGATGATCGTCTGCCGGACCTCACCGCCGTGGAAGTGCCGTCCCGCCCCGCGGGCCAGGCTCTGCACGCCGGCCGCGAGCGCGGACAGGTGATCGCCGTCCTCGGGGCTCAGGTCCCTGGAGGCCGCCACGACCAGGCCGTCGCGGGACAGGACGACGGCCTGGCGGACGGGCTCGATGCGCTCGGCGAGATTGTCCAGGAGCCAGCTCAGCTGGTTCGCGTTGGCCTCCGCCGCCATCACTGCGCCTCGCCGTCACTCGAATCGGTCCCGGCCCCGTTCGTCCCGCCCGGCCAGGCTCCGAGGTCGCCGGCCGGGTCATCCAGGTCATCGGTGCGTCCGTGCTCCCAGCCCCGCTGCAGGGCAGCCATGAGGTTGCGGGCCTGGTCCGGCGAACGAGCGGGCGGGCCGGCGGCCGGCGCGGCGGCGGGCGCCGGGTCCCGGCGGAGCTGCGGGGCGAGGTTGGCCTGTCGGACCCGGACCGGCATCCCCAGATGCGTCCCGGCCGGGCCGGCCGCCTCCGCTGCGGGCGGCTGAGGCGCCGGGGCCGGAGCGGCCCGCTCGGCCGCCCGCGCCCACGGCTGCTGGCCCCACGGCTGCTGGCCCGACGGCTGCTGGTCCCACGACGGCGTATCCGACGAGGGCCTGTCCCACGACCGCTGGTCCCACGACGCCTGGTCGAAGGACGGCTGCTCCCACGGCGCCTGCGCGCGAGTGTCCCGCGGTGCCGGGGCGCGGCCGGCCAGGCCGCGCACCGGCGGCCCTGGCGGGGCGGGCGGCGTAGCGGGCAGCGGGGCGGCCGGCCACGGCCCGGAGCCGGCCTCGTCCCCGGACAGCCCTGCGGCCAGCCGGTGCCGCCCGGTCAGGCTGAACACCGACGCCGACGGCCCGGACTCAGCCGCCGCGGCCCGCTCCGGCAGCCAGCCCGGAACCGGGCCCGCCGGAAGCGGCCCGCCCGGAACCGGCCGCGAGGCAACCGGACCCGGAGCCGGGCCGACCGGGAACGGGCCCCCCGGAGCCGGGCCGGCCAGCACCGGGCCCGCCGGAAGCGCGAGGGCACCCGCGCCCTGGCCGTTCCCGGGCAGCTCGCCGGGCGCCTCGATCTGCCCGTCCCGCACTACGATGCTGATCGGTATCAGCACGATGGCGATGGTTCCGCCGTAGACCGAGCCGCGCAGCGAGACCCTGATCCGGTGCCGGGCGGCGAGCTGGCCGACCACGAACAGGCCGAGCTGGTCGCTGTTGGCCAGGTCGAACTCGGGCGGGCTGGCCAGGCGCTCGTTGATCTCGGCCATCTCCTCGGCGGAGAGGCCCAGCCCGCGGTCCTCGATCTCCACAGCCAGCCCGTGGCCGACCGCATCGGCCTTGATCTCGACCTGGGTGCTCGGCGGGGAGAAGGCCGTAGCGTTCTCGGCCAGCTCGGCGATCAGGTGAATGACGTCGTTGACCGCGGCGCCGGCGATCGCGTCCCGCGACTCGCTGACCACGTCGATCCGGACGTAGTCCTCGACCTCGGCGATCGCGGCGCGCAGCACGTCAACGACGGGCACCGGGTCGCGCCAGCCGCGGGCCGGGGTCGATCCGGCCAGGATGATCAGGCCCTCCGCGTGACGGCGCATCCGGGTGGTCAGGTGGTCCAGGCGGAACAGCTCATCCAGCGACGCCGGGTCGCGGGCGGCCCGCTCCATGGAGTCGAGCATGGCCAGCTGGCGGTGCAGCAGCGACTGGTTGCGCAGGGACAGGTTCAGGAAGACCTGGTTGACGCCCTTGCGCAGGTTGGCCTGGCCGACGGCGGCCTCGACGGCCGTGCGCTGCACGGTGGCGAAGGACCCCGCCACCTTGGCGATCTCCGTGATCCTGCCCGGCGCGGGCGGCGGCGACTCGGCGTCCACGTCCACGTCGTCGCCGCGGCGCAGCCGGGCGACGACGTCGGGCAGCCGCTCGTCGGCCATGCTCTGGACGCTCTCGTGCAGGTCAGTCAGGTCGCCGGAGAGCCGGCGGCCGATCCAGAGGGTGAGCAGGATGGAGGCGATGACGGCCACCAGGCCGAGGCCGCCGGCCAGGACGGCCTCCAGCAGCAGCTTGCTGCCGTACTGGTTGGCCACCTGGGCCAGCGGCCCGGTCAGCTTGACCTGGGCATCCTCCAGCTCGCCCAGGAACCCGCCCGAGACTGACTCCCAGTCGGTGAACTTGACCGGCACCATTCCCGTGGCGCCGACGCTCGCATCGATCCGGTCCTCCATGGCCGCCAGCTGGTGGTACGCCGGCGACGCGTACAGGCGCTGGAACGGGCGGCGGGACTGCGGGGTCAGGCCCGCGATCGAATCGCCGATCAGCAGCCGCTGGCCGGCCACGGCGCTGGCGAACAGCTGGCGGTCGGCGGCGCTCATCTGGCCGCCCCCGGCCGCGGCCCCGGCCATCAGGGTGACCTCGCGGCCGAGGTCCTCCAGCGCGCGGGCCGCCTGGATGCTCGCGACCGTCTGGGCGTATACGGCCAGGTTGAGGCCGATCGACCCGGTGCTCTGGAAGAGCGTGAACTCGGCGTCGACCACGTTGCTGTAGGCCTGGAACGCGGCGGCGGGGCTCAGCGCTCCCGAATCGACGCCCGCCCGGATCCTGGGGATGGTGGCCAGCTGTGCGGCCAGGACCTTCGCGGTCTGCTCCAGGCTGGCCGGGGTGTCGCCGCGGCTGGCCTGCTCGTCCTTGCGGTAACTCAGCATCACGGCGTTGGTCTGAGTCCGGGCGGCGTCCAGCGGGGCGACGGGCGACCGGCGGCCGGTGCTGAGCCAGACGAAGGTCTGCAGGCGCTCCTCGGCCAGCCGGGTCTCGAGCTGGTCGTAGACGTTAGCGCCGGTCGACACCAGGTGGTTGTAGTTGCGGTCCCGCAGCGCGTTGCCCAGGGTGACGCTGGCCGCGAAGCCCCACAGGGCGACCAGCGAGACCAGCGGGACGATCAGCAGCGTCGTCAGCGTGAGCCGCATGGACCGGGTACGGGCGGGGCCGGTGCGCGCCATCTTGGCACCTCTTCGGGAAGTTCCGGACGGACGAGGGTGGGCTGGGCTGCCTCGCGGACGGGCGCGATCCCCCGGCAGAGGGCCGACACCCGCCCGGCCCGGATAAGGGAACGGAAGCGGGCCGGCGTCTTGGCCCGGCCGGCCGGGCGCACGGCGCCGCCCCGCTCATTGCCCCACCCGTTGCACATTTCATCTGGACCCCTCCAGCGCCGCGGCCCCCGGCGACGGGCCTGCGTCCCGGTCGTGCGCTCACGACGACAGGAAAACGGCTTGTGGAGCGTAGCATCAACAATGGTGCCACTTTCGGTAATAGCCGCGTTATCGTCCTACATTCCGCCTGGCGAAACGGGGCGTAACCGGGCTAATGCCGCGCTAGCAGGCCCGGGCCGTCGCCCCGGCCAGATCGACGCGCAGCGGCAGCACCCGCCATTCGTCGGCGTCGGCGCCGGCAATGGCGGCCACGGGCGCGCCCGTCTCGCCGGCCACCGTGAGGGCCAGGACCGACGGCCCCGCGCCGGAGACCACGGCCGGGACCCCGGCCGCCCGCAGCGCGGCGATCAGGCGGGCGGTCGCGGGCATCGCGGCCGCCCGGTAACCCTGGTGCAGGAAGTCCTCGGTCGCGTCCAGGAGCAGGTCGGGCTGGCTGGTCAGGGCGGTGACCAGCAGCGCGGCCCGGGCCGAGTTGGCTGCCGCGTCCGCGTGCGGCACCTGCGGCGGCAGCACCTGGCGCGCGGTGACCGTGGGCAGCGGCTCGGCGGGCACGCACAGGACCGGCGCGATGCCCGGCAGCGGCGCCAGCCGCGCCACCCGCGCGCCGGCTGAGCCGCCCGAGCCGGACGGATGCCACGCGATGGTCAGCCCGCCGGCCAGGCACGCGGCCACGTTGTCCGGGTGCCCCTCCATCCGGGTGGCCAGGGCCAGGATCGTGTCGTCGGGCAGCGCGGCCGCCCCGGCGGGCCCGGCCAGCGCCCGCGCGGCCAGCAGCCCGGCGCAGATGGCACCGGCCGAGGAGCCCAGGCCGAAACCCTGCGGGATCTCGTTCTGGCAGGAAAGGGCGAGGCCGGGCGGCATCGCGCCCAGGTGCGCGAACGCCGTGCGCATGGCCCGGACCACCAGGTGCTGCTCCCCCGCTCCGGCCGTGTCCGCGCCCTCGCCGGTCACCGTGACCGTGAGGCCGCCGGGCGCGACCCGCGCGACGACCACGTCGTGCAGGCTCAGGGCCAGGCCGAACGAGTCGAACCCCGGCCCGAGGTTGGCGCTGGTCGCCGGGACCGTGACCGTGACGGGACCGGCCAGCCAGCTCATGCCCATGCGAGCAGGCCCGCTCAGGCCAGGCCCAGCGCGGCCGCGACGGCGCCGGGGTCGGCGGCGACCACGGCCGGCTCCGGGCAGCCGGCGATCGCCGTGGCCGGGTCCTTCAGCCCGTTGCCGGTGATGGTGCAGACGGCCACCGAGCCGGCCGCGACCTGGCCGCGCTGGCACGCCTGGAGCAGGCCGGCCACCCCGGCCGCCGAGGCGGGCTCCCCGAACACGCCCTCCTCGCGGGCCAGCAGCCGGTAGGCGGCCAGGATCTGGTCGTCGGTCACGGCGTCGATCAGGCCGCCGGACTCGTCGCGGGCCTCCTGCGCCAGGTGCCAGGACGCCGGGTTGCCGATCCGGATGGCGGTGGCCACGGTGACCGGGCTGAGCACCGGGGCGCCGTTGACGATCGGCGCGGCGCCGGCGGCCTGGAAGCCGAGCATCCGGGGCGCCCGGCTGGCCCGGCCGGCGGCCAGGTCCTCGCGGTAGCCCAGCCAGTACGCGGCGATGTTGCCCGCGTTGCCGACCGGGAGGCAGTGCACGTCGGGGGCGTCGCCGAGCTCGTCCACGATCTCGAACGCGGCCGTCTTCTGCCCCTCCAGGCGCTCGGTGTTGACCGAGTTGACCAGCGCGATCGGGTAGTCGGCGGCCAGCTTGCGGGCCAGTTCCAGGCAGTCGTCGAAGTTGCCGTCGACCTGGAGCAGCCGGGCGCCGTAGACCAGGGCCTGGGCCAGCTTGCCCAGCGCGATGTGGCCGCGGGGCACCAGCACCGCGCAGCGCAGGCCCGCCCGGGCGGCGTAGGCGGCCGCGCTGGCGCTGGTGTTGCCGGTCGAGCCGCAGATGACGGTCTTGGCGCCGCGCTCCGCGGCCAGGCTCACCGCGACCGTCATGCCGCGGTCCTTGAACGAGCCGGTCGGGTTGGCCCCCTCGATCTTGAGGTAGACCTCGCACCCGGCCTGCGCGGACAGGGCCGGCGCGGGCAGCAGCGGCGTGCCGCCCTCGCCCAGCGTGATGACGGGCGTGTGCGCGGTCACCGGGAGGCGGTCACGGTACTCCTCGATCACGCCACCCCAGCGGGGGGCCAGCTGGCCGCTCATTCGTCGTCCTCTGCCTCGACTCGCATCACGCTGGCCACCTTGCGCACCGCGGTCATCGCCGACAGGCTGGCCACCGTCTTGGCCAGAGCATCTTCTCGCGCCGTATGGGTGACAATCAGCAGGTTGGCGTCATCGCCGCGGCCTTCCTGGCGCATCGCCTTGATCGACACGCCCTGCTGGGCGAACGCGTCGGCGATGGGGGCCAGCACGCCGGGCCGGTCGGCCACGTCCAGCTGGACGTAGTAGCGGGTCAGCGCGTCGCCGATGGGCACCAGCGGCAGCTGGGCGTACGTCGACGCGTCGGGGCCGCGCAGCCCGGCCAGCCGGTTGCGCACGACGGTGACGATGTCGCCGAGGACCGCGCTGGCGGTCGGCTGGCCGCCCGCGCCGGCCCCGTAGAACATCAGCCGGCCGGCCGACTCGGCCTCCACGAACACGGCGTTGTAGGCGCCGCGCACGGCGGCCAGCGGGTGCTCGCGCGGGATCATGGCCGGGTAGACCCGGGCCGACACCCCGCCGTGCACGCGCTCGCAGATGGCCAGCAGCTTAACCACGCAGCCCAGCGTCCGGGCACTGGCGATGTCGGCCGCCGTGACGCCCGTGATGCCCTCGCGGTACACATCGGCGGCGGTGACCTCGGTATGGAACGCGATGCTGGCCAGGATGGCCGCCTTGGCCGCCGCGTCGTACCCCTCGACGTCCGTGCCGGGGTCGTCCTTCTCGGCGTAGCCCAGGTCCTGGGCCTCGCTCAGCGCCGCGCCGAAGCCCGCGCCGGAGGTGTCCATTTTATCGAGGATGTAGTTGGTCGTCCCGTTGACGATGCCCAGCACCCGGCGGACCTCGTCGCCGGCCAGCGACTCGCGCAGCGGGCGGAGCAGCGGGATGGCCCCGGCCACGGCCGCCTCGTAGTAGATGTCAGCGTTGTTGCGCCGCGCGGCCTCGTGCAGCTCGGCGCTGTGGCTGGCCAGCAGCGCCTTGTTGGCCGTGACCACCGACTTGCCCGCGTTGAGCGCGGCCAGCAGCAGGGTGCGGGCCGGCTCGATGCCGCCCATCAGCTCGATCACGATGTCCACGTCAGGCCGGCTCACCAGCCGGCCCGCCTCCGTCGTGAGCAGGCCCGGCGGTACCGTCACCGCGCGGGGCCGGCCGGGGTCGCGGACCGCGACGCCGACCACCTCCAGCGCCGCGCCGGCCCTGGCGCTCAGGTCCGCCGACTGCTCGGCCAGCAGCCGGTACACCGCCGCTCCCACCACGCCGCAGCCCAGCAGCGCGACCTTCAGCGTCGCTCGATCTCCCGTTGTCCGCACAGCTCAGCTTATCGAGGCCCCGGCTTCAGCGCGGACGCAGCACCAGGGCCCGCAGCAGGGCGTCGATCTCGGCGTCGGGATCGCGGGTCAGCCCGGTGTGCACCGGCCCGGCCTGGACGACGGTGCTGCGGGGCGCGGTCAGCCAGCGGAACCGGCGGCCGATGTCCTGCCCGGCGGCCGGCCCCGCGCCGCCCGCGCTGCACACCTGCTCCATGGCGGCCAGCGCCCGCTGCACCCCGGGCACGTCCGCCTCCGGGTCGAGGGCCAGCAGCACGGCGTCGTCCAGGGCCAGCCGCGCGCCGAGGTACCGCCGCGGGCGGCAGTACAGCACGATGCCGGCGTTCATCGCCTCGCCGCGGTCCACCCGCGGGATGACCCGCAGCACGGCGTACTCGAACGCCACCGGCGCGGTCATGACCGCGCCCCGGCCGCTGCCGCCGCGGCGTCGCGCAGGCCCGGAAGCCACGCCTCCCGCGCCTCGAGACGGCCCAGAATCCACGAAACGTAGGCGTCCCTGACACTCTCGATCGTGGGCAGCCCGGGCTCGACCTGGAGCCATTCCTCCGGGACGGCCGCGACCGCGGCGCGCACGAGCTGCGGGGTGACCCGGGCGCCCAGCTCGCTGTCGGCCTCGTCGACCCACGGGCCGCAGCCGATCAGCGCGTGGTCCGAGGCGTCGTAGGGGCGGGTCACCGCGGCCGGCGCGCTCGACCACCGGTGCTGGAACGTCAGCGTCGCGCCGTGATCGATCAGGTAGAGGCCGCCGTGCCAGAACAGCAGGTTCGGGTTGCGCCACGACCGGTCGGCGTTGCCGGTCAGCGCGTCCAGCCACAGCACCTGGCCGGCCAGCTCGCCGTCCACCCCGGCCCGGGCGGCGTCGAAGTCGAGCGAGCCGGGCAGGAAGTCGACGCCCAGGTTGAGCCCGGCGCTGGCCCGCAGCAGGTCCTGGATCTCCTGGTCGGGCTCGCCGGGGGCCAGTTCCGCATCGACCTCCACGGTGACCAGCTCGGGCACGGCCAGCCCGGCGCCGCGGGCCAGCTGGCCGGTGATGACCTCGGCGACCAGGGCCTTGGGGCCCTGCCCGGCGCCGCGGAACTTGACCACGTAGGTGCCGAGGTCGTCGGTCTCCATGACGGCCGGCAGCGAGCCGCCCTCGCGCAGCGGCGTGACGTAGCGGGTCGCGCTCACGCGGGCCAGCGGGGGCGGCGGGGGATGGGCGGGCGGGTGATTGGCGGTCACGGGCCGCAGCCTACGCGGCGCGGCCGGGACGCCGGGCGCTACTGTGGCGGCATGTCAGAGCCCGCGCCCGCGATGCAGCCGATGCCCGAGGACTGGGAGCGCGCGGTCGCCGTCGTCGCGCATCCGGACGACCTGGAGTACGGGGCCGCGTCCGCGGTGGCCCGGTGGACGGCCCAGGGCAAGCAGGTGTCCTACGTGCTGGCCAGCCGGGGCGAGGCCGGCATCGCCGGGATGGACCCGGCCGTGGTCGGCCCGCTGCGGGTCGAGGAGGAACGGGCCGGCGCGGCGCTGGTCGGCGTCACGGCAGTGGAGTTCCTAGATCACCGAGACGGCGTGATCGAGTACGGGCTGCCGCTGCGCCGGGACCTGGCCGCCGCCTTCCGCCGGCTGCGGCCCGACGTCGTCATCACCATGAGCTTCGACCTGACCTGGGGCGAGACCGGGCCGGTCAACCACGCCGACCACCGGGCCGTCGGCCTGGCCGTGCTGGACGCCTGCCGGGACGCGGCCAACGAGTGGGTCTTCCCCGACGCCGGCCCGCGCTGCGACACCATCAAGGACGCGTACGTGATGGCCACCGGCAGCCCGACCCACTTCGTGGACGTGACCGGCGCCATCGACGCCGGCATCGCCTCGCTGCGCGCCCACCAGGCCTACATCGACGGCCTGGGCCGCGACTTCGACCCGGACCAGTTCCTGCGCAACATGGCGGGCTACATCGGCCTCGGCGCGGGCGTGGAATACGCGGTGGGGCTGCACCGCTACCCCATGGGATGAGGTGCTCCGCGGCCGCGCGCCGGGAAGCAGACCTGGCGCTCGAGTATGAGGTTTCCTGGTGCGGCAGCGTTACGTATCTTCGGGCGAATCCGCTGTACGAGGGCTGAAGTTTTGTTCGATATATAGATTTGAGCTTGTATTTTCCGGTGTCCGCTGACCGCGAACAAACTGCGGAACAAACTGAGGGCTCGATCGCTTGTAGGGGTGTAATTACGTAACGCCGCTACAGGAAGTGAGCGCGCAATGCCCGAAACCCTCTCGCTGCCGGTGCTGCCGCTGGACGACACCATCGTGCTGCCCACCATGGTGGTCCCGGTCGACACCTCCGGCTCGGAGGTCAGGTCGGCCATCGAGGCGGCTCGCCTGAACGCGTCCGGCTCCGACGAGTCATCCGACGCGCGGCCCCAGCTGCTGCTGGTCCCCCGGCTGAACGGCAAGTACTCCCCCGTGGGCACGCTCGCCACGATCGAGCAGATCGGCAGGCTCCCGAGCGGTGAGCCGGCCGCCGTGATCCGCGGCGTGGCCCGGGTCCGGATCGGCTCCGGCACGGTCGGCGCCGGATCAGCGCTGTGGGTGGAGGGCACCGTCATCGACGAGCCCGCCGCCACCGAGCGCGCCGCGGAGCTGGCCCGTGAGTACCGCGGCCTGGCCGCGTCGATCCTGCAGAAGCGCGGCGCCTGGCAGGTCGTGGACGCCCTGCAGCGGATCACCGACCCCTCGGCGCTGGCCGACAGCTCGGGCTACGCGAGCTGGCTGTCGCTGGAGCAGCGCCTGGAGCTGCTCGAGACCATCGACCCCGAGCAGCGGCTGGCGAAGCTGACCGGCTGGGCGCGCGACGCCCTGGCCGAGCTGGACGTGGCCGAGACCATCCAGAACGACGTCCGCGAGGGCATGGAGAAGCAGCAGCGCGAGTTCCTGCTCCGCCAGCAGCTGGCCGCCATCCGCAAGGAGCTGGCCGGGCTGGACGGCGAGCCGGGCACCGAGGAAGAGGACTACCGCGCCCGCATCGAGGCCGCGGACCTGCCCGAGAAGGTGCGCGAGGCGGCCCTCAAGGAGGCGGCCAAGCTGGAGCGCGGCTCCGACCAGTCGCCCGAGGCGGGCTGGATCCGGACCTGGCTGGACACCGTCCTCGAGGTGCCGTGGAACACCACGACCGACGACGCCTACGACGTCGCCGCGGCGCGGGGCGTCCTGGACGCCGACCACGCCGGCCTGGATGACGTCAAGGAGCGGATCGTCGAGTACCTGGCCGTGCGCAAGCGCCGCGCGGACAAGGGCCTGACCCTGGTCGGCGGGCGGCGCAGCGGTGCCGTGCTGGCCCTGGCCGGCCCGCCCGGAGTCGGCAAGACCTCGCTCGGCGAGTCGGTCGCCCGCGCCATGGGCCGCAAGTTCGCCCGCGTCGCCCTCGGCGGCGTGCGGGACGAGGCGGAAATCCGCGGGCACCGGCGCACCTACGTCGGCGCGCTGCCGGGCCGCATCGTCCGGGCCATCCGCGAGGCGGGCTCGATGAACCCGGTCATCCTGCTGGACGAGGTGGACAAGCTCGGCAACGACTACCGGGGCGACCCGACGGCCGCGCTGCTCGAGGTGCTGGACCCGGCGCAGAACCACACGTTCCGCGACCACTACCTCGAGGTCGAGCTCGACCTGTCCGACGTGCTGTTCATCGCCACGGCCAACATGATCGAGGCCATCCCCGAGCCGCTGCTCGACCGGATGGAGCTGATCAGCCTGGACGGCTACACCGAGGACGAGAAGGTCGAGATCGCGCGCGACCACCTGCTGGCCCGGCAGCTCGAGCGGGCTGGCCTGGACACCACCGACGTCACGCTCACCGACGACGCGCTGCGGCGGCTGGCGGCCGAGTACACCCGCGAGGCGGGCGTCCGCTCGCTGGAGCGGAGCATCGGCCGGGTGCTGCGGAAGATCGCGGCTCAGGCCGCCGGGTCGGAGGAGACCCTGCCGGTCACCGTGGACGCGGCGGACCTGGACGGGTACCTCGGCCACCCCCGGCACACGCCGGACTCGGCCGAGCGGACCGCGGTGCCGGGGGTCGCGACCGGGCTGGCCGTGACGGGGACGGGCGGTGACGTCCTGTTCATCGAGGCGTCGCTGGCCGACCCGGAGACGGGCAGCACCGGCGTCACGCTCACCGGGCAGCTCGGTGACGTGATGAAGGAGTCGGCCCAGATCGCGCTGTCCTACCTGCGGTCGCACGGCGCGGAACTGGAGCTCCCCGTCGCTGACCTCAAGGACCGGGGCGTGCACGTCCACGTGCCGGCGGGCGCGGTGCCCAAGGACGGGCCCAGCGCCGGCGTCACGATGACGACCGCGCTCGCGTCGCTGCTGTCTGGCCGCCTGGTGCGTTCGGACGTGGCGATGACCGGCGAGGTGTCGCTGACCGGCCGGGTGCTCCCGATCGGCGGGCTGAAGCAGAAGCTGCTGGCCGCCCACCGGGCCGGGATCACGACCGTGCTCATCCCGAAGCGGAACGAGCCGGACCTGGAGGACGTGCCGGAGAACGTGCGGGCCGCCCTGTCGGTGTTCCCGGTCAGTGACGTGCGGGAAGTGCTGGAGCGGGCGCTGGAGCCGGCCAACGCGCCGGCCGCGGCGGTCGCCGCCTGAGGGCGGCGGTTGTAGCCGGATGACAGAACGGCGGTCCGGGTCACCACCAGGTGGCCCGGACCGCTGTTTTTGCCTGTCTTCTGCCGGGCCCGGTCAGGTGCCTTGCTCGATGCGCAGGATGACCATGCGGTCGGTCTGCAGCGCGGCGTCGAGCAGGGTGCCGACCTCGTCGTCGCGGAGTTCCTCGGCGCCCTCGACCAGCACGATCAGGGGCGGGCCGTTGGCGTCCGCGGTGCTGATCGCCCCGGTCACCTGCCCGGGCTCGCGCCGCAGGGCCTCGGGGGACGGAACGGTCAGGATCACCTCGCCGGCCTCGGGCGGCAGCAGCCGGCCGTCGTCACCGGCCCCCAGGTGCTCCACGATGACCCGGACGTCCGCGATGGCGGCGGGCGGGTCGGCCTTGAGGTACAGGTCGATCGAACTGCCGCGCGGAACCTGAATGATGAGCTTGGCCTCGTCTGCCATTGGGCGAGCATACTGCCGGGCGGGTGGCTGGCTGCGCCCGGGCGACGCCGCGCCGGCCGCCTCGCCTAGCTCATCTGGGCCCGCCCGCCGTAGGCGCCTGGTCATGCTTGCCGTGATCGTGGGCGCGGTGGTCGTCAGCGCCTTGGTCCTTGGCTTGGTCGCCGTGGTGGTCGTGAGCGGCGTGGTCGTGAGGGGCCTGGCCGTGGGCGCTGTGGTCGGCGTCGGCCGGGCCGCCCATCATGCGCAGCATGGCGATGCCGCCGGTCCGGGTGAACCGGATCAGCAGCACGGCGGCGACCAGCAGGAAGACGATGTTCAGCCAGGTGGTGTAGTTCCAGGTCACGCCGCTGTCGGGGATCGTGGCCCCGGACCGGGCCGGGGTGATGCCGAGGCCGCTGAAGATGCCCTCGACCGCGTACCCGGCCACCACCATGGCCGCATAGAACGTGGCCAGCAGGACGGCCGCCATCTTGGCCCCGTAGTACTTCCGGTAGATGTTGAGGATCGGCAGGATCAGCAGGTCGGCGAAGATGAACGAGGTCACGCCGCCGAAGCTCAGCCCGTCCTTCCACAGCACGGCGGCCAGCGGCACGTTGCCGATCGAGCAGACGAAGCTCAGCAGCGACACCACCGGCCCGATCACCGGGCCCCACAGGGCGGCCGCCACCGGGTGCCCGGTGATGAAGAACACCCGCCAGAAGTGGGCCGGCACCCAGGCCGCGATCGCCCCCGCGATGAGCAGGCCGATCAGCAGGTCCCGCAGGATGGCCGCCCATTCCATGACGAACACGTGCGACACGGCGGTCAGCCCGTCCCCGGAGGCCAGCTTCCTTGCCACCGAGCCGCGGCCGGCCACGGACATGTCCATGGCCGCATGCCCCTCCATCGAGCCGGCCAGCCCCCGGCCCGCCTGCGCGCGGGCCGCGTCCAGCAGCCGCTGGCGGACGAACAGCCGGAACATGACGGCCACCCCGATGATCATGATCGGGCCGCCGATGAACTCCGCCGCCGTGAACTGCCAGCCCAGCAGCAGCGCCAGGATCACCCCGAGTTCCACGACCAAGTTGGTCGAGGCGATCTCGAAGGCCATCGCGGCGGTGAAGCTGGCCCCCTTGCGCAGCAGCGACCGGGCCAGCGCGACGGCCGCGTAGGAGCACGACGAGGACGCCGCGCCGAAACCGGCCGCGACGGCCAGGGTCCGCGGCCGGTCGTCACCCAGCAGCCGGACGATGACGTCCTTCGGGATGAGCGCCTGGACGACCGACGACAGCCCGAAGCCCAGAATCAGCGCCCAGGTGATCTCCCAGGCCATTGACCCGGCGATCTGCAGTGCGTGCCCGATCGCGTTCATGATCCTCCTTAACGGCCGGCTGGCCGGGTCCGCAGCACTGCGCGCCGCGTCGCACGGGCCCGAGCCCCGGCCGGGCCGAGCCCGGGTCGGGCCGGGTCCGAACCCGGACCGGGTCCGAGCCCGGGCCGGGTCCGAGCCCCGGTCGGGTCCGAGTCGGCCGCTGGGCCGCCAGGCCCGCGCGGCCCAGGCTAGGCCTACCCATAGGTATACCCTAGGAGGGTATTTGGATACCCCATGGGGGTATCAGTTACGAGCCCGATCCGGCGGCCCAGCGACCGGGCCGCCCGCGAAGGCGGCCGACCGCGCCGCTAGCCATGATCATGGGAAGATTGCACCCACCCTGGGATGAGCAATCCTCCCATGATCAAGGAAATCCCCTCCGCACGCCGCCCGCCGTCACCACGCGCACCACGCTCGCACCATGCACCCCGCCCGCATCTCGCACAACGCACCCCGCGCCACAGCCGAGCCCGCACAGCGCTACTCCCGCACTCCGCGCCCCGCGGGTCGGCTACTCCTCGCCGGAGAACCGCTCCCAGGCAGACTGCCGGGTGATCTGCAGGGCGGCGCCGATGCGGGCCCAGGTCACGCCCCGGCCGCGGAGGACGATGACCAGCCGCTGCAGGCTGGCATCGGTCTGGGCGCTGACCCCGGCGATCCGCGGCAGCAGGCCGAGGATCTCGTCGTCGGTCATCGCCTCCTCCGGGGCGGGCAGCTGGGCCCCCGGCGGGGACGGATTCTGCTGCTGCTCCTTGAGGATGTCGTTGCACAGCTGGATGCACTCATTGCAGATGAACACGCCCGGCCCGGCGATCACCTTCGCGACCGCGGAGCTCGGCTTGGCGCAGAATGAGCAGTTGACCTGGCGTGTCGCCTGGCCCGTCGCCGTGTCGCTGGCCATGCCGCCTCCCGTCTCCGCCGTCAGGAGATTCCTGACAGCTTCGAGAGCCACGGTACCGCGTCAGGGTCAGGCTGACAAGTAAGGCGCACCCTGACACGGCACATCCTGGCCCGACAGCGCGGCATGGAGCTGCACGCTCGCCGGCCTCGGCCTACGGACGGCCGGACGGGTCGTCGGCCGTGATGGCGGCCGGGTCGTACTCGACCGTGACCGGGAGGTGGTCGGAGGCGGACCGGGTGAGCTCGGTGTCGGTGACGTGATAGGCGCGGAGGGCGTCGACGACGTGCCGGGTGACGCGGATCGCGTCGATCCGCCGGGAGATGCCGGCGGCGCCGTACCGGTCGTAGGGATGGTGGCCGACCGTGGGCTGCCAGGGCGCCCGCAGCACGGCGGCGGCGTCGTGCAGGCCGCCGGCCCACAGCACGTCGCCGGGGCGGCGGTCCGCCCGGTGCTGCCGCTCGCCGCGCTCGTCGTACTCCCACTCGCACTGGTAGAGCATGTCGTCGAACCAGGGCGCGCCCGCGTACGGGTCGTGCGGCTCGTACAGGACCCAGCGGCCGGTCTCCGGATCCCGGACCCGGTCGGCCGACTCGGTGTTCCAGTCGGCGCCGACCAGCAGCGGGAGGCTGCTGCGGGGGCCGGTGAGCATGGCCACGAGGCGCTCGTTCTGGTCGGCGCGCAGCAGCCGGCCGAACGGCGTGGCGTGGAAGGCGGCGTGCCGGACCTGGCGGCCGCCGACCTCCAGGGTGACGGTGGCCAGCGAGTGCCAGAAGTGGCCGCGGCCGAGCGTCCGCAGCGACCCCGGCACCGGCTCGATGCCGCCGCGCCATAGCAGCCCGCAGTGAAATCCGCGGGTCCCCATGGCCAGCGCCGGCCTCGGCTCGCCCCCCGCGCCCCCGGCACCACCCGAGCTGCCGGCACCACCCGGGCTCCCGGCACGTCCCGAGCCCGCACCTCCCGGACCCGCTCCCCCCGAGGCCGCGCCCCCGGCGCCCGCCACCGGGACCAGGCAGCGCATCCCCAGGTCGCCGGCCAGCCGGCGCAGCCGGGCGCCGACCACCTCGGCATCGCGCCCGCGGATCTCCTGCACGGCCAGCACATCAGTCGAAAGCTCGCGGATCGCCGCCACGACCTGCTCGTAGTGCGCCGCGCCGGCCGGCCCTTCGGAGAGGAACAGGTCCAGCACGTTGTACGTCGTGAACAGCACCGAGTCAGGCGAGGTCCGGGGTAAGGCCACGGCCGGGACCTTACCGGGAATCAGCCGATCGGGCAGCCGGGCTTTGCCGTTGCCTGCCCGGAGTGAGGACTCACCATCAGGCACGACTCGCTCACCGCCTGGAATGCGCTGGCCGGAATGCCCTTGAGCAGGGAAATCAGGCCGTCGGGCCACTGGGGAAAGGCGCTGCCGCCGAAGTACCAGTTGCTGCCGTTGTCGGCCAGGATCAGCCCGTAGTGCTGCATCTCGACCAGGACGGCCCGGGCATCGGCGCAGTACGGCGTGCTGGCCGGGCAGAACCCGGCCACGTTGAAGCTGGCCGCCAGCCGGAACCGCGCGCCCATCGGCGGCAGGCTGGCGCTGGACCCGGATCCGGCCGCGTGCCGGGCGGGCCAGATGAACGCCGACTGGGTGCGCGCGGCAGTGAAGCGGATCGCGTGGGTGATCGGCTTCCCGGTGGTCACGGCCGCCTGGACCTGGGCGTAGCTGAGCAGGCCGGGCAGGATCGGCAGGCCGGCGGCGTCCGCCGAGGTCCAGCCAGACGGCCGCAGCGCGTCGGACCGCAGGTTCCAGGTGGCCCCCGATCCGGCGCTGGCCCCGGCGGCCGCATAGCGGGCGTTCCAGAGTTCGTAGAGCTCACACGTTCCGGAATTGATCATGATCGCGTGGCGGTCCCCGCCGGCCTGCGGGCCGCCCTCGATCAGGGTGTCCGGGCCGAACGGGTACGGGCCGCCGTCGCTCTCGTCGGCGTAGGTGAAGCTGACGGCGGCCAGCGGGTGGCCGGCGCTGACCACGGTGACCGGGATGCCGTAGGGGTAGCCGCCCTGGTCGGGGCCGAAGTCAGGGTGCAGGTCCGTGCCGGCGGCGTCCATGCTGGCCAGCCACGCCGCGCTCTGCGGCGCGACCGGCAGCGCGGAGATGTCGGTGTTCCAGACGTTGTCGGCCGGGAACAGCGGGCAGCCCGGCGCGCCGGGCACCGTGGGACCGGCCACGGGAGCGGCCGGCTGCGCGGACGGCGACCGCGACGGCCGCGAGCGGGCCGGGGACGGCGAGGCCGGCGGAGCGGACGACGGCCGCAGGCGGGCCGCGCCCGCCTGAACGACGCGCTCCTGGCCCGCCGCGGACCGGCCGGCGGCGGACGGCGCGGCCGCCGTGCCGCACGCGGCGGCGACCACGCCGCTGACGAGCAGCGCGGCGCTCGCGAGCATCGTCCCGGCCCGGCGCCGGGTCAGCTGGTCCGTGAACCGCAGCACGCACGCATCGTGGCACGACCGCGGCGGCCGCGTCCGGACAAGGCGGCATTTCACCGCACGCCACAAGCACCCCGGACGCCGCGGCCGGGATCCTCTACAGTGAGCTTCCATGGCTGGCCGTCCCCTCACCGAGATCATGGCGCCCGACTGGGCCGCGGCGATGCAGCCCGTGGCGGAGCGCATCACCGCCATGGGCGAGTTCCTGCGGGCCGAGATCGCCGCGGGCCGCGGCTACCTCCCGGCCGGCGACAAGGTGTTCCGCGCGTTCGCCCAGCCCCTGGCCGGCGTGCGGGTCCTGATCGTCGGCCAGGACCCCTACCCGACCCCAGGGCACCCGGTCGGGCTGAGCTTCTCCGTCGCGCCCGATGTCCGGCGCCTCCCGGCCAGCCTGGCCAACATCTTCCGCGAGTACGGCGACGACCTCGGCTACCCGAGGCCGTCAAACGGCGACCTGTCGCCGTGGGCCGAGCGCGGTGTCATGCTGCTCAACCGGGTGCTGACCGTGCAGCCCGGCAACATCGCCTCGCACCGCGGCAAAGGCTGGGAAGAGGTCACCGAGCAGGCCATCACGGCCCTGGCCGGGCGCGGCGGCCCGCTGGTCGCGATCTTGTGGGGCCGGGACGCCCGCAACCTCGCCCCGCTGCTGGGCGATACGCCGGTCATCGAGTCGGCGCACCCGAGCCCGAACTCCGCCGACCGGGGCTTCTTCGGCTCCCGCCCGTTCAGCCGGGCCAGCGCGCTGCTCGAGAAACAGGGCGCCGGGCCGGTCGACTGGAAGCTGCCCTAACGGCCCGATTCGCCGCCCGAGGTGCCCGAGGTGCCCGGGCCGCCCGATCCGCCTGAGCTGGCCGAGCCCGCCAGCTGGAGTCCGCGGCGCCGCCGGTTGCGCCGATCGCGGCGGTCCCGGCGGACGGCCCGCAGCACCGGCAGGGCCGCGAAGTAGCTGCCGGCCAGCGCGGCGCCGCCGACCCCGAGGTCCACCGAGACCCGGCCCTGCTTGGCCCAGTAGACGTCCTTGAGGTCCAGCAGCAGGGCGAACTCGTCCACGATGAGGGCCAGGCCGGTCCCGTAGCTGAGCGCCACGACCGGGTGCCGCCGCTGCCGCTCCTCGCCGCTGACCGCCACCGCGCCGACCCCGGCCAGGATCCCGATCCCCCACATGTAGTGGTGCAGGTGCTCGCCGCCCACGCTGAGGTTGCGGAACGGCCCCTGGCCCGACCGGATGGAGTAGGTGACGGCGCGCACCCCGGCGAACGTGCCCGTGAAGGCCAGCCAGCTCAGCAGCGCGGACCGCTGGCCGGGGTCCAGTTCCGAGTGATACGCGTGGTGCAATGCACGCGGCAGGGGCTGCACGACGTCATCGGTCATGGCGGCACTTTACGCGCGCGGGCCCGCCGGCAGATGCTGGGAACACCGTGTTTGGCCGCTCTCCCGGCGGTTACTTCAGCGGCAGGGCCCCGAGCGAAAGAGGTAGCGACATGACAACCCAGAGAATGCCGCCGCAACGCGAGCCCCAGCCGCAGCCGCGCCACATCGGCCGGGTCGACGAAGGCCGGCTCTGGTCCGGCGGCGTGGCGACGGCCGTCGTCTCGGGCCTCATCGCCCTGGTCGGCGTCCTGATCGCCCGGTGGCTGCTGGCCATCCCGCTGCTGTCCCCCAAGAGCGACGGCGCCTACGGCGACGCCCACACCACCGCGGTCGTGCTGGTCGCGGTGGCCGCCGCGCTGGTCGCGACCGCGCTGCTGAACCTGCTCCTGCTGGGCACGCCCCGGCCGGTGGCCTTCTTCGGCTGGATTGTCGCCCTGGCCACCGTTCTCGTCGTGATCGTCCCGTTCCGGACCACCGCGCCGCTGTCGGCCAAGCTCGCCACGGCGGTCGTCGGGCTGGTCATCGGCGTCGCCATCGGCACGCTGCTCACCGGCGTGGCCGGCCGGTCGGTCCGGTCCCGCCGCCCCGGCGGCGGGTACACCGAGCCGCCGCTGGACAACTCCATCCGCAGCGAGAGCGAGTACTAGGCCCGTTACTGACCTTCCATCCAGAACGGAATGATTCCCGGCGGTCCCGCTCCGCCACGGGCGCCTGCTACTGGGTAGGGGCAGGTGGACGGAGTTAACCCGGTGACGGGAGGGGGCCGCCGTGCTGCTGTTCGGAACTCAGTATCTTGCCCTGATCATCCCTATTGTCCTGGCCCTGGCCGGGTGGATCGCGGGCGTCTACTGGGCCAACAACCATCCCCGCGTCCGGCACGTCCAGCAGCCGACAGCGGACGTGCTGGCCCGGGGCGCGGCCGATGAGGGCGAGGAGGCCGTCGCTGGCCCCGGCCCCGCCGTTCCGCAGCCTAGGCAGCAGGCGCCGGAGCCTGCGGGGCAGGCGCAGGAGCCGCCTCCGGTACCGCGCCAGTCTCAGCCTGTCCGCGAAGACCGAACTCAATCCGCCCGCGATCGATGACCACGGTCCCGTCCTCGCGGGCCGTCCGGAACAGGGCGCTGCCGCCGCCCGGCTCGATCCAGACGGCGACGCTCAGCGGGTCGCCCGGCAGCACCGGCGAGCTGAACCGCCCGGACATGGACTGGAACCGGGCCGGGTCGGATTCGCACAGCGCGTGCAGCAGCGCCCGGCCGGTGAACCCGTAGGTGCACAGGCCGTGCAGGATCGGCCGCTGGAAGCCGCCGCGCGCGGCGAACTGCGGGTCGGCGTGCAGCGGGTTGCGGTCCCCGGACAGCCGGTAGAGCAGCGCCTGCTCGGGGCGGGTCTGCTGGGTGATCTGGACATCGGGGGCGCGCTCGGGCAGCTGCCAGGGCTCGCTCTCGCCGCGCGGGCCGCCGAAGCCGCCCTGGCCGCGGATGAACACGCCGCCGCGGGAGGTGACCAGGGGCTCGCCGGTCGCCGCGTCGACGGCGCGGTTCTCGGTCACGATCAGGGCGCCGGAGCCCTTGTCGTAGACGCCGGTCACCTGCGCGGTGGTGCGTACCGTGCCGGCCACCGGCAGCGGGCGGTGCAGCTCGAAACCTTGCTCGGCGTGGACGAGCAGGGCCGGGTCGAAGTCGCCGAGGCGGCCGCCGCCGGGCCGGGCCTGGGCGATGAGGACGGCGAAGGTCGGCAGCACCTGCTGCTGGACCCCGATGCTGTTCTCGGTGGTGAACTCGAGCTCGTGCAGCGGGTCGCCCAGCCCGGCGCCGACGCCGATCGCGTACAGCAGCGCGTCCGTGGCGGTCCAGGAGCGCTCCTGCGGCTCACCGGGCACGCCGACCACATTCAGATTCAGCGCCATCGTGATCTCCGCTCGGCCCCTGGGTAACGGTGACTGGCCGCGGCCAGAATAGAACTTTGTTCTAGAATTATTGTCAGAAGCGGCATTCAGGTGTCAAGGTCGTGGTGAGCCGTCGTGTTGGCGGCGCGGCACTGGGCGGGCAGGGGTGATGGTATGGGCGTGCTGGACCAGGACCTGGGCGCGGTCGCGCCCGCGGCCCGCTAGTGGCGGGCCAGCCGGGCTGGGTCCGCGCCGACTGCCACCTGCATACCATTGCCTCGGGCGACGCCTGGACCACCCTCGACCAGCTGGCCGAGCGGGTCGTGGAGGTCGGACTGGACGTGGTGTTCATCACCGACCACAACGTCACCAGCGCGGCGGTCACCGCCATGGAGCGCGGGATCGGCGCGCGCGTGATCGTCGGCGAGGAGGTCCGGACGCCGTCGGGCGACATCATCGGCCTGTTCCTGACCGAGCGGATCCCGTACGTGCTGCCGCTGGCCGAGGTCACCGGCCGGATCCGGGCGCAGGGCGGGCTGGTGTACGCGCCGCACCCGTTCGACCAGGGGCGGTCGAGCCTGGGCGACTCGCTCGAGCCGCTATGCGCGGGCGGCTGGGTCGACGTGATCGAGGTCTTCAACGCCAAGATCATTGACCAGGCCGCCAACCAGGCAGCCGAGAAGCTGGCCGCCCGGTTCAGCCTGCCCGGCGCCGCGGGCTCCGACGCGCACGACCCGGCCGGAATCGGCGCCGCGTACCTGGAGCTGCCCGACTTCGACGGCCCGGCCAGCTTCCTCGAGTCGCTGGCCCAGGCCACGATCACCGGGGAGTACCGGGACTACGCGCCCCGGTTCACCCCCAGCTAGGAGGCCAGGCGGCCGGCCTGCGACGGCCGGCCGGCCTGCCGTTACGTGCCTACAGCCCGATGCGCTGGGCCAGGCGCTCGCGGTGGTAGGCCCCGTCGCCCAGGAACAGCTCGCTGGACTTGGCCCGCTTGAAGAACAAGTGCGCGTCGTGCTCCCAGGTGAACCCGATCCCGCCGTGCATCTGGATCATCTCCGCC
>DASYBB010000128.1:0-1722 GCA_036501025.1 Streptosporangiaceae bacterium
ACCAGGACGACCATGAGGTGGCACTCGGGGTTGTTCTTGGTGATCGCGTTGGCGATGGCCTGCAGGATCATCGTCTTACCGGCCTTGGGCGGCGACACGATCAGGCCACGCTGGCCCTTGCCGATCGGGCAGATCAGGTCCATGATCCGGGTGGTCATGATGCCGGGCTCGGTCTCCAGGCGGAGCCGGTCCTGCGGGTAGAGCGGGACCAGCTTGTTGAACTCGACCCGGGACTTGGACTCATCGGGGTCGAGGCCGTTGACCTTGTCCAGGCGAACCAGCGCGTTGAACTTCTCCCGGCGCTCGCCGTCGCGGGGCTGGCGCACCGCACCCTCGATCACGTCGCCCTTGCGCAGGCCGTACCGGCGCACCTGGGACAGCGAGACATACACGTCGTTGGGCCCGGGCAGGTAGCCGGTGGTGCGGACGAAGGCGTAGTTGTCCAGCACGTCGAGGATGCCGGCGATCGGGATCAGCACGTCGTCTTCGCTGATGGTGGGCTCGGAGTCGCCACCCTGACCGCGCTCACGGCGCCGGTTGCGGTTGCGGAACCGGTCGCGGCTGCGGCGCCGGCCGCTGCCGTCACCGTCGTCGTAACCGTCATCGCCGCCGGACGCGGCCTGCGGCTCGCGGGTCCGGTCCCGGCCTCCGTCGCGGTCCCGGGCACCATCGCGGTCCCGGCCGCCATCACGGCCGCCGTCGCGGTCGCGGCCACCGTCCCGGTTGCCGCCGTCACGGTTGTTGCTGTCGCTGCGGTTGCTGTCGCCGCGGTTGCTGTCGCGGCCATTGCCATCGCGGCCGTTACCGTCGCGGTTGCGGGACTGCTGCCCGTCGCGGCTGTTGTTACGGCGGCGGCGCTCGCCACGGGGTCCGTCGCCCGGCTGGCCATCGCCGCGGGTGCTGTCGCCGGAGTCCGGCGCGGACTGGCCGGCCTGGGGCTGAGCCGGGGCCGCCTGGCCCGCGGCGGCCCGTGCGGGCTGGCCGTTCTGGCCGCCCGGGGCGCCCTGCGGGGCCTGGTCACCCGCGGGCTGGTCGAAGCTGAGCTGCTGGGTCCCGTCCGTACGGCCGGAACGCTGTGCGCCATTACGGCTACCCCGGCTGCTCCGGGGCGCAGTCTCCGTCGCGGTGTGTGGCTCCATGGCGTCCTGCTTGAGCGGGCGGGCCGCGTCGGCTCCCGCAGACGCGGCGCGCGGGGCTGAGACTTCGGGGCCAGCGCTGGCGGCGGAGCGCGAGGTGCTGACGGCCGGCGTCACCGCCCCGCCCTGCTTCTCCTGGATCGCCGCGATCAGCTGGCTCTTGCGCATCCGCCCGGTACCGGGAATGCCCATCTGCTGCGCGACCTGCTGCAACTCGGGCAGGAGCAGCGAGGAAAGACCTGTCCCCTGACGACGGCGGCTCTTGGCCGCGGCGGTGGAGCCGGCGGGGGAACCCTCAGGCTCGGCGTTCCCCGACGACGCCGGACGACCGAGGGGGGTTTCCCCCGGCGCAACCCCTGCGCCAGCGGGGAATTCGGTGGTGTCGCTCACTAATGGTCCTTCCGTGACGATCCTCGGCCGGCGCTGCGGCCGATCGGCCGGGCGCCGCGATCCAGCGGCGCTCGGACGTAGATTCGCTGTTCCCTGATATGCGTCATTGCCCTGGCGCTGGGATGGGATCTTCCTCCATGAGATGTGCCGTGCGTCCGCAGCCGGATGAAGCAAGCTGCCAACCCGCTGCCACCCG
>DASYBB010000129.1:0-27635 GCA_036501025.1 Streptosporangiaceae bacterium
GCGTACGTGCGCAGCCCGGCGTCCGGGTTCACCGCGTTCGGATGGCCGACGAGGGACAGCATCGGCAGGTCGTTCGCCGAGTCGCTGTATGCGCTGGACCGCGCCAGGTTCAGGCCCTCGCGCCGGGCCAGGGCCCGGATCGCGGCCGCCTTGGCCTCGCCGTGCAGCAGCCCGCCGACCAGCGCGCCGGTGTAGACGCCATCGACCGACTCGGCGATCGTGCCCAGTGCCCCGGTCAGGCCGAGCCTGCGGGCCAGGATGTTGGCCAGCTCCACCGGCGTCGCGGTCACCAGCCAGACGCGCTGGCCGGCGTCCAGGTGACGCTGGGTCAGGTCCCGGGTGCCGGCCCAGATGCGGTCGGCCATGGTGTCGTCGTAGATCTCCTCGCCCAGCGCGACGACCTCGTCGACGCGCTGCCCGGCCACGAAGGCCAGTGCCGCCTGCCGGGCCGCGTCGATGTGCTCCGCGTTCTCCGCGCCGCGCAGCCGGAAGGCGAGCTGGCCCCACATCATGGCGGCCATCTCCCGGGTCCCGAACAGCTTCCGCGCGGCCAGGCCGCGCGCGAAGTGATAGATCGAGGCGCCCCGCATGAGGGTGTTGTCCACGTCGAAGAAGGCCGCTGCCGACGGATCGGGAACCGGGGCGTTCTCCACCTCGGCCGCAGCCGCGGCGGCCGCCCCGGCGGCCCGCGCGGCCGTCGCCGCGCCGGCCTGACCGGTCAGGACCGCCCAGCTGCGGGCAGGTGACAGCCTGTTCATGTCTCCCGAGCCTAGCGGGATAACCGCGGGCCGGCCTGGCCGCCGCGAGAGGCAGAAAGCGGCCAGGTCAGGGGTATGGTCGGCATCATCGGCTCGCATCGTGCACCATAGCTAGCGATGTCTCTCTCGCTGATCGTGTCGGGCGTCGGCGCCGTCGTAGCGGCGATCGGCCTCGTCATGCTGCTGGTGCGCATCGCGCGCACGCCGCGGGGAGACCTCATCGCCTGGGCCGTCGCCCTGGCCGGGCTGCTGGTCTCGCTCGGCGCCCAGGCGGCCGGGCACCTGACGGGCTTCGGCGGGCTGACCTTCCGCCTGATGGCCACTGGCGCCCTGGTGATCGCGCCCATGGCCCTGATCATGGGCCTGTCTGAGGCGGCGGCCCGCAGCACGCCGGGCCGGTTCGCCGGGCGGTTGCTCATCCCGGCGTTCACCATCATCCCGCTGGCCGTCTTCGGGACCGACCCGCTCACCGGGACGGCGTTCAGCAAGGCCTGGCCCCCGCCCCTGACCTACTACCAGCTCATCCCCAACAAGCTGCTGGAGTACGGGCTGGCCCCGGTGACCGCGATCGTCGCGGCGGTCACGGTCGCCATCGCGATCCGCCGGTCCGGGCGCGAGTTCGCCTGGCGGGCCGCGCTGGCCCCGGTCATCGCGGCCGGCGTCGCGGTCCTCGCCCTGGCCCTGCCCGGCCTGGCCCCGGCGCTGCGTGACCACCTGGGCCTCAAGGTGCCGCTGCCCTCCCTGTTCGCCGTCCTGTGCCTGGCCGCCGCGGTCCTGACCTGGTACGCCGCCATCGGCACCGCGAGCGTGCCGATCGACGCGCTGCGCGACGCCAGCCTGCGCTCGGGCGATGACCGGGGCCGGTACGCGCGGCCGCCCCGCCCGGGCGGGCGGGATGAGGCGCCGGGGGCCGCGGCCGACGACCCCTACGCCCACCTGTACGGCGACAGTGACCGCGACGGCTACGGCAGCTATCCCGACGAGGCCGGCCGGGCCGGCTACGGGAGCTACCCGGACGAGGCGGCCGGCCCCGGCGGCTACGGCCGCGGGCCGTACGAGGACGACTACAGCCGCGCCGCCCGCGACGGCGGGCACGGGCCTGACGGCGGGTACGGGCCCGACGGCGACAGCGGCGTCTACGACAACGCCGCCTACGACAGCGCCATCTACGACAGCGGCTCGCCGGACGGCGCGGCCTTGCCAGGCCCCGCCGGCGCGCGGTGGGCCGCCGTCGACCAGACCGGCGACATGGAGGCCTACCGGGAGGATGAGCCGCCCCCGGCGGCCGGGCCGCCCGAGGCCGGCTACGCCGGCCCCCGCACCGGCGACGTGGCCGGCCAGCGCGACCTGCTGGCCGCGGCGCTGCCCGGCGCCGGCCCGGTCCTGCCGGGCGGCCCGGAGGCGGACCCGGCCGACGCCACCCGCGAGGAGCTCTTCGGCCAGATCGCCATCTACACGCTGATCGAGGATCAGGCCCAGGACTTCGACCGGCTGACCGAGCGGGTGGTCAGCCAGGTCCGGGCCGGCGAGCCGAGCACCCTGGTCTACATCGTCCATGCCGTCCCGTCGGCGCCCATGCAGCGAATCCTGTACGAGGTCTACCGCGACCGGGCCGCCTACGAGCAGCACCTGCGCCAGCCGTACGTGGCCCAGTTCGAGGCCGACGGCCGGCCCTACGTGCTGGCCACCAACGTCATCGAGCTCGGCCTGCAGCACGCCAAGGTCTCCCCGTTCCCGTCGATCGCCGACCTGTTCGGCGAGCCGGGCTACGACACCTCCGGGTTCGAGCGCCCCGACTTCACCCGGGAATACGGCAGCACCGTCGGCGGCCCCAACGGCAACGGCGACGGCAGCGCGCCGCGGGCGGGCCACCGGCGCGTCAACGGCGCGGACCCGGCGGGGCGCTGAGCGATGGCCGAGATCACCCTGCTGTCGCGGCCGGGCTGCCACCTGTGCGAGGAGGCCCGCGCCGTCATCGCGCGGGTCGCGGCCGACCTCGGCGTGCCCTGGTCGGAGCGGGACATCACCCAGTCCCCGGACGACCTCGAGCGGTACTGGGAGATGATCCCGGTCACGTTCATCGACGGCGTCCAGCACGACTACTGGCGGGTCAGCGAGGACCGGCTGCGGGCCGCCCTGGCCGGCCGCGCCGCCCCCTAGCAGCGGGCGCGTGGCCAGCTCAGGCTGCCCGACTTTGTGCAAACGTTCACAAGGGCGTACCGTGAAAGCGGATCACCGGCGGGTGAACAGCCCTCAATTCCCAGGAGCGCCGGCGCATGTCACGCCGTTCAGACGGCAGTCATCATGGCATCCCGGAGGCGACCGTAGCGCGCCTCCCGATTTACCTGCGTGCTCTGTACGCACTGGCCGAGCGCGGGATCGCCACCGTCTCCAGCGAGGAACTGGCCACCGCGGCCGGGGTGAACTCGGCCAAGCTCCGCAAGGACCTGTCTCACCTGGGCTCCTACGGCACCCGGGGGGTCGGCTACGACGTCGACTACCTCGTGTACCAGGTCTCCCGTGAGCTCGGCCTGACCCAGGACTGGCCGGTCGTGATCGTCGGCGCCGGAAACCTGGGCCGGGCACTGGCCAACTACGGCGGCTTCGCCTCCCGCGGCTTCCGGATCGCCGCGCTGCTGGACTGCGATCCGTCCGTCGTCGGCACCGTGATCGCGCGGCACAAGGTCCGCAGCGCGGCCGACATCGAGGACGTGGTCACCCGGTTCGCGGTGTCCATCGGCGTCATCGCCACCCCGGCCGCCGCGGCCCAGGACGTCTGCGACCGGCTGGTCGCGGCCGGCGTCACGAGCATCCTGAACTTCGCCCCGGTTGTGCTCAGCGTGCCTTCCGGGGTGGATGTGCGTAAGGTCGACCTGTCGATCGAGTTGCAGATTCTCGCGTTCCACGCCCAGCGCCGGGCCATCGTCGGAGTCGCGCACCTCGGCGAGAGCGAGTGGCAGGACCGGCAGGCCCGGCGGCGCAACGGGGACGGCGAGGCCGCTCCGCCGCTGGGGACGCAGGTCGTAGCGGATGGCACCGGGGTGGAGGCCCAGGCGGTAGGCACATGAGCATTCTGGTCGTGGGACTCAGCTACAAGAGCGCTCCGGTGGCGACGCTGGAGCGTGCCGTGCTGACCCCCGACGCCCGGGTCAAGCTCCTGCACGACGTCCGGCACGCCGCCGACGTCGCGGGCTGCCTCATCGTCAACACCTGCAACAGGGTCGAGGTCTACGCCGACGTCGGCAAGTTCCACAGCGCCATGGCCGCGATCTGCGAGCTGCTGGCCCGGCACTCCGGCGTCCCGACGGCCGAGCTCACCCCGTGCCTGTACGTGCACTACGAGGACCGCGCCGTCCAGCACCTGCTCGCGGTGGCCTGCGGGCTCGACTCCATGGTCGTCGGCGAGAGCCAGATTCTCGGCCAGGTCCGGCAGGCCCTCACGCTGGCCCGCGAGCATGCCACCCTGGACCGGGCGCTCTCCGAGCTCAGCGAGCTGGCGCTGCGCACCGGCAAGCGCGCGCACTCCGAGACGGGCATCGACCGGGCGGGCGCCAACCTGCTCAGCGTGGGCCTGACCGCGGCGGCCGCCGAGCTCGGCGTGACCCCGGAGCGCCCAGTTCCGGATGGGCCGGCCCCGGATCCCGCGGCCGGCCCGGTCCTGGCCGGCCGGCCGGTCCTGGTCGTCGGCGCAGGTTCGATGAGCGCGCTGGCCGTGGCCGGCACGGCCCGGGCCGGCGCAACCGGGATCGTCGTCGCCAACCGCACCCCGGCCCACGCCCGGCGGCTCGCCGGCACCGTGGCGGGCACCCCGGCCGACCTGACGGACCTGGCCGGCCTCATCGCGGCCGCGGACCTGGTCATCTCCTGCACGGGGGCGTCGGGCACGGTCATCACCCGGGCCATGGTCGCGCAGGCCCGGTCCCGGCGCGACCGGAGCGGGCCGCTGGTGTTCCTGGACCTGGCGCTGCCCCGCGACGTCGAGGCCGGCACCGCGGACCTGCCGGGGGTGGCCGTCGTGGACCTCGAGACGCTCGCCGCCAGCGGGGTCGGCGGGGGCCGGGACGCCGACGTCGCCGCCGTCCGCGCCATCCTGGGCCAGGAATTCGAGGCCTACCTGTCGGCGGGCCGCGCAGCGGCCGTCGCCCCCACCGTGGTGGCGCTCCGCGAGAAGGCGGCCCAGGTCGTCGACGCCGAGCTGGCCCGGCTGGAGGGCCGCCTGGGCGGCCTGGATCCGCAGGTCAGCCGGGAAGTCGCCCGGTCCATGCAGCGGATCACCGACAAGCTGCTGCATTCCCCCACGGTCCGGGTCAAGGAGCTGGCCGGCGCCCCCGGCGGCGAGTCCTACGCGGCCATGCTGCGGACGCTCTTCGACCTGGACCCGGACGCGGTGCGCGCGGTCGCGCAGGCCGACGCCGGCCTCGCGGGCCTGGACGCCGAGGTGCCCGGCACCGCGGCGCCGCCCGGGCGGGCCAGCGCGGCGACCGCGGAGGGGACGCCGTGACCGCGCCGCTCCGGCTGGGCACCCGCAAGAGCCCGATGGCCATGGCCCAGTCCCACACGGTCGCCCGGGCCATCACCGAGCAGTCCGGCCGGGCCGTCGAGCTGGTCGGCATCTCCACCTACGGTGACGCGAGCCCGGCGCAGCTGGCGCAGATCGGCGGGACCGGGGTCTTCGTCACCGGCCTGCGGGCCGCGCTGCTGGCGGGCGACGTCGACCTGGCCGTGCACTCGCTGAAGGACCTGCCGGTGGGTCCCGCTGCGGACATCCTGCTGGCGGCGGTGCCGCCGCGCGATGACCCGTCCGACGCGCTGGCCGCGCGCGACGGCGCCAAGCTGGCCGACCTGCCGCCCGGCGCCCGGATCGGCACCGGCTCGCCGCGCCGGGCCGCCCAGCTGCTGATGATCCGCCGCGACCTGGCCCCGGTGCCGGTGCGCGGCAACGCCGGGACCCGGCTGGCCAAGGTGGCCAGCGGGGAGCTGGACGCCGTCGTGCTGGCGTACGCCGGCCTGGCCCGGATCGGCCGCCTGGACGCGGTGACCCAGATCTTCGGGCCCGACGAGATGCTGCCGGCTCCCGGACAGGGCGCGCTCGCGATTGAGTGCCGCGCCGACCGGGCAGACTTGGCCTCGCTGCTGACGTGCGTGGATGACCCGGCCAGCCGGGCCGCCACCACGGCGGAACGCAGCCTCCTGGCGGCGTTGCAAGCAGGGTGCCTGGCCCCCGTGGGCGCGTATGCTGCCGGCACGAACGTCGTTCGGCTGGATGGCGTGGTCGTCGCAGCCGACGGGGGAACTTCGCTTCGCGGGAGCGCCAGCGGTCCGGCCGCCGAGGCTGAGCGCCTCGGCCGGCAGGTTGCCGCTGACCTGCTCCGCCGCGGTGCGGGACGTTATACAGCCGTGTCCGGTGGACACATCAGTGACGGGGACGATGAGAGATGAACCCCACACCCGCCCAGCCCGGCCACGCGGCCGGCGAGAAGACCGCAGCCAGTGACAAGGCCGCGGGAAAGAAGGCGCCGGCGGTCGGCCGGGTCGCCTTCGTCGGCGCCGGGCCCGGCGCCGAGGAACTGCTGACCGTGCGCGCGGCGGCCCTGATCGGCCAGGCCGACCTGGTGATCGCCGCGCCCTGGGTCAGCGAGAACTTCGCGCACCTGCTCAAGGACGGTGCCACGCTGGCCGACTCGGCCGGCCTGCAGGACGACCCCCGGCTGGCCGTCAAGGCGGCCAGGGCCGGCCAGTCCGTGGTGCGGGTGTTCAGCGGCGACCCGTTCATGTTCTGCAACGCCGCCCCCGAGGCGGCCGCCTGCGCCAAGGCCAAGATCCCGTTCGAGATCGTGCCCGGCGTCAGCGCGGCCACGGCCGTCCCGGCCTACGCGGGCATTCCGCTGACCGCCGGCGACGGCACCGGTGACGTGCGCATCATCAACGCCAGCGAGCTCAGTGGCGTGTCCGCCGGGCAGGGCACGCTCGTCATCCTCGGGGCCGAGGCCGGCCCGGTCGACCTGGGCAAGATGCTCATCGCGGCGGGCTGGGCCGACAGCACCCCGCTCGCCATCACCTGGAACGGGACCACCACCGACCAGTTCACCGTGGTCGCCACGCTCGGCACCGTGGCCGCCGACCTGAAGGCGGCCGGCGTCAGCCCGCTGACGGCGCACGGCCCGGCGGTGGCGGTGGTCGGCGCGGGCGTCACCTCCCAGCGCGCCCTGTCCTGGTTCGAGACCAAGCCGCTGTTCGGCTGGCGGGTGCTCGTGCCCCGGACCAAGGAGCAGGCCGAGGAGGTCTCGGACCTGCTCCGCGCCCAGGGAGCCGTGCCCGAGCAGGTGCCGACCATCGCGGTCGAGCCGCCGCGCACGCCCCAGCAGATGGAGCGCGCGGTCAAGGGGCTGGTGACCGGCCGGTACCAGTGGGTGGCCTTCACCTCGGTGAACGCCGTCCGCGCCATCCGGGAGAAGTTCGAGGAGTACGGGCTGGACGCGCGGGCGTTCGCCGGGGTGAAGGTGGCCGCCGTCGGCGACCAGACCGCCCTGGCCCTGCGC
Source organism: Streptosporangiaceae bacterium (assembly GCA_036501025.1). Taxonomy (GTDB): domain Bacteria; phylum Actinomycetota; class Actinomycetes; order Streptosporangiales; family Streptosporangiaceae; genus DASUBV01. The sequence goes on from DASYBB010000129.1 coordinate 7,298, forward strand.
GAGTTCGGGATCATGCCTGACCTGGTGCCCGCGGGCGAGCAGTCCGCCGAGGGCCTGGCCGACGAGTGGCCGGCCTACGACGACGTGCTCGACCCGATCAACCGGGTGCTGCTGCCCCGGGCCGACATCGCCACCGAGGGCCTCGTGGCCCGGCTCACCGAGCTCGGCTGGGAGGCCGAGGACGTGACCGCCTACCGGACCGTGCGGGCCGCGCCCCCGCCGGCCCCGATTCGCGAGGCCATCAAGGGCGGCGGGTTCGACGCCGTCCTGTTCACCTCCTCGTCCACGGTCCGGAACCTCATCGGCATCGCGGGCAAGCCGCACACCGTCACCGTGATCGCCGTGATCGGTCCCCAGACGGCCAAGACCGCGGCCGAGTTCGGGCTGCGGGTCGACGTCATGGCCCCGCACCCGTCGGTCGCCGCGCTCGTCGAGGGGCTGGCCGAGCACGGGGCCGGACTGCGCGACGCGGCGCTGGAGGCCGGGACCCCGCTGCGCCGGCCGAGCGAGCGCCGGCGCGGCGCCCGCCGCCGGATCAGGTAAGCCGCGGCCCGCGCCGCAGCCAGAAGGAGCGAGATGACCGCCAGCTTCCCCGTCTCCCGGCCCCGCCGGCTGCGCCGCACCGCGGCCCTGCGACGGCTGGTCTCGCCCGTCAGCGTCCGGCCCGAGAACCTGATCCTGCCCATGTTCGTCAAGGAGGGCATCGCCCAGCCGCAGCCAGTGCCGTCCATGCCGGGGGTGGTGCAGCACACCCGGGAGAGCCTGCGCAAGGCCGCGGCCGAGGCCGTCGAGGCCGGCGTCGGCGGCCTGATCCTGTTCGGGATCCCGGCCGTCAAGGACGCCCGCGGCTCGGCCGCGGACGACCCGGCCGGCATCGTCCAGCTGGCCCTGGCCGACCTGGCCGCCGAGGTCGGCGGCGACACCGTGCTCATGGCTGACCTGTGCCTGGACGAGTACACCGATCACGGCCACTGCGGCCTGCTGACCCCGGCCGGCGAGGTGGACAACGACGCCACGCTCGACCGGTACGCCTCCATCGCGGTCGCCCAGGCGGCGGCCGGCGTGCACGCCGTGGCCCCCAGCGGGATGATGGACGGCCAGGTCGGCGCGATCCGGGCCGCCCTCGACGGAGCCGGCCACGCCGACGTCGCGATCTGCGCCTACTCGGTCAAGTACGCGTCGGGCTTCTACGGCCCGTTCCGGGACGCCGCCGAGTGCGCGCCCCAGTTCGGCGACCGGGCGTCCTACCAGCAGGCCCCGTCGGGCGACGGGGAGGCGCTGCGCGAGGTGGCCCTGGACGTCGCCGAGGGCGCCGACATCGTGATGGTCAAGCCCGCGCTCGCCTACCTCGACGTGATCAGCCAGGTTGCCGCCAGCGTGGACCTGCCGGTGGCGGCCTACCAGGTCAGCGGCGAGTACGCGATGGTCGAGGCGGCCGCCGCCAACGGCTGGCTGGACCGGGAGCGGATCATCGACGAGATGCTGACCTCGATACGCCGGGCCGGGGCCGACATCATCCTGACCTACTGGGCCGTCGAGGCGGCCCGCCGGCTGCGCTAGCGCCCGCGCCGGCCCCGAGCCGCGAACCGGAGAATCCGGCCGGGCACGGGCGCCGGCCGTCCGCCGCAACGTCCTGACGTCGGACGTTGACGGCGTTTACCGTCATGTGACCCACTTCACAGCGGAACCCCCTTGTTTGACTTGACGGCCCCCGGGCAACCGGTAGGCACGTCAACCCAAGCAGGAGGTTCGCATGTCAGCCGGAACCATAGTGGCGATCGTGGTGGTGGTCATCATCGTGGCCGCACTGATCGCCGCAGGCGCGCTCGCCGCCCGGCGTCGCCGCCTTCAGCAGCGGTTCGGCCCCGAGTATGACCGGACGGTTGAGGGCAGCGACAGCAGGCTCAAGGCCGAGGCCGAGCTCGCCGAGCGCGAGAAGCGGGTCAGGGGACTCGACCTCCGGCCGCTCGACCCGGCCGCCCGGGCCAGCTACCTGACCCAGTGGACCACGATCCAGCAGCAGTTCGTCGACAGCCCGACCGACGCCGTGACGGCCGCGCAGTCCCTGATCACCAGCGTCATGAGCGACCGCGGCTATCCCACCGATGACGTCGACCAGATCACGGCCGACCTGTCGGTCGACCATGCCGAGACCCTGGGCCGGTTCCGCACCGCGCAGGAGATCAGCGGCCGCGTCGCCGACGGCACCGCCAGCACCGAGGACCTGCGCCAGGCCATGGTGCACTACCGGGCCCTGTTCCAGGACCTGCTCGGCGAGGCGGCCCCGGACGGCACCACCGAGGCCGAGGCCGAGGCCATCGCGGCCACGCACGACTACGCCGTGACCGGCCCGGACAGCGGCCCCGATTACGCGGCCGCCGATGAGCTCGCCAGCCAGCCCGACATTACCGCGCCGGACCCCGGGCCGGTCCAGCCGGCCGGGCGGCACCACGCCGCGGTCAACGACGAGGCCGACCCCGCGTACGCCGATCGGGCCGACCTGGTCGATCCCGACGAGGCCGAGACCGCCTCCGCGTCACGACGCCCCTGGAGGAAGTAGAGACATGTCCCACGACCACAGCGACGACGACGTCATCGTCATCTCCGAGGACGAAGCCCGCTACCAGGCCCGCGATGAGAACGCTCCGGTCCTTCCGGCCGACTCCGCGGCCGGCGACGAGCTGGCCGCGAACGACCAGGACACCCGGGCCGTGCCCGGCCCGGCCGGGCGCTACGGCACGGCGGCCACGCCGGGCGAGGCCGCCGCGTCCGAGGCGGCCGCGACCGACCTGGACGCCGACCCGGACGCCGACCCCGACGCCCACCCGGCGACCGAGCCCGTGACCCCGGCCAGCAGCGCAGACGGCACTGGCACCGGCACCGTGAACGGCAACGGATCGGCCATCCCCATGGGGGGCTCCGCCGCCGCTCCGGCCGCCAGCACCACGCCGGCCGCCAGCACCACGCCGGCCGACGCCATCATTCCGCCGGGCACGCCGGAGGGCAGGCCGGCCGCGTCCGACGGCAACTGGCCCCAGATCCAGGCCCTGTTCGTCGATGACCCGCTGGCCGCCGTCCAGCAGGCCGCCGACGTGGTCGGGGGCGCCCTCGCCGCGCTGACCGCCGCGGCCAGCAACCGGGAGCAGACCCTGCGCGGCGGCTGGCAGGGCGACCGCACCGGCACCGAGGACCTGCGGACCGCGCTGCGCGAGTATCGCGACCTGGCCGGACGCCTGTCCACCCTGGCCCGCGACCTCTAGGCACCACCCGCCAGGCCGGCCCGGCAGGAGCAGCGCCTGCCGGGCCGGCCTGTGCCCGTTCCCGGGCCGCTGGCCGACAACGGCGGCACGGACGAGCTGATCGCAGCGCACCGGCGCCACCTGGCCGGCCGCCTGCGAGCTGGCCACCGTCAGCTACTTCGAGCGGATGCTCGGCGCTGACCTCGGTCTGCGCGGAAGTAACAACCTGGCATAACGCTGCCCATTCCGATCGCCCGCTCGTCCGGGCCGGCGTCGCCCGGTACTACGATCTGAGCGTTGGCCCACGATGGCCTGCCCGCCAGCGGGACGCGGGCCCGGGCCAGGGGCCGGGTCCTGGCGCCGCCGGCGGCCCGGCATGATCAGGGATGTAGGGGCCACGCCACAGCCGGAGCGGAAGTGAGCTACTTGGTTCAGTCGGTACTGCGTTCCAGGAGACGCAGGGCCGGTGACCGGATGGCGCTGGCGGCCATGCGCTACGCGGCCATGGGCTGGCCGGTGTGCCCGGCGGCCTATCCGCCGGTCCGGGCCCAGCGCTCGGCCGACCGGGCCTGCTCCTGCGACCGGATCGGCTGCCCGGCGCCCGGCGCCCACCCGATCTCGCCGACCTGGCAGCTCCAGGCCACCTCAGACCCCGACCAGGCCGCCCGGCTGTGGAAGGCCACCCCCGATGCGAACGTGATCCTGGTCACTGGCCGCGTGTTCGACGTGCTCGACGTCCCGGCCCAGGTCGGGAACGCCGCGCTGGCCCGCATGGAGCGGGCCAGGGTCCGGCCGGGTCCCGTCGCGATCAGCGCCGGGAACCGGGTCCTTTTCTTTGTCCTCACCCGGGGTGCCCCGGCCGACGAGGACGAGTGGTGGTCGTGCCGCCTGGACTGCGAGCCCGAGATCATCGAGGACGTGGCCGGCCTGCGCTGGCACACCCGGGACAGCTACGTGCTCGCACCGCCGTCCCGGTACGGCAGCGGCCTGTCCGCGCGCTGGGTCCGGGACCCGGCCGCCAGCCCGCTGCCCGACAGCGTGCGCCTGCTGGAGGTCCTGGCCGATGTGTGCGAGGACGTCGAACCGTGAGGAATCCCCGTGAGTGATGAGCGTGCCCAGTCCGACCAGCTGTTCGCCCGCGCCTGCGCCGTTATCCCGGGCGGGGTCAACTCGCCCGTCCGGGCGTTCGGCGCCGTCGGCGGGACGCCGGTGTTCATGGCGTCCGGATCGGGCCCGTACCTGACCGACGCCGACGGCAACCGGTACGTCGACCTGGTCTGCTCGTGGGGCCCGATGATCCTCGGGCACGCCAGCCCGCCCGTGGTCGAGGCGGTCCGGGCCGCTGCCCTGCTGGGCACGTCGTTCGGCACGGCCACTGTCGGCGAGGTGGCCCTGGCCGAGGAGCTCGCCGCCCGCGCCCCGGTGGAGCGGGTCCGGCTGGTCAGCTCCGGGACCGAGGCCACCATGTCGGCCCTGCGGCTGGCCCGGGGCTTCACCGGGCGGCCGCTGGTGCTGAAGTTCGCGGGCTGCTACCACGGCCACGTGGACGCCCTGCTGGCCGCGGCCGGGTCGGGCGTGGCCACCTTCGGGCTGCCCGACTCGCCGGGGGTGACCGGCGCGGTGGCCCGGGACACGCTGGTGCTGCCCTACAACGACGCGGCCGCGGTGCGAGCCGCGTTCGCCGCCCGGGGCGACGAGATCGCCTGCGTCATCACCGAGGCGTGCCCGGCCAACATGGGCATCGTGCCGCCCGCCGACGGGTTCAACGAGCTGCTCGCCGACCTGTGCGCGCGGCACGGCGCCCTGCTGATCATGGACGAGGTGCTGACGGGCTTCCGCGTCACCCGGTCGGGCTGGTACGGCCGCGAGCCGGTCGCGGCTGACCTGATGACGTTCGGCAAGGTCATGGGCGGCGGGCTGCCGGCCGCCGCGTTCGGCGGCCGGGCCGAGATCATGGACCGGCTGGCCCCGTCCGGTCCGGTCTACCAGGCCGGGACGCTGTCGGGGAACCCGCTCGCCACCGCCGCCGGGCTGGCCACGCTGCGGGCCTGCACGGACGACGTGTACGAGCGGGTCGACCGGTCCGCGGCGGCCGTGGCCCGGATGACGGCCGACGCGCTGACCGGCGCCGGGGTCCCGTTCCGGCTCCAGGAGGCCGGCAGCCTGTTCTCGTTCTTCCTGGGCGTGACCGGACCGGTCCGCGACTTCGACGCCGCCCGCGCGCAGTCCGGGCCGGCCTACGCCGCCTTCTTCCACGCCATGCTGGCCGCCGGGGTGTACCTGCCGCCGTCCCCGTTCGAGGCGTGGTTCCTGTCGGCCGCGCACGACGGCGACGCCCTGGCCGTCATCGCCGGCGCCCTCCCGGCGGCCGCCGCGGCCGCCGCCCGCGCGCTGGGCTGATCACGGGCCTGACCGGCTGCTAGACGCCCACACTGACCCACCGGCTCCTATAGATCGCTCGTTTTACGGTGCGCTGGCGGTGCGTACCTCCACCCGTCAGGATGTGCATGGGTTCGCCCGGCGCAGAGCCCGGGCGAGATACGGGAGGAGCCCGCCAATGGCGGTGCGCAATGTCATCAGCACGCTGAATCCGGATGGCACGGAGGTCATGGGACCGGGGGTCCTGATGTACCACTATCCCGGATCCGACATCATGAACGGCAGCCTGCTGACCGTGGAGAGCAACCACTTCTGCGTGCTGAAGTCGCGTGGCGCCATCCTGAATGTCTATGAGACCGGCCAGTACCCCGTGGAGACCCCGCAGCGCCCGCTGATCGGCAGCATGCAGCAGGCGTTCTACGGCGGCCAGTCGCCGTGGCAGTACGAGGCCCTGTACGTCTCACGGGCCAAGAACGTGGTCAAGGCCCAGGGCGTGGCCCTGTCCCGCGAGCTGGCCGAGCTGGTCTACGACGTGGAGTACTACGTGCACGTCGACACCCGGGAGGCGGCGGTCAACCTGGTCACCCACATGCCCTACGCGGGCCACGTGCTGACCACCGAGGCGCTGAACGTCTACGCCGGCCCGGTCGTCGAGCAGTCCATCAACCAGCTCGTCCAGGTCACGCCGCTGGAGCAGGTCAACGAGCGGATCCACGAGATCACCGAGCTGGTCCGCGGGCACCTGCAGGACTTCCTGCAGACCTACGGCGTCACGCTGAACGACGTCAAGGTGCTGATGCGCCCGCGGGACGAGCGGATGCGCGAGCTGATCTCGCTGCGCGCGTTCGGCCTGTCCGAGATCGACGCCGTGCGCTACTACGTGGCCCTGAAGATGGCCGAGCGGGGCCTGGTCTCGGCGCCGAACATGGCTGTCGGGGAGCCGTTCAACATCGGGCTGACCGGGTTCGGGATGCCGGGGGCCGGCGCCAACGGGACCGACGTCCTGGGCGCAGCGCACTCCCGGCCGGCCGGCTGACCGGCGGTGTCCGAGAGCCTGGCCAACAAGATGCGCGGCCTGCTCGCCTCCGACGTCTACACCGCGAAGGGCCGGCTCCGCTCCGATGACCTGCTCGTCCGCGAGCGGGTCGGGCACGGGCTGTCATCGTCGGCGGCCCGGCTGCGGGACCTGGTCAGCGCCTGGCGCGCCGACCGGGTCCCGCCGTCCACCCGCGAGCAGCCGTTCCCGCCCCCGGAGGTGATGGAGCCGATGCGCCGGATCGAGCGCCTGATCCGGGCCGTGGACGACTGCTCGGCCGCCGTGCGCGGCCTGCCGCTGCTCAACGCCGACCGGGTCTGGGACCGGGTCCGCAGCGCCGGCCTGGACGAGCTGATGCAGTTCGACTGGACCCTGGTCGGCGAGGCCGACGGCCTGACCGCGGACCTGTCCGCCGGGTACGCGCTCGACGAGGTCGACGTGGCCGCGTGCGAGGCGCGGCTGCGGACCATCCGCTCGGTCATCGCCGACCGCCAGCGGTACATCGAGATCGCCTGACGGGCGCCCGGGCTACCGGCCGGGGCCGCTTCGGCCCGGCGGTAGTCTGGGCGCGCCATGACTGCTGATGCTGCTCCTGCCTCCTCGCCTGCGCCCAGTCCGACGACCGTCGTGCATCTCGTCCGGCACGGTGAGGTCGAGAACCCCCGCGGCGTGATCTACGGCCGCATACCCGGCTATCACCTGTCCGAGGACGGCGTGCTGATGGCCAAGGCCGCGGCCGACTTCCTCGCGCCCCGCGACGTGACCGTCCTGCGCTGCTCGCCGCTGGACCGGGCGGTCGAGACGGCCGCGCCGATCGGGCAGCAGCTCGGGCTCGAGGCCGTGACCGACGACCGCCTGATCGAGCCCTGGAACCACTTCGAGGGGATCGCCTTCGGGGTGGGCGACGGGTCGCTCCGCCACCCGGCGCACTGGGTGGCCCTGCGCAATCCCCTCCGGCCCTCCTGGGGCGAGCCGTATAAGGACGTCGCCGCGCGGGTCATGGCCGCGGTGCTGGACGCGGCCCGGGCCGCCCGCGGGCACGAGGCCGTGTGCGTGAGCCACCAGCTGCCCATCTGGGTCACCCGCCGGGCCGTGGAGGGCAAGCGGCTGTGGCACGATCCGCGCCGGCGCGAGTGCGCGCTCGGCAGCGTGACGAGCCTCACCCTGGCCGGCGACCGGGTGGTCAAGGTGTCCTACGCCGCCCCGTCGGGCGACCGCGGCCGGCGCGTGGCCGGGGCCTGAGCGGCGCCGCTGGCGCGGCTGAGCAGCCGGTAAAGCCGGCCCGGCGTCCCGCGCGGTCGCGTGATCGGGCACAATGGGGGCGGTACTACCGCCTGTAGGAGAATGATCAAACGGGAGTATGCGCTGTGTCCTGCTCAGCCCGCCTGCCCGCCATCGCGGCCGCGGCTGTCGCGACGCTGGCCCTGGCCGGCTGCGGCGGCGGGGCGATCGGGGCGGACACGCCGGCCAGCAGCGGTCAGAGCTTCGTGGGCAGCGCCTACACCAGCACCGTGTTCCGGGCCGGCGCGCGCCCGGCGGCGCCCGACGTCTCCGGGACGACGCTGGCCGGCCAGCACCTGAGCCTGTCGGCCTACCGCGGCTCGGTCGTCGTCCTCAACTTCTGGGGCTCGTGGTGCTCCCCGTGCCGGGCCGAGGCACCCGACCTGACGGCGCTGGCGACGAATTACGCGGCGCGCGGGGTCAAGTTCCTCGGGATCGACATCCGGGACGACCGCGTCAGCGCGGACGCCTTCGTCCAGACCTTCCGCACGCCCTATCCGAGCCTGAACGATCCCGGCGACGAGCTGGCGCTCGCGTTCCGGGGGACCGTGCCGCCCGCCGCGATCCCGAGCACGCTGGTCATCGACCGCACCGGGCACATCGCCGCGCGGATCCTCGGCAGCGTGAGCTACGACAGCCTCCGGGCCCTGATCACGCAGGTGACCCGTGGTTAGGCGGCATCGATGACGAGTACCCCGGTCACCACCACGCCCGCGGCGCCGCCCCAGCAGGCCGCGCCGCGCCTCGGGCCGGGCGGCTGGCTGCGCTGGGCCTGGCGCCAGCTGACCTCGATGCGGACCGCGCTGATCCTGCTGTTCCTGCTGGCCGTCGCCAGCGTGCCCGGATCGGTGCTGCCCCAGGAGGGCATCGACCCGGCGGCGGTCAGCCAGTACTACACGGCCCACCCGTCGCTGGCCCCGATCCTGAACCGGCTGTCGCTGTTCAGCGTGTTCGCCGCGCCCTGGTTCGCCGCCATCTACCTGCTGCTGTTCCTGTCCCTGGCCGGCTGCGTGCTGCCCCGGACCCTCCGCCTGGTCGGGCAGGCCCGCCAGCAGCCGCCGCGGGCGCCCCGCCGCCTGACCCGGCTGCCGATGTCGGCCAGCTACCAGACGGCGCTGCCGCCCGACCAGGCCCTGTCCGCCGCGGGCTCGATGCTCGGCGGGAAGCGGTTCCGGCTGCGGACCGGCGACGGCTGGGTCTCGGCCGAGAAGGGCTACCTGCGCGAGGTCGGCAACCTGGTCTTCCACATTGCCCTGCTCGCCCTGCTCGCGTCGGTCGGGATCGGCGGCCTGTTCGGCTACAAGGCCAACCGCCTGCTGGTCGGCGGGCAGTCGTTCGCGGACACGCCCACCGCGCTGGACGTGTTCCGGCCGGGCCGGCTGGTCTCCCCGTCGGACCTGGCCCCGTTCAGCATCGGCCTGCAGCACTTCAGCGCGTCCTACGTGCGGTCCGGGCCGACCGTGGACGAGCCGATCACCTTCAACGGCGCGCTGCGCTACACCACCGCGCCCGGCCAGCCGGCCCGCAGCTATGACCTGCGGGTCAACCACCCGCTGGTCGTCGACGGCGTGAGCGTCTACCTGATCGGGCACGGGTACGCGCCGGAGTTCACCGTCACCGACGGCAAGGGCAAGGTGGTCTTCAGCGGGCCGGTGCCGTTCATCCCGGTCGAGCAGTCCGGGTTCACGTCCGAGGGCGTCGTCAAGGTGCCGGACGCGACGCCGACCCAGCTGGGCTTCGCGGGCGTGTTCCTGCCCGCGGCCCAGGCCCAGGGCGGGCGGCTGGTCTCGGTCTTCCCGGCGGCGCTGCGCCCCGAGGTCAGCCTGATCGCCTACGGCGGCAACCTCGGCGAGAACTCCGGCGCCTCCCAGTCGGTCTACTCGCTCGACCTGTCCGGCATGCACCGGCTCTCCATCCAGCCGCGGCCGCTGGCCATCGGCCAGTCGATGACCCTGCCGAACGGGGCCGGGAAGATCACCTACACCGGCTACCGGCAGTGGGTCAGCCTGGCCATTACCTACGACCCCGGCCAGCTGCCCGCGCTGATCTCGGGCGTCCTGGCCCTGGCCGGCCTGGTCCTGTCGTTCCTGGTCCGGCGGCGCCGGGTCTTCGTCCGGGTCGCGGCCGGGCCCGGCGGCGGCGCGCTGGTCGAGGTCGGCGGGCTGGCGCGGTCGGACGCGGCGGGCGGCTTCGAGACGGAGTTCGCCGAGCTGGCGCGCGACCTGCGGACGGCGCAGGACGGGACGCCCGTGGCGGCGGCGCCGGCGGATGCCGCACGTTCCGATCACGCGGACCCTGCTCCGGCCGAGCCTGACGGCGCGGGGCGTGCCCCGGCCGAGGTGACCTCGGCCGAGTCTGATGCGGCTGGGCTCGATCCCGAGCCTGTCAGCGCCGGCCCAGTTGGGGCCGGCCCGGCCAGCAGCGACCACGACCAGTCCCTCGGCGTCCGAGACGGAGAGTGAGGCTCTGATGCCTGTCACCATCAATTCCGGGCTGGCCGACGCCAGCAACGTGTTCCTGCTGGCCACGGTGATCCTGTACGCCCTGGCCATGCTCAGCTACGCGTGCGACTTCGCGTTCCGCAAGGAGCGCCTGCTGGCCCCCGATCCGGCCGCGGCGTCGGCGGCGGCCGTCTCGGCCGGGGCGGCGCCCGCGGTCCCCGCCGGGGCCGTGGCCGAGCTGGTCACCGTGGGCGGGTCGGCCGCCGGCGTGACGGCCGGGACGGCCGCGGCGGGCCCGGGGCCAGCCAGCACCGCGCCGGCGCGCAACGGGTCGGCCGGCACCTTGCCGCCGGCCGCGGGGTCAGCCGGTGCCGGCGCGGCGGGCGCGCTGTCGGCCGGTCCGGGCGACCCGGCCGACGCGAGCCGGTGGCCCACCGGTTTGTGGCTGCGCACCGCCTTCGGCCTGACGGTCGTGGGCCTGCTGCTCCACCTGGCCGCCGTCGTCACCCGCGGGCTCGCCGAGCACCGCGTGCCGTGGGGCAACATGTACGAGTTCATCGCCGCGATCGCGCTCATGGCGGTGGCGGTGCTGGTCGCGGCGGCCATCCGGTTCCGGGCCTACTATCTCGGCCTGTTCGTCCTGCTCCCGGTGGTCCTGGCGCTCGCGCTCGACGTGACGGTGATCTACACGCCGGCCGGCAGCCTGGTGCCCGCCCTGAACTCCTACTGGCTCGAGATCCACGTCACCGCGATGATCGTCGCCAGCGGCCTGTACATCGTCGGTGCTGTGGTCACGACGCTCTACCTCATCGCCGACCGCACCGAACGGCGCGCGCAACTGGGGCTGCCCTCGCGAGCCTCGGGCCTGATGATGCACCTCCCGAAGACCAGCGTGCTGGACCGGCTGTCCTACCGGTCGATCCTGTTCGCCTTCCCGGTCTGGACCTTCGGCGTCATGTGCGGCGCGATCTGGGCCGACCAGGCCTGGGGCCGGTACTGGGGCTGGGACCCGAAGGAGACCTGGTCGTTCATCACCTGGGTCGTCTACGCCGGCTTCCTGCACGCCCGCGCCACCGCCGGCTGGCGCGGCCGCAAGGCGGCCTACATTCACCTGGTCGGCTTCGCCTGCCTGATGTTCAACCTCGTCGGCATCAACCTGTGGGTGACCGGCCTCCACTCCTACGCCGGCATCAGCGGCTAGCCCACCGGGCCGCGGGAGCCCTAGCCCTGAGCCTCGGCGGAGCGACATGGCCGTGCGGTCGGTGCTGTTCCAGCAGCAGCACCCGCACGGTCGTGTCGTGCGGGCCGCCCACAGCCCCGGCGCGGTCGTGTCGTGCGGGCCGGCCACAGCCCTTCGCAGATGCGCCACGGAGCAGCACGGGCGGAGGCCCAGCTGGCCTGCCAGCCACGGTGGCCCCTCCCCCCGCAGGCACCGCGAGCGGAGGGTCCAGGAACTGGACTTCATGATCGCGGGAACGGTACTCACATCCCATGGGGAGTGATCTTCCCACGATCATGCTCGCCAGCGGCGAGGCGCGGGGTGAGCTTGCTGCCTAGCGGTCGTCGCGGGACTCGCGGATCCGGCGCTCGAGTTCCATGAGGAAATCGGGGTCGTCGTCCGGGCCGACCGGCCCGCGGCGGTAGTCGACCCGGTCCGGGTGGAGCGCCGAGTAGATTTCCGGGTCGAGCGCGCGGCCGGCCGGATGCCGCCGAAACGCCTCCTCGGGACCCATGCCGCCGACGGTGGCGCGCCGCAGCGGCGCCCGGCGCGGGCGGCCCGCGATGAGCCAGGCGATGCAGCCGAAGATGGAGCACACGACGATGACCAGAAGCCAGTCGCGGCGGGCCAGGTTGCGTACGGCCCAGGGCGGCGAGGTCGCGGCGTCGATGACGCAGGGCACCACTATCCCCACTGTAACCAGGGCAAACAGTACGGATGCCAACACCATGGCGGCAGCCTACTTGCTGACCTGCCATGTTCGCGCTGAATTGGGGCAGTCCGTCACGGTCACGTTGCCTGACCATAATTACGGACGGTCTGACCCCAGGTGACGCCTGAACTAATTCCGCATAGCCTGGCGGCCTCAGTGATCTCGAGGGAGAGCCCGCGATGCGGTTTTGGTTACTGTTTCGTAACCGGCGTGCACGCAGGCGTGCCCGGCGGTCCCGCGGCCTGGTCGCCGGGGGCCGGGACTCGCTGAACGGCGGCACGGGGCGGAACGGAGCCGCCGCGGACGGCTCCCTAGGGGCCGGCTCGCCAGCGGGAACGCTGGCCTCGGGGGGAACAGCCCGCGGCCGGGCGCCGGCCCGGCCGGGTTCGGCGGCCCGTCCGGTACCGCCCGGCAGTCACCGGCGGACCGGGCCGTCCCGGATGGCCGTCACCGACGCGCGACCTGAGGTCGGCGGGGTGCCGCCGCCGCGCTCGACGCCGTTGCCCGGCGGGCCGGGCGGCCCGGGCGGGCCGGCCACGCCGCGCCCGCCCGCTCCCCGGCCCGGAGCCGGCCGGTCGGGCCCGGCCCGGACCGAGTACCGCCGGTGGGGGCTGGCCCGGGTGGCCATCCGCACCGCGGCTGACGCCCCGCCGGCGAGTGCGGCGCCGCGCGCCGCTCCGGCCGCGCTCCGGCCGGCCGCCGCGGCGCTGCAGCCGACGCCGGCCGCCCAGGCCAGGGCACCGTGGTATGAGGTCGCCCGGGCGAACCGGACCGCGCCGGGCATGCGGGACTGCGGGGTCCTGGAGCGCGTCCTGCACCGGGAGTGGGCGGAGGTCGCGCCGCCCGAGGCGGTGACCGCCATCAACCGGCTCGCGGACCTGCCGCGCCTGATCAAGGACCGGCTGGTCGCCGGGCTGGACGCCATTCATGTCGGGGGCGGCGGCGTTCCGGACCTCGACGACATGGGCCGGCTGAGCGGCGTGCCGCTGCCGTCGGGACGGGCGACGTGGGATGCCTGCGCCGGTGCCTACGGGGAGCGGAAGATCGTCGTCGGGTCGCGCCCGTCGCCGACGCCGGACGTGATGTGCCATGAGATCGGGCACGCGCTCGATGACATCGACGGACTGCCCGGGCACTGGCAGTCGGACACCGACGACTTCTGCGCGCTGTACGACCAGTGCCTGCCGCACATGATGAGCAACCTGCACAAGCAGCGCGGGATTCTCGGCCGCAGGGAATTCTTCGCCGACGCCTTCGCGGCCATCGCCTCCAGGCAGCGCCCGGCCCTCGTGGATATGCTCGGCGGAGACACCAGGGCCGCCCTGAACGTGATGCTCTATTTCAACATGCGCTACGGCATCTGATTGGAGTGGGCAAGCGAGCGATGTACGTCATACGGCTACCCAACGGCAACCTGCTGGTGCCGGACTCCGCGGTGAGCGACGACGGCCAGCTGATGAGCGAGGCGTACGTCGAGATCGGCCCGGATGACCCGGACTATGCCCGGCTCGCCGAGGAGGCCATCACCCAGGACGAGTATGACGAGCGGCGCCGGAGATGGCAGGAGGGGGATGAGCCACTCCGCCGCGAGTTCCAGGACTTCCTGGCCCGCCGCGGCGGCGCCGGCGCCCCGCCCGCCCCGTCCGGCGGCGCCTGATCTAGCCCGCGGTCGTCAGACGGCGGAGTCCGCCGTGCTGGCGTCCACGCCCAGCAGTGCCCGGACCTCAGACTCGCGGAACCGGCGGTGCCCGCCGGGGGTGCGGATGCTGCCAATCCGCCCGGACGCGGCCCAGCGGGTGACCGTTTTGGGGTCGACACGGAAGAGGGCCGCTACCTCTCCGGGTGTAAGCAGCCGCTCACTGGTACTTTCCATGAGGCCCCTCCTGGATCTACCGGACAGCTGTCCTAAGTGTCGCAGAAGATATCGACAAGCAGCGTTTTTATCCCTAGATTCCGTAAAATCAGTTCTGGTGGGCCTTGTGCTGGCCTGTTGCCGTATGGCCGCCTGCCGGCGGGCAGGCCCGACCCGGCGCACAGGCGGTCGCGGCGGGCCATAAGCTGGGCTCATGCGTGCCACGTTGTACTACACGGCGCTGCGGCTGGGCCTCTTCGCCGTCGCGCTCGGCCTGCTCTACCTGGCCGGAGCGCGGAACATCCTGCTGGTCGGGCTGGCCGCCGTGATCAGCGCCATCGTCAGCTACCTCGTGCTGGCGCGATACCGCGAGGCGATGGCCGGGTCAATCTCGCAGCGGATCAGCAACGCGCGCGAGCGCATCAGCGAGGGCACCCAGTCCGAGGACGGCGACTAGGCGCTGCGCCCGGCCGCCGGCCCGGGACCGCTCAGGATCGCTCGGGGCCGAGCCAGCCGCCGGAGGTCAGCATGCGCAGCACGGCGGCGACCGCCTCCTGCTCGGTGAGCAGCGAGGTGTCGATCACCAGGTCGGCGTCGGCGGGCTCCTCGTAGGGGTCCGAGACACCGGTGAACTGGGGGATCAGGCCGGCCCGGGCCTTGGCGTACAGGCCTTTTCGGTCGCGGGCCTCGCATACTTCTACGGGCGTCGCGACGTGAATGAGCAGGAAGTCGCCCACTTCGCTGACCATTTCCCGGACCCGTGCCCGGGTCCGGGCGAATGGCGCAATGGGCGCGCAGATCGCGATGCCGCCGTGCCGGGCCACCTCGGCCGCGACAAAGCCGATCCGGGTCACGTTGAGGTCGCGGTCCTCGCGGGAGAAGGTCAGGCCGGCCGAGAGCAGCTGCCGGACCAGATCTCCGTCGAGCAGGGAAACCCGCCGGTCGCCGCGCTCGGTCAGGACATCCCGGAGGTCGCGGGCGATCGTCGACTTGCCCGATCCCGACAGGCCGGTCAGGAACAGGACGAACCCGCGCTCGGAGCGGGGCGGCCGCGCCCGGCGCAGCTCCCGCGCCACGGCGGGCGGGGTGAACCACTCGGGCACCGGGGCGCCGGCGTCCAGCAGGTCGCCGAGCTGGTCGGCGGACAGGTCGGCCTGCTCGGTGCCGGCCTCGATGAGCGACAGCGGCCGCCAGACCTCGGCGCGCGGGTCATAGGCCCAGTCGCCGGCCGGCAGCACCAGGATCGGAGCGCCCGGCAGCTGGTACCCGCCCGCCACGGAGGCGAGGCCGGCCAGCTCAGCCGACTCGGCCATCAGGTGGGTGGCTCCGTAGGCCGCGGCAATTCTCGCCCGGATGGCGAGCTCGCGGACGTGGCCCGCGGCGGCGGTGCCCGGCGGCCGCCGGGCGAGCGGCACCGGGATGACCCGGGTGTCGCTGGGCAGGCTGCCCGCCGCGGCGAGCGTAGCCCGCACCAGGGACTCCGGCCGGGTCACGACCTCGGCCGCGCCGGCCACCAGGGGGAGCACGAGGATCCGCGCCTTGAGCTGGCCGGCCAGATGCCGGAGCTGGCCGATCTGGCGGCGGTGCAGCGGGCCGCGGCCGGCCCAGGCCAGCAGCGGGCCCTCGGGCGCCTGGGCGGTGGCCTGCTGCGGGGTCCGCATCAGCCGCCGGAACGGCCCGTGCTCGGGGACCCGGTGGGCGGTCAGCGGGCCGGCCAGCCGGACCAGCGCGCCGCCATCTCTGGCCGGGGCCGGCGCGGCCGTCCGCTCGGTGATCTCCAGGATGGCCAGCGGCGTCCCTTCCGGGTCGGCCAGGGCCAGGCGGGTCGCGTCGGCCGCGATGGCATCGGCCGGGAGATCGAGGGTCACCGGGATGGGGAATGGCGTGCCGTCGGCCAGCTGCCACGAGTCGACGACGGCGGTGACGTCGGCCTGCGTCATGAAGCCGGCCAGCGGGGCGAAGGCCCCGGACAGCAGCAGCTCCAGGTCGGCGAGCTGGGGCGCGGCCAGCGTCCAGGTGGGCGCGGCCGCGGGGGATCCCGTCGCGCTGCCGCCGGGGGCGCTCAGGTCAGCCTCCGAATCGGCCTGGTCAGCTGCCGAATCGGCCTGAGCCTGCGAAGTCACGTCTGTCCTCCCCGCCCGCGCCCGCTCGCGGGATGCCGAACCTCATTTTCACGACCCGGGCGCCGCTCGGGCAACCATGAGGCTACACGCGCCGCCGGCCTGCCCGGCCCCGGCGAGGTCACTCACAGCACGCGGGCGAACTGGTCTTCGGGCTTGCGGATGACGTAGCGCAGCTCATCGTGCGCCGCGGTGAGCCGGCCCCGGGATCCGGTCGCGACCAGCCAGCGCGAGCACCGGATGACGGGATGCCGGCGGGGGCCGTCCAGGCGGCTGCTGACCTCGCGGCGGGTGATGACCAGGCCGTGCCGGCCGGCGAACATCCTGATCCCGGCGCTCGAGGTCACCGGCTCGTAGCTGGCCCGGTATGGCCCGGGCTCGCCGGGCCGCAGGGTGCGCCAGGCCCGTGCGCGCAGCGGGCCGGGCAGCCGCCGGTCGAGGAAGCCGGCCGCGCTGGACCGGTCGGCGGCCCGCAGCAGCAGCAGCCCGCCGGGGCGCAGGGCGTCCACCAGGCGGCCCAGGACGAGCTCGGCGTTGCTGATCCGGTCGAGCAGGAGGCAGCAGTGCACGACGTCCACCGAGCGCGGGACCAGCGCCGCGGTCCGCAGGTCGCCGAGCAGCGCCGTGGCCAGCTCCGGGCGGGCCGCCAGCGCGTCCGGGGCGGTCACCGCGGCGCGGGTGACCGGGTTGTCGTCGTCGAGCAGGGTCAGCGTGGCCGTGCAGTGGCTGGCGCGGAGCGCAGCGAAGTCGAGGTCGGGGCCGGCCGTCGCGCAGCCGGCCTGGATCACCGAGATGGTCTGGCCGGGGCGGCGCGCGGCGTAGTCCAGCACCGACCAGGTGAACAGCCCGGCACCGGTGGCCGGCAGGCCCGGCACCGGGCCGGCCGGCGGGCCGGCCCGGTGCCTTCCGGCGGATGAGAGGTCGTCTGCCTCGCCGGCCGCGTCGAGCCCGGATCCGGGACCCGGCCCGATGCCCGCGCCGGGGCCTGCGTCCGCCCTTGGGCCGGTGCCAGCCTTGCGCTGCCTGTTCCTGCTCGCCACGCTGTCAGATAGTAGTCATTCAGATACCCTGAGTGGCTGAACGGCGTGCGGCCGGCCCGGCGGGATGGCCGGGAAATCGGGCGGCGTTTAGCCTCATCGCGGTCGAGCCCGTAAGCTATCGGTAGGACTGCGCCGGCTCGCCTGCCGGTGACTCCGGTGCTCCGCGAGCGTCCCGGTCGCGCTTTCGCGGGCCTATCACGCTGCCCAAAACTACGTCGCGCCCCGCAGCTGAGGGGCTTCCCGAAACGCCAGTCTCCCGCAACGCTCCCAGCCACAACGCTTGCAGAAGGATGCGATGAGCCTCTCCGGACTCCTCCGGGCCGTCAGCGATGACCCGGCGCTGCGGCGCGCCCTGGAGCACGCCGCACTGCGCCCGGCCGGCGGCGGCGACCTGATCGCGCCCCCGGCCCTGCGCCCCGTGCTCGCCGCCGCCCTGGCCGACCCGGGTCCCGCTGACTCGGGCCGCTTCATCCTGGCCGTGACGGCCACGGCCCGCGAGGCCGAGGACCTCACCGCCGCGCTCAGCTCGCTGCTGCCGCCCGACTCGGTTGCCTACTTCCCCGCCTGGGAGACGCTGCCGCACGAGCGGCTGTCACCCCGCTCCGACACCTCGGGCCAGCGGCTGGCCGTGCTGCGCCGGCTGACCCACCCCGACCCGTCCGACCCGCGGACCGGGCCGCTGCTCGCGGTGGCCGCGCCGGTGCGCAGCCTGCTGCAGCCGATGGCGGGCGGGCTCGGCGACCTGGTGCCGGTCCGGCTGGCGCCGGGCCAGGAGGCTGACCTCGAGGAGGTCGTCGGCCGGCTCGTCGACATCGGCTACGTCCGGGCCGAGCTGGTCGAGAAGCGGGGCGACATCGCGGTCCGCGGCGGGATCCTGGACGTCTTCCCGCCGACCGAGGAGCACCCGCTGCGGGTCGACTTCTTCGGCGACGAGGTCGAGGAGGTCCGCTACTTCAAGGTCACCGACCAGCGCAGCCTGGAGATCGCGCAGGACGGGCTGTGGGCGCCGCCGTGCCGCGAGCTGCTGCTGACGCCGGGGGTGCGGGCGCGGGCCAAGGAGCTGGCCCGCGAGTGGCCGGGGCTGGGCGAGGTGCTGACCAAGCTCGCCGACGGGATCACCGTCGAGGGCATGGAGGCGTTCGCGCCGACGCTGTGCGACCGGATGGAGCTGCTGCTGGACTACGTGCCGGGCGACGGGATCGTGATCGCCTGCGACCCCGAGCGCATCCGCGCCCGGGCGGCCGACCTGGTCAGCACCAGCCAGGAGTTCCTCGAGGCGTCCTGGGTGAACGCCGCGGCCGGCGGCCAGGTGCCCATCGACCTGGGCGGCGCCGCGTTCCGCGCGATCACCGACGTCCGCGCGTCCGCGGCCGACCTCGGCATCCCCTGGTGGACCATCACGCCGTTCGCGACCTCGGCGGACGAGGCCGCGGTCGCCGAGCCGGACCTGGGCGAGGCCGGCCAGCCGGACGACAGTGGCGACCGGCCAGCGTTCCGGATGGAAGCAGTTCCCGCCGAGGCCTACCGCGGCGATACCGGCCGGGTGCTGGGCGACGTGCGCCGGTGGCTGTCGGAGCAGTGGCGGGTCGTCCTGGTCACCGAGGGCCACGGGCCGGCCCAGCGGCTGGCCGAGCTGCTGCGGGGCGAGGGCCTCGGCGCGCACGGGGCCGGCGACGGGGGCCTGCCCGCCGTCCCGGAGCCGGGCATCGCCAGCGTGGCGACCGGGCTGCTGGAGTCGGGCTTCGTGTGGCCGTCGGTGCGGCTCGCGGTGCTGGCCGAGGCCGACATGGCCGGGCAGCGCTCGGGGACCCGCAAGGACCGGCGGATGCCGAGCCGCCGCCGCGGCGGCATCGACCCGCTCCAGCTCACCCCCGGCGACTACATCGTGCACGAGCAGCACGGCGTCGGCCGGTACGTGGAGATGACCAGCCGCACCGTTGCGGGCTCGACCCGGGACTACCTGGTCATCGAGTACGCGCCGAGCAAGCGCGGGCAGCCCGCCGACCGGCTGTACCTGCCCACCGACCAGCTGGACGAGGTCACCCGGTACTCCGGCGGCGAGGCGCCGGCGCTGCACCGGCTGGGCGGCGCGGACTGGGCCAAGGCCAAGGGCCGGGCCCGCAAGGCGGTCAAGGACATCGCGGCCGGCCTGATCCGGCTGTACCAGGCCCGGATGGCCTCGCCCGGCCACGCGTTCGGGCAGGACACGCCCTGGCAGCGCGAGCTTGAGGACGCGTTTCCCTACGTAGAGACCCCCGACCAGCTCACGGCCATCGACGAGGTAAAGCGCGACATGGAGCGGTCGGTGCCGATGGACCGGCTGATCTGCGGCGACGTCGGCTACGGCAAGACCGAGATCGCGGTGCGCGCGGCGTTCAAGGCGGTGCAGGACGGCAAGCAGGTGGCGCTGCTCGTGCCGACCACGCTGCTCGCGCAGCAGCACTTCAACACCTTCTCAGAACGCTACGCGCCGTTCCCCGTGACGGTGCGGCCGCTGTCGCGGTTCCAGAGCAGCGCCGAGACGGCCGAGACGCTGCGCGGCCTGGCCGACGGCACGATCGACGTGGTCATCGGCACGCACCGGCTGCTGCAGCCCGAAACCCGCTTCAAGCGGCTCGGCCTGGTCATCATCGACGAGGGGCAGCGGTTCGGCGTCGAGCAGAAGGAATACCTCAAGCGGCTGCGCACCGAGGTCGACGTGCTCGCGATGTCGGCCACGCCGATCCCGCGCACGCTGGAGATGGGCGTCGCGGGAATCCGCGAGATGTCCACCATCCTGACGCCGCCGGAGGAACGGCACCCGGTGCTGACCTTCGTCGGCCCGTACGAGGCCAAGCAGGTCGCCGCGGCCGTCCGCCGTGAGCTGCTGCGTGACGGGCAGGTCTTCTTCGTGCACAACCGGGTCAGCTCCATCCGCCGGGTCGCCGCGCAGATCGCCGAGCTGGTCCCCGAGGCGCGGATCGCCGAGCTGGTGCCCGAGGCCCGGGTGGCGGTCGCGCACGGCCAGATGAACGAGCAC
>DASYBB010000130.1:0-2956 GCA_036501025.1 Streptosporangiaceae bacterium
CCGGGAGCAAGGACGTCGGCCTCATGGGCGGCGGGGTCGTGACCGCGGCGCTGCAGGCGGGGCTCGTCGACGAGGTGATCCTGCATCAGGTGCCGGTCCTGCTGGGCGCCGGCCGGCCGTTCTTCCAGGCCCTCCCCGGGCAGGTGCGGCTCCGCCTGGTCGAGGCCGTCCCCGCGCCCGGCGTCACCCACCTGCGCTACGAGGTCGAGCGGTGATTACCGCCGAACTATATCGTGCTACGATGAAAACGTAGCGCTACCGGCATTCGGCGGGGCGCCCGCCACCGCGACGCCGGGGCTGAGGGGTGATGTCATGACTCATCGGTACAAGTTCCGGGCGATGCTCAGCCCGGCCCCGGCCGGCGCCGGCGACGAGGGCGGCCAGATGCACCGGATGGTGCTGCGGGCGCACCATCACGACAGCCACGGCACCAAGGTGTTCAGCGCACTCGTGACCAGCGACGACCATCCCGGATGGCTCGGCGCCGACCATGCCATCGCGACCATCGCGCTGTACGCCGACGATGCCGCGGACTACTTCGACATCGGCGACCACTTCGCCGTGTGGCTCGGGCGCGACGTCGCCGACGGCGTCGTGACCCGCCGCCTGTACGTCTGACCGAGGGCCGCGGTGCGCAAATAATTCCTTGGGTGCACAAACCGGGCTCGCCGGGTGATCATGGCTGTCATGAGTGACTCCGCATCGGATGCCCCGGATCCCGTCCCGGCTGAGGTCGCTCTGGTGGTGGCCCGCCTGACCGGCACCCTCGACACCCTCGCGGCGATCGCGCGCGGCATGCACCCGCCCCGGATCTCCGCGCTGGCCGGCCTGATCGGCGATCAGGACGCCGCCCTGGACGAGGCCGCGCGCCGGCTCCGGGCCGGTCCCCCTCCGCCCGGGGCGGCCGGCGTCACCGGCCGGCTGGGCGAGTCGGCGGGCCTGGCCGTGAGCGCGTGCGCCGGCCTGCGCGAGGCGGCGCTGACGCCGGGCTGGATGGGCGGGTCCTTTCGCGCGCTGGGCCAGTACACGCGCGCCGTCGAGGCGCTGTACCCGCTGAGCACCGTCCTGCCGGAAGTCGGACGCTGGTTCCTGAACCCGCCGCAGCGCGACGATGCGCCGCTGCGGGAGCGGCTCGCCCAGCACCCGGCGGCCGGCACCGGCGTGCGGCACACCCGCAACGAGCGCGGCACGCGCGGCGGGTTCTCGGTGTACGTGCCCGAGTACCTGGACCCGGCGACCCCGGTGCCGCTGGTGGTGGCCCTGCACGGCGGCTCGGGGCACGGCCGGGCCTTCCTGTGGACGTGGGTCCGGGAGGCCCGGGGCCGCGGGCTGATCGTCGTCGCGCCGACGGCGACGGGCGACACGTGGTCGCTCAGCGAGCCGGACGTCGACATCGCCCACCTGCAGGGGATCGTGGAGCTGATCCGCTCCGAGTGGACCATCGACCCCGCCCGGATGCTGCTCACCGGCATCAGCGACGGCGGCACCTTCACCCTGCTGAGCGGGCTGATGGAGAGCTCGCCGTTCAGCCACCTGGCGCCGGTCGCGGCGGGCTTCCATCCCATCCTGATGGACATCTCTGACCCGTCCCGCACGGCGGGCCTGCCGGTCTACCTGGTCCACGGCGCCCTGGACTGGATGTTCCCCGTCCAGGTCGCGCGCACGGCCAGCCAGGTCCTGGCCGCCGCGGGCGCGCGCGTCCGGTACCGCGAGCTCCGCGACCTGTCGCACACCTATCCCAGCGAGGAGAACGACCTGATCATCGACTGGCTGAACGGGCCGGCCTGAGGCCGTACCGGAGGTGGACCGCACCGCTGCCGAACCGCCGCAGGTCCAGCAGTTCCAGATCCGAGCGGGCGCCGTCGGGGAGCGCCCGCTTCCCCCCGCCCACGATGGCGGGAACCAGGAACAGCTGCACCTCGTCGACCAGCCCGGCCCGGATGGCCTGGCCGGCCAGGTCCGCGCCGCCCACGGTCAGGTCGCGGCCGACGGCCGACTTCAGCTCCCGGATCAGGCCCGGATCGAAGTTCCGCTCGATCCGGGTCCGGGCCGTGGACGGCGCCGGGAGCGTCGCCGAGAACACGATCTTGTCGGCGGCCCGCCAGAGGCCGGCGAACTCCAGGCTGGCCGGGGACTGGCCGGGCCGCTCGCGGGCGGTCTCCCAGTAGCGCATCGTCTCGTACATCCGCCGCCCGTACAGGTAGGTGCCGATCGGGCGCTCCAGGTCGTTGACGCAGCGCAGCAGTTCCTCATCGGGCGCCGCCCAGTCGAAGGTGCCGGCGGCGTCCTCGACGTAGCCGTCCGCCGAGGCGATCGCCGAGTAGATCAGCATGGCCATCCGGGCTCCTTTGGTCGGTCACGCGATAGCCGGTTATCAGGCAGACGCCCGGCCCGCGCCGCAATCATCGCTCGCTCAGCTAGCTTCGGCGGGCACCCCGGCGGGTACCGTGGAACGGGAGTGATCGGTCCGCAGATGAACCTGGAGCTGAGATGGCGCGAGTTCTGTACACGGCGGAGGCAACGGTCACGGGCGGCCGGGCCAACGGCCACGGGCGGACGAATGACGGCCTCGTGGACGTGCAGCTCCGCTCGCCGAAGGAGATGGGCGGCGAGGGCGGCGGCACCAACCCCGAGCAGCTCTTCGCGGTGGGCTACGCCGCCTGCTTCGAGAGCGCCCTGGGCGTGGCCGGCCGCCGGGAGCGGGCCGAGGTGGGCGATGTCTCGATCGACAGCCAGGTGAGCCTGCTGCCCACCGAGGAGCGCGGCTTCAAGCTGGCCGTGGAGCTCGACGTCAGCCTGCCGCAGGTGACCGATCCGGAGCTGGCGGCGCGGATCGTGGCCGCCGCCCATCAGATCTGCCCGTACTCCAACGCCACCCGGGGCAACATCGACGTGACGCTGACCGTGAACGGCCGGCCCGTCAGCTGAGGCCGGCCGGCCTAGCGGCGCCGCCAGG
>DASYBB010000131.1:0-11874 GCA_036501025.1 Streptosporangiaceae bacterium
CCCGCGGCGGGCGTTCATCCGGTTCTTCGCCTGCGAGCAGGACCTCTCCCACGACCCGCCCGACACCCCGCTCCCCCCGCCCGTCGCCGCCGGCACCGAGCCCTACCTCATCATCGGCGCCATGGCCGGCGGCTAGGAGACCTGCAGGCCAGGCCACGAAGGCGCGCCCACCGGGGAAGATCACGAGCAGGGACCCGGGACGGAGGCGAGAGTCGTGCTAGCAGACTCCATTCGGCCGGATAGCCACCGACCTGCGGGTATCGGTCACCGACCGGTGCAACCTGCGGTGCTCCTACTGCATGCCGGCCGCGGGCCTGGACTGGCTGCCCGGCCCCGCGCTGCTCTCCGATGATGAGGTCTCCCGGCTGATCTCGGTCGCGGTGCGCCGGCTGGGCATCACCGAGGTCCGGTTCACCGGCGGCGAACCGCTGCTGCGCCGCGGCCTGCCCGTCCTCGTCGCCGCCGCGGCGGCGCTGGAGCCGCGGCCTGAGATCTCGCTTACCCCCAACGGCATCGGGCTGGCCCGGCTCGCCGGGCCGCTGGCCGCCGCCGGGCTGGACCGGCTGAACGTGTCCCTGGACAGCCTGTCCCGCCAGACGTTCAAGGCACTGGCCCGCCGGGAGCGGCTGCACGACGTGCTGGCGGGCCTGGCGGCTGCGGCCGACGCCGGCCTGGCCCCGGTGAAGGTTAACGCGGTGCTGATGCGCGGCGTCAACGACCACGAGGCGCCTGACCTGCTCGGGTTCTGCCTAGACGGCGGCTACCAGCTCCGCTTCCCGGGGCGGGGCTGGGACGCGATCGTGATCGGCGAGTACGAGCGGGCCTTCTACGGCGCCCAGTACGCGTCCATGGTCCCGCTGTTCGAGCACTACGAGGTCCAGCTGTGGCTGCCCGAGGCAGGCGGCCGGGTCAACTACGCCTCAGAGCATGACGAGCAGGCGATGACAGTGCTGGGCCTGTCGTCGAAGCGGGAGATCACCCGGACCAGCACCCGGGTCCGCACCGCGATGGCTGCCCAGACCGCGACCAGGGCCGGTACCTCGGCGGTCGGCCTCCGTACGGGTACCGGCTGGGTGACGCGGGGCCGCACCCGAAGAAGGCCCATGCGGCCTGGGGCCGGCGGGCGCACCGGCTGGAGTCCGACCCCGGCACGCACGTGGTGGCGTGGATGTTCGCTCAGCGGCTGGCCGGGCACAGCCGCGCCCGGATCGCCCGCGCGCTGAACGAGGCCGGCGTCCCGTGCCCGTCAGCAGCCGACCCCGGCCGGAACCCGCACCGCACGGGCATGGCGTGGACCCTGGGCACCGTGACGACCATCCTGGGCAACCCCCGGTACACCGGCCGGCAGGTCTGGAACCGGCAGCGCACCGACTCCGAGCTCGCCGAACCGGCCAACACCAGCCTCGGGCACAAGAGCGTGCAGCGGTGGAACCTCCCCGACGGGTGGGTCATCTCCGCCCGGCCTGCCCACCCGGCCCTGGTCAGCGAGGCCGACTTCATCGCCGCCCAGGACATCAATGCCGTCCGCGGTCCCGCTGCCCATGGCGATGTGACAGTGCCGGAGCAGCGGCGGTACCTGCTGGCCGGGCTGCTGGCCTGCGGGGACTGCGGGCGGTGGATGGAATGAGCCTGGTCCAACGGCAAGGCCGCCTACCGGTGCCGCCACGGCCACACCAGTGCCGCCCCGCCCGACCCGGACAGGCCGAGGAACGCCTATATCCGGGAAGACCGCATCCTGCCGCACCTGCCCGCCCTGTACTGCTCCTGACCAGGACCGAGCGGACGGACGGGCGGCGAAGGCGCACCCGTCGCGGAGCCGACGCCCGGCCTCAGGCCGGCGCCGAGGACGTGATCGGCTACCTGCGCGACCGCGGGATCACCCTTACCTACGACCCGGCCCCCGGAACCCTGCAGGCAGGTGCCTGCGAAACCGCCAAGACCACTATCAGGAAAGCAAGCTAACCCGGCTCGAAGAGCCTCATGGAGAAGAAAACCCGCCGGCCGCCCGGACCAGGCGCAAGCCTGCGCCCGGGTGACAATCCGGGCTGCCATAAAACGGCCGGTTATGGGGTTTATTGTGTCCGAGGGGGGACTTGAACCCCCATGCCCTTTTGGGGCACTAGCACCTCAAGCTAGCGCGTCTGCCTATTCCGCCACCCGGACGTGGACCCGCGGCTGACGCCGGGGCGGCCTCACGATAGCAAACTTGGGCGGCACAGGGCGAGACGAGACCAGCCCGCCGGGGCCATCGCCGCCCGAACTCGCGCTTGGTGCGACCATGTTCAGATGACCGAGAACTCTTCCCGCGCCGGCCAGGTTAGCGCCCAGGACGAGGTCGCCGCGCTGGCCAGCGACCTGATCAGGATCGACACCACTAATCCCGGTGATCACTCCGGTCCCGGCGAGCGGGCCGCCGCCGAGTACGTCGCGGCGAAGCTGGCCGAGGCCGGGCTGGAGCCGGTCGTGCTGGAGTCGCACCCCAAGCGGGCCAGCGTCGTGGCCCGGATCCGCGGGACTGACTCGTCGCGGCCCGCGCTGCTGATCCACGGTCACCTGGACGTGGTGCCCGCCGACGCCGCCGACTGGCGGGTGCACCCGTTCTCCGGCGACGTCGCCGAGGACTGCGTCTGGGGCCGCGGCGCCGTGGATATGAAGGACATGGACGCGATGATCCTGGCCGTGGTGCGGCAGCGCCTGGCCGAGGGCCGCCGCCCGAGCCGCGACATCGTGCTGGCCTTCCTGGCCGACGAGGAGGCCGGCGGCAAGTGGGGCGCCCGGTTCCTGGTCGACCAGCACCCGGACCTGTTCGAGGGGGTCACCGAGGCGATCGGCGAGGTCGGCGGGTTCAGCGCGACGATCGGCGGCCGGCGGCTGTACCTGATCCAGACGGCGGAGAAGGGGATGGCCTGGCTGCGGCTCACGGCCCGCGGCACGGCCGGGCACGGGTCGATGATCCAGCCCGACAACGCGGTCACGGCGATCGCGGAGGCGGTCGCGCGGATCGGCCGGCACGACTGGCCCGCGCGGGAGACCGAGGCGGCCTACGCGTTCCTGCGGGCAGCGTGCGCCGCGCTGGACGTCGAGTTCAGCCCGGACGACCTGTCCAGTGTGGTGGCCAAGCTCGGCCCGCTGGCCAAGATGGTCGGCGCGACGGTGTCGCACACGCTGAACCCGACCATGCTGTCGGCGGGATATAAGGTCAACGTCATCCCGCAGGCGGCCACGGCGCAGGTCGACGGCCGGTTCCTGCCGGGTTACGAAGACGACTTCCTGAGCGAGGTCGACGCGCTGCTCGGGCCGGGGGTGACCCGGGAGTTCGTGCACCATGAGCCCGCCGTGGAGACCACCTTCGACGGCGACCTGGTCGCGGCCATGTCGCAGTCCATCCTGGCGGAGGACCCTGACGCCACGCTGGTCCCGTACTGCCTGTCGGGCGGCACCGACGCCAAGTCGTTCGGCCGGCTGGGCATCCGCTGCTTCGGCTTCACGCCGCTGCGGATGTCGGCCGACCTCGACTTCTTCGGGATGTTCCACGGCGTGGACGAGCGGGTGCCGGTGGACGCGCTCCAGTTCGGGGTGCGCGTGCTCGACGACTTCCTGGACCGCTGCTAGCCCGGCCGCGCGTGGCCTGTCCCCGGCCCCCTGATCAGGCAGAACAAGGACCAGTCCGGATCCGGACCCCGTTACGTCAGAAAAGACGATGCGCACGGTGAGTAGTGCTATCGTTACGGATCGTGCGCGAGACGTGAGAACGCTGTCTCGTGCCGGGCGGGTTCCGGGGAGGTCTCCCCACGGGTGCTAACGCCTGGTCACGCAGGAGGGTTGCCTGTGTTGCCGATCAGGTCCTGGTCCGGGCGCTGGCCTGCGGCCGTGCCACAGCGCGGTGGCGCGGGATCGCGGCGGGCCGGCCGGGGCCTGGGCTGCTTGATCCTCGTGACGGGCTGACTGAGGGCGCCGCGCTCCGCTCAGGCGGCCACGGCCGGCGGACTGCCACGGCAGCCCCTGGCCGCGGCCGCCGCCGCACTAATCCCAGGCTGAGCCGAAGACGCGCGAGTAGCCGTCCGGTGGCGGGCCGGGCAACTCCGTGCGAACGGCGCGGATGACCTTGCGGCGCAGAGTCGCCTTTCTGCTCCCGTCCGCATACAGTCGCAGGCGGGACAGCTCCCAGTGGCCGTACTCGGCATGGTCGGTCAGGATGCGACGGGCCGCGTCCCGTGAGGTGCCCCGCGGCAAGTTGAGCACCAGGTAGGAGTACTCCGCCATCACTCCTTATTGTCCTCTCCCGCGGCGATGGTTCAATCACCTTGAGGAAATCACCTGAGGGCGGCCGGGAACACCCGGCCCGGGGGAGCGAGTTAGTCCATGCGGGCCCGGGGTCCGAGGACAGTTGTGACAGGAGCACCAGTACAGACAGGGCTCCTGCGGTAGCCTCCAGGGCGACCGGGGATGTGAGGGTGGAGATCGTGGCAGCTAGGACGGGAACGTCCGCCAAGGGCAGCGACAAGGACGGCGCCAAGGGCGCGGCCCGGGGCAACGGCGCGCGCAGCAGCGGCGCCCGGGGCAACGGCACGCGCGCCAACGGCAGCCGGGCGCTGGTCATCGTCGAGTCGCCGAGCAAGGCGCGCACGATCGCGGGCTACCTGGGCGACGGCTATGTCGTCGAGTCCAGCATCGGTCACATCCGCGACATGCCCGACCGGGCGGCCGAAATTCCCCTTAAGTACCGTAAAGAACCCTGGGCGCGGCTCGGCGTGAACGTGGACGCCGACTTCGAGCCCCTCTACGTCGTCAACTCCGACAAGCGCCAGCAGGTCTCCAAGCTGAAGGCCGCGCTGAAGGACGCTGACGAGCTCTTCCTGGCCACTGATGAGGACCGCGAGGGCGAGGCGATCGCCTGGCACCTGCTGGAGGAGCTGAAGCCGACCGTCCCGGCCCGGCGCATGGTCTTCCACGAGATCACGCCGGAGGCCATCGCCCGCGCCGTGGCCAGCCCGCGCGAGGTCGACGCGGGGATGGTCGAGGCCTACCAGACGCGCCGCGTGCTGGACCGGCTGTACGGGTACGAGGTGTCGCCCGTGCTGTGGAAGAAGATCATGCCGCAGCTGTCGGCGGGCCGCGTCCAGTCGGTGGCCATCCGCCTGGTCGTGGACCGGGAGCGCGAGCGGATCGCGTTCCGGCCCGCCCAGTACTGGGACCTCGAGGCCGAGTTCGCCAAGCAGGTCGCCGACCGGGCCAGCGCCGACCCGCTCGATCTGACCTCCTTCCCCGCGACCCTGGTCACCGTGGATGGCCGCCGGGTCGCCCAGGGCCGGGACTTCAGCTCGGTCGGCACGCTCAAGTCCGGCGCGGCCGGCGCGACCGCGCCGCTGCACCTGGACGGCGCGGCGGCCGCGGCGCTGGCCACCCGGCTCGGCGACGCCGCGACGTTCTCGGTGAAGTCGGTCGAGCGCAAGCCCTACCGCCGCCAGCCCTACGCGCCATTCCGCACCACCACGCTGCAGCAGGAAGCGGCGCGCAAGCTCGGCTTCTCGGCCAAGTACACGATGCAGATGGCGCAGCGGCTGTACGAGAACGGCCACATCACCTATATGCGGACCGACTCGATCACGCTCTCGCAGACCGCGATCACCGCGGCGCGGCGGCAGGCCAGCGAGCTGTACGGCGCGCAGTACGTGCCGGACAAGCCGCGCACCTACGCCAGCAAGGTCAAGAGCGCGCAGGAGGCGCACGAGGCCATCCGCCCGGCCGGCGACTCGTTCCGGACCCCGGCCGCGACCGGCCTGTCCGGCGACCAGCTCCGGCTGTACGACCTGGTCTGGAAGCGCACCGTCGCCTCGCAGATGAAGGACGCGACCGGCGAGTCGGTGGCGGTCCGCATCCTCGGCCAGGCCCCGGCCGCCGAGCCGATCACGGTCACCGGGTCCGGCGCGCAGCCGGCCGAGGCCACCCCCGGCCGCGAGGCCGAGTTCGGCGCCTCGGGCAAGATCATCGGCTTCTACGGCTTCCTCAAGGCCTACGTCGAGGGCTCCGACGACCCGGACGCCGAGCTGGACGACAACCAGCGCCGGCTGCCGGCGCTGGCCGAGGCCGACCCGCTGGACGCGCGCAACCTCGCGGCCGCCGAGCACGCCACCCGGCCGCCGGCCCGCTACACCGAGGCCTCGCTGATCAAGGAGCTGGAAGACCGCGAGATCGGCCGGCCGTCGACGTACGTGACCATGATCAGCACCAACCTGGACCGCGGCTACCTGTTCAAGAAGGGCACCGCACTGGTCCCGTCGTTCACCGCCTTCGCGGTGGTGGCCCTGCTGGAGCAGCATTTCGCCCAGCTCGTGGACTACGACTTCACCGCCCGGATGGAGGACGCGCTCGACGACATCGCCAAGGGCGACGCCGAGCGGGTGCCGTGGCTGACCCGGTTCTACTTCGGCGCGGACGGCGAGGAGGGGCTCAAGGAACTCGTCAGCGACCTGTCCGACATCGACGCCCGGGGCGTGAGCTCGTTCCCGCTGGCGGGCACCGACATCGTCGTGCGGGTCGGCCGGTACGGCCCCTACCTCGAGCGCGACGGCCAGCGGGCCAACGTGCCCGAGGGCACCGCGCCCGACGAGCTGACCCCGGAGTTCGCCGCCGAGCTGCTGTCGCGGCCCAGCGGGGAGAAGATCCTCGGCACCGACCCGGCCAGCGGCAAGACGATCGTGGCCAAGGCCGGGCGCTTCGGCCCGTACGTGACCGAGCAGCTGGAGGAGGGCGCCAAGGACAAGCCGCGCACCGCCTCGCTGCTGAAGTCGATGGACCTCGACAGCATCTCCCTCGACGACGCGCTGCGCCTGCTGACGCTGCCCCGAACGCTGGGCGACCTCGACGGGGAACCGGTAACCGTGCAGAACGGTCGCTATGGCCCCTATGTCAAGAAGGGGGACGACAGCCGCTCGCTGGAGTCTGAGGAGCAGATGTTCACCGTGACGCTCGATCAGGCCAGGGAGCTGTTCGCCCAGCCCAAGACCCGCGGCCGCCAGGCCCGCTCGGCCGCCCCGCCGCTGCGCGAGCTCGGCAACGACGCGGCCAGCGGCAAGCCGATCGTGCTCAAGGAAGGCCGGTTCGGGCCGTACGTGACCGACGGCGAGACGAACGCCTCGCTGCGCAAGGGCGACACGGTCGAGGACATCACCACGCAGCGGGCCATCGAGCTGCTGGCCGAGCGGCGCGCCGCGGCGCCCGCGCCCAAGCGGCGGCCCGCGGCCGGGAGCACCCGGACGGCCAAGCCGAAGGCGACGGCATCCAAGGCCAAGGCGCCGGCTAAGCCACGAGCCAGGGCAAAGCCGAAGGAGAGCTAGCCGGGCGCGTTGTGCCGATACGCTGGCGCCGTGAACATTAGGTCCCCTTTGGGCGAGCGAGAGCGCCGGGGCAGCGTGCTGTCGATCCGGCCGTTCCGGCGGCTGTGGATTGCCCTGACGCTGTCCAGCCTCGGGGATTGGCTGAGCCTGCTGGCCCTCTCGATTCTCGCCAATGACCTCGGCGGCAGCCGCGGCGCGGTCGCCGTCAGCGGCGTCTGGCTGACGTCCCTGCTGCCGGCCCTGATCTTCGGCCCGCTGGCCGGGGCGATCGCCGACCGGTTCGACCGCCGCCTGAACATGGTCATCGGCGACGTGGTCCGGGCCGTCCTGTACATCTCGATCCCGCTCAACCTGGCCGTGGGCGTCGTCGACAAGCTGACCTGGCTGTACGTGGCGCAGTTCCTGGCCTCGTGCGCGTCGCTGTTCTGGTCGCCGGCCAAGGACGCGTCGGTGCCGAACCTGGTGCCGCCCGACAAGCTCGAGCAGGCCAACCAGTACAGCCTGTTCACCACCTACGGCACGGCGCCCATCGCGGGCCTGCTGTTCTCCATCCTGGCCCTGGCCAGCCGGGCCCTCGGCCAGGTGTCGCATTACTTCGCGACGAACCCGGTGAACCTCGCGCTGTACTTCAACGCGGTCACCTTCGTGGTATCGGCGCTCACCATCGTCTCGCTCCGCGAACTGCCGCGCCGGACCGGCGGATCGGGCGACATCTCGTCGCCGTCGGTGCTCAAGTCGATCTGGGAGGGCTGGCGCTTTCTCGGCCAGACGCGGGTGGTGCGCGGCATCGTCCTCGGCATGACCGGTGCCTTCGCGGCCGGCGGCGTGGTCGTCGGCCTTGGGCCGTCCTACATCAAGAACACCCTGCAGGGCGGCAGCGCGGGCTGGGGCGCTGTGTTCTCGGCCATCTTCTTCGGCCTGGCCCTCGGCATGTTCCTGGGCCTGCGCATCCTGCACGGGTTCTCGCGGCGGCGCCTATTCGGCCTGTCGATCGCCACCGCGGCGCTGCCGCTGGCGCTGATCGCGGTGATCCCCAACCTGATCGTGGTCATCATCCTGGTGCTGCTGCTCGGCGCGTGCGCCGGCGTGGCCTACGTGACCGGCTACACCGTCGTCGGCCTGGAGGTGGACGACGACACCAGGGGCCGGACCTTCGCGTTCCTGCAGTCAGCCATCCGGGTCATCCTGTTCGCCGTCATCGCGATCGCGCCGTCGCTGGCGGCCGGCCTCAGCGCCCTGGTGCACATGATCACCGGCGGGTCGGTGCTGAAGGTCGCCAACGTCAGCTACGGCAGCGTCGGCTACAACCTGGTGCTGCTGCTGGCCGCCGCGGTCGCCCTGACGCTCGGCCGGGTGTCCTACCACCAGATGGACGACCGGACCGGGATGCCGCTGCTGCCCGACCTGCACGCGGCGCTGCGCCGCGAGGATCCGCCCCCGGTGCCCGGCCGGCCGGAGGAGCGCCCGGCCGCGCGCGAGCCGCACGGGCTGCTGCTGGCCCTGGAGGGCGGCGAGGGCGCCGGCAAGTCGACGCAGGCCCGGCTGCTGGCCATCTGGCTGCGTGACCAGGGCTTCGACGTGGTCGCCACGCACGAGCCGGGCGCGACCAAGGTCGGGATGCGGCTGCGCGCGCTGCTGCTGGACAACACCCACCACGGGCTGGCCCCGCGGGCCGAGACGCTGATGTACGCGGCCGACCGGGCCGAGCACGTGGCCGCGGTCATCTGCCCGGCCCTGGAGCGCGGCGCGATCGTCGTCACCGACCGCTACGTGGACTCGACCCTGGCCTACCAGGGCGCCGGGCGGCAGCTTCCGGTGGCGGAGATCGCCGAGCTGAACCGGTGGGCGACCGAAGGCCTGCAGCCCGGCCTGACCATCCTGCTCGACCTGCCGCCCGCCGACGGCCTCGGCCGCCGGGCCCGGTCCGGCGACCGGCTGGAGTCCGAGCCGACCGAGTTCCACCAGCGGGTCCGGGCCGGCTTCCTGGCCCGCGCCCAGGCCGACCCCGGCCGCTACCTGGTCCTGGACGCCCGGCAGGAGCCCGGCGAGCTTAGCCGCGAGATACAGTCGCGGGTACGTGACCTGCTGCCCGACCCGGTGCCGACGATGGCCGAGGAGATCACGGGCAGCTTCCCGGCGGTGCGGGACTGATTACAGGTGGGGACTGAGGACGAGGGCGGGGGACTGACCATGAGCACGCCAGCGCCGGGCCTGTCGGCCGCGGGCGCTCCCGGCACCGGCCCGTTCCGGGCGCTGGTCGGCCAGGAGCCCGTCGTCGAGCAGCTCAGCCGGGCCGTCGTCGCCGCGCACGACCCCGCCGGCGGCAGCGCGATGACGCACGCGTGGCTGTTCACCGGCCCGCCCGGCTCGGGCCGGTCGGTGGCCGCCCGCGAGTTCGCCGGCGCGCTGCTGTGTCCCCGCCACGGCTGCGGCGAGTGCCCGGCCTGCCGCCAGGTCGCGGTCGGCTCGCACGCCGACCTGCTGCTGGTCCGGCCGGACGGGCTGTCCTACGGCGTCCGCCAGACCCGCGACCTGGTCCTCAAGGCGGCGGCCTCGCCGGTCAGCGGCCGCTGGCGGGTGATCTTGTTCGAGGACGCCGACCGGGCCACCGAGCAGGCCGCCAACGCCCTGCTCAAGGCGATTGAGGAGCCCGCGCCGCGGACCGTCTGGCTGCTGTGCGCCCCGTACGCAGACGACCTGCCGACGACCATCCGGTCGCGCTGCCGCCTGGTCACGCTGCGCACCCCGCCGACCGAGGCGGTCGCGGCCGTGCTGCGGGCCGAGGGCATCGGCGCCGAGCAGGCCCTGGACGCGGCCCGGGCGGCGAACGGCCACATCGGGCGGGCCCGGCGGCTGGCCACCGACCCCGAGGCGGCCCGGCGCCGGGCCGACGTGCTGGCCGTGCCGCGGCACGTGGCCAAGCTCGGCGACGCCCTGGCCGCCGCCGACCAGCTGGTCAAGGCGGCCAAGGCCGACGCCGACGCGTCGGCCGCCGAGCTGGACGAGCCCGAGCGCGACGCGATGCGCCGCGCCTACGGCGAGGGCTCGACCGGCAAGGGCGTGGCCGCGGCCATGCGCGGCGCGGCCGGGGCGCTGAAGGACCTGGAGGGCCGCCAGAAGTCGCGGGCGACCCGGGTCCAGCGCGACTCGCTGGACCGGGCGCTGCTCGACCTGGCCGGGTTCTACCGGGACGTGCTGGCCCTCCAGCTCGGCGCGGACGTGGAGCTGGCCAACGAGGCCCAGCGCGACGAGCTCGGCGCGCTCGCGGCCGCGTCCGGGCCCGAGGCCACGGTGCGCCGGATCGAGGCGATCATGAAATGCCGGGAGCGGCTGGCCGTGGCGGTGGCGCCGCTGCTGGCCGTGGAAGAGATGACCATCGCGCTGGTCGGGGACCAGTCCCGCCCGTAGCCGCGGCCGTCTCGGGGTGCGCGGCGGGCGGTCCGGTATTCGTTTCGGGGGAATCTGGGGTTACCTGCGGGGGGCTGCGTCGTGATCGCACCGTAATGTAGTGGGCGTGACCATGATGATGGCGGTGAGCTTCCAGCGGAGCGGTCGGCTCTACTACCTGGACCCGGGTCCCTACCAGGTGTCGGTCGGGACCAAGGTGCTGGTGCCCACCGACGCCGGCCCGGAGGTCGCCGAGTGCGTCTGGGCGCCGCAGTGGGTCGACGACGAGATCGGCGGGCTGCCGGTGTGCGCGGGCCTGGCGGGCGAGAAGCACCTGAGCCGGGACGACGCCAACCGGGAACGGCGCGGCGAGGCCAAGGTCGCGGCCCGGCGGCTGATCCGCGAGCGCGGCCTCCCGATGAAGGTCATCGCGGTGGACTACCTGGACGAGCCGAACGTCTTCACCATCTACTTCGGGGCGCCGCACCGGGTCGACTTCCGGGAGCTGGTCCGCGACCTGGCCGGGAAGCTGCGGGCGCGGGTGGAACTGCGCCAGATCGGGCCGCGCGACGAGGCCCGGCTGCAGGGCGGGATCGGCCCGTGCGGGCGGGACCTGTGCTGCGCGACGTTCCTCAAGGACTTCGAGCCGGTCTCGGTCCGGATGGCCAAGGACCAGGACCTGCCGGTCAACCCGCTGCGGATCGCCGGGGCGTGCGGGCGGCTGATGTGCTGCCTGAAGTACGAGCACCCGCTGTACCAGGACTTCCGGGCCAGCGCCCCGAAGCTCGGCGAGAGCGTGGAGACCCCGGACGGGCCGGGGACGGTCGTGGGCCACAACGTGCCCGGTGACCGGGTCGTGGTGCGGATGGCCGAGGACGGCAGGCGCACCGCCTGCCCGAAGGCCAGCGTCTGCGGGTCGCGGCAGGCCCACGATGCGATGTACGGGGGCGCGCGCGACACCCCGCCGGACCGGTAGACTCGTCCAGCCGCCGTGTTCCGGGGCGGCAGGCCGCCTTAGCTCAGTCGGCAGAGCGATTCACTCGTAATGAATAGGTCATCGGTTCGATTCCGATAGGCGGCTCCACCCAGAAGACCAGGTCACCGGCCCTGGTCGGCACCGGCCTGGCATGCCAGCGCGTGCTCCGGCCGG
>DASYBB010000132.1:0-24820 GCA_036501025.1 Streptosporangiaceae bacterium
GCCTGAGCTGCGCGCAGAGCTGCTGGACGCCCTCGAGCGGGCGTTCGCGGACAACCAGAGCTCCTGGGAGCTTCGCGCCGATGATGTCTGGCATCGCCGCCGCGCGGAGCCTGGCGAGCAGCCGCGCAACCTTCAGCTGGAGCTGATGGAGCGCCACTCGCTGCGTGCCGCCGAGGATCGTCCCGGCGAACTGGAGCATCACTCAGTGCTGTCCTGATTGGCTCAGAGGCCGAACCAGCGCGCTCGGCGGCTGGCGCCAAAGGCCTCCTTGAGCGCCATCTGCTCAGCCGACGGCGCGTTGAACGTGCCGGTTTTCTCTGGTCCGGAGAGGAAGTCGATGTCGACGCTGCCGATCCGCCCGGCGCCGAACTCGATGTAGCAGGTGCCGCGCCCGAGGTGCGGCCCTGGCCCCTCGCCGCCTCGTAGTTTGGCGATCAGTGTCTGCGCGACGATGCGCGCCGCGCCCTCGGCGAACACGCCGGCCTTCGGCACGCCGGCGGTCGTAACGTCGCCGACGGCGTAGACGCCGGGAAACGGGGTCGCCAGGGTCAGCGGGTCGACGGCGATCCACCCGTCGACGCACAGCCCCGACTCCTGCACGACCGCAGGCACCCGATGGACGGGCACGCCGAGGAACAGGTCGTACGGCATCTCGGTGTCGTCGGCGAGCATCACCATCTTGCGGGCCGGATCGAGCCCGCGTACCAACCGGTTCGGATGCCACTCGATGTTGCGTTCTGCGAACGCGGCGAGGATCGCCTCCGACGCCGCGGGCGACGGTGGGATCGGCACCGGGAGCGGCATCACCAGCGCGACCTCGGAGCGATCGCGCAGGCCGCGCTCGGTGAGGAAGTCGTGCGCCATCAACGCGGTCTCGCTCGGCGCGGGCGGGCACTTGAACGGCGCCGACGTCACGCCCACCACCACCTGGCCCCCGGCGAACCGCTCCAGCACCCCGCGCAGGGCGAACGCGCCGGCGACGGTGTAGAACTCATGCCCGCCTTCGGCCAGCCCCGGCGTGGCGGCCGGGTCCAGGTCGGCCCCGAGGGCCACGACCAGGATGTCGGCCTCGAACGTCTCCGTGTCGGTGACTACCCGCCGGGCCGCCGGATCCAGGGACCGGACCGGCGCCTGGACGAACCGGACGCCGGGCCGGGCCAGATCGGCGTACGGGTGCGCCACGTGATCGGCGGGCGCGCGGCCGAACATGACGTCCAGTTTCGAGAAGCCGAAGACGAACCGGTCCGACTTGTCGATCAGCACCACGCCGGCGTCGGCGCCGAACTCCTCCGACAATAAGGTGGCGAGCTCCAGGCCGGCGAACCCGGCGCCGAGGATCACGATGCGCATGCGGGCAGCCTAGGGGCGGCGGGAGCCGGGGACGCGGCGCGACACGGGCGGGCGCGGGTGGGGTGCGGCCGCGGCGGGTAGGGCGGGGTGGTGAGCGAAGCGCCGGCCGACTGCTGGGTGCCGGGCTCGGCCAGCCTGCCGGCGACCGGGGCCGGGCCGCTGGACGGCCTGACGGTCGCGGTCAAGGACATGATCGCCGTCGCCGGCCGCACCTCCTCGTTCGGGCATGCCCGGTGGCGCGCGACGCACGGGCCGAGCGCCCGGACCGCGCCGGCGGTGGCGCGCCTGCTGGCGGCGGGCGCCGCCGTGGCGGGCCTGGCCAAGCTCGACCAGCTCGCCTGGTCGCTGATCGGCAACGCCGGCGAGGGCAGCGCCCCGCTGAACTCGCAGTACCCCGGCCGGTTCACGGGCGGGTCGTCGTCGGGGCCGGCGGCCGCGGTCGCGGCCGGCCTGGCCGACGTCGGCCTCGGCACCGACACCGGTGGCTCGATCCGGGTCCCGGCGGCGTCCTGCGGGCTGTTCGGCCTCCGGCCGACGCACGGCCTGATCAGCGCCAGCGGCGTCCTGCCGCTGGCGCCGTCGTTCGATACCGTCGGGATCCTGGCGCGCGCGGCCGGGACGCTCGGGCGGGTGCTGGCCGTGCTCGCCCCGCCCGCTGACCGGGTCCCGGACACCGCCCCGCGGGTGGTCGTGGCCGCGGACGGCCTGGCCGGGATCAGTCCCGAGGCGGCCGCGGCGACCTGGGCCACGGCCCGCGCGGCGGCCCGCGCCGCGGGCGGCCCGCTGGCCGAGGGCCACCTCGCCGCGTTCGTCACTGACGAGGCGGCGGACCTGTTCGCCCGCATCCAGGCCCGGGAGGTGTGGCGGGCCCACGGACCGTGGCTGGCCGCCCACGGCGCGGCCCTCGCGGCCGACGTCCGCGGCCGGGCCGAGCGGGCGCAGCGCCTGAGCGCGGCCCCGCCTTCGCAGGCCCGCGACGACGACGGCGACCGGGCCGGGTACCGGCGCGGACTGGACGAGGCCCTGCCGCCGGGCACCATCGCGGTGCTGCCGGTCATGGCCGGCCTGCCGCCCCGGCGCAGCGCCGGCGCCGGCGAGCTGAGCGCGTTCCGGGCCCGCGCCTTCCGGTTCACCGCCCCGGCGGGCCTGGCCGGGCGGCCCGAGCTCGTCATTCCCGTCCGCCACCGGGCCAGCGGCCAGCGCCTCGGCATCGGGCTGCTCGGCGCGGCCGGCCGCGACCGGGAGGTACTGCGGATCGCCGGCCTGCTCTGCCCCGGCGGCCGCCCGCTGGAGGTCTAGCGGGGTCTAGCGGCCCTGGCCGGGATCGCAGGACGGCAGTTATACCGCGCTCACCGCGGCGGCGATGGCCGGGCCGTCCGGGGCCACCGGCACGCCCCCGACCAGGACCGTCGGCGTGGCGGTCACCCCGCGCGCGGTCGCCACCGAGGTCACGTACGGGGGCCAGTCCAGGTAGCGCCCGGCGCGCAGGCATGACTCGAACCCGTCGGCCAGCCCGACCGAGGCGGCCAGCTTCACCAGCTCGTCGTCGCTGAGGCCCGGCCCGCCCTCGGGCGGCTGGCTGGCGAACAGCGCGTAGGCGTACTCGGCGAACTTCCCGGCGTCGGCCGCGCAGCCCGAGGCCGCGCCCGCCCGCGAGGAGTACCGCGTGGTCGAGGCGCCGTCCAGGAAGGACATCGGGTGGTAGACGGCCGTGATCTGCCCGTCCGCGACCAGCCCGGTGAGCGTCGGGCCCGCCGACAGCTCGAACCGCCGGCAGAACGGGCACAGGAAGTCGACGTAGGCGTCCACGGTGACGGGGCCGGCGCCGATCGCGATTCCGTCCCCGGTGGGCGTGGCGCCCGCCGGATAGTCCATCGGGCTCATCGGTGTCGTCATCTTGCCTCCGGGCCGGTCTGGGCGGCGGGCGGCGGCGGGGCCCGCCACCGGAACTCCCAACCTACGTCGGGGGCCGGGCCGGAATCCGGCCGGCCCGCGCTCCCCCGCGGCCGGCCCGCGCCCCGTTGCCGGCCCGCCGCGGCCGGGTTACGTTCGGGGCATGGATGTCGGAGATCTGCGCATTGACGCCGTGATCGACGGGACCGCCCGCTTTCCGCCGACGCTGACCTTCCGGGGCACGACGGACGAGCAGTGGGCCGCCCACCAGGACCTGCTGGACGCCGACGGCCTGCTCGGCTTCGCCATGGGCGGGTTCCTGATCCGGGACGGGACGCGCACGGTCCTGGTCGACCTGGGGGTCGGGCGCCGCCGCATCATGGGCATCCAGGGCGGGGAGTTCCTGACCGCGCTGGCCGGCCTGGGGGTGGCGCCGGGCGACGTGACCGACGTGCTGTTCACCCACCTGCATCTCGACCACGTCGGCTGGGCCGCGGATGACGACGGCCGGCCGGTGTTCCCGGCCGCCACCTACCGGTGCGCCGCGGCCGACTGGGAGCACTTCATGGTCGAGCACCCGGGGGAGGTGACCGAGCTGCTCGCCGGCGCCAAGGAGCGGTTCGAGACCTGGTCCGGCTCGGGCCCGGTGCTGCCCGGCATCGACACGCTGGCCGCGCCCGGCCACACGCCGGGCAGCACCGTGATCGTCGCCTCCTCGGGCACCGACCGGGCCGTGATGCTCGGCGACGTGGTCCACTGCCCGGTGCAGCTGGTCGATGACGAGTGGGACGCCCTGTTCGACGTCGACGCGGCGCTCGCCGCCCGGACCCGGGCCGCGCTGAGCCGCGAGCTGGAGGGCAGCGGCGCCCTGATCGCGGCCGCGCACTTCCCCGGGCTGCAGTTCGGCCGGCTGCTGCGGGCCAGCGGCGCGCGCCGCTGGCTGGCCTGACCGCAGCGGCCGCAGCGGCCGCCCGGGTAGCAGCGGCCGCCCGGATAGCAGCGGCCGCCCGGGTAAAAGCCTCAGCCGCCGGCCGGCGGCCGGGCCATGACGTTGGCCACGGCCGTGGTGGCGACGAAGCCGGCCGGGCCGGCCAGGTCGTGCACGACGCACTGGCCGACGGCCACGCCGCGCTCGCTGACGTGCCCGTAGGGCTGGATGCCGATGTACTCGCCCACCGGGTCGCGCCCGAGGTAGATCGTGTAGTCGGCGTTGATGAAGTCCAGCCCGCGGTCCGAGGCGTTGGCGACCGGGCTGGCCAGGTCGGCGGCCATCGACAGCCGCACCAGCGGGGTCAGCGGCTCGCCGGTGATCAGCGGGTGGACCTCCCGGATCCACAGCCCGGCCCGCAGCGCGCCGGGCTCGGCGGCGGCCGGGCGCGCGCTCCACGACTCCCAGGGCGCGGTCCAGCGGCGGCCGGCCGCCGGGCTGGCCGGCGGCGGGCCGAGCTCCGGCGGCGTCGGGGCGCCCCACGGGGGCGTCGGCCGGAACGTGCCCTCGGGCTGCTGTGACCGGCGCAGCAGCACGGCCTTGCCCTGCCCGACCGGGCCGTCGTCGTTCGCGACGGTGACCTCGAGCACCGCGATGCGCCGCCCGGTGCGGATCGGCCGGACGCCGACCCGGACCGGGGCCAGCGGCGCCGACCGGAACATGTCGATCGTGAGCCGGCTGCACATCAGGTCGGGGTCCCCGGCGTGGGCCTGCTCGACCGCGCGCGCGGTCAGGCCGCCGATCAGCCGGCCGTGCAGGACCGCGCCCCACGGGCTCGACGCGAAGCCGGCCGGGATCAGCGCGTCGCCGTCAGCGCGGAAGAACCCCTCGGCGCTGCGGGACGCCGGGTCGCCGGCCGGATCTGGCGTGCTGGAGTTGACGACGGGCTCAGCGGTCACTGCGTGGTCCTTGCTGTGGGGGTGGCCGCGGCCTCGCGGTTAAGCGTGATCATAAATGTGTCCCCGGGCCGGGTCGGCAGGGGCTCCCGCCGCAGACCCCGTCACCCCGGGCCCGCCGTTGTTAGGATCGGTGGCACATCGCGAGAGGGCTGGTCACGTCGTGGACTTTGAGCTGACCGAGGACCAGGCGATCCTCCGCAAGGCCGCCGCCGAGCTGGCCGCCCGGTTCGACGACCAGTACTGGCTGGACAAGGACGCGGCGCACGAGTTCCCGGCGGAGTTCTACCGGGCCTTCGCCGACGCCGGCTGGCTCGGCATCACCACGCCCCCCGAGTACGGCGGCCACGGCCTCGGCATCACCGAGGCGGCGCTGCTGCTGGAGGAGGTCTCGGCCTCGGGCGGCGGGATGAACGCGGCCAGCTCGCTGCACCTGTCGATCTTCGGCATGCACCCGGTCATCGTGCACGGCTCGGCCGAGCTCAAGGCCGCGACCCTCCCCCGCATCGCCCGCGGCGACCTGCACGTCTGCTTCGGGGTCACCGAGCCGGGGGCCGGCCTCGACACCACCCGGATCACGACCTTCGCCCGGCGCGACGGCGACGACTACGTGATCAGCGGCCGCAAGGTGTGGATCACCAAGGCGATGGAGTCGGAGAAGATCCTGCTGCTGACCCGGACGGCCCGGTTCGAGGACTCGCCGCGCAAGACCGACGGCCTCACCCTGTTCCTGACCGACCTGGACCGCGACCACGTCGACATCCGGCCGATCCGGAAGATGGGGCGCAACGCGGTCACCTCCAACGAGCTGTTCATCGACGACCTGCGCGTCCCGGCCGCGCACCGGGTCGGCGAGGAGGGCCGGGGATTCAGCTACCTGCTGGACGGCCTCAACCCCGAGCGGATGCTGGTCGCGGCCGAGGCCCTCGGCCTGGGCCGGGCCGCGCTGCGCCGGGCCGTGCGCTACGCGAGCGAGCGCGTCGTGTTCGGGCGGCCGATCGGCCAGAACCAGGGCATCCAGTTCCCGCTGGCCGACTCGCTGGCCCGGCTCGACGCGGCGGAGCTGGCCCTGCGCCAGGCGACCTGGCTCTATGACCAGGGCCGGCCCTGCGGGCGCGAGGCCAACACGGCCAAGTACCTGTGCGCCGACGCCGGGTTCGACGCCGCCGACCGCGCGCTGCAGGCCCACGGCGGCATGGGCTACGCCGAGGAGTACCACGTGGCGCGGTACTTCCGGGAGGCCCGGCTGCTCAAGATCGCCCCGGTGAGCCAGGAGATGGTGCTCAACTTCCTGGGCTCCCACGTGCTGGGCCTGCCCCGCAGCTACTGACGCACCGCCGGGGGCGCTCAGCCGACCTGCGCCGTGCGGCCCGCCCAGTACGGCGCGCGGAGCTGGCGCTTGAGGATCTTCCCCGAGCCGGTCCGGGGCAGCTCGCCGGTGAAGTCCACTGACCGGGGCACCTTGTAGCTGGCCAGGTGCTCGCGGCCGAACGCCGTGACCTGCTCGGCCGTGAGCGACGAGCCCGGCGCCCGGACCACGGTGGCGTGCACGACCTCGCCCCACTGGTCGGACGGCACGCCGAACACGGCCACGTCGTAGATCTCCGGGTGCTGGTCCAGGGCCGCCTCGATCTCCGCCGGGTAGATGTTCATCCCGCCGGAGATGATCATGTCGGTCTTGCGGTCGCAGATATAGAGGTAGCCCTCGTCGTCCCAGTAGGCGATGTCGCCGACCGTGTGGAAGTCGCCGCGGCTGTTCGCGTCGTAGCTGGCGTCGTTCTTGTAGTAGGCGTCGAACACGGACTGGGACCGGATGTACACCTCGCCGGGGTGATCGGGGCCGGTCCCGGTGACCTCCTGGCCGTCGTCGTCCAGGAGCCGGATCTCGATGCCGGGCGCGGGCTGGCCGCAGGAGCCGGGCTTGCGCAGCTGGTCCTCGGGCCGCAGGACGCTGTCCACGCCCAGCTCGGTCGAGCCGTAGACCTCCCACAGCGACCCGGGCGGGAAATCGGCCACGTACTGCTGCTTCAGCGCGAAGCTCCACGGCGCGGCATTGGCCAGCATGACGCGCATCGAGGAGCGGTCATACCGCTGCTTGACCTCGTCCGGCAGCGCGCACACCATCCGGATCAGGGCCGGGGCGGAGAACGTGGAGCTCACCTGGTAGGTGTCGACCAGGCGCAGCCAGTCCTCGGGGTCGAACTTGCGCTGCACGACGACGGTCTGGCCGAAGGCCTGCCCGGCCGCCATGAAGGCGCTGGGCCCGCTGTGGTACAGCGGGCCGGAGGTGAGGTAGACGTCATCGGGCCGGTACCCGAACAGCCCCAGCAGCGCGCCGACCGCCTCCGGGTCCGGGTTCCCGGTCCGGACCGCGCCCTTGGGCTTGCCCGTGGTGCCCGAGGTGTAGATCATCGTGCCGCCAGTGCCGCCCGCCTCGCCGACGTCGGGCGCCTGGCTGGAGGCAGCCGCGATGTCGGCGTCGCCCAGCATGCCCTCGGGGGCCGGCCCGCCGACGGCCACGATGTGCGCCACCTTCTCCAGCTGGCCGCGGAGCGCGGCGAACATGCCCGCGTGCTCGGCGTCCACGTAGGCGATCTCGGCGTCGCTGTGGTTGATGACGTACAGCGCCTCTTCCGGGGTGAGCCGGTAGTTCAGCGGGACCGCGACCGCGCCGATCTTCCGCGTCGCGTTCATGACCGCGACGACCTCAGGCGAGTTGGGCCCGCACCAGATGACCTTGTGACCCGGACCGGACCCCAGTGACAGCAGAACGTTGGCCACCCGGTTCGACTGCGCCTCGAGCTCGGCGTAGCTCCACACGACGACATTCCCGTGGCCCTTGTCGTCGATCACGCCCGGCTTGCCGGGCTGGGCCTGCGCGTAAATCGAAAGGATGTCCTGCATCTCACCCGGTCCTCGGTCCACCCAGCTGGCGAATTTCCTAACACCCTGCCTGGTCAGCGCCGCTTTGTCAGCATCTGGGATCAGTCTTTCAGCGAAATCTAGGGTTCGCCGGGGCGGCATCCGCCGTAGATGACGTTCTCGAGGTTCTTCCAGTAGACGTCGATGCCCGCGAAGCCGGCCGACCGCAGAAAACCCAGTTGCGGATCCAATGGGATCAGGTAGCGGACGTGATTGTCGTAGCGGGCCTGCTCCTGCGGGGTGCGGTGAAGGCGCCGGGCCGCCGCCTCCGGATCGCGCTTATCGGCTACCCGCGTCCAGGCCGCCTCGACCACCGGGTCCGCGGCGCGCACCGGGTCGAAGTTGAGGTACCACCCGCCGGGCAGCAGGTGCCCGAAGATCTCGCGGAACAGTCCCCGCTTGCGCTCGTCCGGCAGGTGATGGACGCACATCGAGGTCACCACCGCGTTCAGCGCGACCGGGATCGCGGCCGGCCACGGGCCGGACGACATGTCGAATTCGACGTAACGATAGCGCCCGGTGAACGGCCGCAACTCGCGCTCGCCCGCGCTCATCATCGCGGTCGAGAAGTCGGCTAGCAGCGCGGTGCTGCGCGGATACCGCTCCAGCACGGCGCGGGACGCGGCGCCGGTCCCGGCGCCCAGGTCCAGGAACGTGAACGCGTCCTGCTCGCCGAACGGCAGCAGGCCGGCGAGGAACTCCAGCGGCTCGGCCCGGCTGCGCTCGCGCCGGCCCGCGTCGGCGGCCCACGCCGCGACGACGCCTTCGGACTGCCAGAGTTCCGCGTTGGTGTCCGCCGGTTCGCCCATGCGCCGAAGGCTACCAACGGGGTCCGGCCGGGGGCGGCGGGCGCCGCCCCCGGCCGGGGTCCGTCAGTGCCCGGCGATCAGGGTGCCGAGGAAGAAGGCGGGACCGTCGGGCGTCCCCACCCCGGTCTCGTCGTCGTACCCCCGGGTGTCGTGCAGGGTGGTGCTCTGCACGTCGATGGTCTGCAGCTTGAACAGCAGGCCCTGGCTGTTGTCGAGGAGGTTCACGTAGTCGGTGCGAACCTGGGACACGGGGGAACCGGGCGCCGAGATGTCGTGCAGCGCCGGGGT
Source organism: Streptosporangiaceae bacterium (assembly GCA_036501025.1). Taxonomy (GTDB): domain Bacteria; phylum Actinomycetota; class Actinomycetes; order Streptosporangiales; family Streptosporangiaceae; genus DASUBV01. The sequence goes on from DASYBB010000132.1 coordinate 9,147, forward strand.
CCCGAGGAGCTTGTAGTACAGCGGGTTGATGAAGCCCAGCGACTTGTGGCTGAACTGGTCGGCCACCGCCACCACGCCCGCCATCAGCGGCGAGGACAGGCTCGTCCCGCCGATCCGGTACTGATCCCAGTAGGTGCCGTTCGGGAACACCTGGGTCTCGCCGACCTCGAAGCCGGTGTTGGGGTCACCGGGCATGGCGATGTCGGGCACGGCCCGCATCGGCGTCGGCCCGAAGTACTCCGACACGCTCGCCGGGACCTTGCCCTGCTGGTAGAAGGGCTGGGCGAACAGCACGCTGGTCCCGCCGCCGCCGCCGGAGCTGTAGGTTCCGGGCGGGTCGGGGGTCCAGATCCCGTTGGTCAGGACCGAGTAGTCGCTCTGCCAGCCGTACTCGCCGAGCCACTGGCCGCGGCTCCCGATCTCCACGCTGGTGCCGCCGACGCCGGTGACGTAGGGGAGGTCGGCCGGGAACTCCACGGTCTTGGCCGTGATGTCGGTGCCGCCGGCGGTGTCGTCGCCGTCGTCGCCGCTGGAGAAGTTCACGGTGATCCCGGTCATCGCCGCCTCCATCGAGAACTGCTGGTAGAACTTCACGTAGTCGGAGCCCAGCAGGCTGATGTCGTCGGTGCCGTCGTTCCAGGAGTTGGTGATCACGTTGGCGACGTGGTTGTCGATGGTGCTGGCCCACGCGTCATCGAGCCCGCTGCCGCAGTCCGCGGCGCCGACGTAGACGATCTTGGCGCCGGGAGCCATGGCGTGCACGGCCTCGACGTCGAGGGACTCCTCGCCGTACCAGCCCTGGGGGTCGCACTCGGCTTCCATGTCGTAGCCGTTCGCGGCCGGGGTGATCTGCCTGTACTGCCCCGGGCCGAACAGCGGCTGGTCGTGCACCTGGTTGTACTTCTGGGCGTCGGCCAGCATGGTCGGCGCGGCGTAGGCGTCGGTGATGGCCACCGTCACCCCGCGGCCGGTCACGCCGCTGCGCAGCAGCGCGCTCTCGCCGTACGCCGACTGGTACTGCTGCGGGACGTACCCGCACACCGCGTAGGGCTGGTGCTTGCCGTAGGCGGCCGGCTGGGCCGTGGCCACCTTCTGGCCGAAGTACGCCGAGCAGGGCTGCACGCCGTAGCGGGCGCCGGGCGGCGGCCCGGGCAGCGTGTCCGCGGGCGTCTTCAGGGTCGAGCCCTGGTCGATGCCGACGACCCCGGCGATCGCGCTGCTGACCGCGGCCGGGGTGCTGGCCGGCAGGCTCAGCGCGGTCGCGTTGGCCCGCACCGTCTTGCCGAGGTAGGCGTAGTTGTGAACCGAGGTCCCGAAGACCTTGTCCACCTGCGCGACCGAGCCGCTGGCCTCGACGTACATGCCGCTGGGCAGCGTCTTGGTGACCTGGAAGCCGGCCGAGCGGAGCCAGCCCTGCACCGCCGCGACGCTGGCCGGCGCCGGGGCGTAGGTGGCGTCGAACTGCTTGTTGGTCAGCCACTGGCCGTAGGTCGCGCTCGTCGGGTCGGACAGGGCCTGCACCTCGGCGGCCGCGCCGGCCGGGTCGCGCATGCCCAGCAGCACGCCGAAGCCGATCTGCTGCGACGAGGGCAGCGCGCCCTGCTCACGGGCCTGGTGCAGCCAGCGCGGCATGCTGCCGGGCAGCGTGTGGGGCGCGGGCGACGCAGCGGCCGGCCCGGCGGCCGCGGCCAGGCCCGCGACCGTGAAGACGGCCGCGAGCCCGCCGACGATTTTGTGGCGTGTGAAACGGTTCGATCTCGATCTCATGCCAGCCTCTGATTCCGCGAAAAGTCCGGAAAACCACCAGATAACGCCTTGATCATCCGGCCGTCAAGAGGCGGCACATCGGATTAACGCGCGGGAAACAACGGCGAGGACTACTCGCCGGGGCCGACGTTGGCGGCCAGCCAGCTCTCCAGCGGCTCGGCGCGGGCCCAGAATTCCAGCAGCCGCGCCTTCGCCCCGGGCCTCGCCAGCCACGCCCCGGCCGGCCACTGCCTCCAGGCGATGAGCCCCTTCAGGCACAGCAGGTCGATCCGGGGGTGGTCGGCGGGAAAGCCGCGCGGGCCGGACTTGAGCCGGTCGCGGGCGGTGACCTCGATGCCGGCCGCGCGGATGGCGGCCACCCGCCGCGCGAGGTCGGGCCCGGACGGCTCGGCGTCCACCGCCTGGCGGTAGCGCTGCAGCTGGTCGGGCTCCATCAGGTACCGGCCGCGCCCGGCGGCCAGGCCCGCCGCCGAGAACTGGATGTACCCGGCGCCGCCGACCGTGGCCGCGATGGCGGTCTTGTAGGGCGACTTGTCCGCGCTGAAGCGGATATCGCGGTAGGGCCGGAAGATGCGGCCGGGGCCGAGCTGGCCTTCCACCTCGGCCAGCAGCTCCTGCATCGGGCGCAGCACGGCCTGCTCGTAGACGGCCTTGCGGGCCTGCCAGTAGGCCTTCGAGTTGTCTTCCTCCAGGCCGTCGTAGAAGTCGATCGCCTCGGCGCTCCACCCCGAAAACCCCATGCCCGCGATGATAGGACGCCCAGGTGGCGGGGTGTACGTTTGCTGAGAAACCAGACAGCGCGGAGGAAAGAGGCGCCCATGGGGTTCGTGCCCGTGCTCGGGAATGACCTGCACTACACCGAGCGGGGCGACGGTCCCCCGCTGCTGTTCCTGCACGGCTTCGGGTCCTGCGCCGAGGCGTGGTACCACCAGGTGGACGCGTTCGCCGGCCAGTTCCGCGTCATCGCCTACGACAGCGTGAACCACGGGCACTCGGCGAACTCGCCCGCCGGGCAGCCCGAGCCCGACCGGGCCGACGAGCTGGAGGGATTCCTGGCCGCCCTGGGCATCGACCGCCCGGTCCTGGCCGGCAACTCGATGGGCGCGCTCACCCTGCTGCGCTGGGCGGCCCGCCACCCGGACCGGGCCGCCGCGCTCATCCCCTCCGGCATGGGGGTCCAGCCGCCCGGCGCGCCCGGCCGGCCGCGGCCCGCCGCCGAGCCGATCGGCGACGACGTCCTGTTCGTGGGCGCCGAGGGCGGCTTCACCCCGGACTTCCCGGCCGCCCGGCCCGAGCTGTATGACCGCTACGTGCGGCTGCGCTCGACCGCGACCCGGATCGAGGCGTTCCGCCATCCCCGGACCGCGACGCTCGCCAGCCCCGGCCGCGAGGAGCTGGCCGGGCTGGTCGGCGCCATCGCCTCGCCCATGCAGATCGTCGTGGGCGAGCACGACTGGCTGGCACAGGCGGGCGCCCACCTGCACGAGCTGGTCCCGGGCAGCCGGTTCGCGCAGGTCGCCGGGGCCCCCCACAACGTCTACTACCAGGCGGCGGATCAGTACAACCAGATCGTCAGCGGGTTCCTCGCGGAGGTCCGCGCCGCCGCCTGAGTCAGCCGGGAATCGCCCGCCCAGGGGTCGCGGCCCGCGACCCGGGTAGGTGACCTGGGTCGGCCCGGGGCAGGGGGCGCCGGGCATACCGGGGGGTTTCGGATGACCAGCGGCTTCTACGGGCCGGATGACTTCGGTTCCGGTTCGTTCGACGACTTTCTCGCCCGCATCTACGGCGGGGGCAGCGCGCAGCGTCCCGTGCAGCGCGTCGACATCACCCGGCTGATGAGCGGGCCGGCCCGCGAGCTGCTCGGCACTGCCGCGGCCCAGGCCGCCGACGGGGGCGGCGGTGACCTGGATACCGAGCACCTGCTGTGGGCCGCCGCCCGGCTGGAACCGACCCGGGACGTGCTGGCCCGCGCCGGGGCCGACCCGGACGCGCTGGCCGGCGAGATCGCGCGCGCGGCGGGCGGCCGCGAGCGCCGCGACGAGCCGCCCCAGCTGACGCCGGGGGCCAAGCGCGCCCTGCTGGACGCGCACCAGATCTCCCGGGCCGTGGGCTCGACCTACATCGGCCCCGAGCACATCCTGTTCGCGCTGGCCGTCAACCCGGAGTCGGGGGCCGGCCGCATGCTGTCCGCCGCGCACGTCACGCCGGAGACGCTGCAGCGCGCGCTGGCCGCCCAGGGCGCCGGCGCGGGCGCGCCGCCCGGCGCGGGCGAGCGGTCGGCCACGCCGACCCTGGACGACTTCGGCCGGGACCTGACCGCGCTGGCCGCCGAGGGGCGGATCGACCCGGTCATCGGCCGCGACGACGAGATCGAGCAGACCGTCGAGGTGCTGTCCCGGCGGACCAAGAACAACCCGGCGCTGATCGGCGAGGCCGGCGTCGGCAAGACCGCGATCGTCGAGGGCATCGCCCAGCGGATCGTGGACGAGGACGTGCCGGCCACGCTGATCGACAAGCGCGTCGTCCAGCTCGACCTGTCCGGCGTGGTGGCCGGCACCCGGTACCGCGGCGACTTCGAGGAGCGGCTCAAGCGGATCACCGACGAGATCCGCGAGCACGGCGACGAGCTGATCGTGTTCATCGACGAGCTGCACACGCTGGTCGGGGCGGGCGGCGGCAGCGAGGGCGGGATGGACGCCGGCAACATGCTCAAGCCGGCCCTGGCCCGCGGGGAGCTGCACGTCGTCGGCGCGACGACGCTGGATGAGTACCGCAAGAACATCGAGAAGGACGCCGCGCTGGCCCGGCGGTTCCAGCCGGTCCTGGTGTCCGAGCCGACCGTCGAGGACACGCTGGCCATCCTGCGCGGGCTGCGGGACCGCTACGAGGCGCACCACCAGGTCCGCTACGCCGACGAGGCGCTGGCCGCGGCGGTCGAGCTGTCGGACCGCTACGTCACCGACCGGTTCCTGCCCGACAAGGCGATCGACCTCATCGACCAGGCCGGCGCCCGGGTCCGGCTGCGGACCCGCACCCCCGGCCGGGAGCGGCGCGACCTGCAGCACCGGGCCGAGGAACTGCAGCGCGACAAGGACCAGGCCATCGCCAGCGAGCAGTTCGAGCGGGCCTCGCAGCTGCGCGACGAGGCCGCGCAGGTCCGGCAGCAGCTGGCCCGGCTCGACGGCGACCCGCGGGCGGTGCCGGAGGTCGCGGTCAGCGACATCGCCGAGGTGGTGTCCCGGGCGACCGGCGTGCCCGTGCGCCAGCTCACCGAGGAGGAGAAGGACCGGCTGCTGCGGCTGGAGGGCAGCCTGCACGACCGGGTCATCGGGCAGGACGAGGCCGTGACGGCCGTGGCCGAGGCCGTGCGCCGGTCCCGCGCCGGGCTCGGCGACCCGGACCGCCCGGTGGGCAGCTTCCTGTTCCTCGGCCCCACCGGTGTCGGCAAGACCGAGCTGGCGCGGGCCCTGACCGAGGCCCTGTTCGGCGGGGAGAGCCGGATGATCCGGCTGGACATGAGCGAGTTCCAGGAGCGGCACACGGTCAGCCGCCTGGTCGGCGCGCCGCCGGGCTACGTCGGCTACGAGGAGGCCGGCCAGCTCACCGAGGCGGTGCGGCGGCGGCCCTACTCGGTCGTGCTGCTGGACGAGATCGAGAAGGCCCACCCGGACGTGTTCAACATCCTGCTGCAGGTCCTCGACGACGGCCGGCTCACCGACGGCCAGGGCCGGACCGTCGACTTCAAGAACACCGTCCTCATCATGACCAGCAACCTCGGCTCGGACCTGATTACCCGCCGGGCCGGCCCGCTCGGCTTCACCGGGTGGGGCGCGGACTCGCCCGACGTCCAGCAGCAGGAACTCCGCGACCAGCTGATGCGCCGGCTGCGTGACTCGTTCCGGCCCGAGTTCCTCAACCGGGTCGACGAGATCATCGTCTTCCGCCAGCTCGGCGCCGAGGAGCTGCGGCAGATCACCGCGCTGCTGCTGGTGGAGACCCGGCGCAAGCTGCACGCCCAGGACGTGACCGTGGAGTTCGCGCCGGCGGCGGTGGACTGGATCGCCGAGCACGGCCACCAGCCCGAGTTCGGCGCCCGCCCGATGCGCCGGACCATCCAGCGCGAGGTCGACAACCAGCTGTCCCGGCTGCTGCTGGACGGCCAGATCGAGGCCGGCCAGGAGGTCACCGTCGACGTCGACGGCGACCGGCTGACGTTCACCGCCCGCGACCGCCCGGCCGCAACGCCGGGCCAGTAAAACCGGGACACGTCTTTTATTACGAAACGTGGCCCTGACCTGCGATCACGCTCGTATGCCGCCGGTGCGGCCTACTCGTGCATGATCCGGTTCTCCCAGGACCAGGCGGCGATCTCCACCCGGTTGCGGACGCCGAGCTTGGCCTGGATGCGGGTGATGTGGGTCTTGACCGTGCTGAGCGAGATGAACAGCTCGGCGGCGATCTCCCGGTTGGTCCGCCCGCGGGCGATCTCCCGGGCGATGTCGAGCTCCCGCCCCGACAGCTCGTCCCGCGCTCCGGCGGCCGGGCCGCGGGCCGGCACGAGCCGGCTGAGCAGGCGGACGGTGACGGACGGGGAGATGAGGGCGTCCCCGGCCGCGGCGGCCCGGACGGCCTCGATAAGCAGGGCCGGCCCGGCGTCCTTGAGCAGGAAGCCGGCCGCCCCGGCGCGCAGCGCGCCGTAGACGTACTCGTCGGTGTCGAACGTGGTGACGATCACCACGCGCAGCGGGTCCGCCACACCCGGGCCGGCCAGGGCGCGGGTGACCTCGATGCCGTCCTGGCCGGGCATCCGGATGTCGACCAGGCACACGTCGGGGCGCAGGCGGCGGGCCACGGCGACGGCCTGCGGGCCGTCGGCGGCTTCCGCGACAACGGTGATGCCGGGCTGGCTCTCGAGGATGAGCCGGAAGCCGCCGCGGACCAGGGCCTGGTCATCGGCCAGCAGGACCCGGACGGTCACGGCCGGCCCGGCGCGGGGACCGGCAGCCGGGCCTCGACGGCCCAGCCCGCGCCGGGCCGCGGGCCGGCCCGGAGCCGGCCCCCGAGGGCCTCGACCCGCTCCCGCATCCCGACCAGCCCGTAGCCGCCGCCGGGGCGGTGCGGGCGGGCGGCGGGAGCGTCGTCGGTGACCTCGACCCGGAGCTCCCGCGCGTCGTGGCTGACCGAGACCACGACCGACCGCGCGCCGGGTGCGTGCCGGGTGATGTTGGTCAGCGCCTCCTGGACGACGCGGTACACGGTGCTGGCCACCTCGGGCGGCCAGGCCGCCGCCGGGCTGCCCGCGGGCAGCCGCAGGCTGACCGGCGGGCCGTGCTCGGCGAACCGCCGCACGAGCTGGCTGATCGGCTCGGGCGGCGGGCCCGGCGCGGTGTCCTCGGGGTCGCGCAGCAGCCCGACGAGCTGGCGGATGGCGGTCAGCGTGCCGGCCCCGGCGGTCTCGATGCGATCCAGCGCGGACAGCAGCGTGCCCGGCTGGTCACGGCCGGCGAACCGGGCCGCCTGGGCCTGCACGACCATGCCGGTGACGTGGTGGGCGACGACGTCGTGCAGTTCCCGGGCCAGGTCCAGGCGCTCGGCGCGGCGGGCCTGCACCAGCGCCTGGCCGTGCAGGAAGTCGAGATAGCGCAGGTAGAGGCCGACGGCGAGCGCGGCGGACCAGGCCGTGATGCCGGCCAGCGCCCACAGGGCCCGGTGATCGAACAAGCCGCCCGGGCCCGCGGTCTCGCTGACCCCGATCACCAGCGGGCCGGCCGCCCCGATGAGGGCGGCCGGGCCGAGCGGCAGCGTCCGCACCGCGGCCGCCCCGAGCACGATCAGGCCGGCCAGCCCGCCGCCGAACAGCGGCCCCTGGGGCACGGCCCCGAGCGCGACCGCGATCCCCGTCAGCGCGAACAGGACCAGGCCGGCCACCGCCGCTCGCGCCCGGTTCCGCCCGCGCAGCAGGGCGCTCGCGCAGATCGCGACGCCGACGCCGAGGCCGAACGGCCAGCCCGCGCTCGTCCGGGCGGTCAGCAGCGCGCTGAGGATGACCGCCGCCGCCAGCGCCGCGGCCAGCGCGGCATCGGCCCCGGTCCCGGCCCGCCGGGACAGCCGCGTGAGCACGTCCATGCCGCCAGGCTACGGCCGCGCCGCGGGGCCGGTGCCGGCCGAAAGTACGAACCCGGCCGGGCGAAAGCAGACCTGTGGCCGATGCCGCCGCGCGGCCCCTCCCGGCAGGGTGGGCGGCATGATCCAGCTGGACGGCGTGACCAAGCAGTACGACAGCGGCGCGGCCCCCGCGGTCGCCGGCGTCAGCCTGACGGTGGGCGCCGGCGAGGCGGTCGCGATCATGGGGCCCTCGGGCAGCGGCAAGTCGACGCTGCTCCACCTGATCGCGGCCCTGGACCGGCCGACCAGCGGCACGGTCCGGGTCGGCGGGGAGCGGGTGGACCTGCTGTCCGAGACGGCGGCCGCCCGGTTCCGGCGCCGCCAGGTCGGGATGATCTTCCAGTTCTTCAACCTGCTCGACGACCTGACCGTCATCGACAACGTCCTGCTGCCCGCGCAGCTGGCCGGGGCGCGGGACGCCGCGGCGCGGCGGCGGGCCGGGGAACTGCTGGCGGCGCTGGGGGTCGGGCACCGCCGGGACGCCTACCCGGCGCGGCTGTCGGGCGGGGAGCGCCAGCGGGTGGCGATCGCCCGGGCGCTGATCAACCAGCCCGCGGTGCTGCTGGCCGACGAGCCGACCGGCGCGGTCGACACCGCGGCGGGCGCGCAGATCGGCGCGCTGCTGCTCGAGCTCAGCGCCGGCGGGCAGACGCTGGTCGTGGTCACCCACAACCCGGACCTGGCCGCGCGCTACACCCGCCGGGTCATCACGATCGCGGACGGGCGCGTCGCCGGCGACACCGCGGCCGGCGCCGGGGCCGGCGCCGGGGCGCGCCGGTGAGCGCCGTCCTGCGCGCGGCCCGCGGCGGCCTGGCCGGCCGCCGCCTGCAGGCCGTGATCATCGCCGTGGTGGTGCTGGCCGGCACCGCGACCTCAGTGGTCGCCGTCGGCCTGCTCGCCAACTCCGGCGGCCCGTTCGACCGGGCGCTCGCCGCCCAGCACGGCGCCGACGTCACCGCGATCGCGAACCCGGCGGTCGCGACCCCGGCCCGCCTCGCGCGGACGGCCCGGCTGGCCGGCGTGACCGCCGCGGCCGGGCCGTTCCCCGAGGTCTTCGTCACCGCCCGGGTCGCCGCTCCCGGCGCGCCCGGCTCCTCGCGGGTGCCGCTGCGGGTCGTCGGCCGCGCGTCGCCGGGCGGCCCGGTAGACGACCTCACGCTGGATGACGGCCACTGGCCGGCCCGCGGCGGGCAGGTCGTGCTGGCCCGCGGCGACGGGATCTTCACCGGGGCGGTGCTGACCATCGGGAACGCGAAGCTGACCGTGACCGGCGTGGCCGACTCGGTCACCGGCACCGCGGACGCGTGGGCCCTGCCCGCGCAGGTCGCCGCGCTCGCGGCCCGGGCGGGCCACGGGCAGGCCCAGATGCTCTACCGGCTGGCCCGCGCGGGCAGCCCGGCCGCGGTCGCCGCCGGGATCGCCTCGGTGCGCGCCGCCCTGCCCCGCGGCGGGCTGCTGACCGCCGCGGGGTACCTCAGCGTGCGGCAGTCCGAGCAGGGCAGCATCGCGCCGTTCGTGCCGTTCATCATCGCGTTCGGCGTGATCGCGCTGGTCGTCTCGGTGCTGATCGTGGTCAACGTGGTGAGCGGCGCCGTGACCGCCGGGACGACCAGGATCGGCGTGCTGAAGGCCATCGGCTTCACCCCGGCGCAGGTGGTGGCGTGCTACGTGCTGCTGGCCGCCGCCCCCGCGCTGGCCGGCTGCGCGGCCGGGGCGGTGGCCGGGAACCTGCTGGCCATCCCGATGCTCACGGTCAACGCGAGCGTCTACCAGGTCGGGACGCTCACCGTCCCGCTGTGGGCCGACGCGGCCGTGCCGCTCGGCGCGCTGGCGCTGACCGTGGCCGGCGCGATCGCCCCGGCCGCGCGAGCCGGCCGGATGAGCGCGGTGGCGGCGATTGCCGCCGGGCGGGCACCCCGGCCCGGGCACGGGTACCTCGCCCACCGCGCCCTGGCCCGGCTGCCGTCGCTCCCCCGCGCCCTTACGCTCGGGCTGGCGGAGCCGTTCGCCCGGCCGGCCCGGACCCTGGTGACCGCGGCCGCGATCGTGTTCGGCGCGGCCGCGGTGACGTTCGGCATCGGCCTGGCCACCTCGCTGAGCCGGGTCGTGGCCGACGGGCCGGCCGCCGCCCTGCCCGTCCAGGTGTCGCTGAGCCGGCCCGGCCCGGGACCCGGCGGCCCGGGTCCCATGACCGCGGCCCAGCAGCGGGCCGTGAGCGCCGCGCTGGCCGCTCAGCCGGGCACCCGGCATTACCTCCCGGTCAGCACCGGGCAGGCCCGCCTGGCCGGGGCGGCCGGCCGCGTGTCCGTCACCGCCTACGGCGGCCCGCCGGCGCTGGCCGGCGCCCCGCTGATCGCCGGCCGCTGGTACTCCGCCGCCCCGCACGCCGCCGAGGCTGACGTGAACACGCTGTTCCTGACCGACACCGGCACCGCGGTCGGCTCGGAGTACCCGCTCATCGCGGGCGGGCACCGGGTCACCGTGCGGATCGTCGGCGAGGTATTCGACCCCGGCGCCCGCAACGTCGACCTGTACCTGAGCCCGGCGACGCTGGCCGCCCTGGACCCGGCCGCCGGGCCGGCCCAGTACGACGTGGCGCTCCGGCCCGGCACCAGCCCGGAGGGCTACGCCCGCGCGGTGTCGGCCATCCTCGGGCCCTCGTACTCCGCCGCCGCCGGCGGCGGCGGATCCAGTCACTTCCTCGCCGTGCTGGCCCTGGTCGCGATGCTGACGATCCTGATCATGGTGGTGGCCGGCCTCGGCGTCCTCAACACCGTGGCCCTGCAGATCCGCGAGCGGGCGCACGACATCGGCGTGCTCAAGGCGATCGGGATGACGCCGCGGCAGACCCTGGCGCTGCTCGTCTGCTCGGTCGCCGCCGCCGGGCTGGCCGCCGGGGCCGTCGCGGTCCCGGCCGGGGTGTACCTGCACCACGGCGTGGTGCCGGTCATGGCGCACGCGGCGAACTCCGGGTACCCGCCCTCGCTGATCCTCGTCTACGCCCCGTGGGAGCTCGTGCTGCTGGCGCTGGCCGGCCCGGTCATCGCGGTCGCCGGCGCGCTCGGCCCGGCCGGCTGGGCGGCGCGGGCCCGCACCGCCTTCGCGCTCCGCGCCGAGTGACGTCCCGCCCGCCGCCGCTCCGGCGACCGCCGCACCGCCGGAAATGCCGCCCGGATCCCCTATGACGGATTCACCGCCGGGGCTTACCGTGAGATTGCAGGGTCAGCCGGGCTCTGCGTGACGCAGGCGGGCACAGGTGCGGCGGGGCCGCAGGCAAGGGGCGCAGATGAAGCTGGCCATGGGACTGGGGCTGGGCGGCCGGAATGACTTCGCCGCGTCGGTGGCGCAGATCACCGAGCTGGAGAAGGTCGGCCTGGACGTCGTCAGCGCGGGCGAGGCGTGGAGCTTCGACGCGTTCACCAAGCTGGCCTTCGTCGCGGCCCGGACCGAGCGGGTGCAGCTGGCCACCAGCATCGTCAACGTGTTCTCCCGCTCGGCCTCGACCATCGCCGTCAGCGCGGCCAGCGTCGACCAGATGTCGGGCGGCCGGTTCATCCTGGGCCTGGGCAGCTCCGGGCCGCAGGTCATCGAGGGCTTCCACGGCGTCCCGTTCACCCGGCCGCTGTCGCGCATCGTGGATGTCATCAGCGTCTGCCGGATCCTGTGGCGGCGCGAGAAGGTCGTCTACTCGGGCCAGGCGCTGTCGGTCCCGCTGCCGGCCGGGCAGGGCACCGGCCTGGGCAAGCCGCTCAACGTCATGGACTACCCGCTGCGCCCCGACATCCCGATCTGGTGGGCCGCGCTGACCCCGCGCGCCGTCGAGCGGGCCGCCGAGCTGGCCGACGGCTGGATCCCGATCCACCTCATCCCGGAGAAGGTCAGCGAGGTGTGGGGCGACCAGCTGCGGGCCGGCCTGGCCCGGCGCGGCGAGGGCCGGCTGCCGTTCGAGATCAACGCCGGCGTCAACGTCGCCATCGGCGAGGACCTGCCCGTGCAGGAGCTCCGCGATCAGTACCGCCCGCAGCTCGCGCTGTACGTGGGCGGCATGGGCGCCCGCGGGGCGAACTTCTACAACGACATGGCCGTCGCGTTCGGCTTCCCCGACGAGGCCAAGGCCATCCAGGATCTCTACCTGGACGGCAAGAAGATGGAGGCGGCCACCCTGGTCCCGGCCGAGTGGCTGGAGAAGTCGCAGCTCATCGGCCCCAAGAGCTACGTTAAGGAACGCCTCGCCGCCTACCGCGAGGCCGGCGTCACGGTGCTGTCGGTCCGCCCGGTCGGCGGCCAGGACCCCGTCGCGCTGATCGAGCAGATGCGCGAGCTGGTCGACGACGTGTAACCGCGTCCCGGCCGGTCGCGGCGCAGCGCCCGGCACCCGGGGCGTTCGCGTGTCATTAATACGATACGAAATTATATGCCGGACGGCGCGAAATCTTTCCGTCGCGCAATTCCGTGGCGCGATTGCAGCGGCCCCAAAGCGGCCATTACACTTTCGCCGGGCGATGCGGGCCGCCGAGTCCCACCTGGCGACTCGAAAAGGCGTTAGAAGACCACTGCGGACTCCAGTGGCACGCATTATCGTCTAGAAAGGACGGAAATGCGCGAACCGCCGGAATTACCGGACCGACCGTCGCGTTGCCTGCCGCACTGGACCGCCCTGACCGGCGCGACGGACGTACTGACCTGGGGCATCTACTCAGACGGCCACCTGCTGGTGGTGGCGCTCGACGGCGAGCTTGACCTCGCCTCCGTCCCCGGCCTGGCCCGGCAGTTAGACCCGCTGGCCCAGGCGGGCCGCCACCTGATCCTGGACCTGGGCGCCCTGAGCTTCTGCGACTGCTCCGGCCTCGGCCAGATCCTGCGCTGGCAGCGGCAGGCCGCCGCGGCCGGCGGCGTGCTGCACCTGGTCGCGCCCACCCCGCGGTTTCGCCGGCTGCTGGTCCTGACCGACTCGGCCCGACTGCTCCCGACCGGAGCGCTCCCGTGCCACGGCGACTGCTGCGTCCGGGTTCACCTCGAGTTGCGCCCGCCCGCGGCCGGCCCGGCCCGGGTCCGGTGAGCTCCCGGCCGTCCGCGCCGGGCCGCCCGGCTAGGCCGGGCACATCCAGTCGCCGGGCGCCCGGAGCGGGCCGGCCTGCGGTGCGCCGGGCGGCGGGAAGTGCTCCCGCAGGGTGAAGGCCGCCGGCGTCGGGCCGTGCGCGCGCAGCCGCCGGATCCGCTCCTCGGCGTCCGCCGTGCCCGGCCGGACGCCCGCCGGGACCCACCACAGCGCCGTCTGGGACTCGCGCACCAGCTCGAACCACTCCCGGCGCCGGCCGAGCACCGCCCGGTGCGCGCCGGAGTACACGTACGCGGCCAGCGCCTCGGCCGACTCCCACACCGACATGTTGACCAGCACCCCGGCGCTGCCGGCCGCGTCCCACCCGAAGGCGCGCACGCCGGTGGCGTTCCCGTCCTCCGTCTGCAGCCGCCAGACAAAGCCCGGCGCGGCATCGGCCAGCGCGTTCACGGGCTCCAGGGCCGCCACGAAACCGGCCATTTCCGGGCTGTCCAGCGGCGCCCGCATCCGCCCGATGTTGACCTGCGCGAGGTGATAGTCCATGGCGCCCATCTTGCCAGCCGCGGCCGCGTAAGATCCCGTGCCCAGCGGGCACCAGGCGCCTTTGTCGGGAGGAACGATTGAGCTCCGGGTTTGACGCGGGCGAGCAGCGGTGGCGGGCGGGCCTCGGGACGCTCCGGCAGGTGGTCCGCCAGGAGCTGGTGGCCCGGCAGCTGGCCGCCCACCTGCCCGCCGCCCCGGGCCGCATCCTCGACGTCGGCTGCGGCCAGGGCACCCAGCTGCTGCGGCTGGCCCGGGCCGGTCACCGGGTGACCGGCCTGGACGCCTCGGCCGCTCTGCTGGCCGACCTGGACCGCGACCTGGCCGCCGCGGCCCCGGAGGTGGCCGGCCGCGTCCGGACGGTCCGCGGCGACGCGGCGCAGGCGGCGGCGCTGCTCGCGCCGGAGACGTTCGACGCGGTGCTGTGCCACGGCGTGCTCATGTACTTCGCCGACCCCATGCCGCTGCTCGGCGAGCTGGCCCGGCTGGTCGCGCCCGGCGGGATCCTGTCCCTGCTGGTCCGCAACGCCAACGGCCTGGCCATGCGGCCCGGCCTGCTCGGCGACTGGGCCGCGGCCGAGCGGGCCTTCGAGGAGACCTCCTACGGCAACCGGATCGGCGTGACCGCCCGCGCGGACCGCCTGGAGGAGCTGGCCGCGCTGCTCGGCGGCCGCCGCCTGGCGCTCCGGGCCTGGTACGGCGTGCGGGTCTTCACCGACCTGGCCGCCAGCGACGCACCCGTCCCGGCCGAGGCCGAGCTCGCCGCCCTGCTCGCCTGCGAGGAGCGGGCCGGCGCCACCGACCCGTACCGCCGGGTGGCCGCCCTGACTCACGTCATCGCCGACCGCGGCCCGGCTTAGGCCCGGACGCCCGCCATGGCCTCGGCCAGCAGGGTCACCGACCGCAGCCGCCGCTCGGTGCCCCGGGCCTGGTGGGCGACGATCAGCTCATCGGCCCCGGTGAGCCGCAGGAAGCCGTCCAGGTAGTCGCTCACCTCGGCCGGGGCGCCGATCGCGGCGTAGGTGAGCATCTGGTCGACGTGCTCGCCGAAGCCCCCGGCCAGCAGCTGGTCGGCCTGCTCGTCGGTCAGGTCCGGCTCGGCGATGCCCCGGCCCCGCCCGTACAGGCTGACGGCCCGCGCCCGGCGGATGACCTGGAGCTGCTCCCGGGCGGCGCTGGACGTGTCGGCGGCGATCACGTTCACGCCCGCGATCACGTACGGCCGGTCCAGCTGCGCGGACGGGCGGAACTCGCGCCGGTAGACGTCGAGGGCGGCCTCCAGCGCGGCCGGCGCGAAGTGGGAGGCGAACGCGTACGGCAGCCCGAGGGCAGCGGCCAGCTGCGCCCCGAACAGCGACGAGCCCAGGATGTACAGCGGGACGTTCGATCCCTTGCCGGGGATCGCGTCCACCCCCGGCACCCGCGACTGCCCGGTCAGGTAGCCCTGCAGCTCCACGACGTCCTGCGGGAAGCTGTCAGCCGAGGCCGGGTCCCGGCGCAGGGCGTACATCGTGTTCTGGTCCGAGCCCGGCGCCCGCCCCAGCCCCAGGTCGATCCGCCCCGGGTACAGCGCGGCCAGGGTGCCGAACTGCTCGGCGATCGTCAGCGGCGCGTGGTTGGGCAGCATCACGCCGCCCGCGCCGAGCCGGATCGACTCCGTCCGCGCGCCGACGTGCGCGATCAGCACGCTGGTCGCCGACGAGGCGATGCTGGCCATGTTGTGATGCTCGGCGTACCAGACCCGCCGGTAGCCCAGTTCCTCGGCCCGCTGGGCCAGCAGGACGCTGCCGGCGAAGCTGTCGCTCGCCGTCTGGCCGCGGGCGATGGGGGCCAGATCCAGAATCGACAACGGCACACGCATGACAGGCCCCTCACTCGCGCAACTCAGCCTCCGGGGACCAGCCCGGCCGGCCTTGGTCTTCCCGGACCAGAACGCCCGGCCCGGCCCGTCCGATTCCAGCCGGCGCCCGCGCGCGCGCAATCCCCGGGGCAGGCCTACCGGACGTCGAGGCCGGTGACGGCGCGGCCGATGAGCAGGCGCTGGATCTCCGAGGTGCCCTCGAAGATGGTGAAGATCTTCGCGTCGCGGTGCCAGCGCTCGACCGGGTAGTCGCGGGTGTAGCCGTTGCCGCCGAGGATCTGG
>DASYBB010000133.1:0-2517 GCA_036501025.1 Streptosporangiaceae bacterium
TGGTCGCGGCGCTGGTGCATCAGATCGAGGGCGGCGCGGCCGGCACTGAGGAGCTGCTGTTCGAGCCCGAGCTGGTGGTGCGCGGGTCGACCGGGCCGGTCGCCCGGGCCGGCGCTTCGGCGGGCTAGCCGAGGCTAGCCCGGGCAGGCACCCCGCGAGCTGGCTCCGAACCGGGTACCCCCGGCGGGCTGGCCCCGGGCTAGTGCAGCGGGCTGTAGGTGCTCGACGGCGGCTCGGGCGGCGCCGCACCGGCGGGCGGGGGCAGGATCTTTCCGGCCGCGCCGAGGCGGACGCCGGTGGCGCCGAGGTCGGCGCGGGACAGCGAGTTGATCAGCTCGATGCCGGCGCGCGACGGGTCGGGCACCGGGAGCCCGGCGCCTTCCAGCCGGATCGGGGTCACGCTGCCCCCGGCGAACGAGCCGTCGGCGCGCAGCGCGACGTGCAGGATCGCGCTGTCGGCGGTGACGCCGCCCAGGCCGAGCGTGTAGTAGCCGGCGAAGTTGCCCAGGCTGTAGGCGATGAGCTTGCCGTGGTACCACTGCATGGCCCGCAGCACGTGCGGCCCGGAGCCGAGGACCAGGTCGGCGCCGGCGTCGACCACGGCGTGCGCGAACGCGATCGGGTCGCCGCGCTCCTCGCCGAGGTAGGTCTCCATGCCGGGCCGGACGTGCTGGGCGTCGGCGCCCTCGGCGCCGGCGTGGATGAAGACGATCACCAGCTGGGCGTGCTGGGTGGCCTGCTTGACGGCCGCCACCGCGGCCGGGATGTCGAGCAGGTTGCTGTCGTAGTCGTAGGGCGCGAAGCCGAGCAGGGCGATCCGGACCTGGTCGCGGACCAGGTAGGTGATCTGGCCGGGCCGGCCGGTCCAGCTCAGCCGGGCCGCGGTCAGGGCCTGGTCGGTCTCCTGCAGGCCGGCGGCGCCGGCGTCGTCGGTGTGGTTGTTGGCCACGTTGACGGCCGAGAACCCGGCCTTGGCCACGTCCAGCGCCTCGCTGGCCGGGGCCTGGAACGCGAAGCACTCGGCGGACGGCTTCGGCCCGCACTTGGTCGTGCCGCTGTCGCCCAGCGCCGTCTCCAGGTTGCCGACGGTCAGGTCACCGCGCAGGTCGCCGGCGACCCCGGCGAACAGCTCGGTGGCGCCGCCGGGCGGGTAGCGCCCGTTCATGCCGAAGTTCATGTCGCCGACGTCGGTGATGCTGACCGTGGCCAGGGCGGCCGGGGCGGAGGGCGAGGAGGCGGCCTCGCGCGCCCCGCGGCCTCGGGCGGCGGACCCGGCGACGGGGCTGGCCGACGCGCCGGCGGACCCGCGGCCGGCGTGGGTCAGGACCACCGTGACGCTGACCGCCGCCGCGACGACCCACAGCGCGACGACCGCGGCCGCGAGCTGGCGCCCCCGCGATGCTGCCACTGCCGCCCCCCTGGGCCGTCATCGGGCCGGCCACTGCCGGCTGGCGCCAGGATAAGAGCAGCCCGGCACCGCTGGCGACCATTCGCGCCCATCTGCCCCCGGCGCGACGACCCGCTGGTCAGCAGTTCAGGCCGCCGGCCGGCGCCCGGCGGCGGCCCGAACCGCTGGCCCCCCGGGGGGGCCTCAGACCTGGACCACCACGGGGATGATCATCGGGCGGCGGCGGTAGTTGTCGCTCACCCAGCGGCCCGCGGTCCGGCGGATTAGCTGCCGCACCTGGTGGATCTCGCTGACGCCGTCGGCGGCCGCGCGGATCAGCGCCTCCTCGACCAGCGGCCGGATCGCGTCGAAGGCGGCGTCGTCGATGCCCGACCCCCGGGCGTGGATCTCCGGCCCGGCCACCAGCTTGCCGTTGGTGGAGTCCACCACCACGACGATCGACAGGAAGCCCTCGTCGCCGAGGATCAGCCGGTCCTTGAGCGACGCCTCGGTCACCTCGCCGACCGTCATGCCGTCGACGTAGACGTACCCGGCCTGCACCATCCCGGTGACCGCGATCTTGCCGCCGATGAGGTCGACCACGACCCCGTCCTCGGCGATCAGGATGCTGTCGGCGGCGACGCCGGTCAGCGCGGCCAGGTCGGCGTGCGCCTTCAGGTGCCGCCACTCCCCGTGGACCGGGATGAAGTTGCCGGGGCGCACGAGGTTCAGGACGTACAGCAGCTCGCCCGCCGGGGCGTGCCCGGACACGTGGACCAGGGCGTTGCCCTTGTGCACGACCTGGGCGCCGAGCCGGGTCAGGTCGTTGATGATCCGCGACACCGCGGTCTCATTGCCGGGGACCAGCGACGAGGCCAGGATGACCGTGTCGCCCTCGGCGATCCGGATCGGGTGATCCCGGCCCGCCATCCGGGACAGCGCGGACATCGGCTCGCCCTGCGAGCCGGTGCTGACCAGCACCACCTCGCCGGGCGGCAGGCCTTCCGCCTCCCGCGGGTCGACCAGCAGGCCGCCGCGGACCGACGGCACCCGCAGGTAGCCCAGGTCGCGGGCGACGCCCATGTTGCGCACCATCGACCGGCCGACGAACGCCACCTTGCGGCCGTGCG
>DASYBB010000134.1:0-6566 GCA_036501025.1 Streptosporangiaceae bacterium
ACCAGCAGGCTCCACCGGTCGCCCACGCGCTCCAGGGCGCGGGCCATCAGGCAGAAGTGGTCGTAGGTGCGGACGTTCCTGGTCACGGCCCCCACAATACTAGTTGACAGATACTATCTCCAGTCTACTATCTTGTAGATACCAATTCCTAGCAGAGAAGGAGTCAGCCATGTACGACCCGCCTGGTTATCTGTGGGCGATCACCATCGCCGGGATCATCGCGATCCCGGCCGTGACCTGCGTGGTGCTGTACGGCGGCGCGATGCGCGGCGGCCTCGGCCGGACGCGCGCGGCGCTGCTCGCCGGCGGCGCGGCCGTCGTGCTCGGCGGCTGGTTCACCGCCAGCGCGGTGATCGCCGGGCACGGCTGGTACCACGCGCGGCTCGGGCAGGGGGTGCCGTGGCTGCCGGTCGCGGTGGCCGGCTTCTTCGGCACGCTGCTGGCGCTGCGCCGGATCCCGGTGGTGTCACGCGCCCTGGCGGCTCCGGGCATGATGAGCCGGCTGGAGCTCCCGCATGCGTTCCGGGCCGTCGAGGGGACCGCCTTCCTCGTCGTCATGGCCCTCGGTCACCTGCCCGCGCTGTTCGCCCTGCCCGCGGGCCTGGGCGACATCGCCGCCGGCCTCGCCGCGCCGCTGGTCGCGCGCACGCTCGCGCAGGGCGGGGGCCGGCGCGCCGCCCTGTGGCACAGCGCGTTCGGCATGACCGACCTGATCGTGGCCCTGACCCTGGGCGCCGTCGTCGGATTCCAGCTGATCAACATCACGCCGACCGGGGCGCCGATCAGCGAGCTGCCGCTCGCGCTGATCCCGACCGCCGCCGTGCCGCTGCTGTTCGCCCTGCACATCACGTCGGTGACCGCGCTGGTCAGGGCCCGGCGCGCACCGCGGCCGGCCACCGCCCCGCTCGCTGCCGCCGCGAGGTAAACAGTGCCCGGACCGGAACACCGCCCAGCCGGGCTGGTGGCGGCCGCCGGGGACGGGAAGGATCTCATGCGATGACCTACGCAGAAACGGCTGTCAGCCAGAAGATCGACAGGCTGCTGAGCGAGCATCCGGACCTGGACGCGTCGGCCGGCGGTGCGCTGGACAACCTCGACCAGTTCCACATCGGCGGCGCCGACGCGGTCGACCTGCTCATCGGCAGCCTCGCGCTCGCCGGGGGCGACCGGGTCCTGGACGTCGGCTCGGGATTCGGCGGACCCGCGCGGCAGATCGCCCGCCGCACCGGCAGCCGCGTCGTCGGCGTCGACATCACCCCGGCCTACGTTGACGCCGCCCGCGACCTGACCGCCCGGGCAGGATTGCGCGACCTCGTCCAGTTCCGGGTCGGCGACATCGCCGCGTTCGAGCCTGACCCGCTGTTCCAGGCCGCGATCACCATGCATGTCCAGATGAACGTCCAGGACAAGGCCGCCTGGTTCGCGCAGATCGGCCGCTGCCTGGCCCCCGGCGCGCGCCTGGCCGTCTGGGAGGTCTGCCAGCCGCGCCCGGCCGGCCTGCCCTGGCCGATGCCGTGGTCACTCGACGGCACCGACAGCTTCGTCGTCAGCGCCGGCTCGCTGCGCGCCTCGTGCGAGCGGGCCGGCTTCACCGCCACCGACTGGACGGACGAGACGGCGTGGGCCCGAGCCTGGATGGCCCGGACCTTCGCGAACGGGCCGCCCGCCGGCGCGGCGCTGCCGATGCTCCTCGACGAGGGCTACACCCGGGTCATCAACTATGCCGCCGCACTCAGCGACGGGTCCCTCGAGGTCTGGCGAGGAACCTTCACCAGGGACGCCACATGAAGATCGATGCCGTCGCGCCAGGCGAAAGCCCCGTCACGCTGGCCGCGGCGCGGGCCGAGTTCGACGCCGACGTGACCTACCTGGACACGGCCAGCTTCGGCCTGCCGCCGCGACGCAGCTGGATGGCCCTGCAGCAGTCGCTGGCGCAGTGGCGGGCCGGCACCGCGCAGGCCGCTGCCTATGACCTGCCGGTGGCCGCGGCCCGCTCCGCGTACGCCCACCTGACCGGCGTGGATCCGTCCGCGGTAGCCGTGGGCAGCCAGGTGTCGGTGTTCGCCGGGCTCATCGCGGCCAACCTGCCCGACGGCAGCGAGGTGCTCACCGCCGCCGGCGACTTCACCAGCATCCTGTTCCCCTTCTACGCCCAGTGCGGCCGCGGAGTCCGCGTGCGGGAGGTGCCGCTGGATGGCCTGGCGGACAGCATCACCCCGGCCACCACGCTGGTCGCGGTCTCCGCGGTGCAGTCCGCGGACGGGCGGCTCGCCGACCTCGATGCCCTGCACGCCGCCAGCCGTGCCACCGGGACCAGGGTGCTCCTGGACACGACGCAGGCCGTCGGGTGGCTGCCGGTCGACGCGAGCCGCTTCGCCTACACCGCCTGCGGCGGGTACAAGTGGCTGCTGTCGCCGAGGGGCACCGCCTACTTCACCATCAATCCCGCGCTGGCCGAGGACCTGATACCGCACTACGCCGGCTGGTACGCCGGCGATGACCCGTGGTCCAGCATTTACGGCGGCCCGCTGCGCCTGGCCAGCGATGCCCGGCGCTTCGATGTCTCCCCGGCGTGGCACGCCTGGGTCGCCGCCGCTCCCGCCCTGCGGCTGCTGGCCCAGGTGGGCACGCCGTCCCTGCAGCGGCACGCTGTTGGCCTGGCGAACCGGTTCCGCGCCGGAATAGGCCTGGAGCCGGGGGACTCCGCGATCGTGTCACTCACCACCGACGACGCCGCCGCGGGTGCCCTGGCCGCCGCTCAGATCAAGGGATCGGCCCGGGCCGGCCGCCTCCGGCTCTCCTTTCACGTCTCCACCAGCGAGCCGGACGCTGACCTGGCCGCCGACGTGTTGCGGCATCATGTCACCTCCGGCGGCCCGGCCACGCTTTGACGGCCGTCCCGCGACAGATCATGTCTCCGGAGAAGACCACCCTGCCGCCGAGTACTTCGGAGACCCTCCCTTCAGGCCTGCCTGCTCAACGACATCGAGCACGGGTGGGGTTCGGCTTCCTACCCCGCCGCAATGCTCGAGCGGCTGGCGCGGCGCCGCAAGGGCCCGTCGGTGACCAAGACCGCCAGGCCGTCCGGGAAATGCTGGCCGTAGCGCATCGCCTGGCAGGCGACGATCCAGAAGGTGCTCGGCCCGCCCTGCCTTGACGAAACAGAAGCGTCAGCGAGCAGCCGTAAAGGATCAAGCGGAGCTAGGCAAGGAGCATCCGACATCCGGCACGAATGCGGAGAGCATGGCTTGCTAGCTGACCTCGGCCAGCCCCCGGGCAGCCTCCGAGCGCACATCCTCACCGACACTGCTGTCAGTCGCGATGCTGCGGTAGGCCTGCGCCGCTGCGCGCTCATCGACCTCCGATAGGCCCCGCGCGGCCTCGAGGCGCACATCTTCATTGACACGGCTGTCGGTCGCAAGGCTGCGGAATGCCTCCGCTCCGGCCGCCTGCCTGCCATTTTCTGCCATTATCCGGGCGGACTCAAGCCGGTCATCGTCGTTGGCAAGCATGGCCGCCTGCTTCCTCCGCAGCCACAGCTGCGGCAAGTACCTCCGCTGCGCAAGCGTCCTGTTCCGCCACACTCGCGGGCTGGGCGATCTGTCTACCGCCCGATGCGATATCAAGATACATCTCGATCTATGGCCAGGTCCAGAATGGTAGCTCGTCTTGCACTTGTGGCGGAGCTGGCCGTGTTTTTGCCCTGGGGGTTGCCTCAGTAAGCCATTCCGGCACGGCGGAGGCGCTCGCGGGCCTCGGCCTCGGTCAGTGAGAAGACGGGCTGCCCGGCCGCGTGCTCGCACCTGGCGTCGTGAGCCCGGGTCCAGACTCCGGCGGCCCACGATCGCTCGAGTTCGTCCGCACTGAGCTCCTGGCCGCGCGCATCGCCGTAGGCCTGGAGGAACCGCTGCGTCTCCTCGACGGTGGCTAGCTCTTTTTCGCTGACGGCCGGGTACAGGGCGGCCGCGAATCCGGCGATGACAGATTCGCTGTCGGCGATGACGCTGTCCCAGTCGTGCACGACCAGCGGCTCGTCGCCGTTCCAGCGCAGGTTGTCGGCGAGCCAGTCGCAGTGGCCGATCACGGCGCCGGCGGCGCCGGCGCGCAGCCGGTCCCGGGCCTGGCGCCCGGCCTCGTCGATCCACGCGGGACCGGCCACCTCGTTGAGGTTGACGTCGCTGTCCTCGGGCTGCGGCCACACCCCGGCCTCGTCGTGATCCCAGGCCGCCCACGACGGCGGCGGGCTCAGGTTTCCCACCTCGGCGGGCCGCGGGGCGAGGGCGATCAGCCGGGCGAGTGCCCCGGCGAAGGCCCGGGCCGAGCCGCCCCGGCCGGGCAGCGCGGCACCGCCGGGGACATGCGCCTCAGCGGTAGCCACGTCGTCCCCGAAGGGCTCGGCGCCGGTGAGCGGCTCGGGACACGGATAGCCCGACGCGAACAGGCGGCGCTGGACGTCCGCGCACGCCGCGACCCGCGCCGAGCCGGGACGCACCTTGACCACGACGGCCCGGCCATCAGCCAGCCGGAGCCCGGTGACCGCGGACAGGTACCCCGACCTGAAGATCTCGCCCGCCGGCGGGCTGCCCAGATGCTCCTCGCACCACCGGGCCAGGCGGGCCGGATCGACAGCAGGCACCCGAGACGACACCGGGCCATCCTCACACGAAATGCCGCTGCCGATCCTCATGCCGACGGGGCGCACGCTGAGATCAGGCCCGTACGACTGCAGGATGAACTCTTGAGCCCCCAGGATGATCTTCGTGCCGCTGGGGCCGGCGGGATCACCCGCGTGGGTAGCGTTCCCCGCATGGTGATGGAACAGGCGATATCCCGGACCGGCGAGCGGCCGGGCGGGCTGCCCGCCGTGTCGACGTCCGGGCTGACCAAGCGCTTCGGCGACCGCACCGTTGTCGACGACGTCGGGCTGTCCATCCCCTCGGGGTCAGTCTGCGGGTTCGTCGGCCCGAACGGGGCCGGCAAGACGACGACGATCCGGATGCTGCTCGGCCTGGTCCGCCCGACGTCGGGGAGCGGAACGATCCTCGGCGGCAGCCTCGCCGAGCCCGCAACCTACCTGAGCAAGGTCGGCGCGCTCATCGAGGCGCCCGCGTTCTACCCGCAGCTGAGCGGCCGCGAGAACCTCAAGGCACTGGCCCGCCTGGGGCGGCTTCCGCGGACGGCGGTCGACCCGGTCCTCGAGCGCTCCGGCCTGCTGGCCAGGGCGGGGGACCGGTACCGCTCGTACTCGCTCGGGATGAAGCAGCGGCTCGGCATCGCGGCGGCCATGCTGGCCGGCCCCGAGCTGCTGATCCTCGACGAGCCCACCAACGGCCTGGACCCGGCGGGCATCGTCGAGATGCGCGGCCTCATCACCTCGCTGGCCGGCGAAGGGCTCACGGTGCTGGTGTCGAGCCACCTGATCTCGGAGATCGAGCAGATCTGCGACTACGTGGTGATGATCCGGGCCGGCCGGCTGGTCCACCAGGGCAGCGTCGCGGCGCTGCGGGCCACCCAGCAGTCCGAGTTCCTGCTCGCGCCCGAGCACGACACCGACCGCGGCCCGCTGGCCCGGCTCCTGCAGCAGGCCGGCGGCACGGTCACGCCGGGCAGCGCCGACGGGGTGCTGGTCGTGCAGGCGCCCGGCGCCGGCGCGGCGGACCTGAACCGGCTCGCGTCGCAGAACGGGATCACGCTGCGCCAGCTCACCGAGCGCACCCGCAGCCTGGAGCGCGCGTTCTTCGCGCTGACCGGCACGAAGTCGGCCGACGTACCCGACGGCCAGGAGATGGGAGCGATCCGTTGATGTGGGGCGCGTTTACCAGCGAGTGGACCAAGCTGCGGCGGCGCACGCTGCTCCTGTCGACCTTCCTCGGGCTGGCCGCGGCGGCCTCGCTCTTCGTGATCCTGGTGTTCTCCCAGGCCTCGGCGACCGGCGGGATCGTGTCGCTGCACCAGCTGGCCCAGCCCAACGGCCTGGTCATCGGCGTCGCGCGGGCCGCGATGCTGCTCGGCGTGGTGGCGTTCGGCATCGCCGCCTCCCAGGTCGCGAGCGAGTACAGCCTGGGCACACTGCGCCAGCTGCTGGTGCGCCAGCCGCGCCGCGCCGTGCTGCTGGCCGGCAAGATGCTGGGCGTGATCACCTTCCTGGTGCTCGCGCTGTGCTTCGCCGCGGTGATCGCCCTGATCGCGGCGGTGGCGGCCGCGCACGTACGGGGCGTCCCGACGAACGCATGGTTCACCGGGACGGGGCTTGGTGACCTGTTCCGCGAGCTCGGCGACCTGGTGCTCGCCGTGGTCGGCTACAGCGTGCTCGGGATGGCGCTCGGCCAGTTCGTCCGGTCGGCCGTGTTCGCGGTCATCATCGGCTTCGCCTGGCTGATCGCCGTCGAGAACATCGTCACGCGCATCGTGCCCGGCACCCAGCAGTGGCTGCCCGGCCAGTCGATCCTGGCGGTGGCGTCGGGCGGCGCCGAGGGCGTGGGCTACGCGCACGGGATGATCCTGGGCGCCGTGTACCTGGTCGTTGCGATCGGGGCGGCGATGGCGGTGTTCCTGCGCAGCGACGT
>DASYBB010000135.1:0-25736 GCA_036501025.1 Streptosporangiaceae bacterium
GCCGTGCATCGTGAACAGCTCGTTGTACTGCTGGTCGGACACGATGTGGTTGTTGGGGCCCATCAGCTGGGCCCGCATGATCATCGCCATCAGGCCGCCGACCAGGAAGAACCCGAACGACGTGATCAGGTACAGGTGACCGATGATCTTATGGTCGGTCGACGACAGCCAGTCGGCCAGCAGCGAGCCCTTGCGGTAGCCCGGGGGCGCGGTGGCGGGCAGCGCCGGCGCGGGATTCTGAATCGCGGTCACGGTGTACTCCCCGGGGTGATCTGCGCCGTCGTCGCGGTCGACGCCGAGTTCTGCTGCGCCTGCTGCTGGTGGATCCAGGTGTTGAACTCCGCCTGCGAGACGATCTTGACCCGGAACAGCATGCGGCTGTGGTACAGGCCGCACAGCTCGGAGCAGCGGCCGATCGAGGTGCTCGGCGCGGTCGCCGTGACCTGGAAGTGGTTGGGGTGGCCGGGCACGACGTCGCGCTTGAAGTTGAACGGCACGATCCAGAAGGAGTGGATCACGTCGGCGGAGACCAGGTTGAACCGGACCGTCTCGTGCTCGGGGATCTCCAGCAGCGGCATCTGGCCCTCGTTGCCGGGGATCACCCCGTTCCAGGTCGGGCCGACCTCGCACACGTCGGCCTGCCCGCACAGCGCCCTGGCGCCGCTGACCCGGTACTGCGGGTACTGGAACGACCAGCTCCACTGGAACCCGGTGACGTTCACGACCACGGCCGGGTGCGCGGACAGGGTGTCGATCTGGTTCTCGTCGCGGGCCGTGAAGAAGAACAGCACGCCGACCATGATGAACGGCACGACCGTGTACATGATCTCGATCGGCAGGTTGTACCGGACCTGGCGCGGCACCCGGTCCGAGCGCTTGCGGTAGAAGATCACGGCCCACACGATCAGGCCCCAGACCAGCAGGCCGACGATCAGGGCGGCGATCCACGAGCCCTGCCACAGGTCGACGATGGTCTTGCCCTGGGTCGTCACGGGCGCGCGCAGGCCCAGGTTGGTCCACGCGTCCTTCGACGAGCAGCCGGCCGTGACCGTCACCAGGCCGATGACCAGGGCCGTGCGCGGCAGCCAGCGCCGAAGCTGGCCTGCTCTCACCCCGTGACGCGGGTGACTGCGGAAGAGACTCACTTATTGCCTTCCCAGCGGATGACTCCCGGCTTTGCACAGGCCGGGAACGCTCGTCCTACAGCCTGTCGTGGAAAACAGTACAACGGACGGGCCCCGCGTCCGGCGGTACCCCCGGTACTCGCGCGCGCATAAGCGGCCGGATCCCGGTGCGGCGGCCCCGCGGGCGGGGTATCGCTCCGGCATGGCGCGGGTTTCCCCTTATTTGCCGACCAGCGCGCGCGCGTCCGGCCACGGGTGCGCGACACTGGAGGATGCCCGGCGCGGAGCCGCCGTGCCGGGCCGCGTCCGACGTGGAGGGAGCCCCGTGACCTCGGAGCAGCGCGCAGCGCAGGCCGGCCCGCCGGGGATGCCGGCCGGGGTGGCGCTCACCATCGACGCGCTGGGCAAGAAGTGCCCGATCCCGATCATCATGCTGGCCGAGCGCATCCGCGAGGTGGCCATCGGGGAGACGATCGCGGTGCTGGCCGACGACCCGGCGGCCAAGAGCGACCTGCCGGCCTGGTGCGCGCTCAAGTCGCAGGAGTACCTGGAGACCCGCGAGTTCGCGTCAGGCTGGGCGTTCCTGGTCCGGCGGAGTTACTGACTCGAACCGCCCGGCGAAGCGCGGGTCCGCCTCCCACCACGGCGACGGCCCGGCCGCTGACTCGGCCGTGCGGCCGGCCACCACCGCCTCGGCCTCCGCCACCGCCTCGGCGGCGTCGAGTTCCGCGTCGATGACCTTGGCGTCGTCCTCGTCCTCGCGGATCATCTGGATCAGCTGGGCCACGAGGAAGGGCAGCCCGACCATGTCGCCCAGCACCCAGATCGTGCCGCCGCCCAGGACCTGGTCGGTGGCCAGGCTGGGTCCCCACGGCCGCGCGACCGCGTGGTAGTAGGCGGCCGCGATCAGGTTCGGGTCGGCGATGATGGCCAGGCCGAGGACCGCGTCGCCGATCACCTCGGCGGCGCTCAGCCACAGGGACACCACGTACGGGTAGGCCTTCGGGACCGGGTCGACGCGCAGCAGCGTCCAGAAGAAGGCGAAGCCCGGCACCACGAAGGCCAGGCTGGTCAGCTCCCGCACGACCGCCGAGTCGAAGCCCGCGGCGTACCACGAGGTGAAGTACACGACGAACGGCGTGACCACCAGGACCAGGGTCGTCACCGCGGGGAACGTGGCGATCCTGGCCGTGCGGCTCCCGATCGCCCGCTCGATCCGGGCGCCTGCGGCGGGCCACGCCGCGATGGTCAGGCTGATCGGCTTGCCCAGCGCCAGGAACAGCGGCACGACCAGGAGCAGCAGCACGGTCTGCGCGCCGCGGGCGTAGAACAGCACCGGCCGGTAGGCGCCGACGAACGACATGGTGGCGATGACGCCGGTGCCGAGGCCGAGGCCGCAGAACGAGATGATCCGGCCCGCGCCCCAGCGCTGCCCGGCCCGCCGCACCCGGCGCACGCCGATCAGGTAGGCCGCCGCGGCGGCGAGGATGACAGCCAGCGCCCACGGGTCGAGCCCCCACTCGCTGAACGCGCGGGCGACCGTCAGCTCCGGCGGCCCGTGATAGGCGCCGGCCGAGATGAGGTGAGCAGGCATGCCCGCCACGCTATCGCCGGGCTAGCTCAGGTGAGCGGCCAGGTCCTCGCCCGCGGCCGGGCCATAGGCAGCGGCCAGCCGGTCGGCCAGCGGCGCGGGCTTGACCTCGTACTCCTGGGTCCCGGTCGTCTCCAGCGCGTGCACGGCGATCAGGTTGCCGAGCTGCGCGGCCCGCTCCAGGCTGAGGCCCCAGCCGACGGCGGCCAGGAAGCCCGAGCGGAACGCGTCCCCGGCGCCGGTCGGCTCTGCGGGCTTCACGTCCGGCACCGGGGGGACCAGGATCGGGTCCTGGCCGGCCCGGTCGACGCGCGCGCCGTCCGCGCCCAGGGTGGTGACCCGGATCCCGACCCGGCCGGTCAGCTCGTCGCCGCTCCAGCCGGTCTTGTGCTCGATGAGCTCGGCCTCGTACTCGTTGCTGAACAGGTACGCGGCGCCCTCGACCAGCTCGGCGACCTGCGTCCCGTCCAGCCGGGCCAGCTGCCACGAGGTGTCGGCCGCGAACGCCAGGCCGAGCTTGCGGCACTGGGCGGTGAACGAGAACATGGCGTCCGGGTCGCTGGCGCCGATCAGCACCAGGTCGGTGCGCCCGGCCAGGTCGCTCAGGTCGATCGCGGAGTCCTCGCCCATCGCGCCGGGGTAGAACGAGGCGATCTGGTTGAGGTCGGTGTCGGTCGTGGCGATGTAGCGGGCCGTGTGGTGCAGCGTGGACTCGCGCACGCCGCCGGTGTCGACGCCGTGCGCCTCCAGCCAGGCCCGGTAGTCGGCGAAGTCCTTGCCGACGGTGCCGACCAGCAGCGGCCGCTGGCCGAGGCAGCCGAGGCCGAACGCGATGTTCGCGGCCACTCCCCCGCGGCGGATTTCCAGGCCGTCCACGAGGAACGACAGCGCGACCTTGTCCAGCTTGTCGGGCATCAGCTGCTCGACGAACCGGCCGGGAAAGGTCATCAGGTGGTCGGTCGCGATCGACCCGGTCACGGCAATGCGCACGGGAGGTCCTTCGGGCAGCTGGACGACGGAGGGCGCGCCCAGGCTACCGCGTCAGTCAGACGGGCAGGATGGGCAGCCGTAGGCCCAGGCAGCTCAGCAGGCGGCCGAGGTCGCGGGTGTCTCCGCTCACGATTCCCGCAGTAGCCGTCGCCGCAACCAACGCGACGAACGCATGCACGACATCCGCAGTCCCGGAAGACGCCAGTAGCTGGCCGACGGGCACGTGATGCTCGGCGGTAAACGAGACGATGTCGCATCCGCGCAGTGCCCGCATCAGGCGGGCCTGGGTGGCCGGGCTGCGCACGACTTGCGCTGCGACAACCGCCGGGACCAGGATCTTGACTCCCGCCGCGATTCGGTCGCCGTGCCGCTTTAGGGCGGACCAGTTGCGGCGATCGCTGATGGCGATCAGTGCGCCGCTGTCGTACACGACGGTCTCGCTCATGCCGCGCCGGCCTCCCGCTGCCCGCGCTCGGCAGCCATGGCCGCCCGCGCCTCAGCCAGGAGCCGTATTTCCTCGTCCACCTGCGCCTTGGCAGCCGCTGCTTCCTCAGGAGCCGGACGGTGACCCGTCTCCTCGTACTCTTCCTCGATCGCAGCCAGCCCATCCAGCCGGATCTTGTCCCACTTGACCTGCTCGGCCAGGGCCGCCTCGACGACGCTGGAGATGGTGGTTCCCAGGGCCGCCGCCGACTGCCGAACGGCGTCGGCCAGGGACTCAGCCACTGTGACGTTCAACACGGCCTTCTTCTCACTCATGTTTCTAACATAACACAAACACGAGAGTCTTCGCGCATGCAGAAAGCCGCCGCGCGGCACGGGCTATGAGCGCGACGGCGGCTTTCTGAGCTAGCTAACTCAGTGGAACGAGTCCCCGCACGCGCACGAGCCCCCGGCGTTGGGGTTGTCGATCGTGAAGCCCTGCTTCTCGATCGTGTCCACGAAGTCGACCGTGGCCCCCGCCAGGTACGGCAGGCTCATCTTGTCGGTGACGACCCCCACCGTGCCGAACTGGTGGACGACGTCGCCGTCGACCTCACGCTCGTCGAAGTAGAGCTGATAGCGCAGGCCGGAGCAGCCACCGGGCTGCACGGCAATGCGGAGCCGCAGGTCATCGCGGCCCTCCTGCGCCAGCAGGCTACCCACCTTGGCCGCGGCCGTGTCGGTGAGGATCACGCCCTGTGCGGTCTCCTGATCCTGAACAGTCATGTGGCTTACACTCCCGCGTCAACCAGCCGGCGCCCCTGCGGCGCGGCCTCGTCACGTGCACCAGCACTTGCTCTACCCAACAACCATATGCCTGACCCCGGCATTCCGGCCCCGGGGTGGGTTCTACAGGCCGGGCGCGCCCCACACGGGGAACCACCGGCCCAGGTCGGGCTCGATTTTCAGGTCCGCGCCGAGCGTGCCGCGGATCTGCAGCTCGAGGGCATTGTCCCGGCGCTCGCCGCCCTGCGGGGCGAACGGGTAGAACGTCCCCCGCTTGTACAGGTAGACCAGCCCGAGGCTCCGGTTCTCGGAGTTCCGGAAGGCCAGGATCGTGCAGAGCAGCTGGGGGCCGAAGCCACCCAGTTCCAGCGAGGAATTGACCGCATGCAGGTCGGTGACCAGGCCCTCGGGATCCCCCGGGTCGTGCCGGCAGACCAGCCAGGTGAACCCGAACGAGTCGCGGGTGGCCTCCACGGGCTTCTTGTCGTCGCCCATCGCGAGCAGCTGGCGGACGTCCTTCTCGATGTCGCTGAAGGCCCGGCCCTCGGCGGCGCGGAAGCAGACCGACCCGCTGCCGGTGGGCCGGAAGTCCGTCCCCGCCTCCAGCGTCAGCGCCGCCCCGGGCAGGCTGAACAGGTTGTCCAGGTTCGGCGGCACGGGCTTGGTCCGCCCGAGCAGCGTGTCCAGGAAACCCACCGGTTCAACCTCCCGCGGCTAGTGCGTGCTGTCGGCGGCCGGCGTTACCGGCTGAGCTGCTGCGAGATCTTGTCCAGCTGCGCGAGCCGCTTCTCCAGCGACGGGTGCGTCGAGAAGATCTGGGACAGGCTGACCTGGCCGCGCTTGCCGGAGAAGGCCGGGGCGAAGTAGAAGGCGTTCAGCGGCTCGGCGGTCCGCAGGTCGCGCTGCGGGATCCGGGACATCTCGCCGGTCACCTTGACCAGCGCGCTGGCCAGGGCCGAGGGCCGGCCGGTGAGCAGCGCGGCGGACCGGTCGGCGGACAGCTCGCGGTAGCGCGACAGCAGCCGGATGAGCAGGAAGCTGACCGCGTAGGTGACCATGCCGACGACCAGCACGACCAGGATCACGGGGATCGCGCCGCCGTTGTTGCCGTTGTTGTTGCTCCGGCCGCGGCCGCCCCCGCCGAACAGCTCGGAGTAGAAGGCGAACCGGACGAGCAGCGCGGCCACGATGCCGAGGAACGACGCGATCGTCATGACCGCGACGTCCTTGTGGGCCACGTGCGACATCTCGTGGGCCAGGACGCCCTCGAGCTCCTCGTTGCTGTCCAGCTTGCCGAGCAGGCCGCTGGTCGCGCACACGACGGCGACCTTGCTGCTGCGGCCGGTGGCGAAGGCGTTCGGCATCTGGGTCGGCGCGATCGCGACCCGGGGCTTGGGCATGTCGGCGAGGGCGCAGATCCGGTCGACGACCGCGTGCAGCCGGGCCGCGTCGGGCCCGTCGTTCGGGGTGACCAGCCGGGCGCCGGACGCGCGCAGCGCGATCTTGTCCGACCAGTAGTACGAGGCCCAGGCCGACCCGATGCCGATGATGGCGACCAGGACGACCAGCCCGGTACCGCCGCCGGCCTGCCCGCCGCGGCGGCTGTAGATGTCCAGGACATAGAACAGTGCGACCACGAGTCCGACAAAAGCCAGGCCCAGCAGGAACATCGTGCCGGTCATGCGCGCGATGAGGCCGGGGTCAGACGCGTAGCGAGTTCGCGCCATCGGGGGCGCCTCCGTTTCGGTCGGCGGTCCAGCGGAGAGCCGCCTGTCGTTCATTCCCTCAGATGGTGGCTGCCCATCTACGTTGTAGAACGCAAAAACGGCCCTGAACGTTCCCCCCGGCCGGCCCATGGCAGCGGGGGCCGGCCGGCGGAACAGGAGCTGCTCAGCCGGGGATCAGGCCGTCGTCAGACAGCAGCCCGCGCACGTCGGCCATGGTCGCGTCGGCCTGCGGCAGGATCAGGGCGGACGGGGCGAGCGTGTCGGGGTCGGCCGGGGCGCCGATCTCCCGGACGCGGCCGAGCAGGGCGGCCAGCGCGGCGCTGAACCCGGCCTCGTCCCCGCGGTCGACCGCGGCCTCGAGCTGGCTGTCCAGCTCGTTGAGCGCGTCCAGCGCCGAGTCGGCCACCTCGAGCTGGCCCTCGCCGAGGATCCGGACGATCACTGCGT
Source organism: Streptosporangiaceae bacterium (assembly GCA_036501025.1). Classification (GTDB taxonomy): domain Bacteria; phylum Actinomycetota; class Actinomycetes; order Streptosporangiales; family Streptosporangiaceae; genus DASUBV01. Next base: position 7,089 of record DASYBB010000135.1, read on the forward strand.
ATCACCCGCTCGCTGCTGTTCAGCGACGTGCGCGGGCTCGGCGCCGGTGCCGGCCTCGAGCTCCGGGGTCGAGCCCTGGGACAGCTCGAGCTTCATCCGCTCCAGCTCGCCGTCGACGCCGGTGGTGGCGCCGATCCGGTCCAGCTCGGCCTGGATGTCGTCGCGGGGGCCGCCCACGGCGTCCTCCAGCGCGCCCGAGGCCATCAGCTCGTCGATGGCGCCCGCGCGGGCCTTCATCTGCTCGGTCTTGTCCTCCGCCCGCTGGATGGCCATGCCGACATCGCCCATCTCCTCCGAGATGCCGGTGAAGGCCTCATTGATCCGGGTCTGCGCCTCGGCCGCGGTGTAGGTCGCCTTGATCGTCTCCTTCCGGGTGCGGAAGGCGTCGACCTTGGCCTGCAGCCGCTGCGAGGCGTTGGTCAGCTTCTCCTCCTCGGCCTGCAGCGAGGCGTACTGGGTCTGCAGGTCGGACAGCTGGGTCTGCACCCCGGCCTTGCGGGTCAGGGCCTCGCGGGCCAGGTCCTCGCGGCCGCCGCCGAGGGCGTCGCGGGCCTGCCGGTCCAGCTTGTCCGAGGACTGCTGGAGCTGGTTCACCTGCAGCTCGATGCGCTTGCGCGAGGTGGCGACGTCGGCGACGCCCCGGCGCACCTTCTGCAGGAGCTCCAGCTGCGTCTGATAGGAGTAGTCCAGCGTCTCGCGCGGGTCCTCCATCCGGTCCAGCGCCTTGTTGGCCTTGGCGCGGAAGACCAGCTGCACTCGCTTCATTACGCCCATGGGCGCGACCATCCCCTCATACAAGTACATCGCTGCCAGCTTTTTATAAAAGCCCCATGTACACCGCCCGCGACGACGGCGCGCGGGCAAGGCGCCTCCGAGAGGCAACGCACGTGGACTGGCACGTGTTTTTGACCAGCCTACGACGAGGAGATGCGAGCGTCATCACATAGGGCTCTGCGCCGGCGCCCCCGCGCGGCGCCGGGCCGGACCCGCCGGCAACGGGGCCTCGCCCGCCGGGCTGGCCCTGGCATTCTGCGGGGTTCGTCCCGGTAGGCTGTGCGTGTGTTCAGACGACGTGATAGTGATGCCCCTGACGTGCTGGATCAGGGTCCGGCGGACGAGCCGGAGGCGGCCGAGCCGGCCCGGCCCGGCATCACCGCGGCCAAGGGCCGCCCCACGCCCAAGCGCAGCGAGGCGGAAAAGAACCGCCGCGGGCCCTACACGGCGCCGAAGGACCGCAAGTCGGCCGGCCCGCGCAACAAGGCACAGGACCGGGCCGACCGCGGCCGCCGCATGGAGGCCATGCGGCGGGGCGAGGACTGGGCGCTGCCGCGCAAGGACCAGGGGCCGGTCAAGGCCCTGGCCCGGGACGTGGTCGACTCCCGGCGCGGCGTCAGCGAGTACTACCTGTACGGGATCGTCGTGCTGGTCGCGGCGCTGTTCATCCCCGGCCTGCGGCAGAACTTCGTCGTCGACTACGTCATCCTGATCATCCTGGCCGTCATCATCATCGAGGGCTGGTACGTCAGCAACAAGGTCATCCGGCTGGCCAAGGAGCGCTACCCGGGCTCGAGCACCCGCGGCGTGCGGGTCTATACGGCGCTGCGCGGCACCCAGATCCGCAAGATGCGCGTCCCGGGCCCGCGGGTGACGCCCAAGGACAAGATCTGAGGGCTGGCCCCGCCGCGCCGCGGGGCACGTGATCTTCGTTAGGTTATGCGGCATGGAATACCGCCGCCTGGGCCGCTCCGGCCTGGTTATCAGTGAAATCGCCTACGGCAACTGGGTCACGCACGGCTCGCAGGTGGAGGAGGACGCGGCCCGCGACTGCGTCGCCGCGGCGCTCGACGAGGGGATCACCACCTTCGACACGGCCGACGCCTACGCCGGCACCCGGGCCGAGGAGGTGCTCGGCCGCGCGCTGCACGGCCTGCGCCGGGAGTCGCTGGAGATCTTCACCAAGGTCTACTGGCCCACTGGCCCCGGGATGAACGACACCGGCCTGTCGCGCAAGCACATCTTCGAGTCGGCGCACGCGTCGCTGCGCCGGCTGCAGACCGACTACGTGGATCTCTACCAGGCCCACCGGTACGACTACTCGACGCCGCTCGAGGAGACCATGCGGGCCTTCGACGACCTGGTCCGCCAGGGCAAGGTCCTCTACGTCGGGGTGTCGGAGTGGCGGGCCGAGGAGATCGCCGCCGCGCTGAAGATCGCCGACAGTATGGGTTTCGACCGGATCATCTCCAACCAGCCGCAGTACAACATGGTGTGGCGCGTGATCGAGTCCGAGGTCATCCCGCTGTGCGCCAAGGAGGGGATCAGCCAGGTCGTCTTCTCCCCCATCGGCCAGGGCGCCCTGACCGGCAAGTACCTGCCGGGCGCCCAGCCCCCGGCCGGGTCGCGGGCCACCGACGAGTCCGGCGGGAAGGACTTCATCGCGCGCTTCCTGAGCGACTCGCTGCTGACCCGGGTGCAGGAACTGCGGTCGGTGGCCGACGAGGCCGGGCTGTCACTGGCCCAGCTGGCCGTGGCCTGGACCCTGCAGAACCCGAACGTGGCGGCCGCGATCATCGGGGCCACCCGCCCCGACCAGGTCCGCGAGAACGCGGCCGCGGCCGGGGTCCGGCTGGACGAGGGGCTGCTGCGCCGGATCGATGACATCCTCGGCCCCGAGATCATCACCGACCCGGCCCGCACTGTCAGCCCGCCGAAGCGGCGCTAGGCGCAGATCCGATAAGCCTGCGGCCCCGGCGGCCTACTCCGCCGGCGGGCGCAGGCTCATCGGGCCGTACTCGCGGCGGGTGTCCTCCATGAGGCTGACCTGGTCGACGCCCGACTCCAGCAGGGCGCGCCAGTTCTCCCCCAGCCAGTTCTCGGCGTCGCCCTGGCTGCCGAAGCTCTCCTTCGCCTCGCGGCCGGGCGCCGGGGTGCCGTCTTCCTTCTCCAACTGCCAGGTCCAGGTCATCGCTCGCCTCGGTAGGGGGTGCGGCCAGCCGGGCTGGCCGTCGCGGACACCGCACTAATATCGCCAGATCAGGGCTGGCCTGGTCGGCTGCCCATCGTAGCCACAGTGATCCGGGGCGGGGGAATGGACGTTCGCTTGCTGGGCACCGGCGGCCCGGCCGGGTGGCCCGAGCCGGGCTGCCGGTGCGCGTCCTGCCGCCGCGCGGCGGCCGGCGGCGGACGCCGCCCGGGTGGCGTCCTGGTCGACGGGCGGCTGCGGATCGATCCCGGCCGGCCGCCGCGCGGCGCCCCGGCCGGCTACGCCGTCGCGCCGGTCCCCGGCGGCTGGGACATCACCGGCCCCGACGGCGGCCGGCTCCTGATCGCCGGCGCCCCGGGCGACGTCCCGAGCCCACCATCCGGAACGCTGCCCTACCACCTCCTGCTGCTTGACATGCTGGCCGGCCCCGCCCAGCTCGGCGCGCTGCGCGCGCAGGGCCTGGCCGGCCCCGGCGCCGTGGCGGCGGTCCTGCTCGCCGATCACCGGGTCGCGTCCGAGGCGGAACTGGCCCGGCGGGCCGCGCTGTGGCGGGTGGCCGTGCCCGGCGACGGCGACACGCTCCCGGCGGCGCCGGCCCGGGCCGGGGCGGGCCGGGCGCCGCGCGGCGGGCCGCACCGGACGCTGGTCCTCGGCGGGGCGCGGTCGGGGAAGTCCGCCGAGGCCGAGCTGCGGCTGGCCGCCGAGCCGCAGGTCACCTACCTGGCGGCCGGCCCCTTTCCGGACGGCGCGGCCCCGCCCGCCGACGGGCCGGGCGCCGACCCGGAGTGGGCCCGCCGGGTGGCCGCGCACCGGGCCGCCCGGCCGGCCCGGTGGCCGACGGTGGAGAGCGCGGACGTGGCCGGCGCCCTGGGCCGGCTGGACGGCGCGGTGCTGGTCGACGGGATCGGGACGTGGCTGACGGCGGTGATGACGCAGGCCGGGGCGTGGCCGGCGGACGGGGCTCCGGCGGCCGCCGGACCGGCCGCCGCCGCCCTGGTCGCGGCCCGGGCGGACGAGCTCGTGGCCGCCTGGCGGCAGACCGCGGCGCGGGTCGTCGCGGTCAGCGACCAGGTCGGCGACGGCGTGGTCCCTGCGACGCCGGCCGGCCGGCTGTTCCGCGATCAGCTCGGCTGGCTCAACCAGCGGCTCGCGGCCGAGTCCGAGGAGACCGTGCTGGTCGTGGCCGGGCGGGTGCTGCGCCTGCCGGGCTGACCGGGGCCAAGCCGGCCTATTCGGCATGATTAACGTCTTCGGAACCCGAACCGCACGAGAGCGGTCTGTGAAACTGTTAAGTTCTATGCGCTAGCTCTGAGACCGGCCTGCCTCCGCCAGGCAGCCCGGCTCAAAGCCCCGGGATCAAGGTGGTGAGACGGCATGACGCGCGTCGTCGTCGTTGGTGATCTCATGACGGACACGGTCGCCCACGCCGCGCTGCCCCTGGCCCGGGGCAGCGACACGCCTGCCGTCGTGACCATGCACGGAGGCGGCTCCGGCGCGAACATCGCGGCCTGGCTGGCCGTCGACGGGGCCGAGGTGGCCTTCGTCGGCCGCCGCGGGGCCGACATCGCCGGCCGGAACCGCGACATGGAGCTGATGGGCTACGGGGTGGACGCCCGCCTGGTCATGGACCCGGAGCGGCCGACCGGCACGTGCGTGGTCATGGTCACCCACAAGGGCGACCACACCATGCTGTCCGATCCGGGCGCCAACGCCGCGCTGTCCCCCGATGACCTGCCCAAGGACCTGTTCACGCCGGGCAGCCACCTGCACATCTCGGGCTACACGCTGCTCAACGAGGGCTCCCGGCAGGCCACCCTGGCCGCGCTCGGGCACGCCCAGCGGGCCGGGATGACCATCTCGGTGGACGGTGCCTCGGCCGCGCCCCTGGAGCGGGTCGGCGCGGAGCCGTTCCTGGAGCTCACCAACGGGGCCGCGCTGCTGTTCGTGAACAGCGAGCAGGGCCGGGTGCTGACCGGCCGCGAGGACCCGGCCCAGGCCGCGCGGGTGCTCAACGCCTGGTACCCGCACGTGGTGATGAAGATGGCGGCGGACGGCGCCCTGTTCTACGCCAACGGCCGGCCCGACCCGATCCGGGTCCCCGGGCCGCCGCTGGAGAAGCTGATCGACCGGACCGGAGCGGGCGACGCGTTCTGCGCGGGCTTCCTGCCCGCGTGGCTCGACAAGAAGCCGCCCGCGGAGGCACTGGTCAGCGGCTGCCGCCTGGCCGCCCGGGCGCTCAGCCTGGTCGGCGCGCGCCCGCTGCTGTAGCGGCCCGGGCCGGCCGCCACGCCGCGTTGCGAGTACGCGAAGCGGCGGGCGGGCGGCACAATGGCGGTCATGGCCAGACGCACTACGACAACTCCGCCCTCGGATGACTTCGAGGAGAACATCGTTGACATCGACGTCACCGATGAGATGCGGGGCAGCTTCCTGGAGTACGCCTACTCGGTGATCTACCAGCGCGCCCTGCCGGACGCGCGGGACGGGCTCAAGCCCGTGCAGCGGCGCATCCTGTACCAGATGAGCGAGATGGGGCTGCGCGCCGACCGCCCGCACGTCAAGTGCGCCCGGGTGGTCGGGGACGTCATGGGGCGGCTGCACCCGCACGGGGACAGCGCGATCTACGACGCGCTGGTCCGGATGGCCCAGCCGTTCGCGATGCGCCTGCCGCTCATCGACGGCCACGGCAACTTCGGCTCGCTCGGCGGCGACGACGCCCCGGCCGCCATGCGGTACACCGAGGCCCGGCTGTCGGCCGCCGCCATGGAGATGACCGCGTCGCTGGACGAGGACACCGTCGACTTCATCCCGAACTACGACGGGCAGGAAGTCCAGCCCGAGGTACTGCCCGCCGCGCTGCCGAACCTGCTGGTCAACGGGGCGTCGGGGATCGCTGTCGGGATGGCCACCAACATGGCGCCGCACAACCTCGGCGAGGTCGTGGCCGCCGCCCGGCACCTCATCGCGCACCCCGGCGCCGACCTGGACACGCTGATGCGGTTCGTGCCAGGCCCGGACCTGCCCACCGGCGGCAAGATCGTCGGCCTGGACGGGATCCGGGACGCCTACGCCACCGGCCGCGGGATCTTCCGGACCCGGGCCAGCGCCCGGGTCGAGAAGATCACCCCCCGGCGGACCGGCCTCGTGGTCACCGAGCTGCCCTACGGCGTCGGCCCGGAGAAGGTCATCGCCCGGATCAAGGACCTGGTCCAGGCGAAGAAGCTCAACGGCATCGCCGACCTGAAGGACCTGACCGACATGAACCGGGGCCTGCACCTGGTCATCGAGGTGCGCAACGGCTTCGTCCCCGAGGCGGTGCTGGACGAGCTCTACCGGCTGACCCCGATGGAGGAGACGTTCGGCATCAACAACGTGGCCCTGGTGGACGGCCAGCCCAAGGTCCTCGGCCTGCGCGAGCTGCTGCAGATCTACGTCGACCACCGGATCGAGGTCGTCCGGCGCCGGACCAGCTTCCGGCGCGAGAAGAAGGCCGCCCGGCTGCACCTGGTGGACGGCCTGCTCATCGCGCTGCTCAACATCGACGAGGTCATCCAGGTCATCCGCGAGAGCGACGACGCCGCCGCCGCCAAGGAGCGGCTGATGGCGATCTTCGACCTGAGCGAGATCCAGGCCCAGTACATCCTGGACACCCCGCTGCGCCGGCTGACCCGCTTCGACAAGCTCGAGCTGGAGCGCGAGCGCGAGACGCTGCAGGCCGAGATCGCCGAGCTGACCGCGATCCTGGAGTCCGAGGACCGGCTGCGCCGGCTGGTGTCCGACGAGCTGGGCAGCGTGGCCGAGCGGTTCGCGACGCCGCGGCGGACGGTGCTGCTGGAGGGCAGCGGCGCGACCCGGACCGCGGCCGTGCCGCTGGAGGTGCCCGACGACCCGTGCACGGTGCTGCTGTCCTCGGCCGGCCTGCTGGCCCGCACCGCGAGCGGCCCGGAGGCGGGCCCGGACGGCGCGGCGGCCAACGGGTCCGCGCCGCCCGGCGGCCGCGCCGGCCGCCGCCAGCGGGCCGCGCACGACGTGATCGTCAGCGCGGTGACCTCCACCGCGCGCGGCACGATCGGCATCGCCACCTCGCACGGCCGCCTGATCCGGCTCGGCGTGCTGGAGCTGCCCGCCCTCCCGCCCGCGGCCCAGTTCCCCGGCCTGTCGGGCGGCGCCCCGGTGGGCGATTTCGCCGCGCTGGAGGCCGGCGAGACCGTGGTCGGCGTGGTCGCGGCCGACGAGGCCGGGGCCGGGCTGGTGCTCGGCACCGCGCAGGGCGTGGTGAAGCGGGTGGCGCCCGACTACCCGCAGAACGCGAGTGAGTTCGACGTGATCTCGCTCAAGGACGGCGACCGGGTCGTCGGCGCCGTCCAGCTCCCGGACGAGCGCCACGACCTGGTGTTCATCACCAGCGACGCCCAGCTGCTGCGGTTCGGGGCGGACGCGGTGCGGCCGCAGGGCCGCGCGGCGGGCGGGGTGGCCGGCATCCGGCTGTCGCCGCGCGCCACCGTGACCTGGTTCGGCGTGGTCGACCCCGCGGGCTCGGGCGAGCCGGTCGCGGGCGACCCGGCCGACGGGCCGCCCGGCGGCCTGCCCGGCGTCCCGGTCGTGGTGACCGTGGCCGACTCGGCCAGCGCGCTGCCCGGCACGGCGGCCACGGTCAAGGTCACGCCGTACGCCGAGTACCCGGCCAAGGGCCGGGCCACCGGCGGGGTGCGCTGCCACCGGTTCCTGAAGGGCGAGGACATGCTGGCCCTGGCCTGGGCCGGGCCCGGCCCGGCCCGGGGCGCGACCGCGGCCGGCGCCGCGGTCGAGCTGCCGCCCGCGGCCGGCCGCCGGGACGGCTCCGGCGAGCGGGTCCGCCAGCTCCTCGCCGCCGTCGGCGGCACGCCCGCGCCCGGCTAAGGCGCCCTGGGCGCCGCCTTTCATGATCGCGGCCGTTTCCCCCCCGGCCAGGCCGGGTAGACGGCCGCGATCACGCCAGTCCATTCCGGCAGCAGCGAGGAGCGAGACCTTGACGGCGGCGCAGCCCACGATCATCGCCACCAGCATCGGCTTCCACGGCTCGGCGGCCAATCCCGGCGACATCACCGCCGGGCCGGCCTATGCGCACGCCGCCCGGCTGGCCCGCGCCGGGGCCAGCCCCCGGCTGTGCATCATCGGCACCGCGCTCGGCGACAACCCGGCCTACCTGACCTCGTTCTACGCCGCGTTCGGGCGGCTCGGCATGAGCGTGACCCACCTGGCCCTGTTCCCGATGCCCAGCGTCCCGGACGTCGCGGCCCACCTGGCCGCCCAGGACATCATCTGGGTCGCCGGGGGCAGCACGGCCAACCTGCTGGCGCTGTGGCGGGTGCACGGCCTGGACCAGGTCCTGGCCGACTGCTGGGCGGCCGGGATCGTGCTGATGGGGGTCTCGGCCGGCTCCCTGTGCTGGCACGTCGGCGGGACCACCGACTCGTTCGGGCCGTCGCTGCGGCCGGTGACCGACGCCCTGGGCTTCCTGCCCTACTCCAACAGCCCGCACTACGACGCCGAGGCGGAGCGCCGCCCGCTGGCCCACAAGCTCATCGCCGACGGGACGCTGCCCGACGGGTTCGCCACCGACAATGGCGCCGGCCTGGTTTTCTACGGCACCGACCTGCACGAGGCGATCACCGAGGACCCCGCGGCCCGCGCCTATTCCATCACCCGCACCGCCAATGGCGAGATCACCGAGAAGCCTCTCCCGACCCGTCTCCTGTAACGGCCGCCCCGGGGTCCTTCCCGCGCGGTCAGGTGTCGATGCGGGAAGGGTCGAGCTCGGCGGCGCCGCCGACGATGAAGTCGCGGCGCGGGGCCACCTCGCTGCCCATGAGCAGGTCGAACATCCCGGTGGCGGCGGCCGCGTCCTCGATCCGGATCCGGCGCAGGGTGCGCAGCCGCGGGTTCATGGTCGTCTCGGCCAGCTGCTTGGCGTCCATCTCGCCCAGGCCCTTGTAGCGCTGCGGGGGCTCCTTGTAGCGCTGGCCCCGGCGCTCCAGCTCGAGCAGCCGCCGGTGCAGCTCGGCGTCCGAGTAGGTGTAGAGGTACTTCTCCTGGCCCTTGCGCGGGTTGGTCAGCTCGACCCGGTGCAGCGGCGGCACGGCCGCGAAGACCCGGCCCGCGTCCAGCATCGGGCGCATGTAGCGGTGGAACAGGGTCAGCAGCAGGGTCCGGATGTGCGCGCCGTCGACGTCGGCGTCGGCCATGAAGATGACCCGCTGGTAGCGGGCCGCGTCCAGGTTGAACGCGCTGCCCGAGCCGGCCCCGAGGACCTGGATGATCGCCGCGCACTCGGCGTTCTTCAGCATGTCGGCCAGCGAGGCCTTCTGCACGTTGAGGATCTTGCCGCGGATCGGCAGCAGCGCCTGGAACTCCGAGTCGCGGGCCAGCTTGGCCGTGCCCAGCGCGGAGTCACCCTCGACGATGAACAGCTCGCTGCGGTCGTCGGCCGACCGGCAGTCGACCAGCTTGGCCGGCAGCGCCGAGGTGGCCAGGGCCGACTTGCGCCGCTGGTTCTCGCGGTGCTCGCGGGCGGCGATGCGGGTCCGGGCCGCCGCCACCACCTTGTCCAGCACCGCGCGGGCCTGCGCCTTGCTGCCCCGCGTCCGGCCCTCCAGGAAGCCCCGGAGCTCGGCCGACACGACCTGGGCCACAATGCGGGAGGCGGCCGGCGTGCCGAGCACCTCCTTGGTCTGGCCCTCGAACTGCGGCTCCGGCAGCCGGACCGCGATCACCGCGGTCAGGCCCTCCAGCACGTCCTCCTTGATGACCGGCTCGTCGCCGTTGCGCAGCAGCCGGATCGCGCGCAGCTGCTCGTTGACGGTCTTGACGATGGCCCGCTCGAAGCCGGAGACGTGCGTGCCGCCCTTGGGCGTCGCGATGACGTTGACGAACGACCGGATCGTGGTCTCGTACCCGCTGTCCCAGCGCAGCGCGACGTCGACGGCGAGCTCGCGCTCGACGTCGGTCGGGGTCAGGTGGCCCTGGTCGTCGAGGACGGGAATGGTCTCGGTGAACTGGCCGGCCCCGGTCAGCCGGAGCACGTCGGTGACCGGCTGGCCGGCCGACAGGTGGGCGCAGAACTCGCTAATGCCGCCGTCGAAGCGGAACTCCGCGTCCCGCAGGCGCTCGCCGTCGGCCGCCGTGGCCTCTGCCGCGCCCTCAGCGCCCGGCTCCGGCTCGCCGGCCGGCCCCCGGTGGTCAGCGACCCGGATGGTCAGGCCCGGCACCAGGTAGGCCGTCTGCCGCGCGCGCTCGGCGAGCGGCGCGAAGCCCCAGTCGGCGCCGGGCACGAAGATCTGCCGGTCGGGCCAGAACCGGACCCGGGTGCCGGTCTGGGCCTTGGCCACGCGGCGCCCCTTGCGCAGCCCGGACTCGGGCGCGAAGGGGGCCTGCGGGCCGTCGGCGGCGAACTCGCCGGGGACGCCGCGGCGGAAGCTCGCCGACCACTCGGCGCCGCCCCGGTCGACCTGGACGTCCAGGCGGGCCGACAGCGCGTTGACGACCGACGCGCCCACGCCGTGCAGGCCGCCGGAGGCGGTGTAGGAGCCGCCGCCGAACTTCCCGCCGGCGTGCAGCCGCGTCATCACCAGCTCGACGCCGTTCAGGCCGGTGCGGGGCTCCACGTCAACCGGGATGCCGCGGCCGTTGTCGGTGACCTCGGCCGAGCCGTCGGCGTGCAGGATCACCTCGATCCGGGTGCAGAACCCGCCCAGCGCCTCGTCCACCGCGTTGTCGAAGATCTCCCACAGGCAGTGCGCCAGGCCCCGGCCGTCGGTCGAGCCGATGTACATGCCGGGCCGCTTGCGGACGGCCTCCAGGCCCTCCAGGACCGTCAGGTGCCGCGCCGAGTAGCTGTCCGCCGGGCTGGCCGGGCCGGCCGCCCGGGACCGGGCTCCCTTGGCCCCGGCCGGGGCCGGCTGAGCAGGCGATGTGACGGGGGTCACGATAGGTCTCCTGAGAGGCGTCGCGGGCGGTGCGCCCGGGCCTTCGGCCGGGCTGGCCTTCACCGGGCAGACTAGCCGGACTCGGTGACAGCGGCGCGCAACCACGCCGCCGACATACCAGGCGACCTGGCCTAACGCCGTCCAACACGGGAGCTACCGGGGCGGTTGCCGGAGACGGCGGACCGGGCGCCCGTGTTCGCCTACGGCATACTGGCGCCCTCTGGGGGATGACAAGGACCCCGGCCAGGTGTTGTGATGCGGTAGGAGATCACAGTTAGAGGCCCGCCGGCACCGGCGCCACAAGGGCCCGAGGCGAGGAGGCGACATGTCCGGAGCTCTAGCCCCCACGAAGCCGCTGACCGCCAGCGATCTGTGCGACCGGTGCGGAGCACCCGCGTATGTACGCGTGCTGCTCCCTGGTAGCGGCGAGCTGTTGTTTTGCGCCCACCACAACCGCCAGCACGCCGACGCGCTGGCGAAGGTGGCCGTGGAGATCCAGGATGAGACGGCGCGGCTAGCGGCCGCGCCTGCGAGCGACTCTCGCTGACGCCACTGGAGCAGACACAGCAGCGTAAGTAGCAACGAGAGGGGCGGCCCGGCAAGTGCCGGGCCGCCCCTTTTCGCTGCTCTTGTGCCCGCTGAGCGGGCGTCGCGGGATTAGTCCAGGTAGTCGCGGAGCACCTGGGACCGGGACGGGTGGCGCAGCTTCGACATGGTCTTGGACTCGATCTGCCGGATCCGCTCCCGGGTCACCCCGTAGACCTTGCCGATCTCGTCCAGCGTCTTGGGCTGGCCGTCGGTCAGGCCGAACCGCATCGACACCACGCCGGCCTCGCGCTCGGACAGCGTGTCCAGCACCGAGTGCAGCTGCTCCTGCAGGAGCGTGAAGCTGACCGCCTCGCCGGGCTGGATGGCCTCGGAGTCCTCGATCAGGTCGCCGAACTCGCTGTCGCCGTCCTCGCCGAGCGGGGTGTGCAGCGAGATCGGCTCCCGGCCGTACTTCTGCACCTCGATGACCTTCTCAGGGGTCATGTCCAGCTCGGCCGCGAGCTCCTCGGGCGTCGGCTCCCGCCCGAGATCCTGCAGCATCTGCCGCTGCACCCGGGCCAGCTTGTTGATGACCTCGACCATGTGCACCGGGATCCGGATGGTCCGCGCCTGGTCGGCCATCGCCCGGGTGATCGCCTGGCGGATCCACCAGGTGGCGTACGTCGAGAACTTGTAGCCCTTGGTGTAGTCGAACTTCTCCACCGCGCGGATCAGGCCCAGGTTGCCCTCCTGGATCAGGTCCAGGAACAGCATGCCGCGGCCGGTGTAGCGCTTGGCCAGCGACACGACCAGCCGCAGGTTGGCCTCGAGCAGGTGGTTCTTGGCCCGGTGGCCGTCGTCGGCGATCCACTCCAGGTCGATCCGGGCCTCGGCGCGCAGGGACTTCTCCCGGCCCTCGGCGAGCTTCTCCTCGGCGAACAGGCCGGCCTCGATCCGCTTGGCCAGCTCGACCTCCTGCTCGGCATTGAGCAGCGGGACCTTGCCGATCTGCTTCAGGTAGTCCTTGACCGGGTCGGACGTGGCGCCCGCCACGGCCACCTGGGCGGCCGGCAGGTCCTCGTCGTCGTCACCGTAGACGAACGTCTCGTCGTCGCCCTCGGACTCCTTCTCGGCGGCCGGGGCGGCCTTGGCCGCCGGCGAGCCGGACGCGCCGGCCGCCTCGGCGACCTCCGCGACCTCGGCATCGGAGTCCGTGTCGGCGTCGGCGGCCACGTCCGCGCTGTCCTCGGTGTCGAGGCTGACCTCATCGTCGGCGTCGATGTCCTCGTCGTCGGCCGCCAGGTCAGCGAGGTCCGGGTCGGCTTCCAGGTCCGCGACCGCGGACAGGTCCGGCTCGACCTCGAGCTCGGCCGCGTCGCCGGGGTCGCCGTCGACGCCCGCGCCGCCAGCCTGGCCGGCGACCTCATCAGCTTGCGCGGTCACCTGCTTGCGCCCGTTGCCGCCATTACTTCCCCCACCTGGCCGATCCGACTGGTTTCCTGATCCCGGGCCGCGCTGGCGCGTGGCCCGGCGGCCTGCTTGCGCTGGCTGGGCCTGCGCACCAGCATCGTCCGCCAGCGCGACGGAACCCTCTGAGGATCCCCCTCGGGCTTGCTGCGGAATACGCGTGCCCTGGGCCGGCGGCCGAGTCCGCCGACGGGCTGCGGAGCTTGCAGCGCTTGCCACCGCGGTCACCCCTTCCTTCGCTGGCCGGCAGGCTGCCAGGCCTCAATCCGCCGCAGGCCAATCGAACTGACAAGCGACACAGCCACCTCTCCGGCAAACGTCATGGCGAGATATCGGACCTTACCGGGCCAGGCCCGCTGCCCGGGCCAGGCCGGAGCGCATGCTCCGAGCCGGGGCCTGCCGGCGGCGGACCAGCACCAGACCATGTCCCGTCCACCACCTTAGGCGGCCTGGGAGGGTGGCTCGTACAGTTACGGGCCGCCACCAGGCATCGCGGGCGGCTGCGGGCGCAGCCTGGGAAATGGTACCCGCATTCGTCATGCCCGCCCCTTCCTGATCACGCCGGCCGCCCGCGGGCGGGGGGCCAGCGGCTGGCCGTCGCGCTCCGGCACGTGCAAGACCAGCACGGTGACGTCGTCATCCTGCTCGTACCCGGTCAGCATCTTGTCTACGAGATAATCCAGCAACCGGGCTGGATCTTCCGCTACCCCGGATGGCGCCTGTGATGCCACCGCGACCAGTTCATCCAGGCCCTTGTCCAGCCCGCGCTTGCGATTCTCCACCAGTCCATCGGAATAAAGCACCGCGGTGTTGCCGGGCGGCAGCGGGAACTGGTACTGGCGGCGCGGGCTGGCCCAGCCCAGCGGGGTCCCGGCCTCGGTCGTGTCCAGCCGGGGCGGCGCCGTGGTGGACAGCAGCAGCGGCGGCAGGTGGCCGGCGTTCCCGGCCATGCCGTCGCCCGTCTCGGGGTCCACGACCAGGTAGGCGACGGTGGTGACCTGCTCCTCCAGCTCGGTGGCGATGAACAGCCGGTCCAGGCCGGCCAGCACCGCAGCCGGCCGCGGGTCGGTCAGCGCCAGCGCCCGCAGCGCGTTGCGGACCCGGCCCATCCCGGCGGCGGCGGTCAGCCCCTTGCCCATCACGTCGCCCGCGGCCACGGCCAGCTTGCCGTCGGGCAGCCGGAAGGCGTCGTACCAGTCCCCGCCGATCTCCATGTTCCGGGTGACGGGCAGGTACTTGGCCTCCAGGACGATGCCCGGCACGATGGGCAGCCGGTCGGGCAGCAGGCTGCGCTGCAGCGTCTCGGCCGTGGTGTGCTCGCGCTCGAACAGCGACGCGCGCTCCAGGGCCAGCGCGCACTGGCCGGCCAGCGCCTCCAGGAATACCCGCTCCTCGTCGGTGATCTGGCGGGGCCGGGTAAAGGAGAACCGCAGCGCGCCCAGCGGCGCGCCCGAGGACAGCAGGGGCAGGCCTACCCACGCCTGCTCGTCGCTATGCGACAGGAACAGGGTGAGGTCGACCTGGCCGTCGAAGTAGCGGCGCAGCGCCTCGGGGCTCTCGAACATCAGCGGCCGCCGGGCCGTGATCGCCGCGGTCATCACGCTCGGCACGTCCAGCGGGACGTCCCCGCTGGGCGCGCCCGGCGTGCCGGGCAGGCCGCCGAGGTTGACGGTCCGCAGCCGGAGCCGGTCGGGGTCCAGCATCGCGACGGCCGAGCGCTCGGCGCCGATGGCCGAGCGGCCGACCTCGGTGATGACCTCGACGACCTGCTCCACGGTGAGGGCCTCGGCCAGCATCGAGGTCGCCTGCTGCAGCCGGGCCGTCCGCAGCGCCGCGGCCGACAGCTGCTCGGTCAGCCGGCCGCGCATCTCCTCGGCCTCGCGCTGCCCGGTGACGTCGGTGCTGGCGCCGACCCACTCGATGATCTTCCCGTCCCGCTCCACCGCCACCGCGCGGACGTCGTAGTGCCGGTAGGAGCCCGACCGGCTGCGGATCCGGTACCGGCTGTCGAACGCCTGGCCCGACCCGAGGCTGTCGGCCCACTCCTGCTCGACCCGCTCGCGGTCGTCAGGATGCACCGCCTCCAGCCAGCCGCTGGCGGCGAACTCGTCGACGCTCTGGCCGGTGATCCAGCGCCAGGCGGGCGAGTCCTCGGCGATCCGCCCGTCCGGGGCAGTGACCCAGACCACCTGGGCGCTGGCCTGGACCAGCGAGCGGTAGCGCTCCTGGGTGCGGCGCAGGTCCTCGGCCGACGCGCGGCGCTGGGACTGGTCGACGGCGATCAGCGCCACCCCGGCCACCAGGCCGTCCGAGTCGTGCGAGGGGTACCACGAGAACGACCAGCGGGGACCGGGGCCGGCCGGATCGGCGGGCGGCTCGCCCGGCTCCGGCGGCGCGGCCTCCAGGGCCAGGCCGCCGGCCAGCACGCGGCCGAGTGCGTCGTCCGCGGCCGCGGCCAGGTCGGCCGGCCACACCTCGGCCGGCATCCGCCCGACGTGGCTGGCCGGGTCCAGGCCGGCCAGCCGGGCCAGCGCCTGGTTCACCCGGCGGAAGCGCAGGTCGCTGCCGAAGAAGGCGAATCCGATGGGCGCCTCACGCAGCAAGGTATCCAGCAGCGCCGAGTCGGAGAGATCCGGGCCGGACGCGCGCGGCCGGGGCACAGACGTGCCAGTGCTCACAGCGAACACCTCGCACCCGTGCGAGCGCGTGCCATGGAAGAGCTCCTTCCTGCTCACTGCGGACACAAGAAGGCTAGCGGCAACATCGGGCGCAAGAAGCCCCCCGACGACATCTGCCGGCAATCGCCGGCGCCATCGCCGCCGCGACCACCCGGCCAGCGCCCGGACCGGGCCGGTCCCCGGCAGTATCGCGGACCCGGCCCGGCGGCGCCAGGACCGCCGCGCCGGCCGGACATTAACCGCCCAGACCTGCCGAAACGGTGCGTGACCCCGGCGAACAGGCACAATTAACGCCACCGATCATCCCGGCAAAGCATCGCGTCGGTGAAGGAATCGGGCGGCGCGCCGGGCAGAGGCATAGCGACAACGAGCGCGAATCTGGGAAGCTAGGGTCGTGAGCCCGCAGAGCCGTCGCCGCGATCCCGCAGGAGGAAGGGGATCATCCGGGCATTCCGGCAACCCGGGATCTTCCGGCCACCGGCACCGCGCGGCCGGCCTGTCCGGCCCGCCGCCCAACGCGCTGTTCGCCGAGATGCTGCGGGCCGCGCGCGAGCTGCTCGCCGTCCGCAGCCCGCTCGACGCCGAGCTGATGGTCAGCGAACTGCTCGGGACCTGGTGGGGCCAGCAGCCGGGCCGGGCCGGGATGCGCGAGGCGCGCCGCCGCCGCGCCGACATCGAGGAGCTGATCGGCGAGGGCCTCATCGCCTACGCCGCCGAGCAGGGCAGCCCGGCCGCCCTGGCCCTGCTGTCGGGCATCGCGTGCCTGGGCACCCCCCGCCAGTCCGCGCAGGCCGAGCAGGCCGCCCTGGAGCTGATGGAGCGCGGCGTGGCCCGGCCCGGCTGGGCCGATCACGTCGGCGCCGTCGAGGCGGCCCAGTGCTACGTCAACTCCGATGCCTTCGGCGACCGCGACGAGGTCGTGTGCGTGTTCAGCTACGCCGGGCAGGAGCAGCACGCCCTGGTCGTCGTCGTCGACTACACGGCCGGCGGCCTGGCCCGCGACGGCTGGGTCACCTCCCAGGTCGGCAAGCTGCTGGAGTACTGCCGCGAGTCCGGCGGCGGGGACGCGCGCGGCAGCGGCTCGTTCGAGCCCTCGTTCACCCAGATCGAGCCGTTCCAGGCGCGCCGCCTGCTGGCGGCCGCGCTGGCCGTCACCGAGAACGCGACCAACGCGGCGGTCAGCTCGTCGTTCCCCTCCTACCACGCGTTCATCCGGGCGCGGGTCCGGACGCTGCCGCCCGTGCTGCCCAAGGGCGCGGTGGCGCTGGCCGCGGCGCCGCTGCCGCCGGCCATGACCGCGGCCCTGCGCCGCCAGGTCTGGCGCCGGGACCGGCGGGCCATGCTCATCGCCGAGTTCCTGGCCTCCGACGAGGCCGAGGACCTGTCGGACCGGGAGGCGGCCAGCCGGTGCGCCGACCACATCGTCGAGTACGGCTGCGAGCGGGACTTCGGCCAGCCGCTGCGGATGAGCCCGGCCAAGGTCGAGGCGTTCCTGCTCGACTGGCTGCCGCGCAAGGTCATGCTCTCCCCCGCCGAGCAGGATGCCATCCCGCACGCGCTGCTGGCCTGGGTGCGCTGGGCCGGCGCCCGCACCGGGATGCCCGCCGGCCGGCTGGCCGACACGCTGGACGCGGTGTTCGACGCGATGCGCGCCTTCCCGAGCGTCTACCACGACCCGGCCTCATTCGGGCTGGAGCCCGCGCTGGTCGCCCGCCTGCTGCCGGACCGGGACCTGGAGGCACTGCCGCGGCGGGCGTTCGCGTTCCCGCTGCTGCGCGGCACCTACCACGGCACCGACCTGGCCGGGCTGGACCCGGCCAGCCCGGCGGACCGGCCCGCGCTGCTGTCGGCCGACCATGAGGACCAGTTCGGCCCGCCGGTCACGCCCGAGCACCTCGACCGGCACGTGGCGCTGGCCGACCGGCTGTGGCGCGGGGATCCTCCCGAGCTGTGGGACGCGGCCCAGCGCCTGCTGGACCTGGGCGAGGACCGGCACTCGGTGCTGCACGCCCTGATGAGCGCGATCCGGGCGGCCGGCGATGACGAGGACGAGATCGCCGCCGCGCTGGCCGACCTGCCGCCGGAGGAGCCCCGGTAACGAGCCGCCCGGCCTGCGGTCAGCTGGCCAGTTCCTGGTAGGCGGAGAGCAGGTCGTGGGCGGTCACGGTGGTGAGATCCTGCGTGGTCGCGTCGTCGCCGAGGCCGGCCACCCGCAGGTCGCGGGACGCGCAGGCCCGCTCGAACAGGGACCGCGCGAACCGGCCGTTGCCGAGCTCGTCGATCCGGCCCTGAGCGCTGGCCTCGCTGAAGATCTGCGCCAGCAGCGGCCGGGTGTCGGCCGCGAAGGCGTCCCCGGCCCCGGTCGCGATGGACTCGGCGATATCGGCCAGCTGGCCGGGGCTATAGCTCGGGAAGCCGATCCGGACGCTGAACCGCGAGGCCAGGCCGGGGTTGCTGCGCAGGAACCGGTCCATGTCGGCGGTGTAGCCGGCCAGCACGATGACCAGCCGGTCCCGGTCGTCCTCCGCCCGCTTGAGCAGCGTCGCGACGGCCTCGGAGCCGAACGCGTCGCCGCCGGAGTAGCCGTGGTTGTACAGGGCGTAGGCCTCGTCGATGAACAGCACGCCGCCCAGGGCCGAGTCGATCAGCTTGTTCGTCTTGATGGCGGTCGAGCCGAGGTGCTCGCCGACCAGGTCGGCGCGGTGCGCCTCGACCACCTCGGGCCGGACCAGCAGGCCCAGGGCCGAGAAGATGCGGCCCAGGATGCGGGCGACCGTGGTCTTGCCGGTGCCGGGCGGCCCGGTGAACACGAAATGCCGGGCGGGCGCGTGGCTGGCCAGGCCCTGCCGGTCCCGGAGCCGGGCCACCCGCAGCTGCGCGGCGATCTCGTGCACCTGGCGCTTGACCGGCTCCAGGCCGACCAGCGCGTCCAGCTCGGCCAGCGCGCTCTCCACCGTGGGCGTGTCCGTGTAGCCCCGCAGGCGCGAGGTCAGCTCGGCGAAGGCCCGGGTCAGGTCGCCTGCCTCGA
>DASYBB010000136.1:0-41251 GCA_036501025.1 Streptosporangiaceae bacterium
GGCGCCGCGAGGCCGCCGGCGAAAACCCAGTGGCCCTCTGCCGCGAGCCGGTCGTTGAACGCGTCGATCGCTGCCATCTCATCCGGGCGAGCGCTAGCCCCTGACGCTCGCCATCTGGCCAGGTCGGCCGCGTCGTCGATCACAGAAACCAGATACTGCATCTCTGATCATCTCCTGTGCTCCGGGGCGCCCCTCGCGGGCGGCCGCTCACCCCTGCTACGAACAGCTCTGCCCCGATCCGACACCGCCTCCCGGACTTCTCTCAAGGACTTTCTGGTACGCCTGCCAAGGCTAGGAGAACGTCGCGGCCCCAGGTCGGGCGGTCAACGCGCAGCTGGCGGGCCTGCGGGCGCCTGGCGCGCAGACGATCCATGGGACGACATCTGGGAGAACCAGGGAAACGCCAATCCGCTCACCGTTGGTACGTTCCTAAGCGCCGTGTCCCACGCCCTCGATGCGTCACCATCGCTAGGGGAGCTACCTATCGTGATCGAGCTGTACGAGAACACCGGAGCCCGGCGGGGGGTGGGCGATCCGGCGTGTGATCTGTTCCCCGCGTGGAATCTGCTGCCGGCCAGCTCGCGGAAAGTCTTTCGCGAGGCCCTGGGCGCGGACGACGCGGCCTGGTGCCGCGGCCGGGGGCGGACGCTCTCGCAGGCCCTGATCGCCCTGCCGTACTATCGGCGGACCAACCCGGCGATGGCGGACAACGCCCGGCATGTGATCCACGCGACTATCGGCGACGTCTGAGGCATCTCCTGCGCGGGCACAGCTGCGCTTCCCTGCAGGTGTCATAGCCTATGGTCTAATGCCGTGTAAATCAGTCATCAATGTCAACGCCCCCCTTGGGGGAGCCCGGCCCATTCGACTCGGCCGCTTCCTGCTTCGCGACCCTTGACCCACCGACCCGCTTACCGAGCGTCGTGGCCTGTTCTTGCGCCACCTGCGGCGGCCCGTCATGCTGGTGAACAGGGTGTCAAGCACCGTCAGCTCCAGCTACCTTGGGATGGGTCCGTGGCCAACGACCGGCACAGCACAGAGGACGAAGAGCCACAGCGGATAGTGGGCTTCCCGGTTGGCTCGATCGGACCTCATTCCAAGCAGGAAGAAGAGCCACAGCGGATAGCCGGCTTCCCGCTTGGCTCGATCGGACCTACTCCGGCCGACCTTGAGCAGCTTCGTTCACTGGCGCATCCGATCCGGACGTACAAGCGCTGGGTTCGCCGCCGCCGCCTGGGTATTTACGCGACGGACGACGACTAACCGTAGCTGTGTTCCCGCGAGATGCGTAAATGTCACCGAGGCCGCCGATCAGTGAAGTTCGAGTGCCGATTCCGGCATGTCATCAGGCCGGATAAGATCAGCCGAAATAGCGATCGCAGTGATCGCGCAGGCTTTTGCACACCCCGCTGTGCAAAAGCCTGCGCGATCATGAAATGCATCGGCGCAGCGCCGCCGGGCAGCAGTACGGGGTTAGCCCCGCGCAGTGGCATGCGATAAATCCGGCGACAACCGGTGGTCGTCCCGCGAGAATGGCCGACGTGCAGGAGGTCGAGGTCGTCGTCGCCCATAACGAGCGCACGACCCTGCGCGTCGGCGACGTGTTCCTGAAGGTCGACGCTGATCAGGCGCGCACCGACGTCGAGGTCGAGGCGATGGCCCTGGCGCCGATCCCGACTCCGGAGGTCCTGTGGCGGAAGCCGCCCGTGCTTGCGCTCGCCGCCCTCCCGGGGACCGCACTCGGACACCTCGGCGAGCCGTCGACGGCATCGCCGGCGGCGTGGGCCGCGGCGGGTGCCGCCGCCCGACTGCTGCACGAGGCGCCCCTGCCGCCATGGCCCGCCCGGAGCCTCGGGGTGGTCGCATCGCAGCTTGACGGTGAGTGCGAGTGGCTCGTGGCGAACGACGTCCTTCCCGCCGACCTGGTCACGCGCAACCGCCGGGTTGCCGAGGCTGCGCTCCGGCCGTGGGTCCCGGTATTCACGCATGGCGACCTGCAGGTCGACCACGTGTTCGTCGCCGGTGACGAGATCACCGGCGTGCTCGACTGGTCCGAGGCGGCCCCGGGCGCTGCCCTGTTCGACCTCGCCAGCGTGACGCTCGGACACCAGGAGCACCTGGCCGACGTCGTCGCCGGCTACGGCACCGACGTCGACCTCGACGCGATCCGCGGGTGGTGGTCATGGCGATGCCTCACTAACGTCCGCTGGCTGGTCGAGCACGGCTTCGACCCGTGGGCACCAGGGGCCGAGGTCGACGTGCTGAAATCCCAGTAGCACGGCTGCGCGAGCCCGGCGGCTTGGGCTAGCTGCCCAACTGGGCTCCGCCTGAGATCGTCGCCTGCCTGGAAAGCGCCTGAGGCTCGCCGGCCGCGAAATCACTAGCCGCGGCACTTCCGGCCGCACTAGGTTCTGGGCCTGTGGACGATACAGATGGGTACTTCGGGGAACGCGTCGCGGCCAGTTACGACGACCCGTCCGGCAGCGTGTTCCAGCCGGAGGCGGTCGACCCGGCGGTCAGCCTGCTCGCCGGGCTGGCGGGCAGCGGCCGCGCGCTGGAACTCGCCATCGGCACCGGCCGCATCGGGCTGCCGCTGTCGCAGCGCGGCGTGCCGGTGCACGGCATCGAGCTGTCCCGGGCGATGGTGGCCCGGCTCCGCGCCAAGCCCGGCGGCGACGTCATCCCCGTAACCATCGGCGACATGACCACGACCAGGGTCGATGGCGCCTTCACGGTCGCCTACCTGGTGTTCAACACGATCAACAACCTCACCACGCAGGAAGCGCAGGTCGCGTGTTTCCGCAACGTCGCCGCGCATCTTGCCCCCGGCGGCTGCTTCGTCATCGAGACCAACGTTCCGCACCTGCGCTCCCTGCCGCCCGGGCAGGACATCCTGGCTTACCGGGCGGGACCCAGCCAGATCGTCAGTTACACCTTCGATCACGCCAGCCAGCAGTACAGCGGCCATTACGCCGAATTCACCGAGGGGACGGCGGAGTACCGGACCATCCCGTTCCGCTACGCGTGGCCCTCCGAACTCGACCTGATGGCGCAGCTCGCCGGCCTCCGGCTGCGTGACCGCTGGTCCGGCTGGAACCGTGAGCCCTTCACGACGGACAGCCGTTCCCACGTCACGGTCTGGCAGAAGCCGGCCTAGCCGGTGAGGCTATGGGCCGGCCGCAGCGGCCAGCCCTCTGAGCACCTCGATGTCGCCGATGTCTTTCTGCCGCCAGGGCCCGCCGTTGCGCAGGTGCGGGTACTGCTCTTTCATGGCGAGCATGCCGGCGACGCTCATGGCCAGTACCGGCGTGCCGTCGAGTATCCCTGGCTCGTCGCCGAACGAGCCCGGCGGGAATTGCCAGTCAGACCATCGGCCTTTGAGCTGACTGAACGATCCGTCTCCCTGCCGGTCAAAGTAAGCGGTGCTGAAGTCGACGCCGTGCCAGGTGAACTCGCAGGCCTCCTCGGGCGGCTGAGTCATCGTGATCCGGCCGATCCTCGCGTCGAGGCCCCAGCCCCCGAACAGCCACGCCGGGATGTCGACTGCCTCCAGCGTCTTGATCACGGCCTTGATGACCTGAAGCTGCGCACTCGCCCGCTCGCTCATTCGCGCCAGTCTTCCCGAGGCCCCGGTGCCTGGACAACCGAGTTAATGTCCAGGCAGACGCCGCGGACGCTGCCGGTTCGGGTGAGCTTCTGTCGTGCTCGTTCTGCGGGAAGCACCAAAAGCCGTGCGCCCGGTTCTGGCCTCGGCCGGCACGACGGTCAGCACGCCTATCGGGGAGATCCGGCCGGTGAGAGACGAGGACCCGGACCCGGACGTGTCGTGCGGCTTCTGCGGGAAGAGCCGCCGCCGGGTAGCGGCCATGGCCGCGGCCGGCGAGGCGCGGATCTGCGATGAGTGCCTGAGTCTCTGCGACGAGATCTGAGCGCGAGGAAAACGGGCGCGCCCGTCGGCCTGAGGCGCTACGCCGCGACCGCCTCCGGCTGGCCCGGGTCAGGGGGGACGAACAGGGCCGCACCCGCGGCCAGCACCGCGACCGCGGCGCAGGCGGCAAACAGGGACCGGTATGCGGCCAGCGACGGCAGCACCGCGCCGGCGATGGTAATCGTGCTGACCGTGAGCAGGCTGCCGCCGATGGCGCTGGCCAGCGAGCTGCCCAGGCTCCGGGCCAGCGAGTTGAGGCCGTTGGCCGCGGCCAGCTCGGCGGGCGGCGTGTTGGCGTTGATCAGCGCCGGCATGGAGGCGTAGCCGATTCCCGTGCCGGCGCCGACGATCGTGCTGCCCACGATGACCTCCCACAGGGATCCGGTGGCGAAGATGCGCTCCAGCCAGCCGGCCGCCACGATCGCCGCCCCGAGGCTCAGGGTGCGGCTCGCTCCGATCGACCCGATGAGCCGCGCGGCGGCCGGGGCCAGCAGCAGCATGAGCAGGCCGCTGGGCAGCAGGCAGAGCCCGGCCACCACGATGGACGAGCCGAAGCCGTAGCCGGAGATGGCGGGGGCCTGGACGAAGGACGCGGTCCCGATCAGGCTCGCGAACAGCGCGAACCCGAACAGCAGCGACGCCAGGTTGGTCAAGACGATCGGCCGCCGGGTCGTGGCCTTGAGGTCGACCAGCGGCTGAGAGACGCGCCGCTCCAGCGCCACGAACACCCCGAACAGGACCGCCGCTCCGCCGAGCAGGCCGAGCGTCCGCGCCGAGGCCCAGCCCCAGCTGTTGCCCTGGGCCAGCGGCAGCAGCAGCGCGACCAGCGCACCGGACATGACCACGGCGCCGGGGACGTCCACCCGGCCGCCCCCGCGGACGCTGTCGGAGGGGACGATGGCGACCGTCGCGATCAGGCTCAGCGCCCCGCCCGCCGCCGTGATCCAGAACAGGACGTGGAAGTTCGCGTGCTCGGCGACCAGCCCGGCCAGGGGCAGGCCGAGCGCGCCGCCCACCCCGAGCATCGCGCTGATCAGCGCAATCGCCGAGCGCACCCGCTCGCGGGGCAGCAGCGCGGTCAGCAGGCTGATGCCCAGCGGAATGGCCGCCAGGGACGCGCCCTGCATGGCCCGGCCGACGATGAGCAGCGCCACGTTGCTGGTCAGGGCATCGAGCAGCGACCCGGCGGCCAGGGCCGCGAGGGCCGCGATCAGCAGGCGTCGCTTGCCGAACAGGTCGCCCATCCGCCCGAACAGGGGCACGGCCACGGCCCCCACCAGCAGGGTCGAGGTCAGCAGCCACTCGACATTCGACGTCGAGGTATGGAGGCGCTCCGGGAGGATGGCGAGCACGGGCACGAGCACCGACTGCGACAAGGACACCAGCAGCGCGCCGGTGCTGACGACGAGCAGTTCCACGCGGGCCCGGCCCGCCGTCGGCCGGGCGGCCCCCGGCTCCGCTGTCGTCCGGGCCGGGGCCGCCTCAGGCACGCGCGACCCTCAGTCCAGCCCGCTGAGGAACTCGAGTACCCGCCGGCCCAGGAGCCCGGCGGCGTCCGCGTCATACGACGGCAGCGAGCTGTCGGCGAACAGGTGCTGGTCACCGGGGTAGAGGAACAGCTCCGCGCCCTTGGCCTCGTCGACCAGGGCGCGGGCCGCGTCGATATCGCCGTCCCCGACGAAGAACGGGTCGGTGTCCATCGCGTGCACCTGGACTGGCACGCTGTCGGGCCAGCCGGAACCGAACTCCGAGACCGGGACGCAGGAGTGGAACAGCAGCGCTCCGCGCGCCCCGGCCCGGGTCTGCGCCAGCCGCTGCGCCGGCAGCACCCCCAGCGAGAACCCGGCGTAGACCAGCTCCGCCGGGAGCCCGCCGGCCGCGGCGGCGCCGCGCCGGATGATCTCCCCGAAGCCGACCTGATCCGCGTGGGCCACCCCCTCGTCGAGGGTGGCGAACGTCCGGCCGTCGTAGAGGTCGGGCGCGTGCACGGTGTGCCCGGCATCGCGGAGCTGGTCAGCGAACGCGAGGAAGCCGGGCGTCTGGCCCTGCGCGTGATGGAATAGCAGCACTTCGGCCATGGCAGGCACGTCCTTCCGAGTCCTTGAGCCGGTGCTCTCGGCAAATGATCCACCACGACCCAAAGCCACCACCGCCCGCCGCGTCAAGGTGCCGGTCGCAGATCTTGCCGGCTGTGTCGTCGGCCCATCGCCCGCCCGCGCGGCTAGGCGGCCACGCGTGACTGGCTTCAGCGGCCCGGCCCGCCTCCGAGCGCGAGCGAGCGCCCGGGGCCGCCCGCCGGCCATGACCCGGGCCAGGTTCGCCGGGCCGAAGTAGGCTCGCGGCGGCTCGGTCCCGGACAGCACGCCGAAGAACCGGCTGATCTCCGCGGGCCGCCCGGCGAGCGCGCCGAACAGCAGCCGCTCGCCCCGGCTGACCGGACCCAGCCGGGCCGTCCGCGCGGTGAGCTCGAACATCGGGCGGGCGACCGCATCCCGCTCCCGGTGATAGCCGGCCAGCGCCGCACCCAGCCCGCCCGCCCCCGGGCTGCCGGCGCCCAGGCCACCCGGCCCACCGGACCCGCTCCCGCCCAGCCCGTCCACCACCGCCCGCGCCAGCAGCTCAGCATCCCGCAGCGCGTTGCTGATCCCCAGCGCACTGACCGGATCCAGCACGACCCCGGCGTCCCCGGCCAGCGCCCAGCCCGGCCCGTGCGGAACACGGATCCGGGCCGGCAGGTCCGGCGTGGTCCGGAGCCGCTCCGCCCGGAACCCGGCCGCCGCGCGCTCCCGCAGGTCCCCGCATCCGTCCAGCCCGGCCAGGTAATGCCCCTCCAGGTCACCGCGCGCCGCCGCGAACTCGGCGGCCGGCGAAGCGACGTAGATCATGGTCAGGGCGTCGCTGGTCGGGAACACCGCCACGGCCCGGCCCGGCCGCCGGTAGATCTCCCCGCCCCCCGCGGCCGGCGCCACGCCCGCCCAGTAGGTGTAGGAGGCCATCGTCGCCGCCGGCCGCTCGCAGTAGCACGCCGCGCCGGCCGCGCGGGCGACGAACGAGTGCTTGCCGTCCGCCCCCACCACCAGCGCGGCGGTCTCGGCCGACCGCGTCCCGCTGCGCCCGCGGCCGCGCAGGCCGGCGACCCGGCGCCCGGCCCACAGCAACTCGTCCGCCCGGAAGCCAAGCCGCACCTCAGCCCCGGCCTCCCCGGCTGCCTCGAGGAGAGCCCGGTCCAGCACCATCCGCCGCGGGCTGTACAGCGCACTGACCCCGCCCGCCGACGGATACCGGCCGTCGAGCACCACTGACCCGGCGTCGAAGCGGAGCCGGGTGGTGGCCGGCGCGCCGGCGACGGCCCGCTCCAGCAGTCCCCAGCGGTGCAGCGCCGCCACGCCCGGCACCTGCACCTGGTGGGTGGAGAGCGTGTCGCGGGGCGGCCCGGCCCGGTCCACGACCAGTACCCGGGCCCCGGCCCGGGCCAGCAGCAGGGCCGTCGCCGCGCCCGCCACCCGCGCGCCCACCACGATCACGTCGTAGGCCACCGCCCGCTCCCGCTTTCGACTCACCATACGGCACCGTACGGTTAGATACGGTACCGTACGGACATGGCATCGCGGAAGGCCGCCGCCCGGCCGCGGCTCACCCCCGACGACTGGGTGGCGGCCGCGCTGTCGGCCATCGCCGAGGGCGGCCTGGCCGCCGTGGCCATCGAGCCGCTGGCCGCCCGCCTGCACGCGACCAAGGGCAGCTTCTACTGGCACTTCGCCAACCGGGAGCGGCTCCTGGAGGCGGCCCTGGCCAGCTGGGAGCGGCAGACGACGACCGAGGTCGCGGACCGCGCCCGGGCCGCCGCGCCGGATCCGGAGGGCCGGCTGCGGCTGCTGATCACGGAGGTGGCCCGGATCGCCGAGACCGACCGCGTCGGCCTGGCCCTGCTGGCCAGCGCGACCCAGCCCGCCGTCGCGGTCACCCTGGACCGCGTGAATCGCGCTCGCCTGGCCATCCTCGTCACGCTGTTCGGCGAGCTGGGCCTCGCTCCGGCCACGGCCCGCCGCCGCGCGCTCATCGCCTACAGCGCCTACCTCGGTCACGCCCAGCTCAGCCACACCACCCCCGGGCTGCTGCCGCGCGGCCGCGCCGCGCGGCACAGCTACCTCGACGAGATCATCACCACCCTGACGAGCCGCCCGGCCGGATAAGGACCCGCCGCCTTCGGGGCCCGCGGTCAGGCCGCAGGAAAAGACCAGGAATACGAAACTCGCTGTGGCCCGCCCGGGCCGCGCCCCGGCCCGCGGTCATGCCCGGCGGCCCACCCCGTTACGGCTCGCCCACGAGTGATCACGGCGCCAGCATCGGCAGCAGCCGGTTCCAGACCTGCTCGGCCGCCCCGATCCGGGGCGCCGCCTCGCCGAGCGCGCCCGCGATGACCGGCGTCGCCGGGTCACGGCGGAAATCCATCAGCCCGTCCGCGTAGCTCGCCGCCAGCTCGGCCGGGGCGGCCGCGGCCAGGTCCGCAGCGTGTCCGCCCAGCGTCACCAGGTCAGGATCTAGTGCATTAACGAGGCCCGCCACGCCACGGCCCAGCTCAGCAGCGACGGCCGCCACCGCGGCCGCCTCCGGCGCGTGCCCCGCGGCGGCCCGGGCCAGGACCGCGGCGGTGTAGCTCACCGGATCGCGGGGCGGCCGCGCCCCGAGCAGCCGGGCCAGCGCCGTGCCGTCGACGGCCGTGCCCCAGCAGCCCCGCGCCCCGCACGGGCAGCGGACCGCCGCATCGCCGAACGGCATGTGCCCGAACTCGCCCGCCACCCCCCGCGCCCCGCTCAGCACCCGGCCGCGCTCGATGATGGCGCCGCCGATGCCGGCGTCTACCCGGACGTGCAGGCTCAGGGCGGCGCCCGCCGCGGCGCCCCGGCGCGACTCGGCCAGCGCGGCCAGCGTGGCGTCGTTGTCCGCGGCGAACAGCGGCGCGCCCGGCCACAGCACCCGCAGGTCGACGTCGCGCCAGCCCAGGTACGAGGCGTCGAGGGTGTGGCCGTCGCGCACCGTGCCCGGCACCGACAGGCCGATCCCGCGCACCCGGCCCGGCAGCCGCCGCCGCAGCCGGGTGACGGCCGCCGCCATCGCGCCGAGGACCGGCGCCGCGTCCTGGCCGCCGGGCCGCCCGCCGGCCGCCGCGACGCTGCGGCCGCCCAGCTCGACGGCCTCGACGCGCCATGACTCGTGGGTGATGGCCGCGGCCACGACCAGCGGCCCGGCCGGATGGGCGGTCAGCCGCCGGGTGGGCCGCCCGCGGCTGCCGGTGGGCGGCGCCGGCTCCTCGGCCAGCAGCCCGCGCTCGGCCAGCCGCGCGACGAGCTCGGTGGCGGCCCCGGTGCCGAGGCCGAGCAGCTGCGCGGCGGCGGCGCGGGTCAGGCCGGGCCGGGCATGCACCGTCTCCAGCAGCGCCACCGCCCGCTGCGCCATCGGCCCTCCCTCTGGTAATTAACTCTAATCTAGAGTTTATTATGGATGACGAGCCATGAGGAACACGACCTGACACGCGGAACGGGGTGACACGTGACGCAGCCCTCCCCGGCCGGCCCGGTCGCCGCCCGGAGCGGTCACCGGACGACGGCCGTGCTGGTCCTGCTGGCCGCGACGACCTTCGCGGCGGTCACCACGGAGATGCTCCCGGTCGGGCTGCTGCCGTCGATCAGCGCGGGCCTCGGCGCCAGCGAGTCCAAGGTGGGCCTGCTGGTGTCCGGCTACGCGGCGGTCGTGGCGGTCGGGTCGATTCCGATGGCCGCCCTCCTGGAGCGGCTGCCCCGCCGGCCGGTTCTGGCCGCGCTGATGGGCACCTACGCGGTCAGCAACGCCGTGTTCGCCGCCAGCGGCAGCTACGGCCTCGCGCTGGCCGCCCGGCTGGTGGCCGGCCTGGCCCACGCGGCCTTCTTCGCCGTCGTCGTCAGCGCCGCCGTGGCCCTGGTGCCGCGGCCGCGCGCGGGCCGGGCCGTCGCCATGGTCATGTCCGGCACGGCGCTCGCCCTGGCCGTCGGGGTCCCGGCGGGCACCGCCCTGGGCACGGCGCTCGGCTGGCGCTGGGTCTTCGCCGGCTCGGCCGCCGGGCTGCTGCTGCTGGCGGTGGCCGTGGCCCGGCTGCTGCCCGACACGCCGGCCGCGGACCGCGAGGCTCCCGAGGCCGCCGAACGGCAGACGGTCCTGGGCGCCCTGGGCCAGCCCCGCCTGCTGATGATCGCAGCCGTCATCGCGCTCCTCATGCTGGGCCAGTTCACGGCCTACACCTACGTCAGCCCGCTGCTGATGCACGCGGGCGTCACCCGCGAGGGGGTGAGCGCGGTCCTGCTCGGCTACGGCGCCGCCGGGCTGGCCGGCCTCACGCTGGCGGGCAGCGTCGCGGACCGGCACCCGCGTGCGGGCCTGCGCCTGACCATCGGCCTGCTGGCGGCGTGCCTGGCTGGCCTCGGACTCGTCCACGCGGCGCTGCCCACGGTGATCGTCGCGGTCGTCTGGGGCCTGGCCTACGGCGCCGTCCCGACCCTGACTCAGTCCGGGGCGCTGGCCGCCGTGCCGGCCGCCCCCGACGCAGGCCCGGCCGTAGTCAACGCCATGTCCAACGTCGGCATCGCGGGCGGCGCCCTGATCGGTGCCCGCGAGCTGGCCGCCGGGCCGCTGTCGGTGCTGGCCCTGACCGGCGCCGCCCTGGCGGCGGCCGCCCTGGTCCTGCACGCCAGCCCGCTGCCGCGGGGGCGTCAGCGCGACGCGGGCCGCCGGCGCTTGCGGGGCGGGACCTCCGACGGCGCCGCTGTCGCGTCCAGCGGCAGCCGGGACGGCGGCTTCACCTCCTCCAGCCGCAGGTAGGTCACGAACCGCTGACCGCCCCTGGTGGACAGGCTGGCCAGCGCTTCCTGCAGGTCAGACACATCGCGGGCGACCATGGTCAGCAGGTAGTCCATCTCGCCCGCCACGTTGTCGGCCGCGATGATCTGCGGCAGCGCCCGGACCTGGTCCTCGAAGATCCGGCTCGACCGCGGATCGTGCCGGGCCAGCGCGACCATGACGTAGAGCTGGAGGGAGAACCCGACGGCCGCCGGGTCGAGCTGGGCGCTGATGATCCGGATGACGCCCGACTCCTTGAGCCACCGGACCCGGTGCAGCGTCGCCGCCGGGGACAGCCCGACCAGCCGGGCCAGCTCCACGTTCGTCCGGTCCGCGTCTTCCTGCAGGGCGGACAGCAGTTTTATGTCAACTTCGTCAAGTTCAATGGCCATAGTACGAAACAGTATTGCGCTAAGAGCCCTGAAGGCCAAACTCCGGGGGGCCCTGAAGGTATCCATGTAGGTATGACCATGAACCGCCGCCGCGCTGTCGCGGCCCTCATCGCCGCCGGGCTGCTGTGGGGGACCACCGTTCCGCTGTCCAAGCTGGCCCTGCAGTGGCTGCAGCCGGGCTGGCTGACTGGCGTGCGCTTCGGGATCGCGGCCGCGATCCTGCTGGCCGTGGCCGCCCGCAGCGCGCCCGCCCGCGCCCAGGTCCGGGCCGCCTGCACCCCGCTCATGCTGGCCTCCGGCGCGATCGGGTACGGCGGGTCGGTCGTCCTGCAGAACGCCGGGATCACCCGGACCAGCGTCACCCACGCGGCCCTGCTGATCGGTACCACGCCGGTCCTGGTCGCGGTCATCGCGGCGCTGTGGCAGCGCGCCGTGGCCCGCCCGGTGGCGTGGGTCGGGTTCGCCGTGTCCCTGGCCGGCGTCGTGCTGGTCGCGGGCGGCGGTGGCGGCGGCGCCTCGGTGGCGGGCGATGGCCTCGTCATCCTGTCCCTGCTGCTCGGGGCCACCTTCACCGTGGCCCAGGGCCGCCTGCTGCGCGGCCGCGACCCGGTCGCGGTGACGGCCGTGCAGTTCGTCGGGGCGGCCCTGGCGGCGCTGCCGTTCTCGGCTGCGACCGAGGGACTGCCCGCCGCCCCCCACAGCCTGAGCGTCGTCCTGATCACGGTGGCGCTGGCGGCCGGCACCCTGCTGCCGTTCACGCTCTTCGCCTACGGCCAGAGCCGGGTCTCCCCGGAGGTCGCCGGGGCCTTCCTCAACATCGAGCCGCTCGTCGGCGCGGTGGCCGGCATCGTCGTCTTCGCCGACCCGTTCGGCCCGGTCCAGGCGGCCGGCGGCGCCGCCATCATCGGCGGCATCGCGCTGAGCATGCTCCCGCTGCTGCGCCCGGCCCGGCGCCACCAGCCCGAGCCCGCGGCGGCCGCCCCTGTCCCGCGCCCGGCGACACCCGTCATCCCGGAGCCGGCGCCGGCCGCCGTCCGGGAGACCGCCGTCCGACCGGCCGCTGTCCGAGCGGAGCAGGCGGTGCCGGTGCCGGTCGCTGCTGGGGCCGCGCAGGCTGTTCCGGGGCCGGTGCCGGCCGCCGCCCGTGCCGCGCGGGCCACTTCCGGGCCGCCCTCGGCGGCGCGTCCGCTCGCACGGGTAGCCCGCCGCCAGCCTGCGGCAGCCCCCCGGTCCGCCCGGCTGCGCCGCGGGTTCCGCCATGCGCCGGACCGCGGCCTGGTCCACGGGGACTCCCACGGGGAACACTCGTGCGGCCCCGCCGTGAGCCTGCTGAGCACGCTGGTCACGGGCGAGGAAGATGACCGGGCGCCCGTGCCCGCCGGCTGCCTTTAGCCGGCTCGCTGGCGCGCAGCCGCACGTCGTGACCTGCACGGGCTCTGAATGTAGCCTGGCTGGAGCTTCGTCCAGGGGGGATGTGGCGCCGCCGCGGGGGTGACATGGCCATTCGGACACCGGACCAGCGCCTGCGCGTCTTTGTAAGCTCTGCGCTCGGCGAGCTGGCACCCGAGCGGCACGCTGTCTCGCGCGCCATCTCGGCGCTGCGACTTACCCCGGTGCTGTTCGAGCTGGGCGCCCGGCCGCACCCGCCGCAGGAGCTGTACCGGGCGTACCTGGATCAAAGCGATGTGTTCATCGGGCTGTACTGGCAGCGCTACGGCTGGGTAGGTCCCGGCATGCAGGTCTCAGGGCTTGAGGAGGAGTTCGACCTCGGGCGCGGTCTACCGCAGCTGCTCTACATCAAGACTCCGGCTCCGGACCGCGAGCCGCTGCTGACCGGCCTGCTCGACCGGATCAAGGCCGAGGGGGCAGTAAGCTACCGTGCTTTCCGCACGCCGGCTGAGCTGGCCCGGCTGGTCCGCGATGACCTGGCGATGCTGCTCAGCGAGCGCTTCGCTGACCGCGCTCCGGCCGCGCGGGCCACCGTGCGGGAACCACGCCCGCTGCCGGCCAGCACGACGTCGCTGGTCGGGCGAGAGCACGACCTCGACGAGGTGGTCAGCCTCCTCGAGCGCCCGGACGTGCGGCTGGTGACCCTGACCGGGCCGGGCGGGATCGGCAAGACCCGGCTCGCGGTGGCCGCGGCCCAGCGGCTCCGGGGCCACTTTCCCGGCGGCACCGCCTTCGTGCCTTTCGCCGCGGTGTCTGACCCCGGGCTGCTGCTGGCCAGCATCGGCCAGGCGGTGGGCAGCGACCTCGCCGGTACCAGGTCGCCGGCCGAGGCGCTGGCCGAGCAGGTGGGTGACGAGCAGTGGCTCATGATCCTGGACAACCTGGAGCAGATGGTGACCGCCGCCGCCGACCTGGGCGAGCTGCTCGCCCGCAGCGCGGGGCTGAAGTTCCTGGTCACCAGCCGGACGGTGCTGGGGCTGAGAGCCGAGCGGGAGTACCCGGTGCCGCCGCTGCCGCTGCCGCTGCCCCCCGACCAGGCCGGCGCCGCGCCCGGCGAGCTGGCGGCCGGGCCTGCCGTGCGGCTCTTCGTCGACCGGGCCCGCCGGGTCCGGCCGGATTTCGCCGTGACCCCGGGCAACGCCGCCGCGGTGGCGGAGATCTGCCGGCGACTGGACGGCGTGCCGCTGGCGATCGAGCTGGCCGCCGCCCGTGTCCGGCTGCTGGATCCGGTCGCGCTGCTGGCCCGCCTGGCCAGGTCGATCGACGCGCTGGGCACCGGTCCGGTGGACATGCCCGAGCGCCAGCGCACACTGCGCGCCACCGTGCAGTGGAGCGTGGACCTGCTCGATGACGCTGAACGGTCCTTGCTCGAAATCGTCGCGGTCTTCGCCGGCGGCTGGACCATCGACGCCGCCGCCCAGGTGGCCGGCCTGGACGAGGACGAGGCACTGGGGCTGACCGACGCGCTGGCGCGGCACAGCCTGATCCAGCTCGACCGCACCGACCTCGGGCCCCGGCCCCGGATGCTGGAAACCGTCCGGGAGCTCATCAGCGAGCGGCTCGCGAACCGCGCCGACGCCGCTGTGATCGCCCGCCGGCATGCCGGCTTCTACCGCGAGCTGGCCGACCAGGCCGACCGGCCGCTGCGCGCGGCCCAGGCGGCGGCGGTGGACCGGATGGATGCCGAGGCGGACAACGTGGCCGCCGCCGTGCGCTGGCACCTGGCGCACGACCCCGGCCCGCTGCCCCACCTGTTCCGCGTGCTGTGGCCATTCTGGTTCCTGCGCGGGCACCCGGACGAGGCCCTTGTCCGGCAGCGGGTCGAGCAATTGCTGCCGGCGGCCAGCTCCCTGGGTCCGCAGGCCGAGGAAGAGCTGCTGTGGACGGCGGGCGTGAGCGCCGCCGACCGGGGCGACGATCAGGCCACGCAGGCGGTTCGCCGGCGCCTGGAACCACTGCTGCCGGAGATCCGCGACCCCTTCCTCTCCGCGGTGGCCGACCTGTTCATGGCCTGGAGCACGCCGATCGCCGGCGACCTCGGGCAGGCCCTGCGCGAGGCAGCGGCCTGCCTGGACAAGCTGCGCGGCCAGGATGAGCCATTCTTCACGTCGGTCGCCGAGTTCACCGCATCGACGATCGAGACGACACTGGGCCGCCACGACCGGGCCCTGCGGCACCTGAGCGAGTCGCGCGCCCTGGCCGATGAATCCGGTATCCGGTGGCTCGCCGCAGGCACCCGCGTGCAGCTGGGCATCCTGCAGGTCCTGCAGGGCAAGCCGGACGAGGCCCGGCCGGTACTGGTCGAGGCGCTGAACCTCAGCCTGGCGGCGCGCAGCACACCGTGGACGGCCCTGAGCCTGGCCGGGCATGCCCGGCTGGCACTCGCGAAGGGCGACGCCGGGCTCGCCGCGCGCCTGGCGGGAGCGGCCCAGGGCCTGCGCTGGCGCGTCGGCCTGCAGGCCTGGCCGATACTCCGACGGAGCGAGGCTGAGCTGTTCGCGCAGGTCCGCCAGTCCCTCGGCGGGGAGCAGTTCGATCAGGCCTTCGCCGACGGCTCGGCGCTCAGCCAGCGGGAGGCCGTGGCCGCCGCCAGGGCCGGCCCCGCAGCCGATGTCTGACCGGCTGCGGAACCTGGGCCTGGTCCTGGCCTACCAGCGGACAGGCCAGCGTCGCCGGTAAATGCCCCTGACTGGTTTCCGTCGAGGCCCGGCCGCGAATTCCTTGAGTATCGGCTGGGGAATGGCTGGACAGGAGAGTCCTCACGGGCTACCTGCGCCAGGACCTGGTCCAGCTCGACGTCGATGACGTGACTGCGCTCCCGGCCGGCCCGCCGCCGCCCGGAGCCCGCGCCGCCGACGCCACCGCCGTCGGCGGGCTCCTGGTGGCGCTGAGCGGCTCGGCCGACGGCCTGCGGTCGCTGGTGCGGACCGTCCAGGCCTGGCTGGGCCGCGGCAGCGGCGTCCGGCGGACCATCCGGCTGGAGATCGGCGGTGATGCTCTGGAGCTGTCCCAGGCCAGCGCGGCCGACCAGGAGCGGCTCATCGGGATGTTCATCAGCCGCCACAGCGAGCCGCCCGGCGGAGCGCCGCCCGGCGAGCTGGCGCCCGGTGAAGTGGCCCCCCCGCCGTGAGCGCCGGGCGCAAGGCCCTGATCGTCGCCAACGACGAGTACGAGCACGAGGGCCTGGGCCGCCTGCTCGCTCCGGCGGCCGACGCCCGGGCGCTGGCCGGGGTGCTGGGCGCCGAGCAGATCGGCGACTTCGACGTGCGGGTCGTCCGCAACGAGCCCGCCCACGTGATCCAGGCCCAGATCGAGGAGCTGTTCTCCGAGGCCCGGCCCGACGACCTGCTGCTGCTGCACTTCTCCTGCCACGGGCTGAAGAGCGAGTCGGGTGAGCTGTTCTTCGCCGCCGCCAACACCCGCCCGAACCGGCTGGCGTCCACCGCCGTCTCGGCTGACTTCGTCCAGCGCTGCATGCACGCCTCGCGGTCCCGCAGCGTGGTGCTGCTGCTGGACTGCTGCTACGGCGGGGCCTTCGCCCGGGGCGTGACGGTGCGGGCCACCGGGGACGTCGGCGTCATGAGCAGCTTCCCCCGCGAGCGGGCGCGCAGCGGCCGCGGCCGGGCCGTGATCACGGCGTCCAGCGCGATGGAGTACGCCTTCGAGGGCGACCAGCTGGCCGACGACGCCGGGCCCCGCCCGTCGGTATTTACCGCTGCCCTGGTCGAGGGCCTGACCACCGGCGAGGCCGACCGCGACCAGGACGGCTGGGTGTCCCTGGACGAGCTGTATGACTACGTGTTCGACCAGGTCCGGGAGCGCACCCCGCACCAGACGCCGAGCCGGGACGTGGAGATGCAGGGCGACCTGTTCATCGCCCGGCGGAGCCGCCCGGTGAGCTCGCCCGCTCCGCTGCCGCCGGAGCTGCGGCTGGCCGTGGACTCGCCGCTGGCCGGCGTCCGGGCCGGCGTGGTCCAGGAACTGGCCCGGGTGCTGCGCGGCGGCCACGCGGGGCTCGCCCTGGCCGCGCGGCTCGCCCTCGAGGACCTGGCCCGCGACGACAGCCGCCAGGTCGCCGCCGCCGCGGAGGCCGTGCTCCGGCCAGCCGACCCCAGCCCGCCGGCGGCCGGACAGCCAGCCGTGACGCCACCGCCGGCCGTAGTCGCCGAGCACCCAGCGGCAGTCCCCGAACCTGCAGCCCTAGAGCCAGCGTCAGCGTTGATGCCGACGGCGGAGCCGGTGCCCACGGCCGAGCCGATGGGCGCGGCCGAGCCGGTGCTTACGGCAGAAGCAGTGCTCACGGTCGAGCCAGTGCCGGCGCCGGAGTTGATGCC
The DNA here is from genome assembly GCA_036501025.1 of Streptosporangiaceae bacterium. Classification (GTDB taxonomy): domain Bacteria; phylum Actinomycetota; class Actinomycetes; order Streptosporangiales; family Streptosporangiaceae; genus DASUBV01. The sequence goes on from DASYBB010000136.1 coordinate 16,974, forward strand.
GGCGGCGGAGCCGGTGCCGGTGCCGGTGGCGCGGTCAGGGTCCGCGCCAGCGTCGATGCTCGCAGCCGAGCCGGAGCTCGCGGCCGGCCCGGACTCCGCGGCCAGGCCAGCGCCCCCAGCCAGGCCGGGGCCAGCGCCTGCGGCGCGGCCGGAGCCGAGAGCCGACCGGCGCCTGCTCGTGGCCGGCCTCCTCGCCGTCACGGCGGCGATCCTGGTCGCCATCGTGCCGTTCGTCACGTTCACGAGCGCCTCGTCCTATCGCCTGATCTACTACGGGGCCAACAGCGGCCATCTGTTCATCGATGCCGCCGTGCTGCTAGCCGCGGGCATCTGCCTGCTCGTCCCCCGGACCAGCGCGCTGGTCGGCACCGGGCTCATCCTCGGTGCGGCCGCCGTGGTGCCCAGCGACGTCGCCTTCGTCTTCGGCATCCTCAACACGTACAGCCCGCTCCAGCTCGGTCCCGGCAGCTGGCTCGTCTTCATCGCCCAGGCCCTGGCCGCCGTCGCCGCCGTCCTGGCCGGCCTCTCGCTCGTACGCGGCCGCGTCGTCCGGCTCGAGCCGCGGTCCCTGATCCGGCGCGGCCGCGCCCCCCTCGCGGCCGGGCTGGTCCTCCTCCTGGGCCTGGCCGGCGCGGTCGCGTACGTCGTCCAGGTGGGACACGCTCAGCATGTGCCCGGCCTGTCCGCCGACATCAGCCACCAGCTCATGATCCCGCTGATCTGGACCACCCTCGCCGCCGTGGCGGTCTCCCTGATCGCCGCGTCGGCCCGGCCCCGCGCGTTCGGGACCGCCCTGGCCGGCGGGTGGATCTGCGCCGGGCTGGGCGAGGTGGTGATCCTCACCGGCTTCGAGACCAGCGTGTTCGGCTACACCCTGGTCGCGCTGGCCCTCGCCCTGATCCCGTTCGCCCGCACGGCCCCGCCCGGCGCGGCGGCCCCGGCGCATCATTAGCGTCCGATCGCCCGCCATGGCGCGGGTGTGAGCCGGACCGCTGACCGGTTGTGCTGCGTGCGCCGTATGCTCGGGCGGGTGGAATCGGTGATCCGCGGGGTGCTCGGCTGACGTGCGGCGGATCAGCGTCGCGGAGCGCCGGGCCCGGCTGGGGCAGCGGCACCGGCTAGCCAGCGATGCGCTGGCCGCCGATCCCGAGGACGTCGCGCGCTCGCTGGTCGCGGTGCACAGCACCGACCCGTCCTCGGTGTACCTCGCCCTGGCCACCCGGATGACGCCGGACCCGGGAGCCGGCCGCGCCCCGGCCTTCGCGTCCGTCGAGCGGGCCCTGTACGCCGACCGAACGCTGATCCGGCTGCTGGGCATGCGCCGGACAGTGTTCGTCGCCCCGCTCGACAACGCCGCCCTCATCCAGGCCGCCTGCTCCCGCGCGGTCGCGGCCCGCGAGCGCCGCAAGGTGCTGGGCTGGCTGGCCGAGGCGGGCGTCGGCGGCGACCCGGAGGCGTGGCTGGCCGGGGCGGAGGACGCGGCGCTGGCCGCCCTCACCGCCCGCGGCGAGGCGACGGCGGCGGAACTGGCGGGCGACGACGCGCGGCTGGCGACCGAGCTGGTCCTGGCGGCGGGCACGAGCTACCAGGGCCGGCAGACGATCGCCAGCCGGGTGCTGCTCCTGCTGGCCGCCCAGGGCCGGGCCGTGCGCGGCCGGCCGCGCGGCTCGTGGACCTCCCACCAGTACCGGTGGGCGCCGCTGACCGCGTGGTGCCCGGACGGGCTGGCCGACTGGGACACGGCGGCCGCGCAGGCGGAGCTCACCCGGCGCTGGCTCGCCGCCTACGGCCCGGCCACTCCCGATGACCTGCAGTGGTGGACCGGCTGGAACAAGACGCAGGTCCGGCGGGCGCTGGCCGAGGTGGCGCCCGCGGAGGTCGACCTGGACGGCGTGGCGGGCATCGCGCTGGCCGGGGACCTGGACCCGGCTCCGGAGGCGGCGCCGTGGGTGGCGCTGCTGCCCGGGCTGGACTCCACGGCGATGGGCTGGAAGGAGCGGGGGTGGTTCCTCGGGGAGCACGGGCCGCGGCTGTTCGACCGCTCCGGGAACGCCGGGCCGACGCTGTGGTGGGACGGCCGGGTCGTCGGCGGCTGGGCGCAGGCCAGGGACGGGGAGATCGTCTGCCGGTTCCTGGAGGACGCGGGATCGGCGGCGGTCACCGCGGCGGAGGCGGCGGCGGAGCGGCTGGGCACGGCGCTGGGCGGTGTCCGGCTGGCCGCCCGGACCCGGGGGATGACCTGGCTCGAGGAAGAACTCGCCCGCGCGTAGGCTCGGTGGCGTGACCGGTCGCGACCCCGACGCTGCCTGGGACCGGGCGCTGGAGCTGGCGTGGGAGAGCTTCTGCGCCGGGACCACGCCGGTCGGCGCGGTCGTCGTCGACGGTGACGGTGCCGTGGTCGCCGAGGGCCGCGGCCGCCGCTACGAGGCCGCCGGCCCGCCCGGCCAGCTGGCCGGCAGCGACATCGCCCACGCCGAGGTCAATGCGCTCGCCCAGCTCACCGCCGGGCGCCGGCACGACGACCACGCCCTGCTGACCACCCTGGAGCCGTGCGCCATGTGCCACGGCGCGGCCATCCAGGCCGGCCTCGGCGCGCTGCGGTACGCCGGCGCCGACCCCTACGGCGGCACCGGGTCGCTGACGTTCGGCACCCCGCAGTCGGAGCGCCGCCGCCTGGCCGTCGCCGGGCCGCTCGGCGATCACCGCGGCCGGGTGGCCGAGCTCCTGCACATCCTGTGGCTGCTGGCCCGGCCCGCCGGGCCGCACGTGCTGGCCGCGCAGCGGGCCGGCCTCCCGGAGCTGACCAGCCTGGCCGAGCGGGCCGGGCCCCGCGAGCTCGCCCGGCGCGCGGCGGCCGGCCAGCTCACCCTCGCCGCCATCGGTGGCCTGCTCCCCGATGCGATAGCGGCGCCGCTGCCCGAGCCCGGGCCGCGGTAGCACGCCGGGCCGGCGGCGGCTGTCACTGGCCGGTGGCAGGGTGGACTCATGACTGAATCGCAGCCCACTGTCGTCTCGCCGATGTGGGATCCCGACCCCCGGATCGCGCCCGGGCGGCTCGCCAGCGAGCGGGAGCTGCTCACCTCGTTCCTCGACTGGCACCGCGCCACCTTCGAGCTCAAGTGCACCGGCGTGGCGCCCGAGCGGCTGTCGGACCGGGGGTCGCCGCCCTCGACGACGTCCCTGCACGGCATCCTGCGCCACCTGGCTGGAGGGGAGGGCTGGTGGTTCGGGCAGCAGTTCGCCGGCGAGGGCCTGTGGCCGGCGGGTGTCACCCCGCTGTACACCTTCGATGACGACCCGGACGCGGACTTCGAGGACCTGGGCGGCGACCCGGCGGTCGCGCTGGCCACCTGGCACGCGGCCTGCCAGCGGTCCCGGCGGATCGTCGCCGCCGCGGAGTCGCTGGACCAGACCGGGGCGACCATGTCGGGCCAGCCGTTCACGCTGCGGTGGCTGCTGCTCCACACGATTGCCGAGTACGCCCGGCATAACGGGCAGGCCGACCTGCTCCGCGAGGCCATCGACGGCGCGACCGGCATGTAACCCGGCGGGCGGCCCGGGCCGGCCCGCTACAGCGGCGGGTACTGGGCCAGCAGCGGTGCGATCACGCCCGTGGCCAGGACCTCGCGCAGCAGGGCGGCGGTCGCCTCGAAGTCGCCCGGCGGCGGCGGCCCGGGCCGGATGCGGGCCTTCAGGTCCAGGTAGCGCCGCTGGCTCAGCTCGACCTGGATGGCGTCGACCCGGTCGTGGCCGGCGAACCGCTGAACGGTCCAGCCCCCGGTGAGCCGCTCGTTGAGGCGCACGTCGAAGCCGAGGCGGGCCAGCGCCCCGGACAGCAGGGCCACGGCCTGGGGCCGGGCCGTGAGCCCGCGGCGGTCGCCGAGGAGCACGTCGCCGGGGTGCGGGCGGCCGAAGCTGTGCAGGTCGAGCAGGAGCAGCCGGGGATAGACCCGGAGCAGGCCCGCGATCACGCCGTCGAGCGCCCGGTGAAACGGCTCGTGGGCCAGCGCCACCCGGTCGCCGATCTCGGCCGGGGTCAGCGGCCGGGAGTACAGCGGGCGGCCGGTGTTGGGCTGCTGCGCGGACACGACCGTGTTCCAGAACGCGCCGTGCCCCGAGCCCGGGTCCCGGTTCACGTCGGCCACGAACCGGCTGAGCGTGGTGGTGACCGTCGTGACGCCCAGTTCGGGCAGGAACGCGTACAGCTCCCTGGTCAGCCAGTCCGCCCACAAGGCGTCCGGGCGGATGACCAGCTCGGCCGCGAGCTCGGCGGGGAAGTCGCGGCCGCCGTGCGGCAGGCAGGCCACGACCGGCACCGGCGTCCCGGCCGGCTCGATCACCCACTGCGGGGCGATAACGGCGGTATTTTCCGACTGCGTCACACTGCCGATACTAGGAACAGCGGACGCGCAGGCAAGGGAGCAGCGGGTTGAGTCAGCAGACAGATCAGCGGAGCACGGGCGGCGCGACCACGGGCGACGGCGCGGATCAGGGCCTGACCGGGGCGCAGGCCCTGATCACCACCCTGGTGGACGCGGGCATCGACGTGTGCTTCACCAATCCGGGGACCTCGGAGATGCACTTCGTCCAGGCCCTCGACGCGGTGCCCGCCATGCGCGGCGTGCTGACCCTGTTCGAGGGCGTCGCCACCGGCGCCGCCGACGGGTACGCGCGCATCGCCGGGCGCCCGGCCTCGGTCCTGCTGCACCTCGGGCCGGGCCTGTCCAACGGCCTGGCCAACCTGCACAACGCCCGCCGGGCGCACAGCCCGATGGTGGTCGTGGTCGGCGCGCACGCCACCGGCCACGCCCGCTACGACGCCCCGCTGCACTCCGACATCGAGGCCGCCGCGCGCACCGTGTCGGGCTGGGTGCACACCGCGGGCACGACCCGCGGCCTGGCCCGCGACGCGGTCCGCGCCATCGCCGCCAGCGGCCGCGACGGCGGGCAGATCGCCACGCTGGTGCTGCCCGCCGACGTGTCGTGGGACCGGGGCGGCCAGCCGGCCGCCGCCGACCCGCCGGCCCCGGTGCCGCTCCCCGGGCCGGGGGTCATTGACCTGGCCGCCCGCGCGCTGCGCGGCGGCGAGCCGTCGGTGCTGCTGCTGGGCGGCACCGGGCTGTCCGAGCGCGGGCTGCGCGCGGCCAGCCGGATCGCGGCCGTCACCGGCGTCCGGCTGGTGGCCGAGACGCACCCGGCGCGACTGGAGGGCGGGGCCGGCGTGCCCGCGGTGCGGCGCCTGGCCTACTTCCCCGAGCAGGCCGACCGGCAGCTGGCCGGCCTGGCCCACCTGGTGCTGGCCGGGGCCCGGTCGCCGGTGTCGTTCTTCGCCTACCCCGGCCGGCCGACCGGCGACCTGGTCCCCGAGGGCACCGCGGTCACCGAGCTGGCCGGCGCCGGGCAGGACGTCGCGGGGGCGCTGGAGGAACTGGCCGCCGCGCTCGGCGCGCCCGCCGCGCCCGTCATCGCGCGGGCCGAGCCGCAGCCGGCCGGGTCGGGCCCGCTCACCGTCCAGAACCTGGGGGTCACGATCGCCGCGTCGCTGCCCGAGCAGGCCATCGTCGTGGACGAGGCCAACACGTCCGCGGCCGGGCTGCCGCGGGCGCTGGCCAGTGCACCGCGGCACACCCTGCTCGCGCTGACCGGCGGCGCGATCGGCTACGGCCTGCCCGCCGCCACCGGCGCGGCCGTCGCGGCGCCGGACCGGCCGGTCGTCTGCATCGAGGCCGACGGCAGCGCCCTGTACACCATCCAGGCGCTGTGGACCCAGGCCCGCGAGCAGCTCAACGTCACCACGGTCCTGGTCAACAACGCGGCCTACGCGATCCTGCGGGTGGAGCTGCAGCGCACCGCGGCCGGGCCGGCCGGACCGCGCGCCGCCGCGCTGCTCGACCTGTCCGGGCCGACCCCCGACTTCACCGAGATCTCGCGCGGGATGGGCGTGCCCGCCGTGCGCGTGACCACCGCGGAGGAACTCGACGCCGCGCTGCGCCGCGCGCACGCCGAGCCCGGCCCGCACCTGATCGAGGCCATCGTGCCGCCCGTGGCGTGACGGCGACCGCTTAGCCGAAGCGGCTGGCCAGCACGCGGAAGGTGCGCGGCGCGGTGCCGTGCAGCCAGGCCGGGAACCGCATCCACCGCGGCACGAAGACGAGCTCGCGATCGTGGCACACGGCGCTGACCACGGCCTGGGCGACGCGCTCGGCGGGGATCGGGGCCGGCGTGGTGCGGCCGTAGGGGCGGCCGCGGTGGTCGAAGAACGGCGTGTCGACGACGCCGGGCACCACCACCGAGACGCCGACGTGCTGGCCGGCCAGCTCGTAGGCCAGGCTCTCGGCGAACGTGCGCAGGCCCGCCTTGGCCGCGGCGTAGGCGGCCTCGTGGCGGGCGCCGGTGACGCCGGCGATGGAGGAGATGAAGACCAGGCGGCCCGCCCCCTGCTTGGCCATGCCGGGGATCAGCAGCCGGGCCAGCTGGATCGGGGCCAGCAGGTTGACCGCGGTCAGCTCGGCCGCCTTGGCCGCGGTCAGCTCGCCGATCTCGCCGGCCCAGCCCACGCCGGCGTTGCTGACCAGCAGGTCGACCCGGCCTGCCTCGGCCAGCGCGGCCGCGACCAGCTCCTCGACGCCGTCAGGATCGGCCAGGTCGGCCCGGATCGGGACCGCGCCGGTCTGCCGGGCCACGGCGCCCAGCCGGACCGGGTCGCGGCCGGCGATCAGGGGGCACGCTCCGGCTACCGTCAGGGCGCGGGCCGTGGCCGCGCCGATCCCTGACGAGCCCCCGGTGATTAGCGCGACTGCGCCGTCGAGCCGCATCGAGGCTCACTCTACGCACGCGCCGCGTCACCGCAATGACCGAGGCTAGGCCCTGGCCTGCGCCGGAATGCCCGCCGAGGCGCCGACCCAGCACCGCACGATGTCACGCATGGACAGCAGGCCGGCCACATCGGCCCCCTCAATGACGACCAGGTGCCGGAAATTGCCCGCCACCATGGCCGATGCGGCCTGGTCCAGCGTCCATTCGGGCGAGGCTAGGACAAGGTGGTCGGTTCGGTGCGCGGCGACCAGCTCGGCGTCCGGGTCCTGGCCCGCGCCGACTGCGTCGAGGACATCGCGCTCGGTGATGATGCCGATGCCGGAGTGGTCCTGGTCTGTCACGACGGCCGCACCGACACGGCGGTCCGACATCATCCGGGCCGCCTGGCGCAACGTGTGCGCCGGGCCAACCGTGAGGACGACCGGGGTCATCCCGTCCCGTACCTTCATGCAGATCGCTCCTTCCGCCAGCCGGTTGGCTGCTTGGGCGCGCCGGATGCTTGTGCGCTTGTGACCGTCAATCAGTCCAGCATCCGACCTGGCGCCGCGAAGGGCAAGGGCTGCGGATAACGGCCGCCCGGGCCGGGCCGGGCATCGCGCCCATGGTCCGCCCGGGGTTATTCGCCTATCGCCCGATATCTCCGGCGTCCCGCGCCAGCAGGCTCAGCACGTCGCGGTGCAGCAGCCCGTTCGTGCACACTGCGCTGCCGCCGTCGGGTACCGGGCGGCCGTCCAGGTCGGTGAAGACGCCGCCCGCCTCCTCGACGATGACCTGCAGCGCGGCGAGGTCCCACAGCTTGAGGTCGATCTCGGCGGAGATGTCGACCGCGCCCTCGGCGACCATGACGTGCGACCAGAAATCGCCGTAGGCGCGGGTCCGCCAGGTCGCGGCGGCCAGCCCGAGGAACTGCGGCAGCAGCCCGCTGTCCGACCAGGTCGACAGGCCCGAATAGGACAGCGACGCGTCGGCCAGGCTGGTCACGCCGGACACATGGCAGCTGGTCGCCTTGGTCAGGCTGCGGCCGGTCCAGGCGCCGCCGCCGCGCGCGGCCCACCAGCGCCGCCCCAGCGCCGGGGCGGACGCCACGCCGACCGTCACCTCGCCGTCGGCCATCAGCCCGATGAGCGTGGCCCACACCGGGACGCCGCGGACGAAGTTCTTGGTCCCGTCGATCGGGTCGATGACCCAGCAGCGCTGGCTCGCGCCCACCCGCCCGAACTCCTCGCCGAGCATGGAGTCCCGCGGCCGCCCGCGCCGCAGCAGGTTGCGCAGCGACTCCTCGGTGGCCAGGTCGGCGTCGCTGACCGGGGTCAGGTCGGGCTTGGCCTCGACGCGCAGGTCGATGGCGCGGAACCGGCGCATGGTGACGTCGTCCGCGGCGTCGGCCAGCACGTGGGCGAACCGCAGGTCGTCCGACCAGCGCCCGCCATGGTCATCGCTCTGCTGCATATCTCCGGGAGCCTTACTCGACAGGTGGCACTGCGATGGTGTCAGACAATAGGCGCCGATTGGTAGACCGGCTCCCGGCCTGCCGGCTAAGCGTCGTCGTCGCCGGCCGCCGGGCCGAGGCCCTCGCGGCTGCGCAGCAGCCGCCGCAGCGAGTCCAGCCGGGCGCCCGCCGGGCCGGCCGGGCCGCCGTGCTCGGTGACCCACGCGTCCAGGGCGCAGCCCGGCTCGTTGTGGCTGCAGCCCGGCCGGCACTCCGCCGCGCCCTCGGCCAGGTCGGGGAAGGCCCGGATGACGTTGTCGGCCGAGATGTGGCCGAGGCCGAAGCTGCGCAGGCCCGGGGTGTCGATGATCCAGCCGCCGCCCGGCAGCCGCAAGGCCAGCGCCGAGGACGAGGTGTGCCGGCCCCGGCCGGTCACCGCGCTGACCGTGCCGATGGCCCGGCTGGCGTCCGGGACCAGGGCGTTGAACAGCGTCGACTTGCCCACGCCGGAGTGCCCGACCAGCACGCTGACCCGGTCGCGGAGCGCCGCCCGCAGCTCGTCCAGGGTGGCCTCGGTCAGCGGGCGGCCGGTCACCAGGTGCGCGATGCCGAGCGGCTGGTAGGCCGCCAGCAGCCCGGCCGGGCTGGCCAGGTCGGCCTTGGTCAGGCACAGCAGCGGCTCCAGGCCGGCATCCAGGGCCGCGACCAGGAACCGGTCGATCAGCCGCGGCCGCGGCGGCGGGTCGGCCAGCGCGGTGACGATGACCAGCTGGTCGGCGTTGGCGATCATGATCCGCTCGACCGGATCGGTGTCATCGGCCGACCGGCGCAGCGCCGTCCGCCGCGGCGCCACCCGCACCACCCGGGCCAGGGTGTCGGGGCGGCCCGACACGTCGCCCGCCAGGCGCACGTTGTCGCCGACCACGATCCCGCCGCGGCCCAGCTCGCGGGCCTTCATCGCGGTGACCTCACGGTCGCCGACCCAGGTGCGGTACCGGCCGCGGTCGACCGCGACCACGAGCGCGTCGACCGCCTCGTCGTGCGCCGGGCGGCGCCGGGTCCGGGGCCGCGATCCCTTGCCCGGCCGGATCCGCACATCGTCCTCGTCCAGGCCCGCGTGGCCGACCTGCCTGGTCAGGGGCGCTCCACCAGCCGCTGCCACTCCGCGCCGAAGCGCGGGAACGTCTTGCCCACGGTCGCCGCGTTGTGCACCCGCACGCCCGGCACGGCCAGGCCCAGGACCGCGGCCGCCATCACCAGCCGGTGATCGTCGTGGCTGTCGAACATCGTGTCGCCCGCGCGCAGTGGCCGCGGCTCGATCCGCAGGCCGTCGGGCCGCTCGGTGACCGCCCCGCCGAGCGCGCCGATCTCGCCGGCCAGCGCCGCCAGCCGGTCGGTCTCGTGCGTCCGGATGTGGCCGACGCCGGTGAACTCCGACGGCCCGTCGGCCAGCGCGGCCAGCGCTACCAGCACCGGGGTCAGCTCGCCGATCTCGGCCAGGCTGGCCGTGATGCCGGTGATGGTGCCCGTCCCGGCGACCCGCAGGCCGCCCGGCACCGGCGTCACGGTCGCGCCCATCGCGGTCAGGGTGTCGAGGATCAGGCCCGCCGCCTGGAGGCTGGCCGCCGGCCAGCCGGCGATCGTCACCTCGCCGCCGGTCACCATCGCCGCGGCCAGGAACGGGGCCGCGTTGGACAGGTCCGGCTCGACGGCGATGACGCCCGGCGCGAGCTCCCCCGGGTGAACCCGCCATCCATCCGAAACGTGGTGCGGCCCGGCCGGTGTCGCTCCCCGGCCGCCGGCCCTGGTCTCGATATCGGCCCCGGCCGCGCGGAGCATGGCCACCGTCATCGCGATGTGCGGCGCGGACGGGACGGGCGGTCCCTCGTGGCGGATCTCCGCGCCCTTGGCGTACCGCGGCGCGGCCAGCAGCAGGCCGGAGACCAGCTGGGAGGACCCCGACGCGTCGAGGGTGACCGTTCCGCCCGGCACCCGGCCGCGCCCGTGCACGGTGAACGGGACCGCCGCCCGGCCGTCGTCGGTAATCTCGGCGCCGAGCTGGGCCAGGGCGGCCAGCAGCGGGCCGACCGGCCGCTGGGACGCGCGCTCGTCGCCGCGGAACGCCACGTCCCCGCGGGCCAGCGCGGCCACCGGCGGGACGAACCGGATGACCGTGCCCGCGTTGCCGACGTCGACGGCGGCCGGGCCGTCCCGCCAGCCCGGCGTCACCAGCAGGTCATAGTCCCCGTCGCGGCCGCTCTCGCTGCCGATGGCGACGGTGGCGCCGAGGGCCGCGATCGCGCCCATCATCAGCCCGGTGTCGCGGGCCCGCAGCGGCGCGATGATCCGGGTCGGGCCGCCGGCCAGCGCGGCCAGGATCAGCGCGCGGTTGGTCATGGACTTGGACCCCGGCACCGTCACCTGCGCCAGTACCGGCCCGCTCGCGGCCGGCGTGACCCATGGCTCGTGCTGCTGCTCGCCTCCCATGGCAACGAGCGTACTGGCCGGCAAGCTGCCAGCGCGGTCAAGGTTTGGCGGCGCCAGATCCTGGCTATGAAAGGGCAAATCTGAGCTTCCCCCCGGCAGCGCGGCCGCTGTGCCGCGACGCGATCGGTGATCGCGCCCGAGCGACAAGGTGAGGACATGTGTGGTCGGTATGCGTCTGCGCGCAAGCGCATTGAGCTCCTGGAGGAGTTCAGCGTGCAGCGGGACCGCGTGCCGCACGACCTCCAGCCCGACTACAACGTCGCGCCGACCCGGTCGGTGTACGCCGTCATGGACCGCGAGCCGCGCCGGCCGGCGGAGGCGAGCCCGGCCGGCGGCGCGGCCGAGGCCGAGGAGCAGGGCGTGGCCCGCGAGCTGCACGTCGTGCGCTGGGGGCTGGTGCCGTCCTGGGCCAAGGACATCTCGATCGGCAGCCGCCTGATCAACGCCCGGGCCGAGACCGTCTCGGAAAAGCCATCGTTTCGCCGGGCCTTTGCCCGACGGCGGTGCCTGCTGCCCGCCGACGGCTATTACGAGTGGCAGGTCCTGGAAAATGCCGGCCCGCGGGGCGGGAAGCGCAAGCAGCCGTATTTCATCCACCGGGCGGACGGGGGCGTGATGGCCTTCGCCGGGCTGTACGAGCTGTGGCGCGACAAGGCCGTGCCCGACGGCGACCCCGACGCGTGGCTGTGGACGGCCACCATCATCACCACGTCCGCGCCCGACGAGCTGGGCCAGATCCACGATCGCATGCCGATGGTCATCGCGCCGGAAAGCTGGGCGGACTGGCTCGATCCGGGCAACAGCGACACGAGCGACCTGCGGGCTCTGCTGGCCCCGGCAGCCGCCCGCGGGCTGGCCACCTACCCGGTGTCCGCCGAGGTCAACTCCGTGCGCAACAACGGCCCGGAGCTGATGCAGCCGGCGGCCGCCCCCGCAGCGCCGGGCCCGGCGCTCTGGTCAGACCAGGATTGAGGAGTAAGCGCATGGACGTCTCGACCGCGCGCAAGCGCCTGGAGGAGACCCGCGACGAGCTGGACCGCTCGATCATGGTGCTGCAGGACGACCGGCCGCTGGAGGAGCGCGGGGAGTTCGCCCCGGACCCGGCCGACGCGGGCTCGAACCTGTCCGAGACCGAGCGGACCGTGGCCGTGATCACGGTGGCCAAGCAGCAGCTGGCCGAGGTCCTGGGCGCGCTGCACCGGATCGACGACGGCAGCTACGGGACCTGCGTGGACTGCGGCAAGCCGGTACCCGAGGGGCGAATGGAGGCCAAGCCCGAAGCGGCCCGGTGCGTGGCCTGCCAGGGCAAGCGGGACAAACTGCGGCGCTGACCGGCGGAATGCAGGCGGGCATGCCGGTGTTGTCGCGCACGTGTCACTAGTCAGTTACAGCACTCTTGCCGGCCCTTCCGGGGCGGTCGCGCGCGCCCCGGCGACTGCCGGCCCTGTATCCTCCCGCCGAGGCGGCTGGCAGCCCACAGGGCCGCAGCCGACGATCTCGGAGGGGGTGGGTCCTGTCGCGGAGACACTAGAGGAGCGCAGTCAGCGCTTCGAGCACGACGTGCTGCCGTACCTGGATCAGCTCTACGCGGCCGGGATGCGGATGACGCGTAACCCCTCGGACGCCGAGGACCTGGTCCAGGAGACGTTCGCGAAGGCGTACGCGTCGTTCCACCAGTTCCAGCAGGGCACCAACCTCAAGGCGTGGCTGTTCCGGATCCTCACCAACACCTTCATCAACTCCTACCGCAAGCGCCAGCGCGAGCCGCAGCGGTCGGGCACGGAGGAGATCGAGGACTGGCAGCTGGCCCGGGCGGCGTCGCACACCTCGTCCGGCCTCAAGTCGGCGGAGTCCGAGGCGCTGGAGCGGCTGCCCGACTCCGACATCAAGCGCGCGCTGCAGGCGCTGCCGGAGGAATTCCGCATCGCGGTCTACCTGGCTGACGTCGAGGGGTTTGCCTACAAGGAGATCGCCGAGATCATGGGCACCCCGATCGGGACCGTGATGTCCCGGCTGCACCGCGGGCGCCGCCAGCTCCGCGAGATGCTCCAGGATTACGCCGCTGACCAGGGGCTGGTTTCGGCCCCGGCTGCGGCCGCAGGCCAGTCTGAATTGGATGGAACTGTCCCGCCCGAGGTGGGGGAGGACTCGAAATGAGCTGCGGAAAGCCACACGAGACGCCGTGCAGCGAGGTACTCGAGCGGGTGTACAACTACCTCGATGGCGAGATCGATGACGACTCCGTCGGACACATCCGCCAGCACCTCGATGAGTGCGGGCCGTGCCTGCGGGAGTACGGCCTCGAGGAGGTCGTGAAGCGCCTCGTGCACAAGTGCTGCGGCCAGGAGGCCGTGCCCGGTGAGCTCCGCACCAAGGTCCTGAGCCGGATCGCCGTGGTCCGGGCCGAGCTGGAGGTCACCTCCGTGACCGAGGTGACCGAGGTGACCACCGTCACCCGGCTGCGGGCCGACTGACCCCACCCGCTGCCCGACCCGGCACATTCCATCAGAGCCCTACGCGTATCTGGCCGCTCGCGTTACTGTAAGTCGCGGCTAAGTCGCGGCGACTGCGGGTGCGAAGGGGGGTGGGCCGGCATGACGTCCCGGATTGCCTGGCTCTACACCGCTCTGGTCGTATCTGCCGCGGCCGCGCTGCTCACCCTGGCCGTGCCGCAGGCTACCGGGCCGCGGTTCTGGACCGACCTGATCGTCCTGCAGTTACTGTTCCTGGTCTGCGACTCGACGCCGGCCCTGGTGGCGGCCCGGCAGTCCTCCTGGTCACCCAGCACGGCGGCCAGCCTGGCCGCGGTGGTGCTCGTCGGGCCGTTCGGCGCGGCCCTGGTCGGCGCGGTGTCGGTGCTCAGCCTGCACGGCCCGCTGTCGCTGGCCCGCCGGGTCTTCAACGGCGCCATGTACGCGCTGTCGGGCTACCTGGCCGGCGTCACCTTCGTCGCCCTGCAGCGCAGCTACCCGGCCGCCGCCCCGTTCGGGCCGCCCCGCCCGGCCTACTTCCCGGCCCTGCTGCTGCCGTTCGCGGCCGCCGCCATCGTCCACGTGCTGGCCAACCACGGCCTGATGTGGGGAGTGCTGCGGGCCAACCGCGGCGGCCGCGGCCCCGTGCTCGGCCAGCTGTCCATGGAGTCCAGCCTCTCCCTGCTGCTCGTCTCCGACCTCGGGTTCGCCGCCCTCGGGCTGGTCCTGGCCGCGCTGTGGAGCGTCATGCCCGGCTGGGTGGCCGCGATCATCGTCCTGGTGCCGCTGTTCGTGGCCCGCTGGGCCATGGGCCAGTTCGCCGAGCAGCAGCGGGCCTACGCGGCCACCATGGCCGCCCTGTGCCAGGCGGTCGAGACCAAGGACTTCTACACCCGCGGGCACAGTGACCGGGTCTCCCGCGGCGCGGCCATGGTCGCCCGGCAGATCGGCATGCGGGCCGACCGGGCCGAGGCGCTGACCTTCGCCGGCATGCTGCACGACGTGGGCAAGCTGGGCGTGCCGACCAAGGTGCTGCGCAAGGCCGGCCCGCTGACCGAGGAAGAGTACGCCGCCATCCAGCTCCACCCCATGCGCGGCCTGGAGATCGTGCGGGAGATCGGCTTCCTGAACGAGGCCCTGGCCGGGATCATGCACCACCACGAGCGAGTCGACGGGCGCGGCTACCCGATGGGCTTCGCCGGGGACGAGATCCCCGAGTTCGCCCGGATCATCGGGGTGGCCGACGCGTTCGACGTCATCACCTCGACCCGCTCCTACCGGAAGGCGCGCAGCATCGCCGAGGGCGTGGCCGAGCTCCGCAAGGGCGCCGGCACGCAGTTCGACCCGGTGATCGTGGCCGCGTTCATCGCGGCGCTGGACCGGGAGGGCTGGCAGCAGCCCGATCCGCCGGACGCGCCGGCCGACACCCAGACGGTCACCGCCCAGGATCACGACGACCCGACCGCGCCGCTGCGCGTCATCGAGACGGCGTAGCGCGGGATGACGACGCGCCAGTCCCTCGATCGCCAGCCGCTCGGCCGCCCGGCCGACCGGTGGTCCTCGTGGCAGGCCATGGACTCGGGGCGGCTGCTGCTGCTGGCCGTCTCGGCCATGCTGGCCGTGGCCGCTTTCGCCAGCCTGGCCGTCACCACCGACGGCCTGCCGGTGATGCCGGCGGTCGCCTTCGGGCTGTTCATCGCGTTCGGCGAGCTGCTCCGGCTGGCGCTGCCCGGCGGCCGGGAGGCGGCCCCGATCGCCATGGCCGGCGCGATGGGCTACGCCCTGCTGCTCGGGCTCAAGGGCCACCCGTCCCACCAGCTGGCGCTCCAGGTGGTCGCTGTCGCGGCCATCGGCATGACCATCGGCGCGCTCCCGCACGTCGCGGCCGGGCGGCCGTTCGGCGTCACGGGGATCTGCACCCGGCTGGTCACCGTCGCCTGCGTGGCCTTCATCTTCCGGCCGCTGGCCAACCAGCCCCTCATCAGCCAGATGCGGCACTGGTGGATCGCGCTCAGCGTGATGATCGTCCTGGTCCTGTTCGGCTGGCTGATCGAGACGCTGATCAGCGCGCTGATCCGGGCCGACGACGTCGGCGCCCGGTTCGGGGTGGCCGTCCGGGACGAGATCCGGGTGCAGTGGCCGCTCGGCGCGGCGGTCGGCTCCTCCGCCGTGATCACGGTGTTCGCGGCCGAGGTCATGGGCCTGACCGAGCTGGCCGTGTTCATGGGGCCGCTGCTGGTCACCCAGATCGCGTTCCGCCGCTACGCGGGCATCCGCGCCACCTACCTGCAGACCGTGCGGTCGCTGGCCAGCGTCACCGAGGTCGGCGGCTACGTGGAGAGCGGCCACTCCCGGCGGGTGGCCCGGCTCGCCGTGGCCGTCGGCCGGGAGCTGGGCATGCCCGAGCCCGACCTGCTGGACCTGGAGTACGCGGCGCTCATGCACGACATCGGCCAGCTCTCGCTGCTCGACCCGATCCCCGGCGGCGCGACCGTGCTGGTGTCGATCGCCGACCAGAACCGGATCGCCGACCTCGGCGCCGAGGTCATCCGGCAGGCCGGCGTGCTCGACGGGGTGGCCGAGCTGGTCCGCTGCCAGAACTTTCCCAGCCGGGCCGCCGAGCCGCCGCCGGTCGGCAGCCGGATCATCCGGGCCGCCAACGCGTTCGACGACATGGTGGGCGGGTCGACCGACCGGGACCGGACCGCCGCCGCGCTGGAGCGGCTGCGCATGGACACCGCGGTCGAGTACGACCCCCGCGTCGTGCAGGCCCTCACGGAGGTCGCGGGGCGCCGCCCGCCCGGGCGGCTGTAGATCGCGCCGCTATAGGCTGACCCGCATGCCTGCGTCGGTACTGGTCGCCAATCGTGGCGAGATCGCCCTGCGGGTTATCCGCACCGCGCGCCGGATGGGCATCCGCGCCATTGCGGTGTACTCCGAGGCCGACGCCGCCCTCCCGTTCGTGGCCGCCGCGGACGCCAGCGTGCTGATCGGTCCCGCGCCGCCGGCCCGCAGCTACCTGGACGCCGCCGCCGTCCTGGCCGCCGCTGCCGAGGCCGGCGCGCAGGCCGTCCACCCCGGCTACGGCTTCCTGGCCGAGAACGCCGCCTTCGCGGCCGGCGTCATCGACGCGGGCCTGACCTGGGTCGGCCCGCCCCCGGCGGCCATCGAGCGGATGGGCGACAAGATCAACGCCCGGAACCTGATGGAGGGCGCCGGGATTCCGGTCTCGGCCGGCAGCCGGGTCCCCGTCCCGGACGTCCCCGCCGCGCTGACCGAGGCCCGGCGGATCGGCTACCCGGTCATGATCAAGGCCGCGGCCGGCGGCGGCGGCATCGGGATGACCGCCGCCGCCGACCCGGCCCAGCTGGAGGCCGGGTTCGAGACCGCGCGGTCACGGGCCGAGCGGTTCTTCGGCAGCCCGGCCATCCTGCTGGAGCGGTTCCTGCCCGCCGCCCGTCACGTCGAGGTGCAGATCCTCGGCCTGGCCGACGGCCGCGTCGTGGCCCTGGGCGAGCGGGACTGCTCCGTGCAGCGCCGCCACCAGAAGGTCGCCGAGGAGACCCCCTCGCCCGGCGTCCGCCCGGAGCTGCGGGCCGCGATGCTGGCTGCCGCCGTCCGGGCCGGCGAGGCGGTCAGCTACCGCGGCGCGGGCACCGTGGAGTTCCTCGTCGACGAGGCCGCCCAGGAGTTCGTCTTCCTCGAGATGAACACCCGGCTCCAGGTCGAGCACCCCATCACCGAGCTGGTCACCGGCCTGGACCTGGTCGAGCAGCAGTTCCGGATCGCCGACGGCGAGGCCGGCACGCTCGCGCTGCCGTCCGGTCCCGATCAGGGCGTCCCCGTCTCCGGCCACGCCATCGAGCTGCGGGTCTACGCCGAGGACCCGAAGCGGTTCCTGCCCAGCCCCGGCACGATCACGCAGTGGCGCGAGCCCGAGGGCCCCGGCGTCCGCGTCGACGCGGGCTATGCCGCGGGCAACACCGTGACCCCGTTCTACGACCCGCTGCTGGCTAAGCTGTGCGTGCACGGCGCCGACCGGGCGCAGGCCCTGGACCGGGCCCGCGCGGCGGTCGCGGACTTCGTCATCACCGGCCTCAAGACCAACCTTCCGTTCCACGCCGAGCTGCTCGCCTCGGCGGAGTTCACCAGCGGTGCGTACGACACGTCGGTCATTGACCGCCTGCGGGCCGCGCCCTGACAATCGCTGTCGACGGGCTTTCCTGCGGGGAGCCATGCTCTGAGGAGGCACACGTGAGCGAGATCCACGCCGAGATGGTCGCCAATGTCTGGAAAGTCGTGGCGGCCGAGGGCGACACCGTGTCCGACGGTGACACGCTGGTCATCCTCGAGTCGATGAAGATGGAGATCCCGGTCCTGGCCGAGAGCGACGGCACCCTGTCCAAGCTGGCCGTCGCCGAGGGCGACGTCGTCCAGGAGGGCGACCTCATCGCCGTCATCCAGTAGCCCCCCGCGGCCCCGGCGCGCAGCCGGTCACACGCCCGTGGTGGAGCGGGGGTAGGCGACCTGCGGGTCGGTGATGACGTTGACCAGGTAGGGCACCTCCGAGCGGAACGCCCGGCGCAGGGCCGGGGCGATATCGGCGGCCTCGGTCACCATTTCGCCCGCACCGCCGAGCGTCGCCACGACCTGGTCATAGCGGCACTCCGGCTGGAGGTCGGCGGCGACGTCGTAGCCGTACAGGGCGCGCATCGGGTGCTTCTCCAGTCCCCACGCGCCGTTGTTGCCGCAGATCATCACGACCGGCAGGCCGTGCCGGACCAGCGTGTCGACGTCCATCAGCGAGAAGCCGGCCGCGCCGTCGCCGAGCAGCAGCACGACCTGCGCGGCCGGCCGGGCGATCCGGGCCGCGATGGCATAGCCGAGCCCGGTGCCCAGGCATCCGTAGGGCCCCGGATCCAGCCAGCCGCCGGGCTGCTGCGGCTCGATGTACTTCCCGGCGTAGCTGACGAAGTCACCGCCGTCGCCGATGACCACGGCGTCGTCCTCGAGGAGGCGGCCCAGCTCGCCGTAGATCCGCATCGGGTGAATCGGGCTGGCGTCGCTGTGCAGCAGCGCGGCGTCGGCCGCGATGGCCTGCCCCGTGGCGGCCTGCAGTTCCGGCAGCCACGTCGCCACCCAGGGCGGCCGCCCGGCATTGGCCGTACCCGCGCTGGCCGGTCCCGCGGCGGAGCCGAGGCTGGCCAGCACCGCGCCCGGCAGGCTCTCGAAGAACGCCGCCAGGTCGCCGGCCGCTGATCCGGCCAGGGCGCGGTGGGCGGCGATCTGGGCCGGGGCATCGGCGAGGTGAATGACATCGGCCGGGGGCGATCCGTTCCGGCCGCCGAACTCGCCGTAGCCGAGGCGGAAGTCCAGCGGCGTCCCGGCCACGATGACCAGGTCGGCGTGGCCGAGGGCGGCCGCGCGGGCGCGGGTGACCAGCAGCTCGTGCCCGGCGGGCAGGATGCCGCGGCCCTGCCCGTTGGCCACGACCGGGAGCGAGAGTGCCTCCGCGGCGGCGCGGGCGGGCCGGGCCGCGCCGCCGAGCCAGACATCCGAGCCGAGGACCAGCACCGGGCGCCGGGACCGGGCGATGAGCCCGGCGATCTCGGCCACCGCGGCCGGGTCCGGCTTGTCGGCCGTGCCCGCCGCGGCCGCTTCCGCCCCGCCGCGGCCGCCCGGCCCGGCCGGGGCGGGCACGGACTCGTCCGGTACCGGGCCGAACAGGGCCTCCAGGCTCATGTCCAGAAATACCGGGCCGCGGTGCGGCGCGGCGGCCAGCGCGAACGCCTCGCTGACCGAGCCGCTGATCCCGGCCGCGGCGTGCTCGGTCCAGGCCCGCTTGGTGATCGGGCGCAGCAGCTGCGGATGGTCGAACTCCTGGAGGCTGCCCGAGCCCCAGCGCGAGTCCGGTGCCCGGCCGGCCAGCACGACCACGGGGGAGCCGTTGAAGTGCGCCGTGGTGATGGCGCTGATCCCGTTGGTCACGCCCGGCCCGGCGGTCAGCACGGCCAGGCCGGGGGAGCGGGTCAGGCGGGCGGTGGCCTCCGCCGCGAACACCGCGGTCTGCTCGTGCCGGACGTCGAGGATGCGCATCGGCGGACGGGCCCGCACGGCCCCGTCGTACAGCGGGAACACGTGCCCGCCCGACAGCGTGAACATCGTCTGGGCCCCGTGCGCGCGGGCCGCCTCGACGGCGGTGTCGCCGCCATGCTGGTCGCTCATCTGACCATAATCCCGTGCCGGATACGATGTTGTCCTGATGCCCTCCCTAACCGCGCTGGCCCGTCAGGCGAGGCTCGCCCCGCAGGACGTCGAGTGGCTGCACGCGCTTGTCTCCGACTGGCAGCTGCTCGCTGATCTCTCCTTCGCTGACCTGGTGCTGTGGGCGCAGCTGCCGGACGGCGGCTGGATCGCGCTGGCCCAGATGCGGCCGACCACCGGCCCGACCTCGTTCCCCGATGACATCGTCGGGACCACGATGCCGGCCGGCGCCCGGCCGTTCCTGGACACCGCCCAGCAGGACCGGCGGATCTGCCGGGAGGGCGACCCGGAGTGGAGCCGCGGCGTCCCGGTCCGGCACGAGACCATCCCGGTCGTCGGCAGCGGCGGCGACGTGATCGCCGTGATCGAGCGGTGCACCAACCTCAGCTCGGCGCGGACGCCGAGCCGGCTGGACATCGCCTATCTGAAGGCCGCCGACGACCTGGCCCAGATGGTCACGACGGGCCTGTTCCCGTACGCGGGCGACGAGCCGGTCCTGGTCCGCTCGCCCCGCGTCGGGGACGGGCTGCTGCGGCTCAACCGCGCGGGCAAGGTGACCTACGCCAGCCCGAACGCATTGTCGGCCTACCGCCGGCTCGGCCTCACCGCCGACCTCACCGGCCAGGAGCTCGGGCCGCTGACGGCCAGCCTGTGCACGTCCGGCCAGCCGCACGACGACTCGCTGATGCGCACGGCGAGCGGCCGCGCGCACATGGAGACGGAGATCGACGCGAACGGGTCGGTGGTGCAGCTGCGGACCATCCCGCTGGTCGTGCACGGCGGCCGGTCCGGCGCGCTGATCCTGCTCCGGGACGTGACCGAGCTGCGGAACCGCGAGCGCGAGCTGATCACCAAGGACGCGACGATCCGGGAGATCCACCACCGGGTCAAGAACAACCTGCAGACCGTGGCCGCGCTGCTGCGGCTCCAGGCCCGGCGGCTGACCGCGCCCGAGGCGCGGGCGGCGCTGGAGGAGGCGGTGCGCCGGGTGGGCTCGATCGCCATCGTGCACGAGACGCTGTCCCACGCGCCCGAGGAGATCGTGGACTTCGATGACGTGGCCAGCCGGGTGGCCATGATGGCCGGCGAGGTGTCCACGGCCGAGACCCGGGTCATCCCGAGCCTGCGGGGGAAGTTCGGGCGGCTGCCCGCCGCCACGGCCACGCCGCTGGCCCTGGTGCTCACCGAGCTCATGCAGAATGCCCTGCAGCACGGCCTGAGCCGCCCGGCGGCCGAGACCGACATCGGGACGCTGCTGGTGACGGCGAGCCGTGATGACGACCGGCTGGCGGTCTCGGTGGCCGACAACGGGGTCGGCCTGCCGCCCGGCTTCGATCTGGACCAGGCGACCAGCCTGGGCCTGCA
This sequence comes from Streptosporangiaceae bacterium, assembly GCA_036501025.1. Taxonomy (GTDB): domain Bacteria; phylum Actinomycetota; class Actinomycetes; order Streptosporangiales; family Streptosporangiaceae; genus DASUBV01. Next base: position 37,806 of record DASYBB010000136.1, read on the forward strand.
GATCGTCCGGACCCTGGTGATCGGCGAGCTGGGCGGCTCGCTGGCGATCGGCAGCCGGGACGGGGGCGGCACGATCGTCAGCGTCGAGCTTCCGATCGAGCCCGTCCCGGCCTAGGGCCGGCCGGCTTGCTCAGGACGAGGCGTGCGCCCGCGCCCGGACGACGTGAGTTCCGCGGCGCTTCAGGGCGCGGCGCTCGTCCTCGCTCAGGCCGCCCCAGACGCCCGAGTCCTGGCCGCTCTCCAGCGCCCACTGCAGGCACGAGTCCATCACGGCGCAGCGCTGGCAGACTTGCTTGGCTTCGTCGATCTGGAGCAGCGCCGGACCGGTGTTACCGATAGGGAAGAACAGCTCCGGGTCTACATCACGGCACAGCGCGTGGTGACGCCAGTCCATGAGGTCCACTCCTCTTTGAGCGCGGTGTCGGAACCCGCCGCCTCAGTCTCGCTTGTGAATGATTTCACGAGCTATGTTATATGCCGGGAATGTACCGATTTCCCGAGCGTTTCTGATCCTTGAATAGCGGGACTCATGCCCCGTTAACTGCCTGCCGAACCGAGCGGCGGGGATCACGCAGGTCACCTGCGATCCCGCGTGGCATGCCCTATCGCACTGTTCGCCAGGAGCGTTACAACCTTCTCAAGGCTAACGATCAATCGCAAGGGTCTAGGGCAAAGGTTCAGGCGGATTTCGGTGTCAGATGAGTCACATTATGGGCATGGTCGCGGCCGGTCGGCCAGAGTGACCGGCCGGCCCGGCCGCCCGGCCGGCGCCCGGTGCCCGGTTTACGGAAAACGCCAGGTTCGCAGGGGTGCGGCCGCTCTGCGGGGATGCCCCTACATCACCACGCGGAGCGCATCCGGGACCGACCGGAAGGACACCTGCTCTCGCTCCCCGACGTATTCGCCATCGATCTGGAACGCAACCGGGCGGTCGGCCGTGAGGGTCAGCACGGCGAGGTTGTGGGCGGTGATGACGCCCCGGCCGCGCGGGGGGCCGGTCCGGCGCTCGGACAGCATCTGGCGCAGGGTGCTGAGCGTCCGCGCGGTGCTGAGGCTGCGCAGGCCGAACACGTCCAGCCCGGCGTCAAAGCTGGCGTCGGGGTTGGTCTGGACCGGGCGGCGGCCGACGTAGGTCCACGGCGCGGTATTCGACACGGTGCACCAGAACAGCGGGCTGCCGTCGGCGAGCACGTCCAGGCGGCCGGCGCCGCCGGGGACTGCCGGGTTCTCCCGGTTTTCGGGGCGTTCCGGGCCTTCCGGGCCCGCTCCGGGGCGCTCCGGGGCGGGAGGGCCGTCCGGGGCGGGGGAGGCCAGGTGCATGGCCGGAACGCGGCGGTCGGTCAGCCGCCAGAACTGGCGGCCGGCCATCCGCATGTACAGGGCCGGGCTGACCGACCGGCCGTGTGCCCGGCGTCCCTCGACGGCCCGCACCACCTCGGCGTCCAGGCCCATCCCGGAGTTGAACGTGAAGTACCGGTCGCCGGCCAGGCCCAGGCCGATGCTCCGGGACCGGCCCGCGGCCAGGCCTGCCAGGACCTGCCCGGTCGCGTCCACCGGGTCGGGCGACAGGCCCAGGGCGCGGGCGAAGACGTTGGCGCTGCCGCCGGGCAGCGCGGCCAGGGCCGGCGCCGGCCTCCGGGGCGTGCTCAGCAGGCCGTTGACCGCCTCGTTCACGGTCCCGTCGCCGCCTAGAGTGACAACTAGCCCGTAACCCGCTGACGCGGCATCGGCCGCCAGGCTGGTGCCGTGGCCCCGGTACCGTGTCTCCACGATCTCAAGTTCGACGGCGGAGGCCAGGGCGCGGGCGATGACATCCCGGCGCAGCCGGGTCGTGGAGGTGGCGTGTGGGTTCACGATCAAGAGCGCGCGCACGGGCCAAGGCTAGCGAGGCGCCCGCGAGCAGCCGGGGCACCGCCCGGGCCGGAGCGCTGGCCGCGGGGCCGGTGCGGGGACCGGCCGCGGAACCGGCTGAGCGGGCCGCCGGGCCGGCCGGGTCCCGCCCGCCGACGATCACCGCGGCCGTGGTCATCGAGGCCGCGGAGGGCGTCCTGGTGGCCGTGGCGGCCGTGCTCGCGGGCGTCGCCACCGGGCGCGGCCAGTCCTACCAGCTGTCCAGCGGCATCGCCATCACCGTGATCGGCCTGGCCGCGGCCGTCCTGCTGGGGCTGGTGGCGAACGGCCTGCGCCGGCCCCGCCGCTGGACCCGGACGCCGGCCCTGATGACCCAGTTGTTCACCGGCATCGTCGGGATCTACCTGCTGCAGGGGGGCCGGTACGACTGGGGAGCGGCTACGGTCGTGCTGTCGCTGGCCGGATTCGCGGCCCTGCTGGCCCCGCCGAGCACCCGGGCGCTCACCGCCGGCCTGCCCCAGCCCGCCGACCGGCACAAGAACCGGCCCCGCTGAGCCCGGCCCCGGGCCGCCGGCCGCCTACTCGTCGGTGGTGAGGCCCTCGCGGAGCTGGGCCAGCGTCTTGGCCAGCAGCCGCGAGACGTGCATCTGCGAGATGCCGAGCTCGGTCGCGATCTGGGACTGGGTCATGTTGCCGAAGAACCGGAGCAGCAGGATCCGCTTCTCCCGCGGCGGCAGGCGCTCCAGCAGCGGCTTGAGCGACTCCCGGTACTCCACGCCCTCCAGGGCGTCGTCGACCATGCCCAGCGACTCCGCGACCGCGGGAGCATCCTCGTCGCCCGAGTCGGGCGCGTCCAGGGACACCGTGGAGTAGGCGTTGGCCGACTCCAGGCCCTCCAGGACGTCTTCCTCGCTCATCTGCAGGTGCGCGGCGAGCTCCGCGACCGTCGGCGCGCGGCCGAGGCGCTGGGCCAGGTCGCCGATGGCCTTGGTCAGCGCCAGCTTGAGCTCCTGCAGCCGGCGCGGCACCCGGACGGCCCAGCCCTTGTCCCGGAAATGGCGCTTGATCTCGCCGACAATGGTCGGCGTCGCGTACGTGGAGAACTCCACGCCGCGCTCGAGGTCGAACCGGTCGATGGACTTGATCAGCCCGATGGTGGCGACCTGGGTCAGGTCGTCCAGCCACTCGCCGCGGTTGCGGAACCGGCGGGCCAGGTACTCGACCAGCGGCAGGTGCAGCTCCACCAGCTCGCCCCGGATGCGCAGCCGCTCGGCACTTTCCGGCGGCAGGGCGCACAGGCGCTCGAACAGCTCGCGAGCGTACGTGCGCTCCCGGCTGCCGTGCTGGATCCGGGGCACCTCGGCGATGACCTCGGCGATCTCGCCCTGGTCGCCCTCGGCCACCTCGCCGGCCCGGATTCCGGCCGGGTCGAGCCCGGCGGCGCCCGCGAAGCTCAGCACGGCCGGATCCGGGCTGTTCGGCTCGCCCGCTGCGGCCAGGCCCCCTGGCGCCGCGGCTGGCATCGCGTCGAACTCCTCGGTCAAGGCGATCTCTGTCTCCCCCGTCACGCCGACCCCGAGAGCCGGCTCTTGCGC
>DASYBB010000137.1:0-6567 GCA_036501025.1 Streptosporangiaceae bacterium
CGAGCGCACCCGGCTGGTCGCGGTCACCGCGGCCAGCAACGTCGTCGGCACCCGTCCGGACCTGGCCGCCATCGCCGCGGCCGCGCACGCGGTCGGCGCGCTGGTCTACGTGGACGGCGTGCACGCCACCCCGCACGTGCCGGTGGACGTCACGGCGCTCGGCGCCGACTTCTACGCCACCAGCGCCTACAAGTGGTCCGGCCCGCACATCGGCACCGTGGTCGCCGAGCCGGCCCTGCTCGACAGCGTGCATCCGGACAAGCTCGCGCCCGCGCCGTCGGGCGTGCCCGGCCGGTTCGAGCGCGGCACCGCCGCCTTCGCCGACCTGGCCGGGGTCGTCGCCGCGGTGGAGCACCTCGCCTCGCTCGGCCACGGCCCGGATCTCGTCGCCGCCACCAGGCGGCAGCGGGTGCTGGCCTCGATGGCCACCGTCGAGGAGTACGAGACGGCGCTGTTCGCCGGACTGCTCGACGGGCTGGAGGCGATGGAGCACGTGACGCTGTACGGCCGGGCCGCCCGGCGGGCGCCGACCGCGTTCTTCACCGTGGCCGGCCGGACGCCCCGGCAGGTCGCCGAGCACCTGGCCGCGCGCCAGGTCAACGTGTGGAGCGGCGACAACTACGCCTGGGAGCTGGCCGGCGCGCTCGGGCTGCGGGACTCGGGCGGCGCGGTCCGGGCCGGCCTGGTGCACTACAACGACCAGGCCGACGTCGACCGCCTGCTGGCCGCGGTCGCGGAGCTTGCCTGACGGCCGTACCCTGAAGGCAGGTTCTTCTCCAGGACGGGTAGGCGATGACGGTGCTCGGCGGCGTGCTGGCCATGCTGGCCGGGCTGCTGCGTGACCTCACCCAGCTCGCGGTCAGCCCCTCCGGCCTGACCGCGCTGGCCGCGGCCGTCCTGGCCGGGGCCATGTTCGCGGCGGTGCTGGCCCTGCTCACCTCGGTGGCCAGCCTGTCCCGGACGACCGCCGCGCTCCCGATGATCCGCCGCGCCTCGGCGCTGCGGGAGAAGTCCTGGCGCGCGGCGTTCCTGCGCCAGCGCGATCCCGACGCGGCGGGCCGGGCCAGGCCCAGAGCACCATCGGCGGCCCCGGCGGCCGCCCTTTCCCGGTAACAGTCCCTTCCGGGTAACAATCCTTCCCGGTAAGAGTCCCGCGGACTTCGCGGCCGCCTCCAGCCCTCATCCCGTGCTAGCTGGAAGGCCGTTTCCTCATGTCGAGTTTCCTTGGCGTCCCGGTGGACGCCGCGTACCACCTTGTCTCCGGGCTGACCGGTATCCTCACGCCCGTCCTCGGCGGCCTGGCCGCCGTCGCCGCGATCGTCGTCTTCACGATGGCGGTCCGGCTCCTGCTCATGCCGCTCAGCCTGCGCGCCCTACGCGGGCAGGCCGCCCAGGCCCGGCTGGCCCCGCAGCTGCTGACGCTGCGCCAGCGGTACGGCAAGCAGCCGGAGCGGCTGCAGCGCGAGATGACCGCGCTGTACCAGCGGGAAGGCACCAGCATGTTCGCTGGCTTCGCCCCGCTCCTGCTGCAGTGGCCGTTCCTGTCGGTCATGTACCTGCTGTTCCGCTCGCCGACGGTCGGCGGGACGGCGAACACGCTACTCAGCCACGACCTGCTGGGCGTGCCGCTCGGCGCGCACTGGCTGAGCGGCGCGGGCGCGGCCAGCGCGCAGGGCGCGGTCTTCCTCGGCCTGTTCGTGCTGCTGGCGGGCCTGTGCTGGCTGTCCGCCCGGCTCGGCAGGCTGATGGCCGCCCAGGCCTCGGCGGCCGGGCCCGCCAAGCCCGCCAAGTCGGCCACACCCGGTAAGCCCGCCACAGGGGCAGCGGCCAGCCCCGGGCTCCTGGTCAAGGCGCTGCCGTACCTGACCGTGATCATCGCCGCGTTCGCGCCGCTCGCGGCCGGGATCTACCTGCTCACCACGCTGGCCTGGTCCCTGGCCGAGCGGATGCTCTACTCGCGATCGACCGTCGCCGCAACGGACTCAGATCAGACCAGGCCGGAGAAGCTGGCCGGAAAGGCTGGACCGCTCTCAGCACCGGCCGCGGATTCCGCAGCCGGAGGTTCCCTCCGGAGCGGCCCAGCTTGAACCAGTCTGGCCCCTGGCGCCGCCGGACCGCGTCGGTGGAATGACCGATTCGCGTACCTAGATCGGGTCCCGGGCCGGCCGGACCGGTCTAGGTACGCGGGCGCTCACGCCGCGATCAGCGTGCGCAGCAGCCGGACCGGCGGCGAGCCGTGCGCCAGCATCCGGTCGTGCAGCTGCTGGTCGGTCAGGCCGGGGTCGGCCGCCCTGAGGTCGGCCGCCAGGTCGGAGATCTCGCAGTACCCGACGTAATACGTGGACAGCTGGGCCGAAGTGAGCTGGGCCCGGCGCCACTTACCCGCCGCCTCGCCCTCCTCCTGGTGGCCGCGGCCGGCCATCAGCGCCATGGCCTCTGCTTCGGTCATGCCGTGCGCGTGGATCCTGGCGTCCAGGATCGCGTTGATGGTCATCCGCAGCTGCATCTTGAGCTGCTGCATCCGCACCGCGCGCGGATCGCCCTCACCCGGGTACTCCTGCTCCGCCATGACCCGTTCGGCGTAGACCGCCCATCCCTCGGTGAACGCCCCCGACCGCAGCGCGGCCCGGATCGCGGTGTCCGAGCCGGTGAACCGGCGGGAGTGCTGCAGCTGCAGGTAGTGGCCGGGCATGGCCTCGTGCACCATCAGGTCGTGCACCATGTGCCGGTTGTACTCGCGGTAAAACGAGGCGACCCGCTCGGGCGCCCACTCGGCCGGCGTCGGCGAGACCGCGATGAACGTGGGCTGCGGGGCCGGCTCGAGCGGGCCGGGGGAGTCGCAGTAGGCCACCGCGACCCCGCGGTCGATCTCCGGCATCGGGATCAGCTCGATCGGGTCGTCGTACACCGTGATCAGGCGGCGGCCGGTGACGAACGCGGTCTGCGCGGCCAGGGCGTCGCGGCAGAACTCCAGGATCGTGGCGTCGGCGGGCATGTCCCCGGCCAGCCGGTCGAGCACCTGCCGGACGACGCCGGGCCCGCCCGCGCCGGGTCCGGTCGTGCCGGGTCCGGTCGTGCCGGGTCCGGTCGCGCCGTAGATCTGCGCGGCCAGCTCCGTGATCTGCTCGCTCACCCGGTCCAGGTCGGCCTCGGCCCGGGCCAGGATGGCGTCCGCGTCCGCCGCCGCGCTCAGCGTGAGCGACAGCTTGCGGGCGAACCGTTCCGGCCCGATCCGCGGATCGGCGAAGCTGCCATCGCCGTCGGCCTGGGCGAGCTGGGCGGACAGCCAGGCCCGGTGCCCGGTCAGCGCCTCCAGGGCGGCCGGGCGGACCTGCGCGAGCCGGGCGGCGCAGTGCGGGGCAGCCTCGAGCGCGGCGTCTATCTCGCTGCTGACCAGCGTGATCGCGCCGTCGAACTGCCCGATCGCGGTTTCCAGGTGCACCCGGGGCATCCGCCCGAGCTGCCGCCTGGCCTCGGCCAGCACCCCCGGAATCTCCGCCAGCCTCCCGGCGACCGAACCCAGCCGGTCGGGCAGCGGGGCGAAATCCCTGGCCAGCAGCTGGTAAATGGCCTTGCCCGGGTTGGCGAGCAGCGGGTTCCAGGTGTGCTCGCGCAGTTCGTCGATCTCGAACACCCGCCGGGCGATGCTGTCCGCCATCATCGCGGCGTCGACCTGGTGCTCGGCCGACAGGGCGCCGCGGTCGAGCGCGTCGAGCCGGCCGGCCCAGCCGTCCAGCGCGCGCCGCTCGCCGGCCAGGGCCTGCGCCGACGGGTCGGGCAGCCGCGCGTCGAACCGGTGGTCGCCCAGGCCGGTGGCGGCATCCGGGTGCCGTTCGGCCCGGTCGTCCAGGTACTCCCGGGCCAGCCGGGCGAACTCAGCATCGGTGCTCATCGTGCCTCCGTTCTGCGACCTGCTCAGGTCCCGCCCAGAATTATCCCGAACGGGCCTGGCCTCCCGCCCTCCCGCCGGCCAGGGGCACGCCCTAGTCAGGAGTCGCGGATGGTGACGGCGGCGGACGGGTAACCGGACGCGCCGTTCGGCACCGGCTGCGCCTGCACCGCGGTCTGGGTGTAGCCGGTCTTGTCGGTGGCGCGGGCCTCGATCACGTGGTTGCCCGGGGTGGCCTGCCACTCCCATACCCACTGCCGCCAGGTATCGATGTCGGGCACCGCGGCCAGCCGCGCCTCGTGCCACGGGCCGCGGTCGACCCGGACCTCGACGGCGGCGACGCCCTTGTGCTGGGCCCAGGCCACCCCGGCCACCTGCGTCGGCCCCGGACGTAGCGTCGAGCCGATCGCGGGCACGTCGATCCTGGACTCGGTCTTGATCGGCGCCTGCTGTGACCAGCCGCGCTCCGCCCAGTAGGGCGTGGCGGCCGCGAACGTGGTCACATTGATGTCGGTGACCCACTTGGTCGCCGACACGTAGCCGTACAGGCCGGGGATCACCATCCGCGCCGGGAAGCCGTGCTCCACGGGCAGCGCTGTGCCGTTCATGGCGACGGCGAGCAGCGCGTCCCGCCCGTCCAGCACGACCTGCAGCGGAGTGCCCGAGGTGAACCCGTCGACCGAGGTGCACAGCAGCTGGTTGGCGCCCGCCCGCGGGCGGGCCTGCCTGATCAGGTCGGCCAGCCTGGCGCCGAGCCACTTCGCGTTGCCCACATAGGGGCCGCCCACCGGGTCGGACACGCAGGTGAGCGTCACGTAGTCCTCGATGAGCGGGCGCCTGAGCAACTGGGCGAAGGTGATGGTGACCTCCCGCTGCACCATCCCGTGGATCCGCAGGTGCCAGGTCGACGGGTCGACCTGGGGCAGCAGCAGGGCGGTGTCGACGCGGTAGAAGCTGCCGTTCGGGGTGATGAACGAGCTGAGGCCGGGAATGTGCAGGTCGCTGCCTGGCGGCAGCGGCGGCGCGGCCACCGTCGGCCGGGGCAAGCGGAGCGCGGCCCGCGCCAGCGTGACGTCGCGCCGGGTGGCCAGCTCGCGGCCGCCGATCGTGCCGGCCACCGCGGCGGCCGCGGCTATACCGCTGCCGACCAGGAACCGCCGCCGCGCGGGTCCGCTGGGCGGCCCCGGGTCGTCGGGGTTGGGAAGGAAGGTAAAGGAGTAGCCCGGGGTTTCCCGCGGCTCGTCCGGCTCCGTGGGCTCGTCCGGCTCCGCGGGCCCGTCCGGCTCCGCGGGCCCGGCCGCCTCCGGGCCGGTGCCGGCCGCGGCGGCGGTACCGGGCTCGGCCGGGGGAACCGGCAGGTCCGGCGGGGTCAGCGTCTCCGGCGCGGGCCTGGACGGGCCTGGCGCCCCCGGACCCTGCCCGCCGCGCGCCGGACCCTGTCCGCCGCCGCGCGCCGGGGTCCGGACCCGGGACGTGCTCAGCCGTCCCGCCGCCCTGGCCAGCCTGGCCAGCGCGAACGCTCCGGCAGCGGCACCGGCCAGGGTGGGCCAGAGGTAGTCCGCCGTGGAACCGGGCCTGGTCAGGGCGGCCGCCAGGCCGATGAAGGCGAACAGGCCGAGCCCCCACATGCCGAACGCGAGCCGGCGCACCGCCAGGATCCCGACCACCGCGGCGTACAGGGCGAGCACCACCAGGATGCCGCCGAGCAGCACGGTCTTGTCCGCCGTGCCGAACGTGGAGATGGCGAAGTCCTTGACCGGCGCCGGCGTGAGGTCGATAGCGGTCTGGCCGACCGCGAGCACGGGGGAGCTGGCCGGCACGGTGAGCCCGGCCACGAGCTGCGCCGCGCCGATCGCCACGGCCGCCGCGAGCATGCCTGCCACGGCCCCGGCCAGGGCATGCGGAGCCCGGGGCTGGTGGTTGGCGTGGGCGGATGTTGCTGTCATGGCGGAATGGCGCGGGTAGGCGCCCTCCCACGCTACCCGGCCCGCGGCGTTTAGTTAGCTCCGCGAAGGTTGCCTTCTTATTACCGCTGGTCCTCGAACGTCCAGCGGGTGGGGGATCCGGCGAAGTCGCCGGCCCGCATGCTGAACACCCGGTGCAGCCGCACCCCGATGGTGGCGTTCTTGGCCGGATCGAGGAAGTCGACCCGGTAGTCCGTCCGGTACTTGGCGTTCATCAGGTCGACCACCCGGCGCAGCACCGGCAGCTCGGTGGAAATGTGCGCGGTGCCCTCGATGATCACGGGATCCGAGGCGTCCTCGGTGGTGACGCAGCACCGCGGGTCGGCGGTCAGGTTACGGACCTTCCGGGAGCCGGCGCTGCTCGTGAACCACAGCGTGCTGTCGTCCCACATTCCCCAGACCGGCATGATGTGCGGCCGCCCGTCGGGCCAGACCGTGGCGACCCAGTAGTTGCGCGCGGCCGTCAGCCGCTCCGCCGCCCACGACCAGTGCAGGAGTCCGCTGCCTTCGGTGGGGCCGGCGATGCCGTAACCCGGCATGTAGGGCCGGCTCACGTGAGGGATCTCCATGGCGCAGGTCTACCACGCGACACAGTCGTCCGGGGCGACTAACGTTGGGACCCGTGAAGGCATCACCGCAGATCCAGCTCCGCCTGCTCGAACTGGCCGACCTGGACGCCGAGCTCGCCCGCCTCGACCACCGCAGGCGCGGCCT
>DASYBB010000138.1:0-96382 GCA_036501025.1 Streptosporangiaceae bacterium
GCCGGCCTTGCCCTTGACCTCGTCCACCCGGTCGACCAGCGCGGTCAGCGAGCCGAACTCCTTGATCCACTTGCTCGCGGTCTTCTCCCCCACGCCGGGGATGCCGGGCAGGTTGTCGCTGGGGTCGCCGCGCACGGCCGCGAAGTCGGGGTACTGGGCCGGGGACAGCCCGTACTTCTCCTGCACCTCGCCAGGGGTGAAGCGGGTCATGTCGGTGATGCCGCGCCGGGTCATCAGCACCGTCACCCGGTCGCTGACCAGCTGCAGGGCGTCGCGGTCGCCGGTGACGATGAGGACGTCCATGCCCTCGGCCGAGCCCTGGGTGGCCAGGGTGGCGATGAGGTCGTCGGCCTCGTACCCGGCGGCGGACAGGCGCCGGATGCCGAGCGCGTCGAGGACCTCGAAGATCAGGCTGAGCTGGCTGCGGAAGTCGTCCGGCGTCTCGCGCCGGTTGGCCTTGTACTCCACCCACTGCTCGTGCCGGAAGGTGGGCTCGCCCCGGTCGAAGGCCACCGCGACGTGGGTCGGCTTCTCGTCGCGCAGCACGTTGATGAGCATCGCGGTGAAGCCGTACACCGCGTTGGTCGGCTGGCCGGTGGTGGTGGAGAAGTTCTCGATCGGCAGCGCGAAGAAGGCCCGGTAGGCCAGCGAGTGGCCGTCGAGCAGCAGCAGCCGGCCCCGGCTCCCGCCAGCGGCGGACTCCGTCGCCGGCTCGGCCCCGGGCGACTCCGCCGCCGGCTGGGTCCCCGCCGGCTGGGTCCCCGCCGACTCTGGCGCTACCGCCTCAGCCGCCACCACCTCAGCCGCGTGCGGATCGGCCTGAGCCTGCTCAGTTGCCTGTTGCCCAGCTGAGCTGGGCGCCGACTTCGATGCCACCCCGGAAGTCTAGTGGCCGGCTCTGACATCGGCGGGTGGCTCGGGCAGGCGGCCGCCTCAGCGGCGCCTGCCCGGGCCGTCCGTCCGCCCGGCACCGGAGTGCCGGAACTGGTCAGGATGAGAACTGGAAGATCGTGCTGGAGTTGAAGACCTGACCGGGCTTCAGTTCCGTGCTCGGGAAGTTGGGCTGGTTGGGTGAGTTCGGGTAGTGCTGGGTCTCGAACGTGTACCCGGCGCTCTGCCGGTAGATGTGACCGCTGATTCCCACCAGGGTGCCGGTCAGGAAGTTGCCGGAGTAGAACTGGACGCCCGGCTGGTCGGTCCAGACGGTCAGCTCGCGCCCGCTGGCCGGGTCAAGGGCGCGGGCGGCGAGCCGCAGCCCGTCCGCCGTCGGGCCGGTCTTGTTGAGCACCCAGTTGTGGTCATACCCCTGGGCGATCAGCAGCTGCTGGTTGTCCTCGTTGATCCGCGAGCCGATGGTCTCGGGCCGCGTGAAGTCGAACGGGGTGCCGCGGACCGGGGCGATCACGCCGGTGGGGATCTGCGTGGCGTCGGTGGGCGTGTAGGAGTTGGCGTTGATCTGGACCTTCTGGCCGTACGTCGCGCCGGACGCCTCGCCGGCCAGGTTGAAGTAGCTGTGGTTGGTCAGGTTGAGGACCGTGTCCTGGGTCGTGGTGGCGCGGTAGTGGATCAGCAGCTGGCTGGCGTTGTTCAGCGTGAAGGTGACGAACACCGTCAGCTGGCCGGGGTAGCCGGTGCAGGCGCAGCCGACGTTGGCCCCGTCATCGCCGTTCGGGCTGACCAGCTTGAGCTGGACGCCGGCCGCGCCGGCGCTGCGCACCGCGGTGGCGGCCCACACGTGGTTGCCGAACCCGACCAGGCCGCCGTGCAGTGAGTTCACGCCGTTGTTGATCGGCAGCGTGTAGGTCTTGCCGTCCAATGTGAACGTGCCCTTGGCGATCCGGTTGCCGTACCGGCCGATGGTCTCGCCGAAGTACGGGCCGCCGTTGGCGGTGACCGCCGGGCTGTCGAGGTTGACGTAATCCTGCAGGGTCTTGAACCCGAGGACGACGTCGGCCTCGCGGCCGCCCCGGCCCGGCACCTGGATGGACTGGACGATGCCGCCGTAGGTGAGGACCTTGACCTGCATGCCCCGGCAGTTGGCCAGCGTGTACCGGGCGACCGGCAGGTTATGGCCGGCGTACAGGTCAAACGCGCTGCCGAACGGCTGCGACGAGACAGTCGGGCCCCGGCAGCCGGCCTTCGCGGCGGTCCCGGCGGCCGCCGAGGCCTGGCCGATGCCGACGGAGGCTGCTAATCCGAGCGCGAGGATGCCCGCCGCGCCTATTCGCGCGGCCCGGCCGGTCCTGCCCAACCTGAGTTTGATCATGGTCTCTCCTGCCGCTGAGGCGTCCCGGTCACCATCAGCCGGGATCACTGGGTCAGATTGTTACCGCTAACAACGCATAAGTCACTGGTCTGGCCGGAAAAGGTGATCAAGTTAAATTGGACGGCCTGTGATGCTCGTGTGACGAGATATCACTAGCGGGACGGGTCCGGCGCCGCCTGAACGGCCCGCGACGGCGGGCGTCCGTGATGTCCGGATACGAGATAGTTATCACTGACGCGAGGGGCGCGCGGGCGGGCGGCGCGCGGCCCTCGCCGCCCGCTCCGGGACGTCGTCCCTGGTCGGCGGGCCGGGCGTGGCGTGACCGACTCGAGGGACGTTTCACCCATACCGGCCGGCGAATCCCCGTGTCTTTGCGCGGCGCGGCCGGGCGTCGCTACCGTTGGCGCAGAGCGCGGTACGGCCGAGTAGAGAACGTGCCAGCCCGGGGAAGGCTGACATGGCACCAAAGGCCGGCCGCGCTCTTGGCCGTCAGTGGCCAGCCGTCATGGCGCGCGCCGCTGACGGCAGCGGGCGGCGGGAGCCGGGGCCTGGCCGGGGGCGTGCCCTGGCCCCGCCCGCTCGCAGTTCCGCCCGGACCCGGTGCCGGCCGACTCGGCTGGCTGCGTCCGGGGGGTTGCTACAAGATCAGGGGAAGGTTGCTCACCACAGAACGTGAGCAATCTTCCCCTGATCAAGGACGAGCGGGACTGACGTGATGGACCGGGCACCAAGGCGGCGCCAGTGCCCGAGACCGGCCGCACAGGGCCGGCCAGCCGCGCCCGTCAGTCAGCCGCACAGGGCCGGCCAGCCGCGCCCGTCAGCCAGCCGCACAGGGCCGACCAGCCGCGCCCGTCACTTCGGCCCACCGAGGACGGCCCGGCGGGCCTGTCAGCTGCCCTGGGGACCGGCCGGGCCGTCACCCGGGCCGGGGGCCGGGGTGGCGCCGTCCCCGGCCTGCTGGGCGGCCTGGACGACTTCTTCCGCGACGGCGCGCATGGTCATCCGGCGGTCCATCGAGGTCTTCTGGATCCAGCGGAACGCCTCGGCCTCGGTGATGCCGCGGTCGGCCTGGAGCAGGCCCTTGGCCCGGTCCAGCAGCTTGCGGACCTCCAGGCGGTCGCGCAGCCCGCTGACCTCGGAGTCCAGGGCCGTGATCTCCTGGTACCGGCTGACCGCGATCTCGATGGCCGGGACCAGGTCGGCCCGGGTGAAGGGCTTGATCAGGTAGGCCATGGCGCCGGCGTCGCTGGCGCGCTTGACCAGGTCGCGCTGGGAGAACGCGGTCAGGATGACCACCGGGGCGAGACGCTCGGCGGAGATCTGCTCGGCGGCCGAGATGCCGTCCAGGCCGGGCATCTTGACGTCCATGATGACCAGGTCCGGGCGCAGGCGCTGGGCCAGGTCGACGGCGGACGCGCCGTCTCCGACCTCGCCGGCGACGAGGTAGCCCTCCTCCTCCAGCATTTCCTTCAGGTCGAGCCGGATCAGGGCCTCATCTTCGGCGATAACCACGCTCAGCGACTTGCTCACGGGGTGAGGTTATCGAAGACCACCTGAGGCCGCCTCAGCCGCACTACCCGCAAACCCCCCGCCGGGGCCGCGAGGCCGCCCTGGGCGGCCCCCCCGCGGCCAGGCCAGCCGCGCAACCGCAGGCTCCCGGCCCGGGCGGCCGGTAGATTGAGCCTGGCCGAGTTCGCGTTGCGTTAAGATCTATAACGCCATTATCACGATATGCCGGGATGGCGGAACGGCAGACGCCGATGCCTCAAAAGCATCTGTCCGAAAGGGCGTGCGGGTTCGAATCCCGCTCCCGGCACCTAGGTCCCGACGCTCCCCGCGCTCCCGGCGCCGGCCGCGCCAGCGTCCCCGCCCCGACCCCCGCCAGGATCGACCCCGGCCGGTGACCCGGCCGTGGTGAAGGCCGCCGGGCCGAGGCCGCCGGGACCCGCGGCCGGCTGCGGGCGGCGGGACCGGGTCACGCCGAGGTAGGCCACCGCGGCGAGGGCGACGGCCAGCATCCCGATCTCGGTGACCCGGAAGCCCAGCAGCCGCGGGGCGTCATCGATCCGGAGCACCTCGGCCGCGAACCGGCCCGTCGCGTACAGCGCCGCGTACAGGGCGAACGCGCGGTCCCCGGTGAGCGACCAGCGCCGGATGGCGAAGATCAGCGCGGCGGCCAGGGCCAGGTCCCACAGCGACTCGTAGACGAAGACCGGCTGGAAGGTGGAGAAGCTCTCGTACCCGCCGGCCCGGCGGACCGGGTCGATCGCGACCGCGAACGGCAGGCTCGACGGCGCGCCGTACATCCGCTGGTTGAACCAGTTGCCCCAGGTCCCGATGGCCTGCGCCACGGCCAGGGCGGGCACCGCGGCCAGCGCCATCGGGGTCAGCGCGTAGCCGTGGCGGCGGCAGTACAGCCAGGCCCCGGCCGCCGCCGCGCCGGCCAGGCCGGTCATGCCCAGGCCGCCGTCCCAGATCCGGAACACCGAGACCCAGTCGCCGTCCGGGCCGAAGTAGGGGCGCCAGTTCGTGAGCACGCTGTACAGCCGCGCCCCGACCAGGCCCACCGGAACGGCCACGGTGGCGACGTCGAGGATCATGCGCCGCGGCCCGCCCATGGCGCGGTACCGGCGATCGGTGATCCACAGCGCGGCGACCACGCCCAGCACGATGCACAGCGCATAGGCGCGGACCGGCATCGGCCCGAGGTGCCAGAGGCTGCGGGCCGGGCTGGGCAGGTAAGCCACCGGCATTTCTGCGACGTTACCCGTGCCGCCCGACATGTCGCGCCAGTTTGCCGCCCTGGCGCCCGGGCCGCCAGCCGGCCCGGACCGCCAGGCCCCCGGCTACCGCAGCGACACGGTGGTGGGCTCGATCGCGGCCGGGAGCATCGTCTCGCCCGCCAGGTAGCGGTCGGCCGCGGCCGCGGCCGACCGGCCCTCGGCGATGGCCCACACGATGAGCGACTGGCCGCGGCCCATGTCCCCGGCCACGAAGACGCCCGGCGCCGAGGTGGCGAAGCTGGCGTCGCGGGCCACGTTGCCGCGCTCGCTGACCTCCACGCCGAGCTCGGTGACCAGGCGGCCGCGCTCGGCGCCGGTGAAGCCCATGGCCAACAGGACGAGGTCGGCGGGCAGGTCCCGCTCGGTGCCGGGCCGCGGCGTGACGGCCCCGCCGTCGAGGTCGACCTCGACCAGCCGCAGGGCGCGGACCCGGCCCGCCTCGTCGCCCAGGAACTCCCGGGTGGACACGGCGTAGACCCGCTCGCCGCCCTCCTCGTGGGCGCTGCTGATCCGGTAGATCATCGGGTAGGTCGGCCAGGGCTGGGCGGCCGGCCGGGCCTGCGGTGGCCGCGGCAGGATCTCCAGCTGCGTCACCGAGGCGGCGCCCTGGCGCAGCGCGGTGCCCAGGCAGTCCGCGCCGGTGTCGCCGCCGCCGATGATGACCACGTGCCGCCCGCGGGCCGAGATGGCGGGCTCGGGAGCCCCGAGGTCGGCGACCGCCCGGTTGGCCAGCGGCAGGAAGTCCATGGCCTGGTGCACGCCGTCCAGGTCCGCGCCCGGCACCGGCAGGCCGCGGGGCACGGTCGCGCCGCAGGCCAGGACGATCGCGTCGAAGTCGCGGCGCAGCTGGGCGGCGGTGACCTGGTCGCCGACGGCCACCCCGCAGCGGAACTCGGTGCCCTCGGCCAGCATCTGGACCAGCCGCCGGTCCAGGTGGCTCTTCTCCATCTTGAACTCCGGGATCCCGTACCGCAGCAGCCCGCCGGGGGCGTCGGCCCGCTCGTACACGGTCACCGCGTGGCCGGCCCGGGTGAGCTGCTGGGCCGCGGCCAGGCCGGCCGGCCCGGAGCCGATCACGGCCACCCGCCGCCCGGCCGCGGCCGCGGCCGGCGACGGCCGGCGCGGCGGCACCCAGCCCTCGGCCCACGCCCGGTTGATGATCTCCACCTCGACCTGCTTGATCGTCACCGGGTCGGCGTTGATCCCGAGCACGCACGCGCTCTCGCACGGCGCCGGGCACAGCCGCCCGGTGAACTCGGGGAAGTTGTTGGTCGCGTGCAGCCGCTCGGCCGCCGCGCGCCACTCCCCGGTGCGGACCAGGTCGTTCCACTCCGGGATCAGGTTCCCGAGCGGGCAGCCCTGGTGGCAGAACGGGATGCCGCAGTCCATGCACCGCCCGGCCTGCGACTCCAGCTCCCGGTGCCCGAAGTCGAGGTAAACCTCGCGCCAGTCCTGGATCCGCACGTCCACCGGGCGCCGGGCCGGGACCTGGCGCGGCGTCGTCATGAAGCCCTTGGGGTCAGCCACGTAAGTCGCTCCTCTCAGCCCTGCGCCGCGGCCATGACGGCCTCGTCGACGTTCAGCCCGTCCCGCTCGGCCCGCCGGGCCGCGTCGAGCACCCGCTTGTAGTCCTTGGGCGTCACCCGGGCGAACCGGCCCACCGCGGCGGGCCAGTCGGCCAGCAGCCGCGCCGCCACCACCGAGCCGGTCTCCGCGTGGTACCGGCGCAGCAGGTCCTCCAGGGCCGGGCCGTCCGGCCCGGCCAGCTCCTCCAGGTCCGCCATCTCGGTGTTGACCCGGGCCGGGTCGGGGTCGAGCAGGTAAGCCACGCCGCCCGACATGCCGGCCGCGAAGTTGCGGCCGGTCGGGCCGAGCACGACCACCTGGCCGCCGGTCATGTACTCGCAGCCGTGGTCGCCGGTGCCCTCGGTGACGGCCGTGGCGCCGGAGTTCCGCACGCAGAACCGCTCCCCCACCACGCCGCGCAGGAAGATCTCGCCGCTGGTGGCGCCGTAGCCGATCACGTTGCCCGCGATGACGTGCTGCTCGGCGGCGAAGCCGGCCTGCGGGTCCGGCGCGGCGATGATCCGGCCGCCGGACAGCCCCTTGCCCAGGTAGTCGTTGGCGTCCCCGGACAGGCGCAGCGTCACCCCGCGGGGCAGGAAGGCGCCGAGCGACTGCCCGGCGGAACCGGCCAGCGACACGTCGATCGTGTCGTCGGGCAGCCCGCCGCCGCCCCAGCGCCGGGTCACCTCGCTGCCCAGCATGGTGCCGACCGTCCGGTTCACGTTGCGCACGGGCAGTTCCAGCCGGACCGGGGTGCCCTGGTCGAGCGCGCCCTCGGCCAGCAGGATCAGCGTGTTGTCCAGCGCCTTCTCCAGCCCGTGGTCCTGCCGCGTGGTGCAGTGCAGGTCGCCGCGGGGCAGGCCGCCGGGGCCGTCCTGCGGCACGTGCAGCACCGGGGACAGGTCCAGGCCGGCCGCCTTCCAGTGCGCCACGGCCCGCTCGGAGTCGAGCAGCTCGGCGTGGCCGACCGCCTCGGCGATCGACCGGAAGCCGAGCGCGGCCAGGTAGCCCCGGACCTCCTGGGCCAGGAACTCGAAGAAGTTCACCACGAACTCCGGCTTGCCCGAGAACCGCTTGCGCAGCTCCGGGTTCTGCGTGGCCACGCCCACCGGGCAGGTGTCCAGGTGGCAGACCCGCATCAGCACGCACCCGGAGACGACCAGCGGGGCGGTGGCGAAGCCGAACTCCTCGGCGCCCAGCAGCGCCGCGATGACCACGTCCCGGCCGGTCTTCAGCTGGCCGTCGACCTGGACCACGATCCGGTCGCGCAGGCCGTTGAGCAGCAGCGTCTGCTGGGTCTCGGCCAGGCCCAGCTCCCACGGCGCCCCGACGTGCTTGATGCTGGTCAGCGGGGCGGCGCCGGTGCCGCCGTCGTGCCCGGAGATCAGCACGACGTCGGCGTGCGCCTTCGACACCCCGGCCGCGACGGTGCCCACGCCCGGCTCGGCGACCAGCTTGACGTGCACCCGCGCCCGCGGGTTGGCGTTCTTCAGGTCGTGGATGAGCTGGGCCAGGTCCTCGATGGAGTAGATGTCGTGGTGCGGCGGCGGCGAGATCAGCCCGACGCCGGGGGTGGCGTGCCGGGTCTGGGCGATCCACGGGTAGACCTTGTTCCCGGGCAGCTGGCCGCCCTCGCCCGGCTTGGCCCCCTGGGCCATCTTGATCTGGATGTCGTCCGCGTTGACCAGGTACTCGCTGGTGACCCCGAACCGGCCGCTGGCGACCTGCTTGACGGCCGACCGGCGCAGGTCCCCGTTGGCGTCGGGCACGAACCGCCGGGCGTCCTCGCCGCCCTCGCCGGTGTTGGACCGGCCGCCGATCCGGTTCATGGCGATGGCCAGCGTCTCGTGCGCCTCGGCCGAGATCGAGCCGTAGGACATCGCCCCGGTCGCGAAGCGCTTGACGATCTCGCTGACCGGCTCGACCTCCTCGAGCGGCACCGGCGGCCGGGCCGCGGCGCCGTCGACGCCCCGGATCCGCAGCAGCCCGCGCAGCGTCATCAGCCGCTCCGCCTGGTCGTCGACCAGCCGGGTGTACTCGGCGAAGACGTCCGCGCGGCCGCTGCGGGTGGCGTGCTGCAGCTTGAACACCGTCTCCGGGCTGAACAGGTGCGGCTCGCCCTCGCGCCGCCACTGGTACTCGCCGCCGGTCTCCAGCTGCCGGTGCGCCGGGGCGCCGCCGCGGGCCGGGAACGCCCGGCCGTGCCGCTGGGCCGCCTCCGCGGCCAGCTCGCCGAAGCCGACCCCGCCCAGCGGCGAGGACGTGCCGGCGAAGCAGGCGTCGATGACCTCGGCGCTCAGCCCGACTGCGTCGAAGATCTGCGCGCCGGTGTAGGAGGCGACGGTCGAGACGCCCATCTTGGACATGATCTTGAGCAGGCCCTTGCCCAGCGCCTTGATCAGGTTGACGCCCGCCTGCTCCGGGGTGACGCCGGGCAGCAGGCCGCGCGCGGCCAGGTCCTCGACGGTGTCGATGGCCAGGTACGGGCACACGGCCGCGGCCCCGTAGCCGATGAGCAGCGCGATGTGGTGGCACTCGCGCGCGTCGCCGGACTCCACGATCAGGCCGGCCAGGCTCCGCGTCCGCTGCCGGATCAGGTGATGGTGCACCGCGCCGGTCAGCAGCAGCGACGGGATCGGGGCCAGGTGCTCGCCGTCGGCGCCGGCCCGGTCCGACAGGACGATCATCCGGGCGCCGCCGGCGATGGCGGCGGACACCTCGGCGCGGATCTCGTCCAGCCGGCGGCGCAGGCCGTCCCCGCCGTCGGCCACCGGGTAGCGGCCGTCCACCACGTGGGCGGCGAAGCCGGGCAGGTCACCGTCGTCGTTGATGTGCACGATCTTGGCCACGTCGGCCGGGCCGAGCACCGGGAACGGCAGCACGATCTGGCGGCACGAGGCCGGCCCCGGGTCGAACAGGTTGTGCTCCGGCCCGGCGGTGGCGGCCAGGGAGGTGACCAGTTCCTCCCGGATGGCGTCCAGCGGCGGGTTGGTGACCTGCGCGAACAGCTGGGAGAAGTAGTCGAAGACGAGCCGGGGCCGGTCGGACAGGACGGCCAGCGGCGTGTCGGTGCCCATCGACCCGATGCCCTCGGCCCCGGTCCGGGCCATCGGGGCCAGCACGACCCGCAGCTCCTCCTCGGTGTAGCCGAGCGCCTGCTGCTGGGTGACCAGCGCCCGGGCGTCGGGCAGCGGGCGGGCACGGCCGGCCAGGTCGTCGAGGTGGAGCAGCCCGGCGTGCAGCCACTCGGCGTACGGCTGCTGCCCGGCCAGGGTCGCCTTGACCTCGTCGTCCTCGACGATCCGGCCCGCTGCGGTATCCGCCAGGAAGATCTTCCCCGGCTGGAGCCGGCCCTTGCGGACGATCGACGCCGGGTCCAGGTCCAGCACGCCGACCTCGCTGGCCAGCACGACCAGGCCGTCGCGGGTCACCCAGTACCGGCCCGGCCGCAGCCCGTTGCGGTCCAGCACCGCGCCGACCACGCCGCCGTCGGTGAACGCCACCAGGGCCGGGCCGTCCCACGGCTCCATCAGCGAGGCGTGGAAGCTGTAGAACGCCCGCGCGCCGTCGTCGGCGGGCAGGTTCTCCCACGGCTCGGGGATCATCATGAGCAGCGCGTGCGGCAGCGACCGCCCGCCCAGGTGCAGCAGCTCCAGGCAGGCGTCGAAGCTGGCCGAGTCGCTGACCGTGTCGTCCAGGATGGGCAGCAGCCGCTCGAACCCGCGGCCGCTGGCATCGGTCCCGAACACGTCGGTGGCCAGCAGCGCCTCGCGGGCGCGCATCCAGTTCCGGTTGCCCCGGACCGTGTTGATCTCGCCGTTGTGGGCCACGATCCGGTACGGGTGGGCCAGCGGCCAGGACGGGAACGTGTTGGTGGAGAACCGCGAGTGCACGACGGCCAGCGCTGACCGGTACCGCGGGTCGGACAGGTCGGGGAAGAACGGCTCGAGCTGCGGGGCGGCCAGCATGCCCTTGTAGGTGATGGTCGACGCCGACAGGCTCACGAAGTAGCAGTCCGCCTCGTGCTCGGCCCGCTTGCGCAGGCAGAACGCGCGCCGGTCCAGCGCCAGGCCGGTCTCGCCGCCCCGCCCGGCCACGAACAGCTGGGCCATGGCGGGCAGCACCGCCCGCGCCCCGCGGCCGCAGTGGGCCAGGTCGACCGGCACCTCCCGCCAGCCCAGGATGGCCAGCCCCTCGTCGGCCGCCAGCCGCGCGATGACCGCCTCGGCGGCCGCCCGCTCCGGTCCGGCCGGCAGGAAGACCAGGCCGGCCGCGTAGCTGCCCTGGGCCGGGAGCTCGAATTCACATACGGAACGGAAGAGCTCATCGGGAATCTGCGTCAGGATCCCGGCGCCGTCCCCGGTATCGGGATCGCTGCCCTTGGCCCCGCGGTGCTCCAGGTTGCGCAGCACGGTCAGCGCGCGGGTGACGGTGTCATGACGGCGGTCGCCGGTCAGGTCAGCCACGAAGCCGACGCCGCAGGCGTCGTGCTCGTAACGGCTGTCGTACAGCCCCTGGCCAGCCGGGAACCCAGCCGGGTTGCGAGCAGGTGCCATTGATGCTCCAGTCGTCTCGTCCGCCATCGACGTGCAGGTGGTGGAGGCGGGACGACATTGGCCCTGCCACGCTCAGGTTCCGTGCTAGCTGGCTACTGCCGGTGGTGCGCGCTAGCGAAGACGGCCCCGTATCGGCCGGTCTGTACTAGTTACCCGAACGTCCTCAAATTATAGCCAGCCCCGGCCGCGATGTTAACGTGAGATTTCCTACGCAGGTCAGACCCCGTGCGCCGGCACTTCGTCACGCTCCGCCGGCCCCGCGGCGGCCCGGACGCCCGCGGCCAGCTCGGCGGCCAGTTCCGCGACGCTGGAGATGCCCGCCGCCGGGCTCGCCGCGGCCAGCAGCCGCTGCACGAACGCCGACCCGACGATGACCCCGTCCGCGAACCGGCCGACCTGCTCCGCCTGCGCCCCGTCGCGCACCCCGAGCCCGACCGCCACCGGCAGGCCGGTATAGCCCCGGACCCGGCTGACCAGCCCGGCCGCCTGGCTGCCGACCGACTCCCGCGCTCCGGTGATGCCCATCAGGGACGCCGCGTACACGAAGCCGCGGCAGGTATCGGCGATCAGCGCCAGCCGCTCCGCCGAGGAACTCGGCGCGACCAGGAACACCCGGTCCAGGTCGTGCTGCGCCGCCGCGTCCAGCCACGGCCCCGCCTCCTCGGGGGTGAGGTCGGGGGTGATCAGCCCGCTGCCGCCGGCCGCGGCCAGGTCGCGGGCGAAGGCCGGGATGCCGTAGTGGTCGACCGGGTTCCAGTACGTCATGACCAGGACCGGGACGCCGGCCCCGGCCACCGCCTCGACGGTGGCCAGCACGTCCTTGACCCGGATGCCGCCGCTCAGCGCCCGGTGCACGGCCTCCTGGATGACCGGGCCGTCCATCAGCGGATCGGAGTAGGGCAGGCCGATCTCGACGATGTCGGCGCCGGCCTGCGCCATGGCCACGGCGGCGTCGACGGCGCCGGGCACCGACGGGAAGCCGGCCGGCAGGTAGCCGATCACGGCCGCCCGGCGCTCGGCCCGGGCCCGGTCGAACGCGGCGGAGACGGCGGTCATCGCGCGTCCCCCCCGTCGTCAGCGCCGCCGCCGAGGTGGCCGAACCAGCGGCCGGCGATGTCCACGTCCTTGTCGCCGCGGCCCGACAGGTTGACCAGCAGCACCCCGTCGCGGCCCAGCTGCGGGCCGACCTGCAGGGCGCCGGCCAGCGCGTGCGCGGACTCGATGGCCGGGATGATGCCCTCGGTCCGGCACAGCAGCGAGAACGCCTCCATGGCCTGGGCGTCGGTGATCGGCCGGTAGCTGGCGCGCCCGGTGTCGTGCAGCCACGAGTGCTCCGGCCCGACGCCCGGGTAGTCCAGCCCGGCGGAGATGGAGTGCGTCTCGCAGGTCTGGCCGTCGGCGTCCTGCAGCAGGAAGGTCCGCATGCCGTGGATCACGCCCACCGAGCCGCCCGCCACGGTGGCCGCGTGGCGGCCGGTCTCCACCCCGTCGCCCCCGGCCTCGCACCCGATCAGGGCCACCGGCTCGTCGCCGATGAAGGCGTGGAAGATGCCGATGGCGTTGGAGCCGCCGCCGACGCACGCGATGACGGCGTCGGGCAGCCGGCCCGCGGCCCGCTGGATCTGCTCCCGCGCCTCGACCCCGATCACCCGCTGGAAGTCACGGACCATCATCGGGAACGGGTGCGGCCCCATCACCGACCCGATGCAGTAGTGGGTGGTGGCGACGCTGGACACCCAGTCGCGGAACGTCTCGTTGATGGCGTCCTTGAGCGTCGCGCTGCCGGTCGGCACCGCGATGACCTCGGCGCCGAGCAGTCGCATCCGGGCCACGTTGAGCGCCTGTCTACGGGTATCCGTCTCACCCATATAGACGGCGCACTCCAGGCCGAGCAGGGCGGCGGCCGTCGCGGTGGCCACGCCGTGCTGGCCGGCGCCGGTCTCGGCGATGATCCGGGTCTTGCCCATCCGCTTGGTCAGCAGCGCCTGGCCGAGGACATTGTTGATCTTGTGCGACCCGGTGTGGGTGAGGTCCTCGCGCTTGAGGAACACCCGGCCCCCGCCGGCCGCGGCGGCGAACCTCGGCACCTCGGTCAGCAGCGTCGGCCGGCCCGCGTACCCGGTGGCCAGCGCGGCCAGCTCGGCCTGGAAGCCGGGGTCGGCCTGGGCGCTCTCGTACGCCTGCGTGAGCTCGGCCAGGGCCGACATCAGCGCCTCGGGCGCCAGCCGCCCGCCGAACCGGCCGAAGTGGCCCGAGGCATCGGGGAGCGGCCAGCCCGCCGGGGTGGGGGGCACGGCCGTGGCCGCGCCGCCGGAGTTCGTCACGTCATGGTCCTCGGTGGTCGGTTACGCCGGGTCGTCGTCGGTGTCCCGGCGGGCGCGGTCCCCGCGCAGGGCGGGGTGCAGCCCGGCGGTGACCAGGTCGGCCACCGCCGAACGCGGGTCCTTGCCGGTGACCAGGCTCTCGCCGACGAGCACGGCGTCGGCGCCGGCCGCGGCGTAGGCCAGCAGGTCGTGCGGTCCCCGCACGCCGGACTCGGCGATCTTGATGATGCCCTCGGGGATCTGCGGGGCCAGCTCCGCGAACACGCCCCGGTCGACTTCCAGCGTGGCCAGGTTCCGGGCGTTGATGCCGATGACCTTGGCCCCGGCGGCCAGCGCCCGGTCCAGCTCCGCGTCGGTGTGCACCTCGACCAGCGGCACCAGGCCGATCGACTCGGCCCGCTCGACCAGCGACACCAGCGCGTTCTGGTCGAGCGCGGCGACGATGAGCAGGACCAGGTCCGCCCCGTACGCGCGCGCCTCCCACAGCTGGTAGGAGGTCACCACGAAGTCCTTGCGCAGCACCGGCACCTGGACCATCTCGCGGACGGCGGCCAGGTCCTCGAGGCTGCCGCCGAACCGGCGCCGCTCGGTCAGCACGCTGATGACCCGCGCGCCGCCCTCCTCATAGTCCGCGGCGAGGGCGGCCGGGTCGGCGATGGCGGCCAGCGCGCCCTTGGACGGGCTGGACCGCTTGACCTCGGCGATGACCGATACCTCGTCACCGCCCAGGGCCGCCTGGACGTCCTTGGGCGACGGCGCCCGGCTGGCCGCCTCCTTGAGCCGTTCCAGCGGCGCCAGCTGCTGGCGCTCGGCCAGATCGCTGCGCACCCCTTCGAGGATGTCGTCGAGCACGCTCACGCGGTTCTGCAGCCCCCTCAGACGGTGTGCCTTGCGTTCAAATCGTAGCGAGAGCGTTGCACGCCGCTCGCTGGCCCCCTCAGCTGACCGGATCTGCCCGGTAACTGAGCGGTTCAGCCCGCCGCGCGGCCGGCCGGCCGCCTGCTCGCGGCCGGGCCGCCCGCCGCCCGGGCCGCCCGCTGCTGAGCCGGGCGGGCCGGGGTATTCCAGCGTTATGCCGAGTATGCCCGATTCGGGGGCGGCTACTCCCCGGCCGGGCCGGGGCAGGGCGGATCAGGCCGGGCGGCGGGCCGCCGCGGTCGGGTCCTCGCCGCGGCTCAGCGACTCCCACATGCCGGCCGAGTCGGGGCTCTCCTCCTCGGCGGCGTCGCCGGGGCCGGCGTCCGGGCCGGCCGGGCGCGCGGCGGCCGGGCGCGCCGCGGGCGCGTCGTAGCGGCTGGACATGACCGGCAGCCGGGCGGCCCGCCAGGTCACCAGCAGGCCGGCCGCGATGACGGCGACCGCCCCGGCGACGGCCATGGCCTGCCAGCCCGCGGCGGTCAGCACGGCGTGCGAGTGGAAGCCGCCCACGTTGGGCACGGTGCCGGCCGCGGCGCTGCCGTCCGTCGCGGACTCCGGCGCGGCGCCGGCCCCCGCGCCGGTAGCCGGCCCGACGCTCTGGGAGGCGGCGGCCACCGCGGCCGCGGCCGAGACGCCGGCCGTGGCGGCGACCGCGATGGCGGCGCCCAGCCCGGCCAGCAGCAGGCCGGCCGCCCGCCGGGCCGCGCGGCGCGTGGCCAGCACCGCGGCCAGGGTGGCCAGGGCCGCGATGACCAGCGCGTCGGCGTAGGGCAGCAGGTTCTGGCCGCTGTCGGTGACCACGCTGGCCGGCAGCGGCGCGGGCACGGCGGTGCGGACCTGCGCCCAGCCCTGGCGCATGGCCAGGAACACCAGCCCGGCCCCGGCGGCGCCCAGCACCAGCAGCACTGTCAGCTCGGCGCGGGGGGAAAGCCGGCGCAGCCGCCCGCCCGCGGCCGCCGGTCGCCTGGCGCTGGTCAACTGAGCCTCCTTCGGGCCCGCGCGGGCCGCGGGCCGGGCACACGCGCTGCCCGCCCGCAACGCTAGCGCCCTGGCCGGCGTGAGTGCACCGCGCGGGCCGTTCCCCGATCGCGGCGGGCGGGCGCGGTTAGCATGACGCAGGTGACGTATGCCCGAGATGAGCGCCTGGCTGTCTGCGACCTGCTGGACAAGCTCGGCCCGGACCAGCCCACGCTGTGCGCCGGGTGGCGCACCGCGGACCTGGCCGCGCACCTGGTGCTGCGCGAGCGCCGGCCCGACGCGGCGCTCGGCGTGGTGGGCGGCCCGCTGGCCGGGCACACCCGCCGGGTGCAGGCGCGCCTGCTGGAGAAAGAGCCGTTCGGGCGGCTGGTGGAGCGGATCCGGACCGGGCCGCCGCGGGGGTCGGTGTTCGGCATCCGCGGCGCGGACGCCCGGCTGAACGCCGTCGAGTACTTCGTGCACCACGAGGACATCCGCCGGGCCCAGCCCGACTGGCAGCCGCGCGACCTCGACGCCGGCCTGTCCGACCTGCTCTGGCGCCAGCTGCGGAGTGCCCGGCTGATGCTGCGCAAGGCCCCGGTGGGCGTGGAGTTCGCCCGCGAGGGCGCCGGCCGGGCGGCCGGGAGCGCCAGTTCGGGGAGCCCCAGCCCGGGCGCGCCCGTGCGGATCACGGCCAAGGGGCGGGCGCCGATGGTGACGGTGGCCGGCCCGCCCGCCGAGCTGACGATGTGGGCCTTCGGCCGGGCGCAGGCCGCCCGCGTCCGGCTGGTCGGCAGCGATCCCGATGTGGCCGCGCTGGCGTCGCCCCGGTGGCGGTCCTGACCCGGATGGAGACCCTCGCCCGCTTAGTCACCTATCGTTCCCTTTCTGGCTGGCCAGCCGCCTTATTCCGGACACCGGCCTGACATCTTCCCCCGCGACGATGCTCGCGTCCTGACCCAATTGGGGCCGGCTTTGCGGAGGGGAAATAGTGGGAAGAAACAGAAAAACCGCCGCCCTTGCGGTGGCGGTGGGCAGCGTGATTCTCGCGGCCGGCTGCGGCAGCAGCTCATCGGGGGGTTCCAGCAGCAGCGGCGCCGACTTCGCCAAGGTCGCGTCGGCGGCCACGGGCGGCGGCATGGCGGCCCTGGTCAAGGCGGCCAAGGCCGAGGGCCAGCTCAACGTCATCACGCTGCCGAGCAACTGGGCCAACTACGGCAACATCATGAAGGACTTCACGGCCAAGTACGGCATCAAGATCACTGACGCCAACCCCGAGGGGTCCAGCCAGGACGAGATCAACGCCATGGAGCAGGAGAAGGGGCAGAGCCGCGCGCCCGACGTCCTGGACATGGGCACCTCGTTCGCCATCGAGGCTCAGACCAAGGGCCTGCTGGCTCCCTACGAGGTCTCGACCTGGAGTGACATCCCGGCCAGCTCCAAGTCGGCCCAGGGCGACTGGTACGCCGACTACGGCGGCTACGTGGCCATCGGCTACGACCCGAGCAAGGTCAAGGTCGCCCCGACCTCGTTCGCGAGCCTGCTCAACCCGGCCTACAAGCACCAGGTCGCGATCAACAACAACCCGACCGAGGCGGCCGCGGCGTTCGACGCCGTGTGGGCGGCGGCGCTGGCCAACGGCGGCTCGTTCGGCAACATCGCGCCCGGCGTGACCTTCTTCAAGAAGCTGCACGCCGAGGGCAACTTCGTGCCGGTCGCGGCCGGCCCGACGACCGTGGAGAACGGCAGCACCCCCATCGTCGTGTGGTGGGACTACCTGCTGGCCTCCGAGGTCCAGTCGGCGGTGAAGGGCTTCAAGATCGTCATCCCGACGGACTCGAGCTTCGCCGCGTACTACGACCAGGCCATCAGCGCCACCGCGCCGCACCCGGCCGCCGCCCGCCTGTGGGAGGAGTACCTCTACTCCGTCACCGGGCAGAACCTGTGGCTGCAGGGCGAGGCCCGCCCGATCGAGCTGTCGACGCTGGTCGCCAACGGCACGGTCGACAAGGCCGCCTACGCCGCGCTGCCCCCGGCGCCGGCGGGCGGGCTGACCTTCCCCTCACAGGCGCAGTCGACGACGGCCGAGAACGTCGTGACCCAGCAGTGGTCAAGCGTGGTCGGCTAGCGCACGGCGGGCCACCGCACCCGCCGCGGTGGCCCGCTAAGGAAACAGCCGCCCAAGTCAGTTTTCGTTACGGTTCTGGCAGGTTAATCGTTATGTTCCGGACACCTGCCGGACATCTTCTCCCGCGACGATGCTCGCGTCTTGATCCAATCGAGGCGTGCCTTTCGGAGGGGAACACAGTGGGAAATAGCAGAAGAATTGCGGCCGTCGCTGCCGCCCTGGGGACCGTTATCCTCGCGGCCGGCTGCGGCGGCAGCTCGTCGGGCAGTTCCAGCAGCGGCGGCAAGGACTTCTCCAAGGTCACCTCCGCGGCCTCGGGCGGCGGCATGGCCGCTCTGGTCAAGGCGGCCAAGGCCGAAGGCACCCTGAACGTCATCGCCCTGCCCAGCAACTGGGCCAACTACGGCAACATCATGAAGGACTTCACGGCCAAGTACGGCATCAAGATCACTGACGCCAACCCCGAGGGCTCCAGCCAGGACGAGATCAACGCGGTGCAGCAGGAGAAGGGGCAGAGCCGCGCGCCCGACGTCCTGGACATGGGCACCTCGTTCGCGACCGAGGGCCAGGCCAAGGGCCTGCTCGCCCCGTACAAGGTGGCGACCTGGAGCGATATCCCGGCCAGCTCCAAGTCAGCGCAGGGCGACTGGTACGCCGACTACGGCGGCTACGTGGCCATCGGCTACGACCCGAGCAAGGTGAAGATCCCGCCGACCTCGTTCAAGAGCCTGCTCAACCCGGCCTACAAGCACCAGGTCGCGATCAACAACAACCCGACCTCGGCCGCGGCCGCGTTCGACGCCGTCTGGGCGGCCGCGCTGGCCAACGGCGGCTCGTTCAGCAACATCGCGCCCGGCGTGACCTTCTTCAAGAAGCTCCACGCCGAGGGCAACTTCGTGCCGGTCGCGGCCGGCCCGACGACGGTGGAGAACGGCAGCACGCCCATCGTCGTGTGGTGGGACTACCTGATGGCGTCGGAGATCCAGTCGGCCGTCAAGGGCTTCAAGGTCGTGATCCCGTCGGACGCGAGCTTCGCCGCGTACTACGACCAGGCCATCAGCGCCACCGCGCCGCACCCGGCCGCCGCCCGCCTGTGGGAGGAGTACCTGTACTCCGTCACCGGGCAGAACCTGTGGCTGCAGGGCCAGGCCCGGCCGATCGAGCTGTCGGCGCTGGTCGCCAACGGCACGGTCGACAAGGCCGCCTACGCGGCCCTGCCGCCGTCGCCCTCGGGCACGCCGACGTTCCCGACCGACGCGCAGTCCACGACCGCTGAGGGCGTCGTGACGCAGACCTGGCCGAGCGTGATCGGCTAGCCCATGGCGGAAACCACCATCCCCGCCGCGGCCTCGGGAGCCCCAGCGGCTCCCGAGGCCCGGCCGGGCCGCCAGCCGGCCGCCGTCCTGCGCAGTCTGCGCCGGGTCGCGGGCATCGTTCCCTTTACCGTCTACGTCGCCCTCGGGCTGCTGATCCCTACCGTCGCGGTCGCAATCAAGGCGTTCCAGAACTCCGCCACCGGCAGCTTCACGCTGAGCAACGTGAAGGCCGCGTCGTCGGGGATCTACTTCGAGGGCTTCAAGACCGACATCCTGCTGTCGATCGCATCCGCGATCATCCCCGGCCTGATCGGCTTCCTGGTCGCCTACGCGATCTTCACCGCCCGCCGCGGCTCCATGCTGCGCCAGGTGTCCATCACCCTGTCCGGCGTGTTCGCCAACTTCGGCGGCGTCCCGCTGGCGTTCCTGTTCATCGCGACCCTGGGCTCGACCGGCATCGTCACGGGCTGGCTGAACGACCTGGGCTTCAACCTCTACAACCACGGCTTCACGCTGTTCACGGCGCTGGGCGTGTTCCTGGTCTACATGTACTTCCAGATCCCGCTGATGGTGCTGATCATCCTGCCCGCCCTGGAGGGCCTGCGGCCGGCCTGGCGGGAGGCGGCCGAGAACATGGGCGCCCGGTCCTGGCAGTACTGGCGGTTCGTCGGCATCCCGGTGCTGCTGCCCTCCTTCCTGGGCTGCGTGCTGCTGCTGTTCGGCGCCTCGTTCTCGGCCTACGCCACCGCCGAGGCCATGACCAACGGGACCATCGCGCTGACCCCGATCCAGATCGGCACGTTCCTGAACGGCAACGTGATCGCGGGGCAGGAGAACGTGGGCAACGCGCTGGCCCTGGGCATGGTCGTGATCATCGGGGTCATCATGATCGCTTACACGCTCCTGCAACGGAGGGCAGCACGATGGCTGCGGTAGCTGACCTCGCCCCGGCCGGCACGTCGGCCCCGGCCCCGCGCGCGGCCCGCCCTCGGCAGCGGCCGCAGGCCTGGCGCTGGATCGTGCTGGTCCTGGTCGGCCTGTACTTCGCGATCCCGCTCTACGCGGCGTTCAAGTTCGCCGGGTTCAAGGCCTTCCCCAAGGTCTTCGGCCAGCCCGGGTTCGCCGACGCGTTCACCCTGTCGCTGCGGCTGGCGCTGATCACGACCGTGATCACGCTGGTCCTGCTGGTGCCGACCACGGTCTACGTGCACCTGCGGCTGCCGGGCATCCGGCGGCTGATGGAGAGCGTGACGATCCTGCCCATCGTCATCCCGCCGATCGTCCTGATCGTCGGGGTGCTGGAGATAGCCCCGGGCTTCCTGAAGGCCTCACCCAACCTGCTCGGGCTGGAGTACGTCGTCCTGGCCATGCCCTTCGCCTACCGCTCCCTCGACGCCGGGCTGCGGGCGCTTGACCTGAAGACGCTGGTCGAGGCGTCCAGCTCGCTGGGCGCGCGGATGCCGGTCACGCTGTGGCGGGTGATCCTGCCCAACCTGCGGACGGCGATGCTGTCGGCCGTCGTGCTGACCGTCGCCCTCGTGCTCGGCGAGTTCACGATGGCCAGCCTCGACCTGTACCAAACCTTCCCGGTCTGGATCGTGAACTTCGAGCAGAGCAGCGGCCCCGTCTCGGTGGCCGCCTCCCTGCTCGCCCTGATCGTGACCTGGATCTTCCTCATGCTGATCGCCACACTGGGAAACAGGCGCTCAGGAAAGGCCGGCGGCAGCGCGGTCACCCTGTTCTCCGTATCCCGCCGTGACATAGGAGGGTCGGAATGACGACCGGAACCACCGCTGGCGAGGCCACCGGGCATGCCGCACCGGGGAGCGCGGCGGCCGGCGGCGCGCCGGTGCACCTGCAGGACCTCAGCCGGGCGTTCGGGGCGACCCGGGCCCTGGACGGGCTGACCCTCCAGATCGCGCCCGGCGAGCTGGTGGCCCTGCTCGGCCCGTCGGGCTGCGGCAAGACGACCGCCCTGCGGATCCTGGCCGGGTTCGAGACCGCCGACTCCGGGTCGGTGACCGTGGACGGGCGCGACGTCTCCGCGATCCCGGCGGCCAAGCGGGACATGGGCATGGTGTTCCAGAGCTACAGCCTGTTCCCCAACATGTCCGCGCTCGACAACGTGGGCTTCGGCCTGCGGATGCGCAAGCTGGGCGGCTCCGAGCGCAAGCGCAAGGCGGGCGAGCTGCTGGACATGGTCGGCCTGGCCGCCCAGGCGGCCCAGTACCCGCACCAGCTGTCCGGCGGCCAGCAGCAGCGCGTCGCCCTGGCCCGGGCGCTGGCCATCGAGCCGCGGGTGCTGCTGCTGGACGAGCCGCTGTCGGCGCTCGACGCGAAGGTGCGGCTGCAGCTCCGCGAGCAGATCCGCAGCATCCAGCAGCGGCTCGGCACCACCACCCTGTTCGTGACCCACGACCAGGAGGAGGCGCTGTCGATGGCCGACCGCGTCGGGGTCATGAGCCAGGGCCGGCTGGAGCAGATCGCGGTTCCGTCGGTGCTGTACGACTCGCCCGCCACCGCGTTCGTGGCCGAGTTCGTCGGCACGATGAACCGGCTGCCCGGCCAGCTGCAGAGCCAGACGGAGGTCACCGCGCTCGGCATGACCGTGCCGGTGCACGAGGGGACGGCGGACGGGCTGGCCGGCGACGTGGACGTGCTCGTGCGGCCCGAGGGGCTGCGCGTGGCGGCGGAGCCGAACGGGAACGGGATCGTCACCGACCGGACCTTCCTCGGCTCGCTGACCCGGGTCAGCGTGCGGCTGTCCGGGGACCTGCTGGTCAAGGTCGACAAGCAGAGCACCGAGGCCGCCGACATGGTGCCGGGAACCTCGGTCAGCGTGACCCTGCCCAGCGCGGCCGTCCTGGTTGCCGCGCGGGCGTGAGCACCGCGCGGGAGCGGCTGGTCCCGGGTGAGCCCGAGGCCGGCGGGTACCGCGGGCTCGTCCCGGCCGACGGCGAGCAGCACGTCGTCCGGGACGAGCTGGCCGGCGGCAGCCTGCCCGCCGGCGTGCTGCGGGCCGCGCGGCCGCTGCTGGTCATCGCGCACCTGTCCGACACGCACCTGATGGACCATCAGTCCCCCGGCCGGGTCGAGCTGCTCGACCGGTTCTCGGACCCGGACTCCCCGGTCCGGGCCGCGGTCGGGATCATCGCGACCTACCGCGCCCAGGAGCTGTTCACGTTCCAGGTCGCCGAGGCCATGTGCCGGGCCGTCCGCGCGCACCCGGCCGGGCCGCTGTCCGGCGCGCCGGTCGACTTCGCCGTGGTCACCGGCGATGCCACCGACAACTGCCAGCGCAACGAGCTGCGGTCCTACATTGACCTGCTGGACGGCGGCGAGGTCCGGCCCGACTCGGGCGACCCGGGTCGCTACGAGGGCGTGGCCGGCCCGGACGTGCCGGACGAGCGCTACTGGCATCCGGACCCGGTCGAGGACCTGCCCAAGTCGGCGTTCGGCTTCCCGGCGGCGGCCGGGGCGCTGACCGCCGCCCGGCACCCGTTCCGGGCCGCGGGCCTCGGCCTGCCCTGGTACGCGGTGCACGGCAACCACGACAACATGCTGCAGGGCACCGTCCCGCCCGAGGGCTGGCTGCACGACTTCCCGGCCGGCCCGGTCAAGTTCGTCGCGCCGCCCGCCGGGGTGGACCCCGCCGACCTGGTGGCCCGGTTCGGGCGGGCCGAGGGCGATGCCCTGCTGGCCCTCCAGGACGCCCCGCGCCTGCAGGTCACCCCCGATCCCGGCCGCACGCCCGTGCACCGGGCCGACTATGTCCGCGAGCACTTCCGGACCGCCGGCACCCCGGCGGGGCACGGCTTCACCCGCCGCAACGCCGACCTGGGCACCGCCTACTACGTGCTCGACACCCGCGCCGTCCGGTGCATCACGCTGGACACCGTCAACCCGCACGGCGGGTGGCAGGGCTCACTCGACGCGGCCCAGCTGGCCTGGCTGCGGGCCGAGCTGGACGCGGCGGCCGGCCGCCCGGTCGTGCTGTTCAGCCACCACCCGCTGGAGACGCTGGTCAACGACCGGCGGCCGCCTGGCGCCGGCCGCCGGATCCTGGCCGCCGAGCTCCGCGAGATCCTGCTGGCCTCCGCGAACGTGGTCGCCTGGGTCAACGGCCACACCCACGAGCACACGGTCACGGCCATCACTGACGGGTCCGGGCGCGGCTTCTGGCAGATCACGACGGCCTCGCACATCGACTGGCCGCAGCAGGGCCGCCTGATCGAGCTGCTGGCCACCGACCGCGGGCTCGCTGTCGCCTGCACCGTCATCGACAGCGCGGCCCCGGCCAGCCCCAACGGCGGCCGCCGGGCTGACCTCCTCGACGCCAGCCCGGCCCGGCTCGCGGCCCTGTCCCGCGAGCTGTCGGCCAACGACTGGCAGGTGCGCGAGCTGATCACCGCCGAGGGCGGGGCCGGCGCCGGCACGCCCGCCGACCGCAACGTCATCCTCACCGTCGACTGGCCCCGGCGCCCGCGGTCCGGCTAATCGCGGGCGGGCGCCGGGCCGATGCCCAGCAGGGGCACCAGGCCGGTGACGGAGTCCAGGATGTGGGGGGCGCCGGCCTTCTCCAGGTCCTCGCGGGTCGCCGCGCCGGTGAGCACGCCGGCCACCAGGCCCGCGCCCGCGCGCAGGCCGGACTGGACGTCGCTGGCGGTGTCGCCGGCCACGACCAGCTCGCTGACCGCGCCCCCGCCGAGCCGCAGCAGCGCGGTCAGCGGCAGGTCCGGCCAGGGGCGGCCGCGGCCCGCGTCGGCGGGCGACAGGGCCAGGTCGATGATCGGCCGCCAGCCGAGCGCATCCAGCAGGGCGTCCCGGGTGGCCGGGGCGAAGCCGGTGGCCAGGCACACCTTGATCCCGGCCGCGCGCAGCGCCATGATCGTCTCCACCGCGCCCGGCAGCGGGCTGACGTCGCCCGCCCGGACCGCCTCGGCGTAACGCGACTCGAACACGCTGTTGGCGCGCTGCGCCCGCTCCTCGCCGCCGAGCACGGCGCGGAACACCTCGATCTTGGACTGGCCCATCGTCTCCTGGACGTAGGCGATGGCCTGGTCGTAGCCCGGCGCGCCCGGAATCAGCCCGCCCTCGGCCACGGCCGCGCCGAACGCGGTCATGACGCTGCCGTCGTCGGCGACGGTCGTGCCGGCCATGTCCAGGCAGGCCGTCGTGATCTGCTGGCTCATCGGTCCATCTCCTCCTCGGCGGGCGTGCGCGGCGCGCGTGCCCCGCGGGCGGGGCTCACGCGAAGGTTTCCTCGGCGATCGCGGGCGAGCAGGTCATGCCCCGCCCGCCGGGGCCGGTCACCAGGACCACGCCCGGCGCGACCTGGGACCGGTGATAGAGCTCGGTCGTCGTGACCTGGCTGTAGACGCCGGCCCACCGGCGCCGGGTCGGCGGCAGCGGGCTCCCGAGCAGCTGCTGCGCGCGGAGGCGGAGGTGATCGTAGTGCGCCTCGTCGACGTCGAAGGCGAACGGCTCGTCGTACTCGTGGGTGTCCCCGATGGTCAGGCTGCCGTCCAGCCGCTGGACCAGCAGCAGCTGCGCCGCCGCGGCCGCCCCGGCGGGCTCCTGCGGCGGCAGCCGGTCCCGGCCGGGCAGGTCGTAGGCCGG
The DNA here is from genome assembly GCA_036501025.1 of Streptosporangiaceae bacterium. Classification (GTDB taxonomy): domain Bacteria; phylum Actinomycetota; class Actinomycetes; order Streptosporangiales; family Streptosporangiaceae; genus DASUBV01. Next base: position 24,434 of record DASYBB010000138.1, read on the forward strand.
GTAGTAGCGCAGCGAGTCGCCGTCGGCCACCGACGTCGTCAGCCGGCCCTCGAACGGCTCGGTCTGCAGCATCTGGAGCCGGACCCGGCGCACCGGCGGGCGCTGGTAGCTCGCCAGGTGCGGGCCGGCGATGCCGGTGTGGGCCGCGCCGGGGCAGAGCACGACCAGGTCGCCGCGGTGCCAGTCGCCGGTGTGGTCGCGGACCGCGTACGGCGTCACCTCGACGGCCTCGCGGCCGGGCCGCCAGTCGTAGCCGGGACCGCGGCCCGCGCCGCCCGCCCGCAGGTGGTCGCGGATGGCGCCGGGCACCAGCCGCGGCTCGACAATCGCGTCCCGGCGGCACAGCAGCGCGCCGGCGAACGAGCCGCGCAGCGCCGGGCTGACCTCGCGGGCGGCCGCCGTGTCCAGCAGCTCGTAGCCCCGCTGCGCGGCGTCGGGCCGCGCGGCGGCCTCCTTGAGCAGGGCCAGCTCAGCCTCGCTGGCGGCCAGGGTCAGCGACCCGTGCGGGCGGAACCCGGCCGCCGGGACCTCGGCCCCGAGCCGCTCCCACAGGTCCCGCGCGCGCAGCGCCAGGTCGAGCTCCGGGCCGCCGGCCCGGCCGCTCACCCAGACCAGGCCGAAGTTGCGCACCGTCGCGCCGCGCGGGCCCGGCTCGCGCTCCAGGTGCACCACGTCCAGGCCCCGGCGCCGGGCGGACACCGCATGCATCAGCCCGAGGGCACCGCCCCCGACAATCACGACACGGTCCATCGGCCTGCCGTTCCTTCCCCGGATCCAGTAACTCCCGCCCCGTCAGGTCGCCCCCAGTTAACCCTGAGGATCTGACACGCCAGTGAACGGGAGGTGGCCCCGGCACCAGCGTTACTCGACGGTGCTCCGGCCGGCCACCCCGCGAGCCGGCTGACGATCTCCGGCAACTCAGGCACTCCGTCGCGCGCCCGGCCCGCCGGGGGGCTTACGCTCAGAGCGGCTACTAGTTTCCTCCGGCTCACGGGACCTCATGGAGGCCAGATGGCACAGGTACTGGGCATCGACATCGGCGGTACCGGCATCAAGGGCGCGCCTGTGGACGTGGCCACGGGCCAGCTCACCATGGATCGTAAGAAACTGGACACCCCGCACCCGGCCAAGCCGGACGCCGTGGCCGCGGTCGTGCAGGACCTGGTCAACTTGTTCGCGTGGACCGGCCCGATCGGCACGACCTTCCCCGGCGTGGTCACCAGCGGCACGATCCGGACCGCGGCCAACCTCGATCCCGACTGGATCGGCGTGAACGCCAGCGAGCTGTTCGGGAAGGCGACCGGCCAGCCCTTCACCGTGATCAACGACGCCGACGCGGCCGGCATCGCGGAGATGAAGTTCGGGGCGGGCGTCGGCCAGCGCGGCACCGTGCTCATCATCACGCTCGGCACGGGCATCGGCAGCGCCCTGTTCATCGACGGCATCCTGGTCCCCAACACCGAGTTCGGCCACATCGAGATCCGGGGCAAGGACGCGGAGAAGCGCGCCTCCGAGGCAGCCCGCGAGCTGCACGAGCTGAGCTGGGGCAAGTGGGCCGGCCGGGTGGATGAATACCTGGAGAGCATGGAGCGGCTGCTGTCCCCCGGCCTGATCATCATCGGCGGCGGCATCAGCAAGAAGTCGGAGAAGTTCCTGCCCCTGCTGACCGGCCTGCAGGCCAAGGTGGTGCCGGCCGGGATGCTGAACGACGCCGGGATCGTCGGGGCGGCCATGACGGTCGGCGCGACGATGTCCGTCGGGGCGCCGGGCTAGCGCGCCGGGCTAGCGCCGGTCGCGGTCAGCTTCCTGGCCGCGGCCTGCGGATGGCCCGGCGGCCAGCGGGACCTGGCCCGCCGGGCCGGGCCGCGCCTGGCGGCGGCGGTCGGCCAGGGCCGCGATCAGCTCGATGATGCCGACGGCGGCGCCGGCGGCCAGGGGCCAGAAGGCCAGGGCGCCGTGCGCGCCCAGGACGACCGGCTGGCGGATCAGCGCGCCGGCCTTGGCCGCCGCGAGCTCATGCCGGAACGCGCTGAGGCCGACCTGCCCGCCGATCCAGGCGGCCAGGAACGCCGCGGCCGTGGCGCCGGCCAGGATGCCGACCACCGGCACCGGGCCGTGCCGGCGCACGCCGGCCAGGTACCCGCCGACTCCGATGATGACCCCGCCGACGGCCGCCACCACCGAGAACCAGCCGTCGGCCGCGATGAACGCGGTGGTCTCGGGGTTGACCACGTACGCGACGCCGGGCGCGGAGACCATGAACAGGGCGCGCGGGGCCACCGCCGCCCAGACCAGGCCGCCCGCCACCCCGACCACGGCGGCGCCGGCCACGATCGCGGCGGTCGTGAGCATGACCCGCAGGCCGGCCGGGGCGAGCCGCGGGTGCTCACTCGTGGGGTGCTGGGTGTCTGCCATTCCTTGCGACAGCGTAGTTGACGGCCGGCCCCGGGGCGTCACGGGCCGGGCCCGTGACGCTACAGCGTGCCACGCCCGGACTTAGTACAGGAAATTGACTATCAAGTTCATTGACGATACACTCGGCCGGGCTGCGCGCTGACGATCATTTCAGTGGCCCGCCCTTGCTAAGTTGAACACCTATCCACGGCGCCGAAATGCCCGCGCGCGGGCTGGAGAAAATAATGATCGAGGCTCGCGACCTGACAAAAAGATACGGCGACAAGGTGGCGGTGGATCATCTGTCATTCACGGTCCAGCCCGGCCGGGTCACCGGGTTCCTCGGGCCGAACGGGGCCGGGAAATCAACCACCATGCGGCTGATCCTCGGCCTGGACCGGCCCCAGGCCGGCAGCGCCACCATCAACGGCAAGCCGTACGCCCAGCTCGGCAATCCGCTCCGGACGGTCGGCGCGCTGCTGGAAGCCAAGTCGGTGCACACCGGCCGGAGCGCCGCCAATCACCTGCTGTTCCTGGCCCAGTCGCAGGGCCTGCCCCGCAGCCGGGTCGGCGAGGTGCTCGACCTGGTCGGCCTGCGGGAGGTCGCGGGCAAGCGGGCGGGCGGGTTCTCGCTGGGCATGGGCCAGCGGCTCGGCATCGCGGCCGCCCTGCTGGGCGACCCGGAGGTGCTGCTGCTGGACGAGCCGGTGAACGGCCTGGACCCGGAGGGCGTCCTGTGGGTCCGGAACCTGATGAAGCACCTGGCCGGCCAGGGACGCACGATCTTCGTCTCCAGCCACCTGATGAACGAGATGGCGGTCACGGCCGACCATCTCATCGTCATCGGCCGCGGCAGGCTCATCGCCGACTCGGCCACCCAGGAGGTCATCGCGCGCAGCTCCGGCGAGGCGGTGCGGGTGCGCACCCCGGACGCCGAGAAGCTGGCGCCGCTGATCACGGCGGAGGGCGGCACCGTCAGCCCGGTGGCCGAGGGCCCCGGCGCCGGGGCGCTGCTGGTCACCGGCCTGCCGGCGGCCCGGATCGGCGAGCTCGCCGCGTCCGCGTCGGTGGTCCTGCACGAGCTCAGCCCGCAGCTGGCCACGCTGGAGGAAGCGTTCATGGAACTCACCGCGGGCAGCCTGGAGTACGGCCAGCATGCCGCCGCCCCGGCGGCCGCCGGGCCCGCGACACCCGGGAGGCTCTGATGACCACCGCACCCGCCGCCCCGGCCGCCCCCGCCCCGGCCACCCGCGAGCCCGCCGTGCCCGCGGGCCGGGCCGGATTCGGGCACCTGCTGATCTCGGAGTGGACCAAGCTGCGCTCGGTGCGCTCCACCGTCTGGACGCTCATCGCGTTCGTGGTCGTCACCGTCGGCCTGACCGTGCTGATCTCGCTGGCCATCAACGGGGCCTGGAACGGCCCGCGCGCCGCCAGCCGGGACGCGACCGTCATCGCCGATCCGGTCGGGGCCATCCTGGGACTGAGCCTGGCCCTCGGCCAGCTCACGATCTGCGTGCTGGGCGTGATGGTGATCACCTCCGAGTACTCCACCGGCGTGATCCGGGCCTCGCTGCTGGCCGTGCCGCGGCGGCTGCCGATGCTGGTGGCCAAGGCGGTCGTGTTCGCGGTGCTGATCGCCGTCCTGGCCGAGATCATCGTCATCGCCTCGTTCTTCGTCGGCACGGCCATCCTGCACAGCCACATCAGCGTCTCGCTCGGCGATCCGGGCGTGACCCGGTCCGTCGTCGGCGCGGGGCTGTACCTGACCGTGCTGGGCCTGTTCGCCCTCGGCGTGGGCGGGCTCATCCGGCACACCGCCGGGGGCGTCTCGGCGGTCATCGGCATCGTGCTGGTGCTCCCGATCATCGGGGCGCTGCTGCCCAGCGGCACCGTCTACGACCACCTGAACGCCTACCTGCCCACCAACGCCGGGCAGCTGGTCGCGCACGTGCACCGGTCGTCGGGCGACCTGCTCGGCCCGTGGCAGGGCTTCGGGGTCCTGTGCCTGTACGCGGCGATCGCGCTCGTCGCGGCCGGCATCCTGCTCAAGCGCCGGGACGCCTGAGCGCGGGCCGCCCCGGCCCGTTGACACCCTGGAGCGCGCTTCACTAGATTCGGGTAATTCACGCTAAGAACTGACGTTCGTCATGCGTACATCTCTTATTACCCGAAACGAATGGCGCGCCGCCGGGGCCTGGCCCCGGGGGCCGGTGCAGGAGCACTCGTGACATTTCTCGATGCGGAGACCTGGCGGGGCAAGGTCTACTCGGGCGGGTGGGTGAGCGCGGCCGGCGAGGCCGCGGTCACCGAGCCGGCCACGGGCCGGGAGCTGGGCCGGACGGGGATCGCCGGGCCGGCCGACGTGGCCGCCGCGGTCGGCCGGGCCGCGGCCGCGCAGGCGGCCTGGGCCGCGACCCCGTACACCGCCCGGGCCGCGATCCTGCGCAGGGCGGGCGAGATCTGGCTGGCCAACGCCGCGGAGGTCGAGGGGTGGAGCGTCCGCGAGGGCGGGAAGATCCCGCCCGCGGCGCAGTTCGAGACGCACGTGGCCACGGAGGAGATCTTCGAGGCCGCGACGCTGCCGAACCGGCCGACCGGCGAGGTCATCCCCAGCGAGCAGGCGCGGCTGAGCTACGTCGAGCGCGTCCCGGCCGGGGTGGTCGGCGTCATCGCGCCGTTCAACTTCCCGCAGATCCTCGCCATCCGTTCGGTGGCGCCCGCGCTCGCGCTCGGCAACGCGGTCGTCCTCAAGCCCGACCCGCGCACGGCCGTGTGCGGCGGCGTGGTGCTGGCCCGGGTGTTCGAGGAGGCCGGCCTGCCCGAGGGCCTGCTGCACGTGCTGCCGGGCGGCGTGGAGGCCGGCGAGGCGCTGATCACCGAGCCGGCCGTCCGGGTCATCTCCTTCACCGGCTCGACGGCCGCGGGCCGCCGGGTCGGCGAGCTGGCCGCCCGCCACCTCAAGCGCGCGCACCTGGAGCTGGGCGGCAACTCGGCGCTCATCGTTCTGGATGATGCCGACCTTGACGCGGCGGCGTCCGCGGGCGCCTGGGGCTCGTTCCTGCACCAGGGCCAGATCTGCATGACCACCGGCCGCCACCTGGTCCACGAGGCCATCTACGACGACTACGTCAGCGCGCTGGCGGCCAAGGCCGCCCACCTGCCGGTCGGCGACCCGGCGGGCGACCCGGTCGCGCTCGGCCCGGTGATCGACGAGCGGCAGCGCGACAAGATCCACGCCATGGTGACCGGCAGCGTCAGCGCGGGCGCCCGGCTGGCCGCGGGCGGCACCTACGAGGGCCTGTTCTACAAGCCGACGGTGCTGGCCGAGATCGCGCCGAGCATGCCGGCCTACGCCGACGAGGTGTTCGGGCCGGTCGCGCCGGTGCTGCGGTTCTCGACCGCCGACGAGGCGGCCAAGCTGGCCGCCGACAGCGAGTACGGCCTTTCCCTGGGCATCCTGACCAAGGACGTGATGCGCGGCCTGGACCTGGCCCGGCGCATCCCGACCGGGATCGTGCACATCAACGAGCAGACGGTGGACGACGAGCCCAGCGCCCCGTTCGGCGGCGTGCTGGCGTCGGGCACCGGCGCCCGGTTCGGCGGCTCGGCCAACCTGGAGGCCTTCACCGATACCCGGTGGGTCACGGTGCGCGGCGACATCGCGCCCTACCCCTTCTAGGCCGGCCGGGTGCCCGTGGCGGTGCGGCGCGCGCGCACGCAGGTCGGCATCGTCGGGGCCGGCCCGGCCGGGCTGCTGCTGTCTCACCTGCTGGCGCTGCGCGGGATCGACTCGGTCGTCGTCGAGCTGCGCAGCCGGGAGTACTGCGAGGCCCGCCAGCGGGCCGGCGTGCTGGAGCAGGGCAGCGCCGACCTGCTGCGCGCGGCGGGCCTCGGCGCCCGGCTGGACGCCGAGGGCCTCGAGCACGGCGGCATCTACCTCCAGTTCGGCGGCGAGCGCCACCACCTGGACTTCCGGGAGCTGACCGGCCGCTCGGTCACGGTCTACGCGCAGACCGAGGTGGTGAAGGACCTGATCGCGGCCCGGCTGGCGGCCGGCGCGGCGATCGAGTTCGAGGTCACCGGGACCGAGGTGGCCGACCTGGAGACCGACCGCCCCGTGCTGCGCTATACCGCCGCCGACGGGACCCGGCACGAGCTGGCCTGCGACGTCATCGCGGGCTGCGACGGGTTCCACGGCATCTGCCGGGCCGCCATCCCGGCCGCGCGCCAGCGGGTGTCGGAGCGGGAGTACCCGTACTCCTGGCTCGGCATCCTGGCCCGGGTCGCGCCGTCGACCGACGAGCTCATCTACGCCTACCACCACCACGGCTTCGCGCTGCACAGCCTGCGCAGCCCCGCGGTCAGCCGCCTGTACCTGCAGGTGCCGCCGGGCACGGACGTCGCGCAGTGGCCCGACGACCGGGTCTGGGCCGAGCTGCAGACCCGGCTCGGGCTGCCGGGCTGGGACCTGAAGGAGGGCCCGGTCCTGGAGAAGAGCGTCACGCCGATGCGCAGCTACGTGAGCGAGCCGATGCGCCACGGGCGGCTGTTCCTGGCCGGCGACGCGGCCCACATCGTGCCGCCGACCGGCGCCAAGGGGCTGAACCTGGCGCTCGCCGACGTGGCCGTGCTGGCCGGCGCACTCGGCGCGCTGCTCCGTTCCGGAACGCCCGGCCTGGCCGACGCGTACTCTTCCACCTGCCTGGAGCGGGTGTGGCGGTCCACCCACTTCTCCTGGTGGATGACGACGATGCTGCACCCGACGCCCGGCGCCGACGCGATGGAGGCCCGCCTCCAGCTGTCCCAGCTGCGCTACGTGACCGGCTCGCGGGCCGCGGCCACGTCCCTGGCCGAGAACTACACCGGCTACCCGCCGGTGCTCCCCGGCCCGGCGGGAGGCTAGGACTCGGCGGCCAGGATGTCCAGGACGCTGCGCAGGTCGGCCGGGTAGCCGCTGCTGAACTCCACCCGGCGGCCGTCGGCCGGGTGGGCGAAGCCGAGCCGGACGGCGTGCAGCCACTGCCGGGTCAGGCCGAGCCGGGCCGCGAGCACCGGGTCCGCCCCGTACAGCCGGTCGCCCGCGCACGGGTGCCGGATCGCGGCCATGTGCACCCGGATCTGGTGCGTCCGGCCGGTCTCCAGGATGACCTCGACCAGGCTGGCCGCCCGGAAGGCCTCGACCGTGTCGTAGTGGGTCACCGACGGCCGCCCGTCGGCCACGACCGCGAACCGGCCGCTGTGCCCCGGCTGCCGGGCGATCGGGGCGTCGACCGTGCCGCGCAGCGGGTCGGGGTGGCCCTGCACCAGGGAGTGGTAGACCTTGTCCACCTCCCGGTCGCGGAACGCCTGCTTGAGCGCGCTGTAGGCCCGCTCGCTCTTGGCCACGGCCATGAGCCCGGTGGTATTCGCGTCCAGCCGGTGCACGATGCCCTGCCGCTCGGCGGCGCCGCTCGTCGCGATCGTGTGGCCGGCCGCCAGCAGGCCCTGCAGCACGGTCGGGCCGGTCCAGCCGGGAGTCGGGTGGGCGGCCACGCCCGCGGGCTTGTCCACCACGATGATGTCGTCGTCCTCGTAGACGATGGCCATGCCCGGCACCGCCTCCGGCCGGGCCGTCAGCGGCACGGGGGGCGGCGGCAGGGTCACCTCCAGCCACTCGCCGGCCGGCACCCGGTCGGACTTGGCCGCGGGCCGGCCGCCGACCAGCACGTCGCCCGCGCCGATCAGGTCGGCCGCGACCGACCGGGACAGCCCGAACATCCGGGCCAGCGCGGCATCCAGGCGCTCGCCGTCCAGGCCGTCCGGCACCGGCACCCGGCGCGGCCCGGTCATCGCGCGCCGCCCTCGCCGGCCGGCTCGCTGGCGGCCTGGTCATCGGCGGCCTGGTCATCGGCGGCCTGCTCGCCGGCGGCCGGGCCGCCGGCCGGCGTGCCGCGGCGGCCGTCCAGCTGGATGCCGCGCAGGGACAGCAGGACGGCGAGCACCCCGCCGCACACGATCGACGAGTCGGCCAGGTTGAACACCGGCCAGTGCGGCAGCTGGATCCAGTCGACCACGTAGCCGCGGAACAGGCCGGGATAGCGGAAGATGCGGTCCAGCAGGTTCCCGGTGGCCCCGCCGAGCAGCAGCCCCAGCGTCAGCGCCCACGGCAGGCTGCGGATCCGCCGCGCGGTCCGCAGGATGATCACGATCACGGTGACGGCGATGGCCGAGAACACCAGCGTCATCGACGTCCCGATGCTGAAGGCCGCGCCGGGGTTGCGGGACACCAGCAGGTGCAGGAAGCCGCCCAGCAGCCGCGCCGGCGGCCGCCCGGACAGCTTCGCCACCACCAGCAGCTTGGACACGATGTCGAGGGCGAGCACGGTCAGGGCCACGCCGGCCACGACGCGGATCCGCGGTGGGCGCACGGTACTTCCCGGTCTTCCTGGTCCTGGCCGCCCTGCCGGGACGGGAGCTGCGTTATCCGGGCCGGCGGTCGCCGCCGGCCCGGTCAGCGGCGCTCTTCGCGCTGCTTGCATGACACGCACAGCACGGCGCGGGGAAAAGCCTGCAGCCGCGCCTTCCCGATCGGCTCGCCGCAGGACTCGCAGGTCCCGTAGCTGCCGTCGGCCATCCGCGCGAGCGCGTGGTCCGCCTGGGCGAGCAGCTCGCGGGCGGTATAGGTGAGCGCCAGGTCATGCTCGCGCTCGAACGTCTTGGCCCCGGCGTCGGCCTGGTCATCACCGGCGTCGCCGGTGGTGTCGCTCAGCCGGCTGGCCATGTCGGACTCGGCGCGCTCGATGTCGGAACGCAGCTCGACCGCCTCGACCTCGAGCTGCTGCCGGACCTCTTTCAGCTCGGTCTCGGTCCAGGGCTCCTCGCCGGCCCGGATCGCCAGCGCAGCCGCTCCCGAAGGCGCAGTGGCTGTCATGTAAACGCCTCCCTCGGTGCCTGTTGACGGCGATCTGAGATAACCCATGCCATGCAGCCCGGCAGTCACCGGAGAATAGGTGCTGACCGCGGCCGTCCGCAAACATACCGGCCGGCGGCTGCGCCCGGAACAACGCCCGATCCCGGGGCCGGCATTCCGCCCGCGGCGGGGACTTTCTGTAATCAGATGATCACACTGCGTTAAAAATCCGATGATGACTCGGCGGGCATCGGCTATCGTCTGGTGCCGTGCCTGCCGCTGCCGCTCCCTTCCCTGAGCTGCCGGGCGAGGCCGACCTGCCCGCGATGGAGCAGGAGGTGCTGCGCCGCTGGCAGGAGCACCGTGTCTTCGAGCGGTCCCTGGAGCAGACGGCCAGCGGCCCGCCCTGGATCTGCTACGAGGGGCCGCCGACGGCCAACGGCATGCCCGGGGTCCATCACATCGAGGCCCGGGTGCTGAAGGACGCGCTGCCGCGGTTCAAGACCATGCAGGGCTTTCACGTCCCCCGCCGGGCGGGCTGGGACTGCCACGGGCTGCCCGTCGAGGTCGCGGTCGAGAAGGAGCTCGGGCTGGCCGCCAAGCCCGATATCGAGGCCTACGGCATCGCCGAGTTCAACGCGCGCTGCCGGGAGTCGGTCCTGCGCCACGTGGACGAGTTCGCGCGGCTGACCACGCGGATGGGCTACTGGACCGACCTGGGCGCCGCCTACCGGACGATGGACCCGGCCTACATCGAGTCGGTGTGGTGGTCGCTCAAGGAGATCTTCGGCCGCGGCCTGCTCGTCCGCGACCTGCGGATCAGCCCGTACTGCCCGCGGTGCGGAACGGCGCTGTCCGACCACGAGATGGGGCAGCCGGAGGTCTACCGGGACGTGGCCGACCCGTCGGTCACGGTCCGGTTCCCGCTGCGCGAGCTGCCCGCCGGCGCGCCGCCCGAGCTGGCCGGCGCGGACCTGCTGGTGTGGACGACGACGCCCTGGACGCTGGTGGCGAACACGGCCGTCGCGGTCCACCCGGACGCCACCTACGCGGTGGCCCGCCGGGCCGGCCACGGCGACCGCGTCGTGGTGGCCGATGACCTGTTCGCCCGGCTGCTCGGCGATGGCTGGCACGTCACCCGGCGCCTGCGCGGCGCCGAGCTGGCCGGGGCCCGCTACCAGCCGCCGCTGCAGCTGATCGAGGTGCCGGGCGCGCACACGGTCATCACCGCCGACTTCGTCACCACGGCCGAGGGCACCGGCCTGGTCCACATCGCGCCGGCCTTCGGCGCCGACGACCTCGCCGCGGCCCGGGCGAACGGCCTGCCCGTCGTCAACCCGGTCGAGCCGGACGGCACGTTCGCGGCGGACATCCCCCTGGTCGGCGGCCTGTTCTTCAAGGCGGCCGATCCGCGCCTGATCAGCGACCTGGCCGACCGGGACCTGCTGATGTGGTCCCAGCCGGTCGAGCACAGCTATCCCCACTGCTGGCGCTGCGGGACGGCGCTGCTGTACTACGCGCTGCCGACCTGGTTCATCAAGACCACGGCCATCCGCGACCGGCTGCTCGCCGAGAACGCCCGGACCGGCTGGCAGCCGCCGTCGGTCCGGGACGGCCGGTACGGCGAGTGGCTGCGCGGCAACGTGGACTGGGCGCTGTCGCGGACCCGGTACTGGGGCACGCCCCTGCCCGTCTGGACCTGCCCGGCCGGTCACGCCACCTGCGTCGGCTCGCTGGCCGAGCTGTCTCAGCTGGCCGGCCGCGACCTGGCCGGGCTCGACCCGCACCGGCCTTACGTCGACGACGTCGTCATCAGCTGCCCGGACTGCGGTGCCCCGGCCCACCGGGTGCCCGAGGTCATCGACGTCTGGTACGACTCCGGCGCCATGCCGTTCGCGCAGTTCGGCGCCCCGCTGCGGAACGAGCGCGAGTTCGCGGCCAGCTACCCGGCACAGTTCATCTGCGAGGCCATCGACCAGACCCGCGGCTGGTTCTACTCCCTGATGGTCATCGGCACGCTGATCTTCGGCCGGTCGGCGTACCAGAACGCGGTCTGCCTCGGCCTGATCGCCGACGACCAGGGCCGGAAGATGAGCAAGCACCTGGGCAACGTGCTCGAGCCGATGGCGCTGATGGACGCCCGCGGTGCCGACGCCGTGCGCTGGTTCTTCGCCGCCAGCGGGTCGCCGTGGGCGACCCGGAAGATCGGGGACGGCGCACTCGAGGAGGTCGTGCGCAAGATCCTGCTCCCCTACTGGAACACGGCGTCGTTCCTGGTCCGCTACGCCAACGCGGCGGCCGCCCAGGGCGACGCCTGGGTGCCGCCCGGCCGGCCGCCGGGCCCGCCGCCCCCGGCCCCGCGCGCGGCGACCGACCGGTGGCTGCTCAGCCAGCTGCAGGTGCTGGTCCGGGACACGACCAGCGCGCTGGAGGCGTTCGACACCGCGGCCGCCGGCCGGCTCATCGCCGCCTTCATCGACGACCTGTCCCGGTGGTACCTCCGCCGGTCCCGGCGGCGGTTCCGGGCCGGGCCGCTGACGCCGGACGGCGCGCCGGCGTTCGCCACCCTGTACGCCGCCCTGGACACCCTGACCCGGCTGATGGCGCCGATCACGCCGTTCATCACCGACCACCTGTGGGGGGTGCTGCGCGGCGGGGCGCCGCCCGACTCGGTGCACCTGGCCGCCTGGCCCGTCCCGGACGCCGGCCTCATCGACGCCGAGCTCGGCGCGCAGATGGCGCTGGCCCGGCGGCTGGTCGACCTGGGCCGGGCGGCGCGGGCGAGCGCGGCCGTGCGGGTCCGCCAGCCGCTGGCCCGCGCCCTGGTGGCCGCACCGGGCCTGGCCGCCCTGCCGGCCGAGCTGCGGGCCGAGGTGTGTGACGAGCTGAACGTCGCCGCCCTGGAGCCGCTGGACACCGTCGGCGAGGAACTCGTCAGCTACGTGGTCCGCCCGAGCTTCCGCGAGCTGGGCCGCCGCTTCGGCATGGGCACCCGCGCGGTGGCGGCCGCGATCAGCGCCGCCGATCCCGCGAGCCTGTCCCGCGCCCTCCGCACGGCCGGCCGCGCGGACGTCGTCGTGGGCGGCTCGGCCACGACCGTGACGCCGGCGGAGGTGATTATTACCCAGGTGCCCCGTTCTGGCTGGTCGGTGGCCACGGAGGGGGGCGAGACCGTCGCCCTGGACGTCGCCATCAGCCCGGAGCTGCGCCGTGAGGGCCTGGCCCGCGAGGTCGTCCGCCTGGTCCAGGACGCCCGGAAGGCCGACGGGCTGGACGTCCGTGACCGGATCTGGCTGCGCTGGGCCACCGCGGACCCGGACCTGGCCGCCGCCCTGGCCGAGCACGGCGAGCTGATCACCGCCGAGGTCCTGGCCGCCGACTACGCCCCCGCCGACGCGGCGGCCGGGGTGAACGGCGGACGCGAGCACAGCTCGGCCGACCTCGGGCTCACGTTCTGGCTCCGCCGGGCCGCGCCCGCCTGAGCGCCCGCCTCGCCCGCGCGCGCCTCCCGCCAACGACATGACTGTAAGGTCGCTGCTGCCAGGGCAGCAGCGACCTTACGCCCATGCTGTTCCCGCGCGGCTCGGGCGGCCGCGCTGGGAGCCAGGGCCGACCGGCCGGCTGCCCGACGAGTCCCAGACGTCTCACCAGACTCACACGTCGCGGCTGCGACCGGGTTCCGAGGGACCCACTCAGCCTCCAGCGGAAGGCGAGCACCGCCCGAGCCCCCGGAGCCGCGAGGGTTGGTACGGGCGGACGGGTGGTGCTACCGGGAGCCACCCGCCGATATCGGCGGATACGCCCTAGTCGGGGCGGCAGGCCTTGCAGGGCACGCTGCCCGCCGCCTGTGCCGCCTGCGTCGTCGTGACCTCCAGGTCCTCCTCGCCGAGGAACCGGATGAGAATGCACTCTGCCCGGTGATACCGGCCGATGCCGGGAACCACCGTGACCGCGGTTTCCGCACCCGCTGGCGCGCTAGGCGCGTCCGGGCCGGACGGCGCCGGGCCGGACGGGCCCGGGGCGGCCGGAGCCGGGCCAGGCGGGGCCGGGGCGGCGCTGGTGACGGTCTCGGGGGCGGCCACGGCCGCGCCGGCGGGCTGGGCGGCCTGGTCCGGGCGAGCGGCCCGCGGGTCAGCCTGTTCCGTCCTGGCCTGCTCCGTCCTGGCCTGCTCCGGGCCGACCTGATCCGGGCTGGCCTGCTTCCGGCTCGACGGGGCCGGGCTGGCCGCCTCCTGGCTGGCCTGCCTGCCACGGGGCGGCGGCCCGGACGGCCGGTCAGCCTCCGGGCGGGCCGGGGGGCCAGCCGCTACGGCCGGGGTTGCTTCACTCGCCTGGGCCGACGGGGTAGCGCTGGCCGGCTGGGTAGTGCTGGCCGGCGAGGTAGTGCTGGCCGGCGGGGTGGCGCTCGCCGCCGGAGCTGCGCTTGCCGCAGTAGTGGCGCTTGCCGGCCGGGCGCTCTCCGCGGCGCGGGTGCCCTTGGCCGTCTGACGGCCCGCCGGGCCGGTGGCACTGGCCGCGTCGGCGGGCTGCTGCCGCGCGCGGCGCAGAAGTTCGTCCACGCTGGGCGGCCCGTCGGAGCGCTCCGCCGGCCGCGGGACGGAACGGGGAGGCGCGGTGGGAGCCGCCGGGCGGGCCGGCGCTGGCGCGGCAGAGGCCGCCGGGCGGCCCGATTCGGGCTCGGTGTTCCGCGGGTCACGCTCGGGCCGGTCCAGCCGGTCCTCCCGGTCAGGAACCCGCCGGTCGCGGCCTGGCCCGGCCGGCTGAAGCCGATCACGCTCGGGCCGGTCGCCCTCGGGCCGGTCACGCTCGGGCCGGTCACGCTCGGGCCGATCCGGCCTGACCTCCCGGGCGGGACGAACCTCCGCACCGGTCCCACGGGCACCGGGCTGCGGCTCAGCCGACGCGGTGTTCCAGGCATCCGCCGGACCGCGGCCGCCCTCGCGGCCTGCCCGCCGGTTACCCGCGCCAGCCGGCTCCCGCCGCGAGACGCCGGCCTCACCAGAAGCCTGACGCTCACGATCCCCGCGGTCACGATCCCCGCGATCGCCGGGGAGGCCCGGCCAGTCAGGAACCCGCGGCGCGGTCGCGGTTTCCAGGTCATTCGCCGCGGGCGCGTCGCCCGGGGCCAGGACACTGCCACCCCGCCGACTCCCGCTCGCCGCGCCGGCGCCCGCCGTCGCGGCGGCCGGGGCCGCATCGGCCCCGCTGCCCGCCCGCCCCGCCGCGGAATCGGCCGGGACCGCAGAATCAGCCAGAGCCGCAGAATCGGCCGGCGCCGCGGGGTCCGCCAGGACCCCGGAACCGGCCGGGGCCTCGGCGCCATCGGCCGAGGCCCGCTCGAAGATCTCGTCCCGCCACAGCACCACGCCGATGATCAGCATGAGCAGGGCCACGCCCGCCAGGGCGACGGCCAGGTAGACCAGCGGCAGGCTAGCCGAAATCGCGCCTGCCACCAGCAGCCCGACCGCCACCACGACGACCGCAAGGACCACGCTGAACCGGATCACCGACATGCTCCGCTAGCTAGCGATGCCCGCAACCCACTCTCGGGGCTATCGACGGTCGTGCTGACCGGAGTCCGACGGGTGGAAGCCTGAGCCGTTGTGCGCTACCGGCTCGGGCACGCCACCGTAAGAACCGGACACGGACGGCTGGCCGCCGTTGCGGACGTCCATCCGGCCCACGCCGGCGGGCACCGACGGAGGCGTCGCGGCCGAGATCGCCGGGAACACGCCGCTGTCGGCGGCACCGGCCTCAAGGTCGCGGAGCTGGCCCTCCAGGTACGCCTTGAGACGGCTGCGGTACTCGCGCTCGAACGCGCGCAGGTCGTCAACACGGCGCTCCAGCTCCTCGCGGGACTGCACGAGGGACCCCATGGCCTGGCGGTGCCGCTCCTGGGCGTCGCGCTCCAGGCTCTCGGCCCGGGCACGCGCGTCGCTGGTGATCTGCTCCGACTGGCGGCGCGCCTTGGTCAGGATGTCGTCGGCCTCGCGGCGGGCGCGGCCGAGGGTCTCGTCGGCCTCCCGGCGGGCGTCGGCGATGGCCTGGTCGGCCGTCTGCTGGGCCAGGGCCAGGACGCGGGCCGCCGTGTCCATGTTGTCCTCGACCGGCTTCATCATCACCGGCTCCGGGCGACGCTCGGGCTCGCGGTGCGGCGGCTCGGAGGCCATCAGTTCGGGTACCGGCTCGATGTGCGGAGCGTTCAGGGCCGCCGGAACGGGCTGCTTGCCGCCGCCACCGCGCAGGACCTCCGCCAGCTTGGCCCGAAGCTCTTCGTTGTCCTGGATAAGCCGGTCGAGTTCCGCCTCGACCTCATCGAGGAAGGCGTCGACCTCTTCCTCGTCGTAGCCGGGCCTGAGCCTGGTCGTGCTGAACTGCTTGTTCCGCACATCCGCGGGCGTCAGTGGCATCTCGTCGTCTCCTTGGAGCATGGTCCTTGTGGACGCTTTCACTTCTAGTGCTGCACGACCTGCCAGAGCACGAGCACCACCAGGAACAGCAGCATGAAGCTGAGGTCAAGAGCCACAGTACCGAGCCGGAGTGTCGGAATGTAGCGCCTTAGGAATCTCAGTGGCGGATCGGTGGCGGTGAACACCACCTCGGCGATGACCAGGACGGCGCCCCGGGGGCGCCAGTCGCGCGCGAAAGCCTGGACCCAGCTGAGGATCAGCCTGCCGATGAGCAGCAGGAGGAAGACAGATAGCACCCAGAACAGCACCAGTTTGGCTATGTCCACTTTCCTGCCCTGCTCGCTGCGGCGTCCGACGGCCCGGCCGCGTCGCCCACGGCCCGGTGCTTACTGTGCGTGACGACGGCTAGCTCTGGTTGAAGAAACCGCGCTCCGCGATCCGGGCCTTGTCCTCGGCCGCCACCTCGACGTTGGCCGGGGACAGCAGGAACACCTTGTTCGTCACCCGCTCGATGCTCCCGCGCAGCCCGAAGATCAGTCCTGCCGAGAAGTCGACCAGCCGCTTCGCATCGCTGTCGACCATCTCTGTCAGGTTCATGATCACCGGAGTGCCCTCACGGAAGTGCTCTCCGATCGTCCGTGCCTCATTGTACGTCCGCGGATGCAAGGTCGTGATCCGGGCCAAATCGGTCGTCTGGATCACGGACCCGTGGCGCTCGCCGGACGGACGGGCCGCCTCGGGGAACCCCGGGTAGGCGTCAGCGACGGGCCGGTCGTCCTGGGTCACCAGGTCGGTGCCGTACTCGTCGTACTCGTCCTCGGTGCCGTATTCGTCCGAGTAGTGGTCGTCGTACTGGTGATCGTCCTCTACTAGGCCGAGGTAGACCGCCATCTTGCGCATCGCGCTGGCCATCTTCTGTCCTCCGTCATGCCCGCCGAGCAGCCCCGCATCACACTGCGGCGTGCCACGCTTCGTCGGACATTACCTGACGAAGGCTCGCCGGCCGCCGAGCAACGCCGTACCGATCCGCACGAGTGTCGCGCCCTCGGCAATCGCATCCTCCAGGTCACTGCTCATGCCGGCCGATATCGCCCGGGCACCCGGGTGGGCCGCGCGGAGCATGTCGGCTATGTCCGCCAGCCGCGCGAAGGCGGGCCGCGGGGCCGCGCCGAGCGGCGCGACGGCCATCACGCCGTCCAGCGCCAGGCCGCCCGCCGCCGCGATCGCGTCGGCCAGCGCGGGCACGTCGGCCGGCTGGGCGCCGCCGCGGCCCGCGGCGCCGTCCAGGCTGACCTGGATCAGGCAGCGCAGCGCGCGGCCCGGCTCGTCACGGCCGGCCGCGACGGCCCGGCGGCTGAGCGCGCTGACCAGGCCGGGCCGGTCGACCGAATGCACGACGTCGGCGTAGGACACCACGCTGGCCGCCTTGTTGGCCTGCAACTGGCCCACGAAGTGCCAGGTCATCGAGACGCCGAGGGCCGCCACGCGGGCGGCCTTGGGCGCCGCCTCCTGGTCGCGGTTCTCGCCCACGTCGCTGACGCCCAGCCGGCTCAGGGCCACGACGTCGGAGGCGGGGAAGAACTTGGTCACCGCGACCAGCGTGACGCCGTCCGCCGGGCGGTCGGCGGCGGCGCAGGCGGCGTCGATGCGCGCGCGCAGCGCGGCCAGGTTCGCGCTGAGCTCCGCCGCGCGGGCCGCGTCCGCCTCGGGGGCAGCTTCGGGATCGGACACCAGGTGATTGTCCCACTCATGATCGCGCGGGCCGCCGGGGCTCCCGGCCCCGGCGGCCCGCGATCACGAGTCCGTCACTTCAGGAAGTCGGGCACATCCAGCTCGTCCTCTTCCTCGAAGACCACCGACCGGCGCCGGGTGCTGGCCGACTCGCCCAGCCGGGGCGGGTCGGCGGGCCGGGCGATGGTCACGGCGGGCTTCTCCGGGACGGGCGGCGATTCCTGCTCGGGCGGCCGCGGCGCCGGGACGGCGTCCCGGCGCGCGGCGTCCTGGCTGTCCGTCGCGGCACCGGCCGCGCCCGCGGCGGCGCCCTGGTCAACGCCGTGCCCGGAGTCCGGGTCGCCGGCTCCCCCGTGGTCGCCGGCCGCCGGGTAGTCGCTGGCCGCGTAGTCCGTGGCCGGCCGGCTGGCCGGGGTGACGTGCGGCGCGGCCGGCTCGGGCACGGGCGCCGCGTGCGGGACCGGCGCCGGGGCGGGCCGCTCCGCGGCGGGTGACCGCCAGGCGGTGGCGGCGGGCAGCGCGAAGGACCCGGTGCCGACCGCGCCGCGGCCCGGCCGGGACCCTTCGTCCTGCGGCTCGTCGAACCCGGCCGCGATCACCGTGACCCGGACCTCGTCGCCCAGCGCGTCGTCGATGACCGCGCCGAAGATGATGTTGGCGTCGGGCGCGGCCGAGTTGGACACCAGCTGGGCGGCCTCGTTGATCTCGAACAGGCCGAGATCGGAGCCGCCCTGGATCGACAGCAGCACGCCGTGCGCGCCGTCGATGCTGGCCTCCAGCAGCGGGCTGGAGATGGCCGCCTCGGCGGCCGCCACCGAGCGGTCGTCGCCGCGCGCCGAGCCGATGCCCATGAGGGCCGAGCCGGCCCCGGACATGACCGACTTCACGTCGGCGAAGTCCAGGTTGATCAGGCCCGGCGTGGTGATCAGGTCGGTGATGCCCTGGACACCGGACAGCAGCACCTGGTCGGCCGCCTTGAACGCGTCGAGCACGCTGACGTGGCGGTCGGAGATCGACAGCAGCCGGTCATTCGGGATGACGATGAGCGTGTCGACCTCGCTGCGCAGGCGCGCGATCCCGGTGTCGGCCTGCCCGGCCCGGCGCTTGCCCTCGAACCCGAACGGGCGGGTGACGACGCCGATGGTGAGGGCGCCGAGCGACCGGGCGACGCTCGCGACGACCGGCGCGCCGCCGGTCCCGGTGCCGCCGCCCTCGCCCGCGGTGACGAAGACCATGTCGGCGCCCTTGAGGACTTCCTCGATCTCCTCGCGGTGATCCTCGGCCGCCTTGGCGCCGATGTCGGGGTTGGCCCCGGCGCCCAGGCCGCGGGTGAGTTCCCGGCCGACGTCGAGCTTGACGTCGGCGTCGCTCATCAGGAGGGCCTGGGCATCGGTGTTGATCGCGATGAACTCAACGCCTCTGAGTCCCTCTTCGATCATCCGGTTTACGGCGTTGACGCCGCCCCCGCCGATACCGACGACCTTGATGACCGCCAAGTAGTTCTGCGGTGCTGCCACGAGGAGGAACCCTTTCCGCTCGTTCGCTGTGCCGAGTATCCGCAGGGCCGCGGCTACGGCCCGTTTTCCGGCCCGGCCCGGCTAGCTACAGTGCTGGCCAATCCGTGCCCCCAGTACCATCGGCCGGGCAGACTCCGCGGATTTCAGCCTGGCTAACTCTCACCCTCAACTTGAGATTTAGAGTTATGTCAAGCTGCCGACTGATAGGGACAGTAGGGTTGCGCGCTACCTGCGGTCAACTAACCGATGGGGAAGCCGCGCCGGCGTGTCGCAGCCGGGCCGCCTGAATACCCGCTGGCCGGAGCCGAAACGTCCCGCCGCGGGCCCATTGCCCCCGTAACGCGCGGTCCGCGCCGGCCGGCCCCTCGCGGCCGTCCTCACCGGCCCGTCACCGCCACCTGCCGCGAGCTGACGTCCACCGAGCGGGCGCCCGTCCGCAGCAAGGCCTGCAGCTCGGTGGCCTTGGCCGCGCTGCGGCGGGCATCACCCCAGCGCACCGTCACGCGCCCGCGCAGCCGCAGGGTCACCCCGGCGGCGGTGTCGGTCACGGCCAGCACCCGCGCCCGCACCGTCGCGGGCAGGCTGGCCAGCACCGCGGCCGCGGCCGCCACCGCCGGGCTGTTCCGCAGCTGCGCGGGCGGCGAGTTCAGCAGCGGCATCCCGGCGGGCCGGGCGGCCGACCGCCGGACCACGACCCCGTGCGGGTCGACCAGCTCGTACCCGGTGCCCGCGGCCACCGCCAGCCGCGCCGTCCGCTCCCGGACGGCGATCCGCACGGTGTCCGGCCAGGACCGGCTGACCAGCGCGGACAGGATCTGCGGGATGCGCTCGACGCGCCGCTCGGCGGTCGCTGAGTTGAGCCGGGCCAGCGGCGTGCCGGGGTCGATGCCCGCGGCCGCGCTGATCTCCGCGGCCGGCACCCCGCGGTTGCCGCTGACCTGCACGTGCCGGACGACCAGCAGGCTGGAGCCGAGCAGTGCCCAGGCCGCCCCGGCCACGATCACCAGGGCCAATACGACGAGGAACGCGGCCCTCCAGGGAGCCGCCCGCCGGCGCGGCGGCAGGCGCTCGGGGCGGCGCTCGCCGGCCCCCCCGGGGTCAGCCCCGCCCGGCCGGGCCGGGCGGTCCTGGGCGGTATCGCTGGGACCGGTCATCCCGGCTCGCCCCCGCGCTCGCGCAGCGCGCCCAGGATCAGCGGGCCGAGCGCCGTGACATCGCCCGCGCCCATGGTCAGCACGAGGTCGCCGGGCTTGGCCAGGCCGGCGATGGCGGCCGGGGCGGCGGACCGGTCAGGCAGGAACTGGGCCAGGCCGCCGGGCACGGCGCCGGCGACGAGCTGCCCGGTCACGCCGGGCTCGGGATCCTCGCGCGCGGCGTAGATGTCCAGCACGAGCACCTCGTCGGCCAGCCCGAGGGCGGTCCCGAGCTCGGCCGCGAAGATCCGGGTCCGGCTGAACAGGTGCGGCTGGAACAGCGCGATGACCCGCCCGCCGCCCGCGACGTCGCGGGCGGCGGCCAGGTCAGCGGCCAGCTCGGTCGGGTGATGGGCGTAGCTGTCGACCACGCGCACGCCGTCGGCCTCGCCCTTGAGCTCCATCCGGCGCCGGGCGCCGCCGTAGGCGGCCAGCCCCGCGGCGATGCCGGCCGCCGGGTAGCCCAGCTCGGCGGCCAGCGCGAACGCCGCCGCGGCGTTGAGGGCGTTGTGCCGCCCCGGCACCGCGATCTCGATGGCCGCCGGCCCGTCGGCCGCGGCCCCGGCGGCGGGGGTGACGGTGAGGCCGGTCGCCATCCCGCGCGGCTGGATGCCGGTCACCCGGTAGTCGGCGGTCGCAGCGGTCCCGTAGGTCACCACCCGCAGGCCCGGCCGGCCGGCGGCGTGCGCGGCCAGCTCGGCGGCGCCGGGATCGTCCGCGCAGGCCACGAGCAGCCCGCCGATCCGGGCGGCGAAGGCGCGGAACGCCTCCTTGATCTGCGCCAGGTCCGCGTAGTTGTCCAGGTGATCGGCCTCCACGCAGGTCACCACCGCGGCCGCGGGCGACAGCATCAGGAACGAGCCGTCGCTCTCGTCGGCCTCGGCGACGAAGGCCGGGCCGGCGCCGAGGTCGGCGCCGAGGCCCGTCCCGGCCAGCACGCCGCCGATCACGTAGGACGGGTCGGCGCCGCAGCCGCGCAGCACCGTCGTGATCATGGAGGTGGTGGTGGTCTTGCCGTGCGTGCCGGCGATGGCGATGCCCTCGCGGCCCAGCATCAGGCAGGCCAGGGCGGCGGCGCGGTGCAGCACCCGCAGGCCGCGCTCCCGGGCCGCGGCGAGCTCGGGGTTGTCCGGGCGGATGGCGCTGGACACCACCAGCGTGTCGGCCCGGCCCAGGTTCGCGGCCGCGTGCCCCACGCTGACCGCGGCGCCGAGCGCGGCCAGCTCATCGAGCTGGGCCGAGGGCGCGGAGTCGCTGCCGGACACCTCGACGCCCAGGGCCAGCATGATCCGCGCGATGCCGGACATGCCCGCGCCGCCGATGCCGGTGAAGTGCACCCGGCCCAGCTCGCTGACCGGTACCGCGGCCACCGGTGTCACCAGCCCCATGCCCTGCTCCTTGTCCGTGCTCGCGTGATCGGTCCGCGCCCCTGGCGCGCTAGCGGCGGTGCCCGCGCTTGCGGGCCCCGTCGGCGGTGTCCAGCACCGCGTCGGCCAGGTGCCGGTCGGCGTCCCGGTTGCCGCTGCCCGCCGCGGCCTTGGACATCGCGGCGACCAGTTCCGCGTCGAGCAGCACCGGCAGCAGCGAGTCGAGGATCCAGTCCGGCGTCAGGTCGGCGTCGGCCACGATGAGGCCGCCGCCCGCCCGCTCGATCGGCACCGCGTTGAGCCGCTGCTCGCCGTTGCCGTGCGGCAGCGGGACATAGGCCGCGGGCAGGCCCACCGCGGTGAGCTCGGCGCAGGTCATGGCGCCGGCCCGGCACAGCGCGAAGTCGGCGGCGGCGTAGCCCAGGTCCATCCGGTCCAGGTAGGGCAGCACCACGTACGGGACCTCGCCGGCCGGCACCCGGACCTCCTCGGCCCGCGGGCCGACGATGTGCAGCACCTGGATGCCGGCCGCGCGCAGCGGCCCGGCCGTGTCCAGGACCGCGCGGTTCAGGGACCGGGCGCCCTGCGAGCCGCCGGTGACCAGCAGCACGGGCAGGTCGGGGCGGAGCCCGAAGTGCGCCCGGGCCTGGTCGCCGAGCGCGAGCCGGTCCAGGCCGGAGATCTCGCGCCGGATCGGGATGCCGATGTACCGGGCGTGGGCCAGCTTGACCCCCGGCTGCCCGGTGAAGACCCGCTGGGTCAGCCGGGCGCCGATCCGGTTGGCCAGGCCGGGCTTGCAGTTGGCCTCGTGGACCACGATCGGGACCCCGCGGCGGCGGGCGGCGAGGTAGCCGGGCGTGGCCACGTAACCGCCGAACCCGACCAGCACGTCGGCGGCGACCTCGTCGAGGATCTCCGCGGCGGCGTTCACCGAGCTGAGCATCCGGCCCGGAACCGAGGCCAGCTCCGGGGTCAGCGACCGCGGCAGCGGCACCGGCGGGATCAGCGCCAGGTCGTAGCCGCGCTGCGGGACGAGCCGGTTTTCCAGGCCGCGCTCGGTGCCCAGGCAGGTGATCGCCACCTCCGGGTCGGCGCGGCGGAGCGCATCGGCGAGGGCCAGCGCCGGCAGGATGTGACCACCGGTCCCGCCGCCCGCGATGACCACGCTCATCGTCATCGTGCACCACTTCCCTGTCGTCAGGCGCGCCGGGTTCCCGGCGCTGGCCCGCGGCGGGCCAGGCGCGGTCGCGCTCAGCGTCGCCGCGCGCCCAGGCCCAGCCAGCTTAGGACGCGCCGGCCGGCGCCGGGACCGCCCTGCTCAAGTGCCTGCATCGCGCCGGGCTCGTGCCGCGCGAAGCACATCAGCATGCCGAGCGCGGCCATCGTCGTCAGCAGCGACGACAGCCCCTCGGAGACTAGCGGGAGCGGGATGCCGGTGATCGGCAGCAGGCCGAGGACCGCCCCCATGTTCACCACCGCCTGGGCCACGATCCACACCGTCACCGCGGCCGCCGCCAGCCGCATGAACGTGTCCTGCATCCGGCGGGCGATCCGGACCCCGGCGTAGGCGATGCCGCTGTACAGCAGGACCACCGACAGCGTGCCGACCAGGCCCAGCTCCTCGCCCAGGATCGCGAAGATGAAGTCGGTGCTGCTCTCGGGCACCCAGCCCCACTGCGACCGGCTGGCGCCGAGCCCCACCCCGAGCGGGCCGCCCGAGCCCAGGGCGTTCATGCCGTTAAGCTCCTGCAGGCCCGAGCCGAGGGGGTCGGCCCGCGGGTCCAGGAAGCCGGTGAACCGGTGCAGCCGGTACGGCGCGACGAGGACCAGGATCAAGACAATGAACGCCATCAGCACCAGCATGCCGATGAACAGCCGGCCGGGGCTGCCGATGACCCACAGCAGGGCCAGGAAGATCATCAGCAGGATGAGCGTGGTGCCCAGGTCGTTGCCCAGCAGCACCAGCAGCGCGAGGATGGCCATGCCCGGCATCAGCGGCACGAGCAGCTGCCGCCACTCGGTCAGCTGGCCCAGCTTGTCCTTGCGGGCCAGCAGGTCGGCGCCCCACAGCACGAAGGCCAGCTTGGCGAACTCCGACGGCTGCACGGCCAGCCCGGCCACCGACAGCTCGCGGGTCGCGCCGAGCACGGTCTCGCCCACGGCCAGGACCAGGACCAGGAAGAACACGGTGAGGGCGAGCAGCGGGTAGGCCGCCGCCCGGTACAGGCGGGGCGACGCCCGGGCCGCCAGCCACATCGCGATCAGCCCGCCGACCGCGCCGAGCAGCTGCTTCTGGAACGCGGCGTAGGTGGGCAGGTGGTGGTCCAGCGCGTAGGCGCTCGAGGTGGACAGCACCATGGCCAGGCCCAGCCCGAGCAGCAGCAGGGTGCAGCCGAGGATGAGGTAGTAGGACGTCAGCGGGCGGTCCAGCAGCCCGAGCAGCCGGGCCGGGGATTCCCGCAGGCCGGGCTGCGCCCGGCGGCTGGCCGTGTCTGCTGGCGCGCTCATGTCACCAGTCTCGCGGGCCGCCGCGGCCACAGCCGGGACATTCGGCGCGTGTCGCGGACGGCCTTGCCGCCGGCTGGGCTGGCGGGCTGGGCTGGCGGGCTGGGCTAGCCGGGCAGCCACTCGACGTAGAAGATGCCGAGCCCGAGCGCGATGCACAGGCCGGCGACCATCCAGAAGCGGATCACGATGGTGGTCTCGGCCCAGCCGAGCAGCTCGAAGTGATGCTGCAGCGGGGCCATCCGGAAGACCCGCTTGCCGGTGAGCTTGAACGAGCCGACCTGGATGACCACCGACAGCGTGATGATGACGAACAGGCCGCCGAGGATGATCAGCAGCAGCTGGGTCTTGGTCACCACGGCCAGCCCCGCGAGCGCCCCGCCGAGGGCCAGCGAGCCGGTGTCGCCCATGAAGATGCGCGCGGGCGGCGCGTTCCACCACAGGAACCCGAAGCAGGCGCCGAGCAGCGCCGCGGCGACGACCGCGACGTCCAGCGGGTCGCGGACCGCGTAGCACTGGGGCGACAGGAAGTTCGAGCAGTCGTTGCGCTCCTGCCAGATCCCGATCAGCGTGTAGGCGGCCAGGACCAGGCAGGTCGCGCCGGTGGCCAGGCCGTCCAGGCCGTCGGTCAGGTTCACCGCGTTGGACGTCCCGGCGATCATCAAGACGATCCACAGCACGAACGGCAGCACGCCGATGGCGGGCCCGAAGTCCCGCAGGAACGAGAAGTGCGCGTCGGCCGGCGACAGGGCGATGCCGTCGGGGTGGCGGAGCACCTCGATCGCGAACAGCGCCCCGACGACCGCCTGGCCGGCCAGCTTCGCGCCGCTGCGCAGCCCCAGGCTGGTCTGCTTGTAGATCTTGATGAAGTCGTCGATGAAGCCGACCAGGCCGAGGCCGGCCATCAGGAACAGCACCAGCAGGCCGGAGATTGATATCGGGTCGTTGGTGACCACGTGGCCGACCACGTAGCCGATCAGCGTCGCGACCACGATCACGGCGCCGCCCATGGTCGGCGTGCCGCGCTTGGTCTGGTGCGTCTCCGGCCCCTCCTCGCGGATCAGCTGCCCGTAGCCGCGGCGGCGGAGCAGCTTGATGGCCGCGGGCGTGCCGAACAGCGCCAGCAGCAGCGACACGCCGGCGGCCACGAGGATGGTCTTCACGGGGCGGGCTCTCCGAACGGCTGCTCGCCGGTCAGGGCCAGCGCGACCGCCTGCAGGCCGACCGAGTGCGAGGCCTTGACCAGCACGACGTCGTCAGCCGACAGCCGCTGCTCCAGCGCCCGCGCGGCGGCCGGCGCGTCGGCCACGTGCAGGAGCTCGCCCGACCAGGACGGCACCGACTTGGTCCCGGCCAGGATGGGCCCGGCGGCCTCGCCGACGACGATCAGGGCGGCCACCCCGGCCTGCGCGGCCAGCCGGCCGACCTCCTCGTGGAAGCCCTGCGACTCCTCCCCCAGCTCCGTCATCTGGCCGAGCACGGCGAACCCGCGCCGGCCGCCCGCCGTCATGTCGGCCAGCGCGGCCAGCGCGGCCCGGACCGACTCGGGGTTGGCGTTGTAGGCGTCGTTGACGATCATGACCCCGTCATCGCGCTCGGTGACTTCCATCCGCCACCGGCTCCGGGCCACCGCCGCCGACAGGCCGGCCGCGATCGCGCCGGGCGCCATGCCGAGCTCGGCCGCCAGCGCCGCAGCGGCCAGGGCGTTGCTCACGTGGTGCGCGCCGTGCAGCCGCAGCCGCACCGGCGCCGCCCCGGCCGGCGTGACCAGCGTGAACGAGGCCCGGCCGAGCTCATCGGTGGTGACGCCGTCGGCCCGCACGTCCGGCCGGCCCCCGGCCCCGCTCCCGGTGCCGAAGGTCACCACCCGGGCGGCGGTGCGCGCGGCCATGGCCGCCACCCGCGGGTCATCGGCGTTGAGGACGGCCACGCCGTCGGCGGGCAGCGCGGCGGGCAGCTCGGACTTGGCCAGGGCCACCTGCTCGATGCCGCCGAACTCCCCGGCGTGCGCGTGCCCGACGCACAGCACCGCGCCCAGCCGCGGCGGCGCCACCTGGCACAGGGCCGCGATGTGCCCCGGCCCGCGCGCCGACAGCTCCGAGATCAGGTACTGCGTCTCCCCGGTGACGCCGAGCACGGTCAGCGGGTGGCCGATCTCGTTGTTGTAGGACCCGCGCGGCGCCACCGTGGGGCCGAGGGTCTCCACCAGCTGGGCGGTCAGGTCCTTGGTCGTGGTCTTGCCCGCCGAGCCGGTGATTCCCACGATGGTCAGGTCCGGCAGCGCCCGCACCACGGCCGCGGCCAGCGCGGCCAGCGCGGCCGGGACGTCCGGGACGAGCAGCGCGGGCGCGCCGCACGGGCGGGTGGCCAGGACCGCGACGGCCCCGGCGGCCGCGGCCGCGGCCGCGTAGTCGTGGCCGTCGACGTGCTCGCCGGGCAGGGCCGCGAACAGGCCGCCCGGCCGGGCCGCCCGCGAGTCGATCACCACCGGGCCGGTGACCAGGGCACCGGGATCGGGCACGGCATCAAGCGCAGCGCCGGTGATCCCGGCGACCTGCGCGACGGACATCGGGATCACAGGTCCTCCGTGTCGACCGCGGACGTGTCGACGATCTTCGGGTCGGCGGTGCTCGAGTCGGCGGTGCTCGGCCGGGCCGGGGCCGGGCCGGCCCCGCCGCGGAGCGGCACCGGGCTCGTCCCGACGCCCGACATCGTCCCATCTTCAGCGCGCCGGCGGCGCGCCAGGGCCTCGCCGGCCACCACGCGGTCGTCGAACTCGATCACCGCGCTGCCGACGTACTGGCCCGTCTCGTGACCCTTGCCCGCGATCAGGACCACGTCGCCCTTGCCGGCCGCGGCGATGGCCGCCTCGATCGCGGCCCCGCGGTCGGGCACCACGAGCACCTCGGCGCGGTGGGCCGGGGGCACGTCGACGGCGCCGCCCAGCATCTGCGTGAGGATGGCCAGCGGGTCCTCCGACCGGGGATTGTCGCTGGTGAAGATCGCGGTGTCGGCCAGCCGGGCGGCGGCCGCGCCCATCAGCGGGCGCTTGGCCGCGTCCCGGTCACCGCCGCAGCCGAGCACGATCGTCAGGTTCCCGAGGGTGACCTGGCGCAGCGCGCTCAGCACCGCCTCCACCGCCCCCGGCTTGTGCGAGTAGTCGACCAGCACGGTGAAGTCCTGGCCGGCCTCGACCCGCTCCAGCCGTCCCGGCACGCCCGGGCAGGCGGCCACCCCGGCCACCGCCGCGGCCAGGCCGACCCCGGCCTCGACCAGGCCGACGATGGCCCCGAGCGCGTTGGCCACGTTGAACCGGCCGGGCAGGGCCGCGGCCGCGTCCGCCGCCACGCCGCCCGGCCCGATGACCCGGAAGGTGCTGCCGTCGGCGCCGGTCCGGACGTCCGCCGCCCGCCAGTCCGCGTCCCGGCGGCCCTCGGCGGAGAACGTGGTGATCGGGATCTGGGCACTCTCGGCCAGCTGGCGGCCGCGCGGGTCGTCGATGTTCACTACCCCGGCCGCGGCGTAGCGCGCGGTGAACAGCTGGGCCTTGGCCGCGAAGTAGTCCTCGATGCCGTCGTGGAAGTCGAGGTGATCCTGGGACAGGTTGGTGAAGATGGCCACGTCGTAGCGGGTGCCGGCCACGCGCCCGAGGGCCAGCGCGTGGCTGGAGACCTCCATCGCGGCCGCCCCGACCCGGCGCTGGACCATGACCGCCAGCAACGCCTGCAGGTCGGTGGCCTCGGGCGTGGTCAGCTGGCTGGCCACGGCCGCGCCGACGATCCGGGTCTGCACCCCGCCGATCAGGCCGGCCCGGTAGCCCGCGGCCCGCAGCCCGGATTCCAGCAGGTAGGTCGTGGTCGTCTTGCCGCTGGTCCCGGTCACCCCGATCAGCAGCAGCCGCTCGGCCGGGTAGCCGTAGATCCACGCGGCGACCTCGCCGAGCCGCGCCCGCGGGTCGGCGACGACGAAGGCGGGCAGCCCGGCCGCGACCGCCGGGTCCCGGCCGGCCGGGTCGGTGAGCACCGCCGCGGCCCCCGCGGCGGCCGCCTCCGGGCAGAACCGCGCGCCGTGGAACCGGCTGCCGGGCAGCGCCACGTACAGGTCGCCGGGGCGCACCAGGCGCGAGTCGTGCGTGACCCCGGTCACCCCGGCCGGCCCGCTGAGCCCGGTGAACGCGTCCAGGGCGTCCTGGCCGGAGGTCTTCAGCCCGAGGAGCACCGCGAGCCCGGCGAACGGGCGCACGGGCACCCGTTCCGGGCGCAGATCGGCTGGCACTGGCAGAGGGTACCTCCGATCAGGGCACCGTGAGCGCGATGTGCGGCGGCTCGGCGCTTGTCGGCGGGATCTTGAGGGCGGACAGGGCGAACGGCATCACCTTGTAGAAGACCGGGCCGGCGATCTCGTCACCGTAGTAGCCCTTCTGGGTCGGGTCCTGGACGTTGACCGCCACCACGAGCTGCGGGTCCTGGGCCGGGGCGATGCCGATATAGCTCGACCCGTACTGGCACAGGCAGTTGCCGACATTGGAGACCTGCGCGGTGCCGGTCTTGGCCGCTACCGGGTAGCCCGCGATCTCGCCCCACGGCTCGCCCTGCCGCGCGTCGACCCCCGGCACCTGCTCCAGCATCGTCATCAGCTCGCTGTCGGTCCGGGCCGAGATGACCCGGCGCTGCGGCGGCGCTGCCGCCGGCACGAACTTCCCGGTGCTCGAGGTCGTCCCGGCCACCAGCGAGGGCTGGACCCGGACCCCGCCGTTGGCGATCGTCGCGTAGATGCTGGCCGCCTGGATCGCCGTCACGCTGATGCCCTGGCCGAACGACATCTCGTACGGCTCGTCGCTCCAGTAGCCCTTGGTGCCCGGCTTGAGTACCAGCCCGGCGCTCTCGCCGGGCAGGTTCAGGCCGCTGGGCGAGCCCAGCCCGAAGGCGCGCAGCTCGTCGTACTGCTCCTGCGGCGTGATCTTCTGGACGATCTGCACCATGCCGTCGTTGAGCGAGTTGGCCAGGATCCCGCCCACCGTGTACCGGGCCGTGGCGTGCGCCTCGGCGTCGTGGAACGAGAACCCGTGCACGTCGATGCGGTCCGGCACGGTGAAGGTGGTCTGCGGGGTGATGGCCCCCTTGTCCAGCGCGGCCGCCACGGTGACGGGCTTGAGCGTGCTGCCCGGCGCGAACACCTCGTCCGCCGCGATGTCCCCCGCCGAGCTGGTGGCCAGCCGCGACGGGCTGGACGGGTTGTAGCTCGGGTACTGCGCCAGGGCCAGGATGTTGCCGGTATGCGGCTGCATGACCACGATCGAGCAGTTCCGGGCCTTGGCCTTCTTGACCTCCTGCTGG
Organism: Streptosporangiaceae bacterium; assembly: GCA_036501025.1. GTDB lineage: Bacteria > Actinomycetota > Actinomycetes > Streptosporangiales > Streptosporangiaceae > DASUBV01. The sequence goes on from DASYBB010000138.1 coordinate 53,776, forward strand.
CACGCCTGCTCGGCCTCGTACTGGATGCTGGCATTGATGGTGAGGTCAAGATTTTTCGCCGGAACGGGCTCGGTGACCTTGCCCTGCGTCATCGGGATGGGGACGCCATCGGTCCCGGTCTCGACTTCCTGGCTGCCGTCGCGGCCGGCCAGCAGGGCGTTGAACTGCTGCTCGAGCCCGGCTTCGCCGGTCAGGTCGCCGGTGCTGTCGATGTTGGTGAAGCCGATCAGGCTGCCCCCCAGCCGCCCGTTGGGATAGGAGCGGGAGTAGCTGGGCGTCATGCTGATGCCGGGCAGCGGCTCACCCTTCAGGCGCAGCTTGTCGATCGCCTGCGCCGTGGTCGAGCTGACGCTCTTCTTGAGCAGCACGTACTCCGGGCCCGGCGGATGATCCAGCATGACCAGCAGAGCTGCCGCGGACATGTTCAGCGGGCCGGCCAGCGCGCTGGCCACGGCCGACTTGGTGCTCTGCCCCGGCATCTGGGCCGGGTCGGCCGCGACCTCGTCGGTCTGCACCGTCATGGCCAGCACGGTGTGGTCGCTGGTCGTGATCGAGCCGCGGACCGTCGGGATGGGCAGGGTCTTGGTCAGCTGCTGGGCGGACTGCATCCGGTACCGGGACCAGTCCAGGCCCTGCATCTGCACCAGCCGCCCAGCGAACAGCGACAAGACGACCGCGATCACCACGAAGGTGGCGTTCAGGCGATGGCGGGGATTACGGCGGAGCAGGAGCGCCGGCGCCCGCAGCGCCGCGCTGCCCCGCGCCCGGGCGCCCCCGGCCCGCGGCCCGCGCGCACCGCCGCCCTGGCCGGTCCCCGGCCGCGGTCCCGTCTCCCGCCGCGGCCCGGTCTCCGGCCGCTGTCCCGTGCCCGATCGCGCAGCGGAACTGCCGCGCCGCCCCGCGCCGGCCGGCTGGCCGGAAAAGCCGCGCGGGCGGGGCACGCGGGTGCCCGCACTCCCGCCACGCGAGCCGCCGCCACCAGCACTCCCGTCGCCCGCGCCGCCACGGCCGGCGCCGCGCGCCGCCCCGGCCCGGTGCGGTCCGCGCCCGTCACCCGCGGCCGGCCGGCGCGCCCGGTCGGGTCCCCGGTCCGGTCCCCGGCTGCCGCCGGGCACCGCGGACGGGCGCCGGACCCGCCGGCTGGACCAGCCGTCCGCGCCCGGCCCGTCGCTGCCGTCGCCGTTCCCGCGCCCGTTCCCGCCCCCGCGGCTGCCCCCGCCGCCGGTCACGGCGTGAATCCCGGCACATTCGGCACGCCGGGCAGCACGCCCGGCTGCTGCGAGACCTTCCCGGTCCGGGCGTTGACGAAGTTCAGCCGCCGTTCGGGGCGCATGCCCAGCTGGTAGGCGCGCCGCTGAATGGTGGCCGGCGCCTGCTCCTTGGCGATCTGCTGCTGCAGCGCCTGCTCCTGCTGGGACAGCTGGGCGTTGCCCTGCTGCAGCGTGTTGATCTGGTAGGACGCCGCCGACAGCGTGGTGTTGATGACCAGCAGGCAGACCAGCCCGCCGCCCAGCAGCCCGAGGACGAGCAGCACGAACGGCGTCCGCGACCCGCCCAGCCGCCGCCCCGCCGCGGCCCGCCGGGCCGCCTCGCCGGCGCTCTGGCCAGGCCCGCCTCCGGCGGCGTCACCGGGCCGGGAGAGCACCGGCCGCGACAGCCCGGGCCGCGACAGCCCGGGCCGGGGCAGAACCGGCCGGGGCAGAACCGGCCGGGGCCGGCGCGCCCGCGCCGGACGCGGCTCGGTGATCGTCGCCCCGCCCCGCGCCGCGCTGGTCGTCGGCGCGGCCTGCGCGCCGGCGCTGGCCCGCCGCGCCCGCAGCGGCACGGTCCGCGTCTCGCCGCCGTCCGCCGGCGCCCGGCGCGGCAGGCCCTGCGTAGCGCCCTGCGGCGCGCGAGCATCCGGACCCGGACGACCAGGCCCGCCCGCGCGTCCGCCTGCCGCCAGACGGCCGGACCCCGCCGACTGTGCGGACTCGGCCGCGGCGGCGCGCGCGGACCCCGCCGCGGCCGCACGCGCGGGCCCGACCCCGGCCGGACGCCCGGACCCCGCCGTCGTCCCGGCCGCCGCGGAACGCCCGGACCCAGCCGCCGCCGGACGCCCGGACCCGGCCGCCGCCGGCCGCCCCGGTCTCGGCCGCTGCCCGCGCCGGCCCCCGCCGGCGGCCGCGACGAGACGAGAGTCCTGCTGGCCGCGGGCCGGCGGTGCCTCCCGGCCCGTCGTCCGCGCATCCGGCCGCTGTCCCGCGCGCGGCGCGCCGCCGGCCGTGGCCTGGCGGGCCCGGTCCCGTGTGCTCAGCTCGGTCTTCATCCGGTTACGTCCGTTCTCCCCTGTCGCAGTAACCTGCCTGTCCCCCGGCCGCCCCGCCCGGCCGGCGACGCCCTGCTCATCCGCGCTCTCCCCGGCTCGCCCGGGCTCTGCCGATCCGGACTCCCCCGATCCGGGCTCCCCCGATCCGGACTCCCCCGATCCGCGTTCTGCCGATCCGGGCTCCCCCCGGCCGGGAGCGGCGCGTCATGCCGCGGCCCTTACGCGCTCGGCCGCGCGCAGCCGCGCGGAGGCGGCGCGCGGGTTGGCGGCCAGCTCGGCCTCGCCCGGCTTCTCCGCGCCCCGGGTCAGCAGCCGGAACTGCGGCGCGCTGCCCGGCAGCGAGACGGGCAGGCCGGGCGGCGTGGTGTCGACGCTGCGCTGCGCGAGGGCCTGCTTGACGGCCCGGTCCTCCAGCGAGTGATAGGCCAGCACGGCGATCCGCCCGCCCACCGCGATCGCGTCCAGGGCGGCCGGCAGGACCTCCCGCAGGGCCTCCAGCTCCGCGTTGACCTCGATGCGCAGGGCCTGGAAGGTGCGCTTGGCCGGATTGCCGCCGGTCCGCCGGGCAGCCGCCGGAATGGAGTCACGGACGATCTGGGCCAGGCGGAGGGTGGTGGTCACCGGTTCCCGGCCGCGCTCGCGCACCAGGGCGTCGGCGATCCGGCGCGCGAAGCGCTCCTCGCCGTACTCGCGCAGGATGGCGGCGATCCGGTCCGCGGGATAAGTGTTGACGACGTCGGCCGCGGTCAGCGGGCCGGCGGTGTCCATCCGCATGTCCAGGGGCGCGTCGTAGGAGTAGGCGAAGCCCCGCTGCGGGTCGTCGAGCTGCGGGGAGGAGACCCCGAGGTCGAACAGGATGGCCTGGACGCTGGGCCGGCCGAGCCGGGCCAGGATGGCGGGAAGCTCGTCGTAGCGGGCCTGGACCAGGGTCACCCGGTCGCCGAACACGGCCAGCAGGCGGCCGGACTCGGCGATGGCGGTGGCGTCGGCGTCGATCCCGATCAGGGACAGCCGCGGGTGCCGGTCGAGCAGGGCGCGGGCGTGGCCCGCGCGGCCGAGGGTCGCGTCCACCAGGACGGCGCCGGCCGGCTCGAGCGCGGGACCCAGCAGGGCCACCACGCTGTCGAGCAGGACGGGCAGGTGAGCGGCCGCGCCGGTGGTGTCCATCCGAGCCCCTCTCCTGCCTAGTCCTGAGGTAAAGGTCCTGAGGTGTGCGGCGAAGATGCCCGGCCAGGCCCCCATCCGCGCTCTGTGCTACGGCCGGCCGGCCCTCTGGCACCGGGGAAGTGGCGTCAGTTGGCCGGCCTGGCCCAGCACGGGTGGAGACCTCGCCGGGCACCAGTGGGCGCGGGACGCGCCCCTCACAAAATTCCGGGCAGCACCTCCCCCGAGGCGTCGGAGAACGCGTCTTCCTGCTGATCGAGGTAGGTGTTCCAGGCCTGGGCGTCCCAGATCTCCAGGCGGGTGTTGGCGCCGATCACCACGCAGTCACGCTGCAGGCCGGCGTACTCGCGGAGCGCGGCCGGGAGGGTGACCCGGCCCTGCTTGTCCGGCATCTCGTCGGAGGCGCTGGCGAAGAACACCCGGCTGTAGTCACGGACGGCCTTCGCGGTCACCGGCGCCGCGCGCAGCGCCTCGGTGATGCGGTCGAACTCCGGCAGCGGAAACACGTAGAGGCAGCGCTCCTGTCCCTTGGTGAGCACCAGGCCCCGCGACAGCTCGTCGCGGTACTTGGCGGGCAGGAACAGGCGGCCCTTCTCGTCGAGGTGGGGCGCGTGGGTACCGAGAAACATCGGCCTCACCTCCCCAGTCCCCCACCGGCGGTACCACATGAAGCTGCCCTGGCTCCACGGTGCACCACTGTACTCCACTCTCCCCCACCGTCAACGATCCATTGTCCGTGAACCGGACAATCTCTGGAGGAGTTACAAGGTCAGAGCGGTGGAGTGAAGTGGGGAGGCGGGCCGGAGGGTCCCCGTTATACCGCCGAGACCAACACGGGATCGCCCGGAGTCCTGCCACCACGTACTGTCTGAACGCACGGATTTATCGGCTGGAATACCTGTCGCAGCCGCACTGGCTGGAGAATGGCGCCGCGACACGACGCGGGAGGATCCTGTAGTGGTGCAAAGTGGAGGGCCGGTCGGGCCCAGCCTCGATGAGCTCGGCGAGGTCTCCCGCCGCGTCGGATCAGCCGTTCAGACCGTCATCTCCGGCAAGCCGGCCGCCATTCGGCTCGCGCTGACCGTGCTGCTCGCGGAGGGCCACGTGCTCATCGAGGACGTGCCCGGAGTCGGCAAGACGCTGCTGGCCAAGGGCCTGGCCCGGTCGATCGACTGCTCCGTCCGGCGCGTGCAGTTCACTCCCGACCTGCTCCCCAGCGACATCACCGGGGTCAGCGCGTACAACCAGGAGATCCGCGAGTTCGAGTTCAAGCCCGGGCCTATCTTCGCCAATATCGTGCTGGGCGACGAGATCAACCGGGCGTCGCCCAAGACGCAGTCGGCCCTGCTGGAGTGCATGGAGGAGCGGCAGGTCACCGTCGACGGCGAGACCTATCCCCTGGACGCCCCGTTCATGGTCATCGCGACGCAGAACCCGGTGGAGATGGAGGGCACCTACCCGCTGCCCGAGGCCCAGCGCGACCGCTTCACCGCGCGCATCTCCATCGGCTACCCCGACCCCGGCGCCGAGCTGAGCATGCTGGGCTCGCACGGGTCGTCCTCCCCGCTGGACGACCTCAAGCCCGTGGCCCACGCCAGCGACATCCGGTCGCTGGTCGCCGCGGTGCACGGGGTGCACGTCGCGGGGCAGATCCGGCAGTACGTGATCGACCTCGTCAACGCCACCCGGCACTCGCCGGAGCTGCGGCTCGGGGCGTCGCCGCGGGCGGCCCTGCACCTGTTCCGGGCGAGCAAGGCGTGGGCCGCCCTGGACGGCCGCGACTTCGTCATCCCCGATGACGTCCAGGCCCTGGCCCTCCCGGTGCTCGCGCACCGGCTGCTGCCCACGGCGGAGGCGCTGGTCGGCCGCCACCTGCCCGAGCAGGTCCTGGGCCGGATCGTGGATCGCCTGCCGCTGCCGGCTCGTTAGACGGGACAAGCCCAGCCAGGAAGAAGGCACGGTATGCGGTCCTCGCTGCTGACCGGGTTGACCACCCGCGGGACGTCGTTCCTGACGGCCGGGGCAGCCACGGTGCTGGCCGGCCTGCTGCTCGGCTCGCGCGTCCTGATCAGCGTCGGCATCGCCCTGATCGTGCTGCCGGTGCTGGCCCGGCTGGCCGCCGGCCGGGCCCGGTTCCGGCTGAGCTGCACCCGCGCCGTCAGCCCGGCGCGCGTCCCGGCCGGGACCACCGCGACGGTGACGCTGCGGCTGGACAATGCCTCCCGGCTGCCGACCGGGCTCATGCTGGCCGAGGACAGCATCCCGTACGCGCTCGGCACCCGGCCGCGGTATGTCCTGGAGGGGATCGAGCGCGGCGGCGTGCGCGAGCTGAGCTACCCGCTCCGGTCCGACCTGCGCGGCAAGTTCGACATCGGGCCGCTGGAGATCCGCATCGCGGACGCGTTCGGCGTCGTGGAGCTGGCCCGGAAGTTCTCCTCGCGCAGCACGCTGGTGGTGACGCCGCGGGTGGTGGCGCTGCCGCGGACCGCGGCCAGCAGCAGCTGGGCCGGCGACGGCGACGGGCTGACCCGGACCACGGCGGCCGCGGGCGAGGACGACGTGATCCCGCGCGCCTACCGGAACGGCGACGAGCTGCGCCGGGTGCACTGGCGCTCGACGGCCCGCTACGGCGAGCTGATGGTCCGCCGGGAGGAGCAGCGCTGGCGCAACCGGGCGCTGCTGTTCCTCGACACCCGCCGGGCCGCGCATTCCGGTACGGGCGTCGCCTCGTCGTTCGAGTTCGCGGTCAGCGCGGCCGCCTCGGTGGGCGTGCACCTGGCCCGCGAGGGCCTGGATGGCCAGCTCATCACCGACACCGGGGCCTACGAGAGCGGCGGGATCTTCGAGGACGTGCTGCTCGACTCGCTGGCCGTCATCAAGACCGCGCCGGGCCGCGACCTGGGCCGGGGCGTGTCCGCGCTGCGGGCCGGCGAGGGCGGCCTGATCGTGGCCGTCATGGGCAGCCTGTCGGCCGACTCAGCGCGGCAGCTCGCGGCGTGCCGGCGCGACCAGGGCCAGGCCATCGCGCTGCTGCTCGCGGTCTCGACGTGGGCTGACCCGCCGCAGGGGGGCCAGGGCAGCACGCCGGGCGGCCCCGCGCGGCCGGGCGCGGCCGGCGGTGACGGCCCCGTTTCGTCAGCAGAGACCGCGGCCGCGGAGGCAATCCTGCGCGGTGCGGGCTGGCGCGTGGTCTCGATCGATGCCACCACGCCGCTGGCCCAGGCCTGGCAGCTGCTGCCGCGGCTGGCCGACCATGTCGCGCCCGCCGGGAGCGGCTACGGCACCGGGACGGGCGACGCCCTGGGAGTGACGCGATGAGGTACCGCCTGACGATCACCGCCGCCCTGGCCGTGCTGGCCGCCTCGTTCTCGCTGTTCACGGTCATCAGCGGGGCCGGCTGGCTGTACGCGGCGATCGGGGCCGTGATCGTGGCCGCCGGGACCGGCCTGGCCATGCGGGTCGGCGGGATCCCGGCCGCGGCGACCGCCACCGGGCTGATGCTGATCGCAGTGGTGCCGCTGCTGGCCGGGCCGACGTGGCTGGGGCGGATCGGCGGGCTGGTGCTGGTCGCCGCGATGGCGGGCAGCGCGGTCACCCGGCGGGTCCTGCCCGCGCTGGCCGATGCCGGGGCCTACCTGGCGGCGCTGTTCCTCTACCTCAACCTGGTGTTCGCGGGCAGCCAGTCGTGGGGCCTGATCATCCCGACCGCGCGGTCAGTGCGCCACCTGGGCAACCTGGCCTCGGCGGGCTACGCCGAGCACATCTACGCGCCGCCGGTGCCGGGCGTCCGGGGCCTGGAGCTGATCGCGGGGGCCGGCGTCGGCGTCATCGCCATCCTCACCGACCTGATCGCGGTCCGGCTGCGCAGCCCGGCGGTGGCCGGGCTGCCGCTGCTGGTCCTGTTCAGCGTCCCGGTCGCGACCAACGTCAAGGACGTGGGCCTCGGCCTCACGGTGGCGTTCTGCCTGGGTATCACCGGGTACCTGGCCCTGCTGACGGCGGACGGGCGGGATCGGCTGCGCCTGTGGGGCCGCCTGGTGACGGTGTGGCAGGACACCCCGGAGGACGAGGACGCGCGCGGCCCCGACACCCGGGTCCTGGCGGCGTCGGGCCGCCGGATCGGGCTGGCGGCGGTCGCACTGGCCGTGATCGTGCCGCTGGCCCTGCCGAGCGTGAAGGAGCACGGCCTGTTCGGCACCAACCCGGCGCCGGGCAGCAGCGGGGGCGGGATCAAGGTGGCGCCGCCCCAGCCGCTGGTCCTGATGCGCAACCAGCTGCTCGCGCACGCGTCAGTGCCCGTCCTGACCTACCGCACCGACGCGAAGCAGCCGTCCCAGCAGTACCTGCAGATGTATGTCATGAACTATGACGGGAAGTCGGCCTGGACGCTGCAGTCCCGCACTCCCAGCGTCACCGTCGAAGAGCAGGTACTGCCGGGGCCGCCGGGCCTGGCGCCGGACACGGACTTCGCCACGACCCACACGACCATCACCATCGGCCGCAATAGCGCCACCAGGACAGTCAGCTACCTCCCCGCCCCGTACGCGCCCCAGATTGTCACCGGCGAGGGCGCGGGCTGGCAGGAGACCCGCGCCACGCTGATGCTGTACGCCTTCAAGCCCGACGCCGGGCTGCACTACACCGTGATCAGCAAGACGGCCCAGCCGACGCAGGCGCAGCGGCAGGCGGGCGGCCGGATCCCGGCCAGCATCCGGCAGGCCTACCTCAGCTACCCGGGGCCGGACCGGGCGCGGCTGACCCAGATCGCGAATCGCATCACCGGCGCCGCGCACACGCCGTTCAGCCGGGCGCTGGCCCTGCAGGACTACTTCACCGCGCCCGGCCGGTTCAAGTACGCGCTGCGCGGGGGCCTGCCGACCACGGTGCTCCAGTTCCTCACCACCGACAAGCGCGGGTTCTGCCAGCAGTTCGCGTTCTCGATGGCCGTGCTCGCGCGGCTGCTCGGCATCCCGTCCCGGGTCGCCGTCGGGTACACGGCCGGCTCGCCGCAGCGCGGAGACTCGTGGCAGGTGACGACGAGCGACGCGCACGCCTGGCCGGAGCTGTACTTCCCGCGCGCGGGCTGGCTGCGCTTCGAGCCGACGCCGAGCGGCGCGGGCGGCCAGGGCACGGCCACCCAGCCGGCCTACTCGGGCGGGGCGGGCGGCGGGTCGGCCGGCCTGGGACAGTCCCTCATTCCCCCGCCGAACCTGAAGGTAGGCCCGACCGGCAAGGCCCAGCCGGGCGGGATCAACAAGCCGATCGGCGAGAACAACGGCCAGGCCGGCGGGTCCGGCGCGGCGGCCGGCGGCGGCTTCCCCGTCCTCCTGGTGGTGCTGCTGGTCATCGCCGCGCTGCTGATCGCGCCGGGCCTGGGCCGGGTGGTGACCCGGCGGCGGCGCTGGCTGGGCGCGAGCGGTGACGCGGGACGGGCGCACGCCGCCTGGCGCGAGCTCACCAGCGACCTGGTCGACCTGGGGCTCGGCGGGCCGGCGAGCGAGTCGCCGCGGGCACTGGCCCGCCGCGTGGCCGCCTCGGCGGGCCTGGACGGCCCGGCCCGGGAGGCGCTCGACCGGATGGCCGCGGCCGAGGAGCGAGCGCGGTACGCGCGCACCCCGGCCGCCGGGGAGTCCCTGCGGGCGGACGGGACGACAGTCCGCCGCGCAGTGGCCAGGGCGGTGACCCGCCAGCAGCGCTGGCGGGCGCGGGTCCTGCCGGCCTCGACGCTCAACCCGGTCGGCGCGTGGCTCCGCGAGGCGGCGGATGTCTTCGGCTGGATGGACGCGGCCGGGCTGCGGATCAGGCAGACGATAGGCGGGGCGGGCCGGCCGCGGCGGGCCGACTAGGGCCGCTGGTGCGGTCGTGCGAGCTAGGGGCCGGTCCAGCTCAGGCCGGTCCAGCTAGGTCGTTCGAGCTACGGGGTTCGGGCAGGATCGGCTGGCGTGCTGCCGGCGCGGCGCGGGCCTTTTCAGCCGCGGTCCGCCGGCGAGCTAGCGGTCGCCGCGCTCCTGCCGGCGTCGCCAGCGCTCCTCAAAGCGCTCCATCATCGGCTGCTTGGCGGCCTTGACACCGGTCCGGGCGGCCTTGCCGCCCTTGCCGGACCGGCGCTCCTTGGCCAGCCCGCGCCCGGCCGTGATGCCGGCCATATGGCGGTAGCTGGTCAGCGCCCACATACTGCAGGCGAGCATGACGACAAAGCCGGCCACGCCCAGCCAGGGCTCCTTGGCGGCCACGCCGGCCACCAGCAGCCCAAGACCGATGAGGAAACCGATCGCCGCGTACACGACCCGGCGCCGGTAGTGCACTCGCGGGTCGCTGGCGCGCACCGCGCGGGCGAACCGCGGGTGCTCGGCATAGAGCGCCTGCTCGATCTGCTCGAGCTGGCGCTGCTCGTGCTCAGAAAGCGGCACGTTGCCTCCCATGGACTCACGCAGGGACGGCCGGATGGCCATCGCCACACGGCCTTACGCCCAGAATACGAGCGCTGGTGCGTCATGGGGAAGGGTACACGGCGCCCGGGGGTAGACAGCTCGCCTCGCGGCGCCACCGGGGTTCTCCCCCGCCTCACCGGCCGGCTGCCTTAACGCGCGCGTCAGGGGCGGTGGGGACCGCCGGAATCGCCGGGACCGCCCTGACCGCCGGGATCGCCGCGCTGGGCCTGGTTGCCGTCGACCAGGGCGGCCGGGCGCACGGTCCCGGTGCCGAACCGGCTGGCGATGCGGTCCACCGCCCGCTCCGCCTCGCGCCAGGACTCCGGCCGCTCGCCGAGGGTGAGCTGCGCCGCGGCCGAGGCGGCGGGCACCAGGCCGGTGGCCCGCACGCCGACGAGGCGGAGCCGGGCCCGGCTGCTCAGGCCCGACCCCTCGTGCAGGGCGCAGGCGGTGGCGTAGATCCGGTTCGCGAGATCGGTCGGGTCCGGCAGGGTGCGCGACCGGGTGATCGTGGTGAAGTCGGAGAGCCGGAGCTTCACGGTGATAGTCCGGGCGGCGTACCCGCCGGCCCGCAGCGCGCGGGCCGTCCGGCCGGACAGCCGCAGCAGCTCGCGGCGGATGAGCTCAGGATCGCCGATGTCCTCGGCGAACGTCTCCTCCGCGCCGATGCTCTTCTCCTGGACGGCGCGCTCCACCCGCCGCGCGTCGCGGCCCGCGGCCAGCGCGGACAGGTGCGCCGCGGCGGCCTTGCCGACGGCCGCCTCGAGCACGCCGACCGGGGTCGCGGCCAGGTCCCCGACCGTGCGCAGGCTGAGCCGGGCCAGCGCCTTCCCGGTCTGCTCGCCCACTCCCCACAGCGCCGCCACGGGCAGCGGGTGCAGGAACGCCAGGACGCCGCCGGCCGGGACGACCAGCAGCCCGTCGGGCTTGCATTGCACGGATGCGAGCTTGGCCACGAACTTGTTCACGGCGACGCCGACCGAGCAGGTGATGTCCTGCCGCTCGGCGACCTGCGCGCGGATCAGCTGGCCGATGGCCGCGGGGCGGCCCAGGCGGCGCAGGGCACCGGACACGTCCAGGAACGCCTCGTCCAGCGACAGCGGCTCGATCTCCGGCGTCACCGCCTGGAAGATGGCCATGACCTCCCTGGAGACCGCCCCGTACAGCCCGTGCCGGGGCGGGATGATGACGGCCTGCGGGCACAGGGCGCGGGCGCGGCCGATCGGCATGGCCGACCGCACCCCGTACGCCCGGGCCTCGTACGTCGCCGACAGCACCACGCTGCGCCCCGAGGCGTGCGCGACGATGACCGGCCGGCCGCGGAGCTCGGGCCGGTCACGGAGCTCGACGCTGGCGTAGAAGGCGTCCATGTCGACGTGCAGGATGTGGCAGCCCGTGTCATCCGGGGGCGGCCCGGGCGGCGCAGAGAGCTCGCCGGGCGGCCGGCCCGGGCGAGACCCGCCGGGGCGGCCGCGGTCAGCGGGAGGCGGAATCGAACCGCGCACGTGTCACCAGCATCCGAGTACCTCCGCGTGATCACCTGGGCCGCCGTCTGACGACTGTAACGGCCGGGTCCGACAGTCGGCCCCGCCGCGGCCCGCTCGCTCCTGCGACGGGCTTGCAGGCGCAGCCGGGTTGCTATCGTCGAGATGCTGCAATCCAGGTCAGGGGCCATCCTAGGGAATATGAGCGACCAGGGGCACGAGCACGGCGACCCGCACCAGCACGGCCACGCGCACGGCCACCCCGATGAGCACGCCCACCCCCGCCGCCGCCCGGGACTCGCGGGCCGGGTCCGGCACCTGGCCCGCCCGCACTCCCACGAGCCGTCGGAGCAGGTCGACGCGGCCCTGGAGGGCAGCGCGGCGGGGCTGCGGGTGCTGTGGATCTCGCTGGCCGTGCTCGGCGCGACGGCGCTGGTCCAGGCCGGGATCACGGTGGCCTCGGGGTCGGTGGCCCTGCTGGGCGACGCCCTGCACAACGCCGCCGACGCGCTCACCGCCGTCCCGCTCGGGATCGCGTTCCTGGCCGCCCGCCGGCCCGCCAGCCGCCAGTACACCTACGGCTACGGCCGGGCCGAGGACCTGGCGGGCGTGCTGATCGTCGCGGTCATCGCCGCGTCGGCCGTGCTGGCCGCCGTCGAGGCCGTCTCGCGCCTGCTCCACCCGCGGCCGGTGTCCGGCCTCATCGCGGTCGCGGCGGCGGCGCTGCTGGGCTGTGCCAGCAACGAGGTGGTGGCCCGCTACCGGATCCGGGCCGGCCGGAGGATCGGGTCGGCGGCCCTGGTCGCCGACGGGCTGCACGCCCGGGCCGACGGGTTCGCCTCACTGGCCGTGCTGCTCGCGGCCGGCGGCGCCGCGCTCGGCTGGACCTGGGCCGACCCGCTCGTCGGCCTGCTCATCACGGTCGCCATCCTGGCCGCCGCGCGCCAGGCGGCCCGCGAGATCTACCGCCGCCTGATGGACGCCGTCGATCCGGCCCTGGTCGACGCGGCCGAGGCCGCCCTGCGGGACACCCCCGGCGTGCTCGGCACCGGTGCCGTGCGCCTGCGCTGGACCGGCCACCGGCTGCGCGCCGAGTGCGAGGTCCTCGTGGCGGGCGACGCCAGCGCGGTGGCCGCCCACCAGGTCGCGGCCGGCGCCGAGCACAACCTGCTGCACGCCCTCCCCCACCTGGCCGGGGCGACGGTGCACGCCGACCCCCAGCCGGCCGCCGGGACCGACCATCACGCCCTGCTGGCCGCCCACCGCTGACCCGGCCAGCGCGTGATCGCGGGAAGCCTGCTCACACCAGGATGCGGGCAATCCTCCCGCGATCATGTGAAACGGCCCGGAAGGCGCCGCGCCCGGCACCGCCGCGCAGATCAGCGCCGCGCCCGGTCTGGCAGGCCGCCGGTCAGCGCCCGCCGGGGCTACAGCGCCAGGCCGGGCTTGAGTTCCAGGAGGCGGGCCAGCAGGCCGTTGACGAACGACGGCGAGCTGTCGGTGGACAGGTCGCGGGCCAGCTGGACGGCCTCGCTGATGGCGACGGGGTCGGGCACGCCGTCCTGCCAGAGCAGCTCGAAGGCGCCGATCCGCAGCACGTTGCGGTCCACGGCCGGCATCCGGTCCAGCGTCCAGCCCTGGGCGTGGGCGGCCAGCAACTCGTCGATCTGGCCGCGGTGGGCGTGGACGCCCTCGACCAGCTCGGCGGCGTAGGGCGCGACCGGCGGGTCGGCCGCCGCGGTGCGCGCGTCGAGCAGGGCGAGCACCGGCTCGGACCTGATCTCGGCCTCGAACAGGATGTCGAGGGCCCGCTTGCGGGCCTTACTGCGGGCGGGCATGACGATCCCGGCGGCTGCGGCGGGCGCCCTGGCTCACGCTCGGCCGAGATAGTCGCCGGTGCGGGTGTCCACCCGGATCTTCTCGCCGGTCGTGATGAACAGCGGCACCTGGACCTGCGCGCCCGTCTCCAGGGTGGCGGGCTTGGTGCCGCCGGTGGACCGGTCGCCCTGCAGGCCGGGGTCGGTCTGGCTGACGGTCAGCTCGACGGCGGCCGGGAGCTCGACGTACAGGGGCACGCCGTCGTTGAAGGCGACCGTGGCCATCTGCTCCTCGAGCAGGTAGTCGGCCACGCCGCCCACGGTCTGCGCCGGGATGTGCGGCTGGTCGTAGTCCTGGGTGTCCATGAAGACGAACTCATCGCCCTCGCGGTAGAGGTACTGCATCTCCCGCTTGTCGACGGTCGCGACCTCCACCCGGACGCCGGCGTTGAAGGTGCGGTCGACCACCTTGCCCGACATCACGTTCTTCAGCTTGGTGCGGACGAAGGCGCCGCCCTTGCCCGGCTTGACATGCTGGAAGTCGACGACGTTCCAGAGCTGGCCGTCGATGCTCAGGGTCATGCCGTTCTTCAGGTCATTCGTGGTGGCCACGTCTGTCTGTCTCCTGCGCGCATCCGGGATCGCTCGTGCGGTGACGAAACACTGTCACAGGACGAGCAGTTCCTTGGTGGTCATGGTGAGGATCTCCGCTGAGCCCGCCGCCCCGGTATCCGCGTCGACCGCGCCAGCCCGGGCGACCAGGGTGTCCTCGATCCTGACACCGCCCCTGCCCGGCAGGTAGACGCCGGGCTCGACGGTGACAGGGACCCGGTCCATGAGTGTACCTGTCCGGCCATACCCGATGATCGGTGCTTCGTGTACCTCCAGGCCAACGCCATGGCCGAGGCCGTGCTGGAAGCAGCCGCCGTACCCGGCGTCCTCGATCAGGCTCCGGGCGGCCGCATCGAGCGCCTCGACGCCGGTGCCGGGCACGGCCGCGGCGACGCCGGCCCGCTGGGCGGCGGCGACCAGGTCGTAGATCTCGCGCTGCCACCCGGCGGGCTCCCCCAGCACCACGGTGCGGGTCATGTCCGCGTGGTAGCCGCCCAGCCGCGCGCCGCAGTCGATCGTGACCAGGTCCCCGGCCCGCAGCCGGCGGGAGCCGGGCGCGTGATGCGGGATCGCGCCGTTGGGCCCGCTGGCCACGATCGTCTCGAAGGCCACGCCGTCCGCCCCGTGGTCGGTCATCGCCCGCTCCACCGCGATAGCCAGCTCGCGCTCGCTGGCGCCCGGCGCGATGCGCGGCAGCAGGTCGGCGAAGGCCGCGTCGGTGATGGCGCAGGCCCGGCGCAGCAGCTCGATCTCGGCCTCGTCCTTGACGGTCCGCAGCTCCTCGACGAGCCGGCCGGCCGGGATCAGGAAGAGCACGTCCCCCCGCGCGGCCAGCGCGGCATGCCGCTCGACGGTCAGGTCGTGGGCCTCGAAGGCCAGGGTCGCGACGCCGCGCCGGCCGGCCAGCCCGGCCAGCGCCGGCTCGACCAGGCGGTCGGTGACCAGCTCCAGGTCGGCGCTGTCGCGCGCGGCCGTCTCGGCGTAGCGGGCGTCGGTGGCCAGCACGCAGGCGCCGGCCGACGGGACCAGAACCGCGGCGTTCGAGCTGGCCAGCCCCGTGAGGTAGCGGACGTTGGGCGGGCTGGTGATCAGGGCGGCGTCGGCGCCCAGGGCGGCGATCAGCTCCTGGGCGCGGGCCCGGCGGGCGGCGTGCGTCTCCGGCATGCCCTGACTGTACGGGGCCGCGGGCTGGCCAATTACCGACGTGCCCGCCGCCGCGATCTGGGCGCTCTACGAGGACGTCCGCACCTGGCCGCTCTGGGACGACCAGGCTGGCGCTGACCCCGCCCGGCCGCCACGTCCTGGCCGGCGCGCTGGCCGACGTGGAGGAGGCCGGCCAGGCCTACTTCGCCGTCCTCGGCCCCGGCGGCGACGTGTTCCGCCAGGGGCTCGCGGCCCTGAACGCCGCGCCGCGCCGAGCTCCGGGCGCCGGCGGGCCGCCGTCAGCCGGTCTTCACCGGGTCGTCGCCGACGATGATCCCGCCGCCCCGGCTCCAGGTCAGGTAGCGCCAGGCCAGGTTGACCAGGGTGTTGATCCGCTGCCGGTTGCCCAGCAGGGTGTACAGGTGCAGCCCCAGCCACGCCAGCCAGGCCAGCGTGCCGCGCAGCCGGATCCCCACGGGCAGCTCGACCACGGCCGAGCGGCTGCCGATCGTGGCCATGATGCCCTTGTCGTGGTAGTGGAAGACCGCCGTCTCCTGGCCGGCGATCAGCGCCAGGATCTGCTGCGCGGAGTGCCGGCCCTCCTGGATCGCGGGCTGGGCGAGCTGCGCGACCGGATCGCTGGCGCTGACCGAGATGTCGCCGGCCGCGAAGATCCGGTCCTCGCCCTGCACCCGCAGGTCGGGCCCGACCAGGAGCCGGCCCGATTGACCGTGGGCCAGGCCCAGCTTGCCGATCGCCGGCGGGGCCGCGACCCCGGCGGCCCACACGGTGACGTCGCTGGGCACGGAGGTCCCGTCGGCCAGCAGGACCTGGCCCGGCGCCAGCGCCTTGATGGTCGTGTCCAGCCGCACGTCGACGCCGCGCTGCTGAAGCTGGCGCCGCGCGTATTCACGCTCTCGGGGCTTGAACGCGGTCAGCAGCGCCGGCGCCTGCTCGATCAGGGTCACCTTCACCATGGCCGGGTCGATGCCGGGGAATGAGGCGGGCACGGCGATATTGCGCAGCTCGGCCAGCGTCCCGGCCAGCTCCACGCCGGTCGCGCCGCCGCCGGCGATGGTGATGCTCAGCCCCGCGGTCACCCCGCCCCAGCTGCGCTGCTCCAGCTCCGATTCCAGGCGCTCGCGCAGCGCCACGGCGTCCCGCCGGGTGTACATGCTCATGCTCTGCTCGTCGGCGCCGGGGATGCCGAAGAAGTTCGCGCTGACGCCGGTGGCCAGGATCAGGTAGTCGTAGCCGAGCTCGCTGCCGTCGTCCAGCCCGACAACGCGGTTCTTGGTATCGAGGTGCGCCACGCTCCCGCGGTGGAACTGGGCGCCGGTCCTGCGAGTCACCTGCCACAGCGGGTAGGCGACGTCGGAGGAGGTCAGCCCGGCTGTGGCCACCTGGTACAGGAGCGGCTGGAAGGTGCTGTAGACGTTGCGGTCGACCAGGGTCACGGCCACGCCGCGGCCGCGCAGCGCATGCAGCGCCGAGAGCCCGGCGAAGCCGCCGCCGATCACGACCACCCGCGGGCCGGCCTGGTGGGCCGCCGAGCGCTGGGCCGCGGAGCTGGCCGCCGCCCGCCGTGCCGCCGGACTGTGCACCGTACCCGGCCCGCCCTGTCGTGCCCGCATGATCCCTCCGGTGTGTGCGCTGCTTGGCCCGCGGCCCCGGCGTGACCGCCCGTCGGGGTTGTGGACCCGCCTACCCGCGCGGGGGCGGCCTGACACCGAATGAGCGCAACCGAACGGAGCCCGATGTTTAGTTCCCTCCGAGCGGGCAAACCGTCGCTGTCCATCCGACCGCGACCAGGAGGCCATCGTGACGACCACGTCACTGCCTGACACCGCGCCGCTGCCCGCCGCCGCCGCCCCGGCGGACCTGGCCGAGCTTGGCGATCAGGATCTGCTCCGGCTCATCCACGACGAGGCCGCCGGCAGCCGGACCCGGGACGCGGCCTGCGAGGTCCTGGTCGTGCGCTACGAGCTGCTGGTCAGCTCGTGCGCGCGGCGGTACCAGGGCAGCCCGGAGTCGGCCGACGAGCTGATGCAGGTCGGCTATGTCGGCCTGATGAAGGCCATCAACCGGTTCGACCCGGATTTCGGGACCAGCCTGGCCCCCTACGCCCTGGCCTGCGTGAGCGGCGAGATCAAGCGGCACTTCCGGGACCGGCGCTGGCAGGTGCGGGTCAAGCGGTCGGCCCAGGAGCTGGTGCTGGAGATGCGCACCGCCACCGCGGACCTGTCGCAGCAGCTGCAGCGGACGCCGACCGAGGACGAGCTGGCGCGCCACCTGCGGGTGGACGTGGAGGACATCCGGGCCGCCCGCAGCGCGGACCTCGGCTTCTCGGCCTGGTCCCTGGATGCCCCGCTGTCGGAGGAGACCGAGGGCGGCAGCCTGGCCGACCTGCTCGGCCGGGAGGACCCGCAGATGGAGCACGCGGTCGACATGGCCGCGCTGGGCGCGCACTGGGATGAGCTGCCCAAGCGCCAGCAGCGCATCCTGCTGCTGCGGTTCTACGGCAACATGACGCAGGCCGAGATCGGCCAGCAGCTCGGCCTGTCCCAGATGCACGTCTCCCGGCTCATCTCCCAGTCGCTGGCCTACCTGCGCGAGCGCATGCTCGGACCCGACCAGCCCGGGCCGGCGGTCGACAAGATCGGGGCGCCATGAGGACCGCTGTCTCCATCGCCGTCATCGCGGCCGGGGCCATCCTGGCCCTCGCCGTCAGCGCCCGGGCGCCGGGCATCAACCTCCGGCTGGCCGGCGTGATCGTCATCGCGGCCGGCCTGGCCGTGCTGCTGGCGCCGCCGTCACCCGCGGCCGACTGGCTGCGCCGGCGCCGGGGGCTCCCGGCCGGGCAGGCCCCGGCGCCGCGGGCGCTGGCTGACCCTGACGAGGAGGACTACCCGGCCTACCTGCTGCAGGATCCGGCCGTGCTGGCCGCGGAGGTCCTCAACGGGATGCGGGCCGACAGCTGGGCGCAGCCGTCCGCCGCCGGGCCGGCCAGCACCGGCCCGGCCAGCACCGGACCCCGGGGCACGGGGCCGGGCAGCACTGAGCAGGCCGGCGCGTTGCCGGAGCCCAGAACGGCCCGGCCCGCGACGCGCCCGGCCGGCCGGGGCACCGGGCCGCGGCCGCTGCGCAGCGTCGACCTCGGCCGCGAGCGCGGCCCCGGCCAGCATGGCGACCGCGGCACGCGCAACGAGTACGGCTAGCACGTCTGGCGCGGCCCCGGCGGGTACCTGGGAGCGACCTCGCCTTGGGAACGAGACCCGTAAAGGCCGGCCATGGCGCCCTGGTGACGCTCCCCTAGCTCCGGGGCGGGCAACCCCTCCGCCCGTCCCGGTGCCCCGGCCACTGCCGTTCCGGGAGTACCGTTTCCGGCCCATCGGCAAACTGACCCGTGATTCTCGGTTTGGCCAGGATCAGCACCGGATATAGTCAATCCAACGGTGTCTACGACGCAGGCACACCCCTCCCACGCCATCACGGTGTGGTTGTAGAGGATGCCTGCTCGGGACACCTTCGGTGTTTCCGGCCCTTTTTCTGGCCTCGGGCACCGTGAAGCTGAGTCCCGCTTCCGCACCCCCGTCCTCTCCGGCCCTCGTGACGGTCGTGGCGATCTCCCAAGGAGACACCATCATGAGGATCGCTCTCGTCACCGGTCACGTCACCCCCGACGCCGCCCACCCCGACCAGGACCCGCGCGGCCAGGCCCTGCGGGTCGCCTCGCTGGCCGGGACCCTCGCCGACCTCGGCCACCAGGTGACGGTCTATGCGCGCAAGGACTCCCCCGCGCGGCCCCGCTCGGAGAGCGCGGGCAGCGTGCGCTTCGAGTACCTGACCGCGGGCCCGGCCTCGCCGCTGACCCAGGACCAGCTCCTGCCCCAGCTCGGCAAGTTCAGTGACGAGCTGGCCCGGCGGTGGCACGACAGCCCGCCCGATGTGGTGCACGCGCATTTCTGGACCAGCGGCCTGGCCGCCCTGGCCGCCACCCGCGGGACGCGGATCCCGGTCGTGCAGACGTTCCACTCGCTGGCCGGGATGCCGCGCGGCCCGCTGGCCGCCGGCGACGCGGCCGTCCGCGTCAAGATGGAGCGGCTCGTGGCCAAGACCGTGCGTGCCGTCCTGGCCGGCTCCTCGTCCGAGGTCAGCGAGCTGGCCAGCCTGGGCGTGCCGCGCGCGGCGATCAGCGTCGTGCCGTTCGGCGTCGACACGGACAAGTTCGACCCGGAGGGGCCGGCCGCGCGCCGGACCAAGCGGCCCCGCCTGCTGGCCGCCGCGCCGACGTCACCCGACCATGGCCTGGGCACGGTCATCCGGGCGCTGGCCGCCCTGCCCGGTGCCGAGCTGCTGGTGGCCGGCGGCCCGCCGCGGGCCGAGATCGCGGCGGACCCGGTGCTGCGCGAGCTGGCCCGGCTGGCCGAGCGCACCGGCGTGAGCGACCGCGTCATGTTCACCGGCCGGGTCGCGGCGGGCCGGGTGCCCGCCCTGCTGCGCTCGGCTGACCTGTACGTGCAGGTGGCCGGCACCGAGTCCGGCGGCATCCTGCCCGTCGAGGCGATGGCCTGCGGCACCCCCGTGGTGGCCGCCGCCGACAGCGCCGACCAGGACGCGGTCGTGGACGGCGCCACCGGCGCGCTGGTCCGGCCGGGCGACGCCACGGGCGTGGCCCGGCGGATCCGGCAGCTGCTGGCCAGCCCGATGCTGCTAGAGGGCTTCGGCATTGCCGCCGCCGACCGGGCCCGCAGCCGGTACTCCTGGGAGCGCGTCGGCCAGCAGACCGTCGCCGCCTACGAGCGCGCCAGCTAGGGCGCGGGACTCGGCCGGGCCGGACCGCCGCCGCGGCGGCGTTCCGGCCCGCGCTCGCGGTCAGACGTGGGCCGGGGCGTCGGGGATGGCCTGCGGGAAGACGAACGCCCGGTCCGGGTCCCAGTCGCGCTTGACCTGCTCCAGCCGGGGCAGGTTGGCGCCGTAGTAGGCGGCCTTCCAGTCGGCCAGCGCCGGGTCGATGAAGTTCTGGTAGGCCTGCCGCGTGCCGAACGGGGCGAGAGCGCGGTAGATGCCGTCCAGCCACTCCAGGCCCGCCGACACGACCCGCGGGCTGTCCCGCACCGTCCAGCTCGTCTCGGTGTCCATCAGGAACCCGGGCTCGCGGTGCACGAACGCGGTGGCGGCCGGCCTGACCCGGCTGATCTGCCCGCCCCAGGCGAACAAGGTCATCCCGCCGCCACCGGGGTTGCTGCTGCCCGGCCAGCGCTCGGCCCAGCGGATCGCCGTGTCGATGCCGGCGGCGGGCAGCGCCCGGCGCAGGAACCGGGACCGGGAGGCGAACCGGCCCGCGGGCACGCTGTGGGCCAGGAACTTCTGGGCCGCCACGTAGCTGCGGCCCTCGATGGTGGCGGCCGCGGGCCGCGCGGCGGCCAGCACCGGGCGCAGCAGCTCGGCCAGGTCCCGGGCCGGGCCGAAGTAGAGGCCGATGGCCGACACCCCGCGCTTGGGCGGACCGCCGGTCGCGGGGCCGCCGCCGCTCACCTCGAGGCCGACCCGGCACGACAGCGTGCCCGGGGCGTCCGACATCAGCGTCAGCACCGCGTCCAGCGCGCCGCTGGCCTGCGGCCAGGTCCATTCCAGCTGGTACACCGACACCTCGCCGACGGGGGTGGCGCGCAGCGTGTACTCGGTGTTGATGCCGAAATTCCCGCCGCCGCCGCCCTGGCAGGCCCAGAACAGGTCCGGGTGGCGCGTTCGCGTAGCCCGGACGATCTCGCCCGACGCGGTGACGACCTCGGTCTCCAGGAGGTGATCGCAGGTCAGGCCCAGGTGGCGGCTGCTGAAGCCGAAGCCGCCGCCGAGCAGCAGGCCGCTGATGCCGACCGTCGGGCACCGGCCGCTGGGCACGGCCACGCCGGTGCCGGGCAGCGCGGCGTACAGGTCATGGTTGCGGGCGCCGGCCCCGGCGGTGATGGTCAGCTCCGGGCGGTCGACCCGCACGGACCGCAGCGGGCCCAGCGAGATGACCAGGCCCCGGCTGGCGCTGTAGCCGCCGTAGCTGTGGCCGCCCGACCGCGCCGCGAACGGCAGCCCGTAACGGCGGGCCCACAGCACCGCGGCGGCCACGTCGGCGGCGCCGGCGCACAGCGCCACGCCCTCCGGCCGGATGTCCGCGTACCGGTGGTTGTACGGCAGGCTGGCGGCGGCGTAGCCGGGCTGGCCGGGCCGCAGGACCCGCCCGCGTAACTGCCGGGCCAGCTGCTCCCAGTCGGGCCGCCGCCACGACGGCCGGGCCGATGGCCGGAGCCCCGGCAGCACCCCGGCCGCGCCCGCGACGATGGCCAGCCTTCCGGTCCCGCCCAGCATGCTGCGACGGCTGATGTCGGTCATGCGCCCCCCGGCAGTTCGCGCAACGGCCGACACGGACGGCCCCCGCCGCCGCTGCCGGCCCCTGGCCGGACCTTAGCCCCGGAGCGCTGCGCCCGCCGCCCGACACGCGGCCGGGAGGGCCAGCGGGCCGGGCAGCGGCCCGGTCGTCAGCCGGCCAGCTCGCGGATCTGCTCGATCAGGGCCACGCGGTCGGCGTGGGTCCCGGCCAGCGGGGCGACGTTGAGCGTGGTGACGCCCGCCTCGCGCATGGCCGCGATCCGCTCGGCGACCAGGGAGCGCGGGCCGATCAGGGACGTCCCTTCCAGCAGCGAGGCCGGCACCAGGCCCGCCGCCTCGTCCTTGCGGCCGTCGAGGTAGGCGTCCTGGATCGCGGCCGCCTCCGCGGCGTAGCCGAACCGGACGGCCAGGTCGTTGTAGAAGTTCCGGCCGCGGGCTCCCATGCCGCCGATGTACAGGGCCAGCATCGGCCGGGACAGGTCGCGCAGGGCCGTCGTCTCCGGCCCCTCCCCGATGGCCAGCCCGGCCTGGGCGATGATGTCGAGCGGCGGCAGCGACGGGTCGCGCTTGGCCGCGCCGGCCGCGAGCGGCTCGCCCCAGGCGTCGGCGGCCTTCTCCGGGAAGTAGAAGATGGGCTCCCAGCCCTCGGCCACCTCGGCGGCCATCTCGACGTTCTTCGGGCCGAGGGCGGCGACGACGATCGGGATCCGGTCGCGGACCGGGTGGTTGATCAGCTTGAGCGGCTTGCCCAGGCCGGTGCCCTGGCCCGCCGGCAGCGGGATCTGGTAGTACCGGCCGTCGTGCTCGAGGCGGTCGCGGCGCCACACTGAGCGGCAGATCTCGATGATCTCGCGCGTCCGGCCGATCGGCGCGTCGTAGGGCACCCCGTGCCAGCCCTCGATGACCTGCGGCCCGGACGCCCCGATGCCGAGGACGAACCGGCCGCCGGACACGTAGTCCAGGCCCGCCGCGGTCATCGCGGTCAGCGTCGGCGTGCGGGAGTAGATCTGCAGGATGCCCGAGGCGAGCTGCAGCCGCTCGGTCCTCGCCGCGAGGTAGCCCAGCTGGCTGACGGCGTCGTAACTGTAGGCCTCCGGGACGAACACGATGTCCAGCCCGGCCTTCTCGTAGTCGGCCAGCTCGGCGACGGTCTCGGCGAAGCCGCCCGCGTAGTTCAGTCCCATCCCGATGCGCATGGCCGAGAACACCCCGTTTCGTCAGTGAAGGTGATCTTAACTGCAGGCCGTCCGGCGTCCTACGGCTGGGCGGCCAGCAGCGTGGCGACGGCGCGCAGGGCCAGCTCGTAGGAATGCAGCCCGAAGCCGGCCACGGTGCCGTCGGCCACGCTGGCCACGACCGAGGTGTGCCGGAACGGCTCGCGGGTGGCCGGGTTGGACAGGTGCACCTCGACCAGGGGCGCGGTCCGCATGGCCAGCGCGTCATGCAGGGCGTAGGAGTAGTGCGTGAAGGCGGCCGGGTTGAGCACGACCGGGACCCGCCCGTCGGCCGCCTGGTGCACCCAGCCGATGAGCTCGGCCTCGTCATCGGTCTGCCGGACGTCGACGGCCAGGCCGAGCTCGGCGGCGGTGGCGGCGCAGGCCGCGGCGACGTCAGCCAGCGTGGCCCGGCCGTAGATCTCGGGCTCCCGGGCGCCGAGCCGGCCCAGGTTCGGGCCGTTGAGCACCAGGACGGTCGGGCCGGCCATGCTCAGCTCACCTCCGCGTAGGCCTGCTCCAGGAGCTCCTCGGGCGGCCCGTCCAGGATGCCCGGCCGGGCCAGGCCGTCGAGGACGACCAGCCGCAGCCGGGCCGCGCGGGCCTTCTTGTCCAGCGCCATCGCCGCCCGCAGCTGCGGCCACGCCCCGGCGTGGTAGGCCACCGGCAGGCCGACCGAGGCGAGGATCTCGCGGTGCCGGGCCGCGGTGGGCGCGTCGAGCCGGCCCGCGAGCCGCCCCACGGCGGCGGCGTAGACCAGGCCGATCGCGACGGCGTCGCCGTGCCGCATGGTGTAGTCCTCGGCCCGCTCGATGGCGTGCCCGAGGGTGTGGCCGTAGTTGAGGAACTCGCGCTGGCCGGCCTCGCGCAGGTCGGCCGAGACGACGGCCGCCTTCATGGCGATGGCCCGCTCGACGAGCTCGCGCTCGCTCGCGCCGCCCGGCCGGGCCGCGCCCGCCGGGTCGGCCTCGACCAGGTCGAGGATGGCCGGATCGGCGATGAACCCGGCCTTGATGACCTCGGCCAGGCCGCTGGCGTACTCGGGCCGGGGCAGCGTGGCCAGCGTGTCCAGGTCGGCGATCACCCCGGCGGGCGGATGGAAGGCGCCGACCAGGTTCTTGCCCGCCTCGATGTTGACGGCCGTCTTCCCGCCGATCGCGGCGTCGGCCATGCCGAGCAGGGTCGTCGGGACGAGCACGACGCGGACGCCGCGCAGCCAGGTCGCGGCGACGAAGCCGGCCAGGTCGGTCACCGCGCCCCCGCCGACGCCGACGATGACGTCCTGGCGGCCGATCCGGTGGGCGGCCAGCCGGGACCACAGGCCGGCCGCGACCGCGATCTCCTTGGCCGCCTCGCCGTCGGGGACGGACTCGGCGGCCACCGTGTAGCCGGCCCGGGCCAGCACGTCGCACGCCCCCGCGGCGAGCGCCCCGTGCCCCGCGGCGTGCACCACGACCACCGCGCGGGCGGCCGGGCCGACCAGGGAGGGCAGCTCGTCCAGCACCCCGTTCCCCACGACGATCTCGTAGGGCCGCTCGGCGCCGACCGCGATCCTGGTCGCGGTCACGCGCCGGACTCCTTGAGTGCCGTGGCGATCTCGGCGGCGATCTCGGCCGGCTCGCGCTCGTCGGTGGACACGGTGATGGCGGCGAGGCCGGCGTAGACGGGCCGGCGCTGATCCAGCAGCGTCTTGAGCTGGGCGCGCGGGTTGATGCCGATCAGCAGCGGGCGGGGCTTGTCCAGGCCCACCCGCTTGGCCAGGTCAGTAAAGCCGGTCTCCAGGTAGACGACCCGGTGGCCGCCGAGCAGTTCCCGGGTGGCCGGGTCGATCACGGCGCCGCCGCCCAGGCCGACGACGCCGCCGGGGCCGTCGCCGCCCAGCGCCGCGGCGACCGCCGCGCGCTCCAGCTCGCGGAACGCGGGCTCGCCGTCCTCGACGAAGATGTCGCTGACGGGCTTGCCCGCGACGGCCTCGACGACGGCGTCGGTGTCGGTGTAGCCGACCCCGAGCAGGTCGGCCAGCAGGCCGCCGACGGTGGTCTTGCCCGCGCCCGGCGGCCCGATCAGGACCGCGGCGGGCGGGCGGGGCGCGCCGCTCACCGGATCACCAGCGCCTTCAGGTAGCTGTCGTGGTTGCGGGCGGTTTCCTCGACGGAGTCACCGCCGAACTTCTCCAGCACGGCGTCCGCGATCACCAGCGCGGTCATGGCCTCGGCGACCACCCCCGCGGCGGGCACGGCGGTGACGTCGCTGCGCTGGTTGATGGCCTTGGCCGCCTCGCCGGTGCGGACGTCGATCGTGGCCAGCGCGCGGGGGACGGTCGAGATCGGCTTCATGGCGGCCCGGACGCGGACGGGCTCGCCGGTGCTCATCCCGCCCTCGATCCCGCCGGCCCGGTTGGTCAGCCGCCGGACCCCGCCCTCGGTGTTCTCCATCTCGTCGTGTGCCTGCGAGCCGCGCCGGGCCGCCGTGGCCAGGCCGTCGCCGATCTCGACGCCCTTGATGGCCTGGATGCTCATCAGCGCCCCGGCCAGCCGGCCATCGAGCCGCCGGTCCCAGTGCACGTGGCTGCCCACGCCCGGCGGCAGCCCGTAGGCGACGACCTCGACGATCCCGCCCAGGGTGTCGCCGTCCCGCTTGGCCCGG
Source organism: Streptosporangiaceae bacterium (assembly GCA_036501025.1). Taxonomy (GTDB): domain Bacteria; phylum Actinomycetota; class Actinomycetes; order Streptosporangiales; family Streptosporangiaceae; genus DASUBV01. The sequence goes on from DASYBB010000138.1 coordinate 78,979, forward strand.
TCGATCTCGGCCTGCATGGCCGCGCTGGCGGCCGGGTCCAGGCAGCGGACCGGGTCCGCGTCGACCCGCCCGAGGTCCGCCGGCCGCGGGGCCAGCCCGGCGGGAGCCTGAACCGAGCCGATGGCGACCACGTGGCTGACGATCTCGGCGCCGATGGCCTGGCGCAGGAACCGGCGGGCGACCTCGCCCAGCGCGACCCGGGCCGCGGTCTCCCGGGCGCTGGCCCGCTCCAGGACAGCGCGGGCGTCGTCGTAGCCGTACTTCTGCATCCCGGCCAGGTCGGCGTGGCCAGGGCGGGGCCGCGTCAGCGGCGCGTTCCGGGCCTGCGCGGCGAGGGCCTCCTCGCCGACCGCGTCCGGGGCCATCACGGTTTCCCACTTCGGCCACTCGGTGTTCCCGATCCGGATGGCGACCGGGCTGCCCAGGGTCCGGCCGTGCCGGACGCCGCCGGTCAGCTCGACCTCGTCCTGCTCGAACTTCATCCGCGCGCCCCGGCCGTACCCGGCGCGCCGCCGGGCCAGCGCCGCGGCGACATCCGCCGTGGCGACCTCGACTCCGGCGGGCACGCCCTCGCAGATGGCCAGCAGGGCACGGCCGTGTGACTCTCCAGCAGTCAGCCAGTGCAGCATGCTGCCGATCCTGCCATGGGCATGGCACTGGCCTGACCGGGGCTGGCGTTTCTCGCGACAGGGCGCCGGGTATCACCCGCGGCGCACGGCAGGAGCCGTCGCCGCTGGCCAGCTTCGCGGGCTGGATGGGCCGCGCCAGGGGGGCGCGCCCAGGCGACGGCAGCGTGCTTTCCGGGGGAGGGACGGTTCATGCGCTTGCTCAGGTTTGCCGCCACGGCAGTCCTGCTCGCCATCCCGCTGATGGTCGCAGCGACGCCCGCTACCTACGCCGCGGTCTCGGGCGGCTCGGGCGGCTCGGCTGGCTCGGCCCGGGACAGCAGCCGCGGGTTCGCCACGCCCGCCGCGGCCACGCCGGGCGCCAGGGTGACCTTCACGGTCAACTGCGATCAGGGCCTCAACGCCGGCGCCGCGGACGCCATCCTGATCGGCACCACGCTGGGCCTGCCGTCGAGGATCCCGATGAACGCGATCAACGGCAGCCTGTTCAACTTCAGCATCTCGGTCACGCTGCCGAGCACCATCCGGCCCGGCGCGTACGACCCGGAGATCGAGTGCCCCGGCGGCGTCGCCCCGGCGAACGCCGAGTTGCTGGTCACGGCCGTTCCGCACGGCGGGGCCGCGACAGGTGACGGCACGACGTCCACGACCTCCAACGGCGGGCTGGCCCTGGGGGGCCTGGCGCTGATCGGCGTCGGGGCCGTCGCGGGCGGGTTCGCCCTGCGCCGGCGAGCCAGCGCCGGGCCGCGCAGCGGCGGCTCTGCCTGAGGGGCTGAGCCGGCCGCTGGCCGCTCGGATGGTGCCGTTCTAGGCGGGACGGGCCGGGCTGAGGGCCAGGGCTATGCCGCGGCGCAGCCGCGAGCCGAGCTGCTGCACGACCGCCGAGCCGACCAGGCCGGCCAGCTGCCGGGCGTCGATCATGGGCGCGACAGTCAGCTCGATCAGCAGATCGCCCCCGTCGACGCCGGGATGCAGCGCGAAGCCGACCAGGGCGCCCGTGGCCGGCGCGCCTGCCGCTGGCGTTCCGCCGCCGGGCGCGGGGAGGGTGGCCAGGACTCCGGTGATGGCCGCCTCCACGGCGGACTGGATGTCGGGGTCCTCGTCGGGGGGCGGGACCGGGGCGCCCTCGGCCAGGGCCGCCAGCCGGGTGCCCTCGACGGCCAGCGGGACCGGGCCGGCCACGTCGATGATGACGGCGCAGGAGTCCTCGGCGGCGGCCTGCCAGACCCGGGCGGCGTCGGCGGGCACCGGCCGGGCCGCCGGCTGCCAGCGGGCCAGTGCCTCGACGCTGGTGAACGCCGGGATGGCACGCCGGCCGTCATGGCCGACGAGCGTGGGCAGGGCCAGGTCGCTGGACTTCTCCCCCGCCGCGGCCGGGACAGGCGCCTCCGCCTCGGCCAGGACCGGGACCAGCAGGCGGGCGGTCGCCAGGGCGAGCAGGGCGGCGTGCTCGCTGCCCGTTCCGGCCGCGAACGCGCCGAGCGCCGCGGCGGCGGCCGGGTCGGCCGAGCCGTCGTCGTCGCGGAACCGCTCGGCGGCGCCCAGGATCCCGCCGGGCATGATTCCGGCGTGCGGCCCATTCCCGGCCGAACCCCGTTCGGGTACGCTCGCCTGGACTGAACCGCGCTCGGGTTCGACCCCCGGCGCGCCTGCGCTGCTGACAGCGTTCTCCGGCTCCGCCACGGGCCCACTGTAGCCGCGGCGGGGCGGCCGGGCGGGCGGGCGCGGCGCCGCCCCTGGCCGCGCCGCCGAGTCCCGGAAGATACCCTTGCGCCCTGTTACGACCAGGTCGGCCGAAGCAGTTGAGGACGTATTTCGCGATATGAGAGTCTCATGGCACTGCAGGACAGTCTGACCAGAGGCGACAGGGGTGCCCAGGTTGACCGGACTCCCATGGCCATAGAGCCGGGAACGCTGATGCACAAGGCGATTCCCCCACGTATGGTGGAGCCGTACCTGACTGGCCGGCGCTCGATCATCGCCGGGTTCGTCCACCGGGTCGCGGACAGTTCCTATACCGACCCCGGTGAGTACTACAGCGCAATGAGCCTGGGCTACGAGGGCTCCGAGTTCACTCCCGACATGGGCGAGCTGTATCTCCTCCGCTGGCGGGCCGTGCGCACGGAGTCCTACCAGGTCCCCTACTCGGTCGCCCTCGGCGGCGACTGGGCCATGAAACCGCCGTTCACCGGCACCGGCTACGCGGCCAACCCGGTCCGCCCGGTGCCCGAGTTCTTCACAGACCCGATTCCCGTCCCCGTGGGGGCGGAAATCTACCGGATCTCCGCCGGGCGGGCCGAGTTCATCGCCCGCTACGACGGCCAGGTGTGGCTTCGCCCGTCAGGGGGGGTTTGACAATGCGTTACCGGCTGATGGCAACGTACCGGGGCGCGCCCTACGAGGCGGGCGTGGGGCCTGCCGACGGCACGGTCGTCCTGTTCGCCGCGTGCCCGCCGCCGGAGGAGCTCGGCTTCGAGCCGGCCACCGGGCACTGGCGCAAGGAACTGCGGCTCGGTGACGTCCAGGCGGTCTGGCAGTCCCGGCCGGTCGGCGTGTTCCGCGGCGACCGCTGCATCGTGCTGGACGACCTCGGCGACCGGCTGCACATCGGGTACCTCGGCCACGACGCCTACCGGGCCGAGGAACTCGGCTACTGGCAGGTGGACCGCGGCGTCTTCGAGCTGGTCGCCGCCCGCGACGAGGTCACCGACATCGTCGAGGAGCGGACGGACTACCCCGGCGCCGCCCCGGCGCCCCGGACCGCCCCGCAGCCGGCGGGCGCGACGAACGGGCTCGGCGGGATGAACGGGCTCGGCGAGATGAACGGGCTCGGCGCCGTGACCGCGCCCAGCCGGCGGATCCTGGCCGAGAGCAACGTCGCGCTGCCCCCGCCGCCCGCCTCCGGCGCGCCGCTGCCCCTGGAGGCGGAGGCGCTCCGCGCGGCCTCGGCCTCCGCGTCATCCCGCCGCGACGCCTTCGCCGGGCCGGCCGGCCGCGACGTTCTGGCCCGTCCGGGCACGAGCGGGTCGCTGGCCAGCACCGTCACCCCGGTCAACCCCGTTCCGCCAGGTGGTTTTGTCCCGGCGGCGAGCAGCCTGCCCGTCACTGCCCCGGCCCTGCACCCGGCTCCGGTCGCCCCGGCGGCCGTGTCCCCGCCGCCCTGGGGCGTGCCGCCGCAGTCGGCACCGCCGCCCCCGGCGCCGGCGCCGCGACGGCGGCGGGCGGCCCGGCAGCGGACCGCCACCGTGCAGGTCTTCAGCGAGCTGGCCGGGCTGGCGGCCATCCCGGCGTCGTCCTACTCGGTCGGCGAGGAGGTCGACGGCGCGATGTGCCTGCTGGAGACGCCCGGCGGCTTCGAGGTCTTCAGCTGCTCGGGGGGCGCCCGGCACGAGGTCCGCGTCTTCTCCGACGAGGAGTCGGCCTGCTTCTACCTGTTCGGCGTCCTGGCCGCGGAAGCGGTCCGGACCGGCGCCCTGGCCCCCGGCCCGGCGGCCGCGTTCGCTGGCGAGGGACTGCCCCGGCGCTAGCGTCCCGGCCGGGCCGCGCGCTCGCGGCTTAACCCCGGTGCCCCGCGGGAAAGAAGCTGCTCGACGGGTCGCTGGGGGGCGGGGGTGGCACGATGCAGGGCACGCGCCCCCGCGCGCCCGACGGCGAGCGGCGCCCGCCGGCCCGACCGCCGGCTCGCCGGGCCCGGCGCCGGGCCGGGCCGATGGCATGGCTGAACGTGCTGGCGGCGGTGCTGGTCGGAGCCGGGATCACGATCGCCTTCGTCGGCCACGACACGCTGCGCTGGGCCCCGCCGCCGGTCCCGCCCCCGTGGGCGGCCGGCCACCCCGCCCATCCCCCGCAGTACCGCTACCGGGTCCGCCCGCGCGCCCTGGCGCCGGCCGAGCCGGTCAGCATCGACATCCCGGCCATCAGGGTCCGGGCCAAGATCATCAATCTCGGGCTCGCGCCGGACGGCAGCATCAGCGTGCCGCCGCTCAGCACGCCGACCGTGACGGGCTGGTATGACCGCGGCCCGGCGCCCGGATCCCCCGGCGCCTCGGTCATCCTCGGCCATGTCGACGCCACCGGCGTGGGCCCGGCGGTTTTCTATTACCTGGGCAATCTTCGACCCGGAAACCGGATATATGTCCGGCTGAGCAGCGGCCGCACGGCGATATTCGAGGCATATTCGGTAGCTGAGTACCTGAAGACCAGGTTTCCGACAGCGCGTGTCTACGGGTATACCAGCTGGCCGACGCTGCGGCTCGTCACGTGTGGCGGGTACTACGACGCCCGGACGCGCCACTATCTCGGAAACACTGTTGTCTTTGCCACCTACGTCGGCCAGCGGCGCTCGTGATCTGAGGATATCTGCCCAGCTAGGCCGGATGGTACGACTTCGCCGGACGGGTCGCGCTAATTGGCGCCGCGATTTTCTAAACATGGCATCAGCCGCGTCAGGAAAATTACTATTCGGCTAACTCAATGCGAATCCCCCTTGACGCAAAAAGAGCCTGAAACTAACTTTGGGGTGATCGAGGAATTCCTGTGCTGTGCGGCTTCTGGGCCGGACGACCAATTCCTGGGGACCGCACGGCAGCGCGCAATATGCGCGCAGGCGGCAACAAGGAGGTCCCATGAGGTCACTCGTGCATCGGGTATTCGTCGGCGTACTCGGCCTGGCCGCCGTCGCCATGATGGCGACGCTCGTCAGCGCCGCGCCGGCCAGCGCGGCCACCGCCACGGCCAAGACCGGCGGCCCGAGCCACGTATGGACGACCAACGTGAGATGGCCGTTCGTCCGGCCGGGGAGCCGGGGCGAGCGGGTGTTCGCCATCCAGTACCTGCTCCAGCAGAAGGGGTTCCGGGTCCCCGCCACCGGCTTCTACGGCACGATCACGACCGGCGCCGTGAAGACCTTCCAGCGCAACCGGGGCCTGAACCCCAGCGGCAACGTCGGCCCCTCGACCTGGGACCGGCTGATCGTCACGCTGCGGCGCGGCGACAGCGGCTCGGCGGTCCGGGCCGTCCAGCACAACTTCCGGTTCGCCTACGGCTTCCGCGTCCTGCCGGTCACCGGATTCTTCGGGCCGCAGACCCAGGCCGCGGTCAGGTCCTTCCAGCGCGGCTCCCGGCTGCCGGTCACCGGCGTCGTCAACTCGCCGACCTGGATGACCATCATCCGGTTCGAAAGGTAGGAACCGCACCGCCAACCGAGAGCGGGCAGCCAGCGCCGTTACGACGGCGCTGGCTGCCCGCTGGCACGACCCGGCATGATCCCCGGCATCACCCCGGCCGACCGCGTTGATCTACCTGCAGTGTTGTCAAAGTTCACTCCGAGCGGTTTGCGAGGCGACTATGGTGCAATTGCCGGCGGGGCTGAAGGTCCCCCGCTCCCCAAGCAGCCCCGCCGGCGCAAACCTTCGCCCGGAGCATTCACCAGCCGCCGGAGCTGCCACGGGCACCGCGCAAAGGACACCATGACCGATCTGTCACCCGAGCCGCGCACGGGCACGCAGCACGACATCGCGGCGGGTGACTACCGGGCCACGGTGACCGAGCTGGGGGCGGGCCTGCGGCAGCTGAGCTACCGGGGCCAGCCCGTCATCAGCGGGTACGCGGCCGACGACGTCCCGCCCGCGGGGGCCGGCCAGCTGCTCATCCCGTGGCCCAACCGGGTCGATCACGGCCGCTACCCGTTCGGCGGCAGCACCCACCAGCTGGACCTGAGCGAGCCGGCCCACGGCAACGCGATCCACGGCCTGACCCGGTTCGCCAACTGGACCGCGGCCCGGCAGGCGGGCGACCGGGTGGAGCTCGCGCACGTGCTGCACGCCCAGCCCGGCTACCCGTTCTGCCTGGAGCTCACGGCCCGCTACGGGCTGTCGGCCGACGGCCTGGAGGTCACCGTGACGGCCCGCAACGCCGGCTCGGCGGCGGCGCCCTACGGGACCGGCTCGCATCCCTACCTGGTGGCCGGCCCGGAGCTGGCCGACGAATGGGAGCTTGAGCTGCCCGCCGCGTCCTGGCTGGAGACCGACGCGCGGGGCATCCCGGCCGGGCCGCCCGCCGGCGTGGCCGGGACGCCGCTCGACTTCCGCCAGCGGCGCGCCATCGCCGGCACCCGGATGGATCACGCCTTCACCGGGCTCAGCCGCGACGGCGACGGCCGGGCCTGGGCGCGCCTGGGCGGGCCGGGCGCGGAGCTGGGGCTGTGGGCCAGCTCGGGCTACGGCTGGCTGCAGGTCTTCACCGGTGACGCCCTCGGGCCCGACCGGGCGCGCCGGGCGGTGGCCATCGAGCCGATGACGTGCCCGCCGAACGCCTTCGCGACCGGGACTGACCTGCTCACGCTGGCGCCCGGGGAGGCCGTGACCCATAGCTGGGGCCTGCAGGCTGGTCCAGCAGCCCGGTGATGCGGGCGAGGTCCTCGCTGGTGTCGATGTCATCCGGGCGGCCGGTGTCGCCGCACTCCACCTGGGTCACCAGCTCCGGGTGCGCCCGGAGGAACTCCCGGGCCCCGGCGTCGCCCGCGGCCAGCTCCGTGACCTCGGCCCAGTGCGGCCGGGCCAGCAGCACCGGGTTGCGCGGCTGGCCGCCGTAGGCGGCCACGGCGACGGTGGCCCCGTCGTGGAACGCGGCGATCAGGCGGCGGACGGCCGCCGCGCCGACCAGCGGCTGGTCGACCAGCGCCACCACCACCGCGGCGCACTCGTCCGGGGCCGTGGCCAGGCCCGCCGCCAGCGACGAGCCCATGCCCGTCCGCCAGTGCGGGTTGTGCACGGTGACGACGCCGGTCAGGTCGACGGCGGCGGCGCCGGTGACCACGATGACGGGGGCCGCGCCGCCGTCCCGGAGCAGGGTGATCCCGCGGGTGACGAGCGGCTGGCCGCCGATGTCGACCAGTGCCTTGGGCTGGCCGAGGCGGTGCCCGGCGCCGGCCGCCAGCAGGATGCCGGCCACTTGAGCCTTCATCAGCCCAGGGTACGGCGACGGCGGCCGCGCGCGTCAGCAGCGCGCCGGGGGCGGCGCGGCTAGCGGGCCAGGCGCTCGGTCAGCCGCTCGTGGTGGATGCGGCCCGAGGTGGCCGTCAGCGGCTGGCCGGAGCCGCCCCAGCGGAGCTGGATGAGCTCGGCGGCGATCGCCACGGCGGTCTCCTCCGGGGTCCGGGCGCCCAGGTCCAGCCCGATAGGCGAGCGGAGCCGGGCCAGCTCGCCGGCGGTCAGGCCGGCCTCGCGCAGCCGTTCCAGGCGGTCCTCGTGGGTGCGCCGGCTGCCCATCGCGCCGATGTAGGCGGCCGGGCGCCGCAGCGCGACCTCCAGCAGCGGCACGTCGAACTTGGGATCGTGGGTGAGCACGCAGATGACCGTCCGGGCGTCGGTGTCGATCCGCTCCAGGTACCGGTGCGGCCAGTCGGTGACCACCTCGTCGGCGTCGGGGAACCGGGACGCCGTGGCGAACACCGGCCGCGCGTCGCACACGGTGACGTGGTAGCCGAGGAACTTCCCGGCCCGGGCCACGGCGGCCGCGAAGTCGATGGCGCCGAAGACCAGCATCTGCGGCGGCGGGGTGAACGACTGCACGAACACGGACAGGTCATCGAGGCGGCGCTCGCCGTCGGGGCCATAGCGCCGGACGCCGGTCGTGCCCTGGGCCAGCATGCCGCGGGCGTCGTCGTCCACGGCCTCGTCCAGCCGGTCGCCCGAGCCCAGCGGGCCCAGCGACGGGCGGGCCGGGTCGGCCCAGATCACCCGCCGGGCGCTGACCTCGCCCGGCCCGGCGACCACGGTCGCGACCGCGACCGGCGTGCCCGCGCGCACCGCGGCGGCGATCTCGCCCAGTTCCGGGAACGACTCCTTGCTGACCGGCTCGACGTAGATGTCGATCAGCCCGCCGCAGGTCAGCCCCACCGAGAACGCGGTGTCGTCGCTGATCCCGTACCGCTTCAGGACGGCCCGCCCGGTGGCGATGACCTCGCCCGCGAGCTCGTAGACGGCGCCCTCGACGCAGCCGCCCGAGACGCTGCCCACGACCTCGCCGCCCGGCGACACGGCCATGGCGGCGCCCGGCTCGCGGGGCGCGCTGGAGAACGTGCTCACCACCGTAGCCAGGCCGAACGTCTCGCCGGCGTCCCACCACTTCGAGATCAGATCAAGAATGTCCCGCACTGCCGAATCACCTCAGAGCTTGACGGCGCCCATGCTGTACAGCGTACGTGCCCGGGGGCCGCCGGGAGAACTGAGTCACATTCACTCCCCCGGGCCTGTCGCCCGGCGCGCTGCTTGGTAACCTGGGCGACGCCATGTTAGGTAAGCCTAAGCTTGGTATGGATCGCGAGCCGCGCGGGGCCACGTGACGGCAGCACGCCGCAGACCGAGCAAGCAAGCAAGCAAGAGGGACGGATGACCATTCCAGCCGATCCACCTGCCCCGCTGCCCCTGCCCCCGCGCAGGGGCCGGCTGCGCTCGTGGGGACCGCCCGCCGCCGGGCTCGCCCTGATCCCGATGCTGGCCCTGGCCGCCTGCGGCGCATCCGCGGGCACGTCGGCGGGCGCGGCCGCGGCGAGCACCCGGCAGTCCTGCCAGCAGATCGGCGCCGTGCTGGCCGATGGCCCCGACCCGGACACCGACCCGGCCGGCTACGCCGAGGCGCAGATCCTGCCGCTGCGCCAGGTGCACATCGCCGACCAGCCGCTCAAGACGGCCGTCGGCCAGCTGGACAGCGCCTACCAGCACCTGTTCAGCAGCGAGGGATCCAGCAGCGCCGCGGTCAAGGCGGTCGCGGCGGCCAGCAAGAAGGTCAACGCCATCTGCCCGGGAGCCGCGTCATGAGCCACGTCCCCAGCCACGCGCGCCGGTGGCTCGCCTCCGCGGTGGCCGCCGTCGCCGCGTGCGGCGCCCTGGCCGCCTGCGGCAGCGCCTCGGCGAACTCCGGCGCCTCGGGCACGACCCTCACCCTGTACAGCGGCCAGCACGTGCAGACGGCCGAGAACCTGGTCGCCGCGTTCGAGAAGAAGACCGGCATCCAGGTGCAGATCCGCAGCGACGACGAGGACGCGCTCGCGGACCAGATCGCCACCGAGGGCAGCCACTCCCCCGCCGACCTGTTCTACACCGAGAACACCCCGCCGCTGATGAGCCTGGAGGGCAAGGGCCTGCTGTCGCCGGTGGACGCGGCCACGCTGAGCCGCACGCCGAGCCAGTACAACTCGCCCGGCGGCGACTGGGTCGGCGTGTCGGCCCGCACCAGCGTCATCGTGTACAACCCGAGCCTGATCAAGGCCAGCCAGCTGCCCACCCAGATCAGCCAGTTCGCGGACCCGAAGTACAAGGGCAAGCTCGCGCTCGCGCCGCAGGAGACCGACTTCCAGCCGATCGTGATCGCCTACGAGCGGGCCTACGGCAAGGCGGCCACGCTCACGTGGCTGGCCGCGCTCAAGAAGAACGCGGCCGGTCACGTCTACCCCGACAACGAGACCGTCGCGTCCGAGGTCAACCAGGGCGCCATCGCGTTCGGGATCGTCAACCAGTACTACTGGTACCGGATGCGGGCCGAGATCGGCGCGAGCCGCGTGAAGGCGCAGATCACCCACCTGGCGCCGCACAACCCCGGCTACGTCATCGACGTCTCCGGCGCCGCCGTCCTCAAGTCCAGCAAGCACCAGGCGGAGGCGCAGAAGTTCCTCGCCTTCGTGGTCAGCCCGCAGGGCCAGGACATCATCGCCACCCCCGGCACCGGCCCCGGCCAGTCCATCAGCTTCGAGTACCCGCTGGCCTCCGGCGTCACGACCAAGGCCCCGGAGATGCCGCTGCGGCAGCTCCAGCCCTACCCGATCACCATCGCCCAGCTCGGGACCGGCAGCGACGGGATCGCGCTGCTGCGCGAGGCCGGGCTGCTGTGACGAGCCAGGACCTGCTCGAGGCGGCGCCCGCCCGGCCGCCCGGCCCGGTCGGCACCGGGCCGGCGGTAAGGCCACGGCGGGCGCGGCGGCCCGCCGGGCTGATCGCGTTCAGCGCCGGCGTGGCGGTGCTCCTCGCGCTGCCGCTGGTGTTCCTGCTGATCGAGACCAGCGGGGCCGGGCTGCACCAGGTGATCGCGCTGATCGCGCGGCCGCTCACCGGCGAGCTGCTGTGGAACACGGTGAGGCTCACCGTGGCCGTCACGGTCGGCTGCGCGGTCCTCGGCACGGGCGCCGCCTGGCTGGTGGAGCGCACCGACCTGCCCGGCCGCCGGATCTGGGCCGTGCTGATCGTCGTGCCGCTGGCCATCCCCGACTTCGTGGTCAGCTTCGGCTGGGCCTCGCTGTGGACCTGGGTGCACGGCTTCCGCGGCGCCGTCCTGGTCATGACGCTCGCCGTCTACCCGCTGGTCTACCTGCCCGTCGCGGCCAGCCTGCGGTCGGCCGACCCGGTCCAGGAGGAGGTGGCCCGCAGCCTCGGCACGTCCCGGCTGCGCACCTTCTTCCGGATCACGGTCGGCCAGGCCCGCGGCGCGATCCTGGGCGGCAGCCTGCTGGTGGCGCTGGTCCTGCTGGCCGAGTACGGCGCCTTCGAGCTGCTCGGCTACCAGACGTTCACCACCGAGATCTTCACCGAGTTCAACCTCTCCTTCAGCATCACGGCCGCCTGCGCCCTGTCCCTGGTCCTGGTCGGTCTCAGCCTGCTCGTGCTGGGCGGCGAGGGACTGGCCCGCGGCCGGGGCCGGGTGGCCCGGATGGGCGCGGGCGCGCAGCGGGTCAGCCCGCCGCTGCGGCTGGGCAAGGCCACCTGGCCGGCCCTGGCCGCCGTCACCGTGCTGGTCGCGGCGGCCCTCGGCGTGCCGGTGTACTCCAGCGTGTACTGGGTCTTCGAGGGCGGGATCCCCTCGGTCACCGCCGGCAGCGTCTCGATGATCGACGCGCTCGCCCACACGGCGGGCTACGGCGCCGTGGCCGGCGTCCTGGACACCCTGGCCGCCCTCCCGGTGGCGCTGCTGGCCATCCGGCACGCCGGCCGCGCCCGGCACTTCCTGGAGCGCAGCACTTACCTGGTGCTGGCCGTGCCCGGCGCGGTGATCGGCTTCGCGCTGGCCTACTTCACCGAGCACTACCTCGGCGGTGCCGGCTACCAGACCGCCCCGCTGCTGGTCATCTGCTACGCCATCATGTTCTTCCCGCTCGCGCTGGTCGGGGTCAAGGCCGCGGTGGCGCGGGCGCCGGCCAGCCTCGACGAGGTGGCCCGCTCCCTGGGCCAGGGCAAGGCCGCCACCTTGCGCCGGGTCACCCTCCGGCTGGCGGGACCGGGCCTGGCGGCCTCGTTCTGCCTGGTGTTCCTTTCGGTCGTGACGGAGCTCACCGCGACGTTGCTGCTGGTCCCGACCGGCGTGCAGACCCTGGCCACGCAGTTCTGGCAGTACGAGACCGACGGATCGTACGCGCAGGCGGCGCCGTTCGCGATCGCCATGATCCTGATCGCCGCCGTGCCGAGCTACGTCCTCGGCCGGTTCTTCGACCGGTCCGCGCATGCGCGATGATGTTCGCGTGACCGAGCTGTCCGTCCAGGGGCTGTACAAGGCGTTCGGCCGCCATCCGGTGCTGACCGGGGTGGACCTGACCGTCCCGGCCGGCTCGCTGACCGCGATCCTCGGCCCGTCGGGCAGCGGCAAGACCACCCTGCTGCGGGTGCTGGCCGGGTTCGACCGGCCCGACGCCGGGACGGTGCGCATCGGCGACCAGCTGGCCGACGGGCCGGACGCGCACGTGCCGCCCGAGCGCCGCCGGATCGGCTACGTGCCGCAGGAGGGCAGCCTGTTCCCGCACCTGTCGGTGGCGGCCAACGTCGGCTTCGGGCTGCCCGCCGGCCAGCGGCGCGGCCCGCGCATCGGCGAGCTGCTGGACTCGGTCGGGCTGGCCGGGCTGGGCAAGCGCTACCCGCATCAGCTGTCCGGCGGCCAGCAGCAGCGCGTCGCCCTGGCCCGGGCGCTGGCCATCGAGCCGGCCCTGGTACTGCTGGACGAGCCGTTCGCGGCCCTGGACGCGCACCTGCGGGCCAGCGTCCGGGCCGACGTGGCGCAGATCTTCGCCGCCCGCGGCACGACCGCGATCCTGGTCACGCACGACCAGGACGAGGCCCTGTCGATGGCTGACCGCGTGGCGGTGCTGCGCGACGGCCAGATCGCGCAGTACGCGGCGCCGCAGGATCTCTACATCAGCCCGGCCGACCCGGAGCTGGCCGGGTTCATCGGCGAGGCCAACCTGCTCGACGGGCAGCTGACCGGCGGGACCGGGGTGCGCACGGTCTTCGGGGAGCTGGCGCTGACGGCGGCGGCCGGCCTGGAGCCGGGTCCGGTGACGGTGCTGGTCCGGCCCGAGCAGCTGGCGGTCGAGGCCGCGGGCGGGCCGTCAGCGGGCAGCTACGTGCCGGGCCAGGTCGTGGCCTGCCACTACTACGGCCACGACGCGGTGCTCCGCGTGCGGCTCACCGAGGCGCCGGCTCTCGAGATCATCGTCCGGACGGCCGGCGGCCCGCAGCTCGCGGCGGGCACGGACGTTTTGGTCCGCGCCACCGGCCCCGTCCTGGCCTGGCCCCGCTCCGCTCCGTGAGCCAGCCGGCCGCGGACGGTTATGCGGTGCTCGCCGTCCGGTACGGCACCCGGCAGGCCACGGCGGGCGAGGTGTTCCTGAACTATCACGCCTACGGCGAGCCCGACCGGGCGCTGGGGATGGACTATTTCTTCTGGGTCATCCGCGGGCCGGGCGGCGACATCGTGGTGGACACCGGGTTCTCGGCGGCCGGCGGCCGGTCCCGGAACCGGACCGCACTGCTGAGCACCGCCGAGGCGCTCCGGGCGGCGGGCGTGGCCCCGGCCGCGGCCCCGCGGGTCATCGTGACGCACGCGCACTACGACCACATCGGCGGCCTGCCCGCGCTCGGCGCGTCGGAGGTCATCATGACCGAGGCCGAGTACGCGTTCTGGACCGGCCCGATGGCCCGGCGCGCACAGTTCGCCCACTCGGCCGAGAGCGGTGAGATCAGCCATCTGCGCGACCTGCGGGCGGCCGGGCGGCTGTCGCTGGTGCGGGGCAGCTTCCCGGTCGCGCCGGGCGTCGAGCTGCTGGAGGTGGGCGGGCACACGCCGGGGCAGGCCATCGTGGTGGTGGGCACGCCGGCCGGGCGGGTCGTGCTGGCCTCCGACGCGGTGCACTACTACGAGGAGCTGGAGCGGGACCGGCCCTTCTCGATAGTCGCCGACGTCCCGGCCATGTACGCCGCGTTCGACCAGATCCGGGAGCTGGAGCAGGATCGCGGCACGGTCATCGTCGCCGGGCACGACCCGGCGGTGCGGGACCGGTTCCCCGGCCGGGCCGGCTCCGACCTCGTGGTGCGGATCGCGTAAGGCCCTAGGCCGGCGGCTCCCGGAGGGAGCGGAGCAGCAGGGCCGTCTCCAGCGCGGCCAGGACCGCGTCCCAGCCCTTGTCCTCGGCGCTGTCCTCGGTGCCGCTGCGGTCGATCGCCTGCTTGATGTCGTCGCAGGTCAGAACGCCGTTGCCGACGGGAGTGCCGGTGTCGAGGGCGACCCGCGACAGGCCGTAGGTGACCGCGTCGCAGACGTACTCGAAGTGCGGGGTGCCGCCGCGGATGACCGCCCCCAGGCACGCCACCGCGTCGTGGCGGCGGGCCAGCTCGGCGGCGACGACCGGGAGCTCGACGGCGCCCGGCACGCGGACGACCAGCGGGTCGGTCACGCCGCACGCGCCCGCCGCCGCCACCGCCCGGCTGACCAGCGTGTCGGTCACCTCGGCGTGCCAGCGGGTGGCCGCGATGGCGAGGCTGAGCCCGCCCGCGTCGACGCTGCGCCCGGCGGGCCGGCCCGCCCCGCTCATGACGCCTCGGTGCTGGCCGGGACCGGCGGCAGGCCGTCCAGCTGGTGGCCGAGCCGGTCCCGCTTGGCCAGCAGGTAGCGCAGGTTGTCGGGCGTGACCACGACCGGCACCGGCACCCGGGCGGTGACCTTGATGCCGAACCCGGCCAGGCCCGTGACCTTGGCCGGGTTGTTGGTCAGCAGCCGGAGCGACTCGACCCCCAGGTCGGCCAGGATCTGCGCGCCGGTGGAGTACTCGCGGGCATCGACCGGCAGGCCGAGGTCGAGGTTGGCGTCGACGGTGTCGGCCCCGCTGTCCTGCAGCTGGTAGGCGCGCAGCTTGCTGAGCAGGCCGATGCCGCGGCCCTCGTGGCCGCGCAGGTAGAGCACGATGCCGCGGCCCGCGGCGGCGATGGCGGCCATGGACGCCTCCAGCTGCTCCCCGCAGTCGCAGCGGCGCGAGCCGAATACGTCCCCGGTCAGGCACTCGGAGTGCATCCGGACGAGCAGGTCCTCGCCCGGCCCGGCGTCCAGGTCGCCCATGATCAGGGCCAGGTGCTCGGTCCGGTCGACCGAGTTGAGGTAGCCCAGCGCCCGCCACTCGCCGTGGGCGTTGGGGATCCGGGTCTCCGCCACCCGGACGACCATCCTCTCGGCCCGGCGGCGGTGCTCGATGAGCTGGGCGATCGTGATCAGGGCCAGGCCGTGCTCGTCGGCGAAGGCGCGCAGCTGCGGCAGCCGGGCCATCGTGCCGTCCTCGTTGACGATCTCGGCCACCACCCCGGCCGGGGTGAGGCCGGCCAGCCGGGCCAGGTCGACCGCGGCCTCGGTGTGGCCGGGCCGGCGCAGCACGCCGCCCTCGGTGTAGCGCAGCGGGAACACGTGGCCGGGCCGGACGATGTCGTGCGGCTCGGTCGCCGAGTCGGCCAGCGTCCGGATCGTCTTGGCCCGGTCGGCGGCGGAGATGCCGGTCGTGATCCCGTGCCGGGAGTCCACGCTGATGGTGAAGGCCGTGCCCATGTGCTCCTGGTTGTCCGTCGTCATCGGCGGCACCTGGAGCCGGTCCAGGTCCTTGCCGAGCATCGGCACGCAGATCAGGCCGCGGGCGTGGCGGATCGTGAAGGCCAGCAGCTCGGGCGTCGCCTTGCTGGCGGCGAAGATGATGTCGCCCTCGTTCTCGCGGGCCGCGTCGTCCACCACCACGACGGCCCGGCCGGCCGCGATGTCCTGCACCGCGCGCTCCACCGCGTCCAGCCCGACGGCCCCCGCCGCCTGCCGCTGGGGTCCCAGACTGGTCATAGCTGCCTCCCGGCGAGCAGTCGCTCCACGTACTTGGCGATCATGTCGGCTTCCAGGTTGACCACGTCACCGGGCTGCTTGGTGCCCAGCGTGGTCCGCTGCAGGGTCTCGGGGATCAGGCTCACCTCGAACCAGGCGCCCGGGCCCGGCGGGCTGAGGGCCGATACGGTCAGGCTGACGCCGTCGACCGCCACGGATCCCTTTTCCACCACGTAACGGGATAGCTCCGGCGACACTGATATCCGGACGACATCCCACCCCGCGGCGGGGGTGCGGGAGACGATGGTGCCGGTGCCGTCCACGTGGCCCTGGACCAGGTGCCCGCCCAGGCGGCCGTCCGGCCGCACTGAGCGCTCCAGGTTGACCGGCGCGCCGGCAGCGAGCGCGCCCAGGCTGGACCGGTTCAGGGTCTCCCCCATCACGTCCGCGCTGAATTGCCCGTCAGAAATGGCGGTCACCGTCAGGCAGACGCCGTTGATGGCGATCGAGTCACCGCGCCTGGCGTCCGCGGTCACCTCCGGCCCGGCGACAGTCAGCCGGGCGGGCTCGGCGGCACGCTCAAGCGTGACCACCTGGCCCAGTTCCTCGACGATTCCGGTGAACACCCGGTCCTCCTCAGAGCCCACAATCTCGTCCGGGCTCCGGGGGGTGCGCGAGAGCGCAGCACGGCGCATGACGCCTCGCCGCGCGCGTGCTGCCTCCCATCCGGACTTTAACCGTCGGTCCCGGAATTTCACCGGATCAGCCGGCCGATGGACTCGGCCGGGTCGCGGACTGTCACCGCCGGTTCGGAGTTTCACCGACCCCGGAGCACGCTTACCTCGGTAACTATTGTGCCATGAACCGTATTCCGCGCACTAAGGGCCGGCTGTGGCGTCGATCACGTGCCCGGCCGGACGCGCCCGCGGACGGTGCCCGGCTGGCGTGGCTGGGCACCGTCCGCTGGGGCTGACCGGCGCTAGGCGGCCGTGCCCCGTCCGCGCCGGGTGAGCGCGTCCACGGTCACGGCCGCGACCAGGACCAGGGCCGTCCAGATCAGCTGCGTGGCCGCGGACAGCCCGAGCAGCTGCAGGCCGTTCGCGATCACGCCCACGACCAGGCCGCCGAGCAGGGCGTCCATCATCTTGCCCCGGCCGCCGAACAGGCTGGTCCCGCCGATGACCGCGGCGGCCACGGCGTTCAGCGCGTTCTGCCCGCCGTTGACGCCGCTGGAGATCGAGCCCAGGTAGGACGAGTAGATGATGCCCGTGATGCCCGCGGTCAGGCCGCACAGCGTGAAGGCCAGCACCCGGATCCGGTTGGTGCTGACGCCCGCCCGCCGGGCCGCCTCGGCGTTGCCGCCGATCGCGTAGACGTAGCGGCCGAACCGGGTCCGGCTGAGCAGCGTCGAGTAGATGACCAGGACCGCCAGCACGACCAGCACGACCCAGGGCAGCCCGCGCACGGCCAGGAACAGCGTGCCCCGGTTGCTGTTGCCGACCAGGACCACCACGATCCCGGCCACCGCGATCGCGGCCACCTTCAGCAGGGTGACAGACAACGGCGGGGCGACCAGCCCGTTGGAACGCCGGCGGTGATCCCGCAGGTACATCATCACCCCGGCCAGCAGCACCAGCGCGATCATCACGATCCAGCTGGCGGTGGCGCTGAGG